>JAAVAX010000011.1 GCA_014803855.1 Mycoplasma sp. | reverse complement strand
TTTCACCTGGTTTATATAATATAGGAATTGGTTTTCCATCATTATCCTTAATTTCTTGACCCTCAGAATCTTTGTAATACTCTGTTGGTGTTATTCCACTTGAATCTCTTTTTTCTAGTCTTGATCCTGATCCTGAAACTAAAACTTGTCCATTATTATCAACATAGAATTCTGTAAAGTAGTTTAATTTTAATGAAACATTTAAGTAATCATTACTATTATTTGAACTACTACTTTGTTTTAAAGATATTTGATCTAACATAGCATAACCATCTAATCCATAAGAAGCAGATTCTGCTAAACCAATGTTTCTTAATTTCATTGAATTTCAATCTACATCAATATTTGAAGTATGAACTTTATATCCACTAACTCTAATTGCTTTAGTTGGACTATGATCATTATCTTTTAATACATATCCATTTGGATTAGTATCAGTTGTTAATGAATCTTCTTTAATTCTTAAAGCAATAATTACATAATCACCAACTTTTAAATGGTAGTTTAATTGAGATATATCATTTGAATCATTTAGTTCTTTTCAAACATTATATTTTTCACTAGATTTATCATATTTATTGATTTCATTTATTGAAGTAACTTGTTGATATTCTTCTTCACTTAATTCAGTAGCAGAAACATAATATACAAGTTCAAGAGCATCTCTCATTTCTTGAGTGTATGAAGGACCTAAATTTGAAATGAAACTATTAAATGAATTGTAAATTTGAGTTCCTCCATTTGTTTGTGGTTCTTCTATAGTGAAAGTAAATGCACCATCATTGTTATATCATTGTGGTTTTGATGATGTATCTAGGAATTTAATATTAATATTACTATTAGTTGAGATAAATGGATTTATTATTTCCACAGAGATTTGCATTTGGATTGCTGGTGTAGTTGCTGTTGAAATTTCATAACTATTACCACTTTGTTCTTTGTCATTTTGATATAAAACATAATCATTACTATCAACTTTAAATTGAATACCAAAGAATCTGTTTTCATATGTCCCATTTAATTTTGTTATTTCTTGAATTTCTTGACCTGGAGTTCAAATTTTATTAGCTTCTAGATAATTATCATTTGAATTTCATTTGTATAAAATTGAAAATATATTATTTGATGAATAGGGATTTAATTTAGCATTAATATCATTAATATTAGATGTTATTAAGTTAGCACTGCTATTAGTTCCAGTTACTTTAAAATTATTTGCATTAAATTCATTAAATTTATCAAGATTAATATATCCCTTAACATTTTGATTAATTGAATTAGTAATCAATGAAACATTGATATTATTAGAATTATTTTCTTCTATATTATTGTCATCAATTTCTAGTACATATTTGTTAGGTAAATTATTATTAATTTCTTTATTTAATACAAAACGCGCTTCAATATCTTCTCTTAGGATAATTCAATTATTTTCATTATCTTTAGACCCTTTTAACTCTTGTAATTTTGCTTCAAATTCTTTTGCTTTTAGTCAGTTATTTCCATCATAAGTATATTCGATTTGTATGATATTCTCAATAGGCATTTGACCAGCACTTTTAATTGCTTCAATTGCTTGACTTTCATTAATTATTAAATCTTTTAAATTACCAGTCAATATTACTTGATTTAGTCAATTTGATTGAATTTTTAATGAAACAGAAATAGCTGAAGCATCCAATTTAATAGGATTTGAATATGAAGGGTTAGATTGTGAAGCGCTTTCAAATACATAAGCATCTCCAACTTTAAATCTTATTCAAAAATCACGGGTAGTATTTATTGGTTTAGCATCATTTAGGTCATCTTTTCAAGCACTATCATCTGGTTGACTTTCTCCATTAGATCCAATATTTGAACTAGGAGTTATGTTAAATTGAACTGTTAATCCTTGAGGTAAATTAGATTTTCAATTATCAAAATTGCTAATATCAAAGTTTTCTTGCGACCCACTTAATTTTAAATTTGCTTCAATTCAATCAATTTGTATTTGATCTGTATTATTAATATAAATATTGAAATCTGATTTATTAATTAAATCTTCATTGTTAATTATTTGAAAATCATTAGTTGACAATTGATATTTATATACTCCACCTTCAAGAATTGGGTTATTTTTAATGTAGAATTTTGCTACAACTTTATTATTATTGTAATTAGTTGTTGATCTTGATAAAATCTCATTCAATTTTTCAAATGTGTATCAAATACCATCATCTGTAACATTTTGATCACTTATATTTTCTTCCAATTTTAATTCATTCAATGAAAATCTAATTTCTAAATTTAAGTCATTGTTAGTTATTGCAGATGAATTAGTTGATTTTACATTATTAATAATTTCATTTATTTTATTTTTTATTTGAGTAGCATTATCAATATTTTTTGTGTTACCTTGAAATGATAATTGCCCCAATTGACTTAAATCAACTATAATAGCTACTGGTGCCTGTAATTGTAAAATAACAAGTGCATTGTCTCCTTTATTTAAAGTGGTGTTTTCTATAATGCTATTGTTTCCAAAATCAAACACAATGTTTGGTTTTATTTGACTATTATATTCAACACCCAAATATAAAATTGCATTATTTGTATTATATTCATTTACATCATTTTTTATATTTCAACTTTCATTTAGGTTATTATTAAATTTAAATTCAACACCCAATTCACTTAATACTTCACTTATTTGGTCAAATGTTTTACCACCTAGAAATCCATCACCAGTTATTGTTGGTGGTGTGAAACTTTGAATTGTTCCAATTTTACCATCAATCAATTGGACAGATGTTTTGTTAGTCTTTAAGATATTTGCATAATTTGACAAATCTATATAAGTTTTAATTTGATTTGTTTGAACTGTACCTGTTAAATTAGAATTTTGAGAATCATCATCTGCATTAGTAAACATAATTAGTTGAGGGTCACTTGTAGTAAATGTGGCATTAATTTTAGTACCTCTAGATCCATCTCACAAGTAAACAATCCCTAAAGTAGATGAGGAATAGTCATTTTGCATTTTCTTTAATTCATTCAATAATTCTTGAGCACTATAAGAACCATTTCCATCTATATTGTATTTAATTGAAACATATTGTCTTAATGAGCTATCAGATTGAATTGCTTTAGATTTTTCTCAAATTTGATTTTCTCAGTTAGTAATATCTTCTATTTGAATATCTTTTAAATAATTATTATTACTATTAATAGTTAAAGCAATTTCATTAAATCAATTACTATCAACATCAATTGGCTTAGCTATTTTTGTTAAGTCAATATCACCAATTATATTACCTTCAAATATATATAAAGATTCATTAGTTGTATATATTTTAATTTTTAATATTTTAGCACTAGTAGGAACTGAATTAGGTTGTGTTATAACTCATTCATTTTCAATATTACCATCATTTTCATTTACTTTATCATCATAATTAATATTTTGTTTTAGTGAGTAGGCAATTTTAAGACCTGCAATTTCATTATCTTTTATTTTTTGCAACTGTTCCGGATATCCAAATGTTAAATTATTTGTAGTTCCTGAAATAGTTATTTGATCAAATAAATTAGTGTAATTATTTACAATAAAAATCTTAATATAATTATTTTTATTTTCATATAAGATATGATTCTTGCTAGCTTCTGAACTTAGTAAAAATTTTGCTTCTCCAGTTTCATTATTAGTTTCATCTTTTAAAACTAGTTTAATATTAATTTGATTGTTATATTGGGTTGTTGTTAATGAGTTTAAATAATCAATGAAGTCTTGTCTATAATAATATGAAGTTATGCTATTTGATTCTCCTATAGCATATTTAATCTCTAGATAGTTACTTAAATTGTCTCATAGATCTTTGTTTGAATTATTACTATTACTTTTATTATTAAATTCAGCAATTTTTTGAATCAATTCTTGTTCTTTACCTTGATCAATATTTATGTTTTTTGTATTTCCTGTTATAAAATTAGTTTTAAAATCATCTAGTATGCTATCACTTCATTGAATTAATAATGGGACATTTAATGGCAATCAAATATCAGAAGAACCTAAGCTTATGGTTCCACTTCCACTAGTTGAAACTTTTACATTACAATTGTTAGATGTTGTAAATCTAATTTTAATTATTGGATTGGCAGGATCATATGAAGTAATTTCTGATTTATTCTCTGTGTAACTATTATCAATCTTTTTATATTGAACACCGACACCAAATTTTTTAAGTAAATCAACAATTTGATCAAATGTTTTACCACCCAAAAATCCATCACCAGTCATTGCTGGTGGTGTAAAATCAGTTATTGAACCATTACTAGTTTGAATAACATTTGTTTTAATAGATTGCAATACATCCACATATGACTTTAAATTAATTTTAAAATCAATAGATGTTTTTTTTATGTAATTATTACCTTGCTTATTTGCTTCATTAAATTCATAATTGCCAGCAGTAACGTCATCATTTAATTCAAACTTAACATATATTTTTGTTGCACTAGTGTTATTAAGTTTTTCTTCATTATATAATGCAACAATTCCTCCATCAATACCACTATAATTTTCTCATTTTTGTTTTAATTGGCTGTACAAATCATTAGCACCTACATAAGTTGAATCATCTTCATTTAATGAATATTTAATTTGAACAATATCTTTATTATTGTTTGATAAATTATTTATATTATTTTTAATACTTGTTTCATATGTATTTATTGCTTGAACAAATTGATCTTCTCCATTTTCATCATTTAAAAATTTATTTCAAGTTTCCTCACCTTGGAAAGCTAAAGTAGCATTATTAAATCAAGTATAATCTACATTTATTTGAATAACTTCTAATTTAACTTCATCAGAAATGAAAGTGTTTGGAATGTTGTCATTATTTCAATTATCATATTTAGTTACTATATTTCCATTATCATTACTACTCAATGGAGATAATTTAAATCTAATGCTTTCTATATCTTTATTACTATTTGTAATAGTATAACTACCAGTATTTTCATTATATTTTAAATTCCCATTGGCAGTATTAAAAGATTGTCATTCACTTGAACCTTTAGTTTTATATTCAAAAATTATTCCTGTCCCTGTCATTAAAGAATAAGTAGGTAAATGTGTTTTAGCTCAATCTACTTTGTCAGTTTTAGGTTCTAAGATAATATTAGTAGAACCTTCTACATATTTAGCAGTAAAAATATCATTGGTGGTTCCATTTTCTTCCCTTACTAAAACATTTTTAACTTTTGTAGGATCAACTGGCATTTTTAAATTTAAAGATGAACTTGGAGTAGTTACTCATGATGAATTAATTGCATTTGAATTGCCAAAACCACTTTGATTATTATCACTAAAGGTAGTTGAATTTTGTTTATAGATAGATCTAGAATTTTGATAATCATCTTTGTAAATATATTTAATGTTAGTTGTTTTATCAATTAAAATTTTGGTGTTAGTATTTTCAGGTAAAGTATAAATGGTAATCTCATTATTTAATTTATCTCAATAAGGATTTAACTCCAAATAGGCATCAATAGTAATTTGACCTAGTCCCAAGGTTCCTAAAGATGGGTTATTTACATCACTTGAATAAGTTAAATTCTGTGCCTTTCAATTAGCATATTCTTTTAAAATATCATTAAAATTAGTTTCATTATCATTAAAACTTACTAGAGGGTATTTTTTAGTAAATTTTCCATTACCTTCATTTTTAAATTTAGTTAATCATGAATTTGCATTATTATCACTTGATAAATTATTATCAGGATCAGGGTTAATAGCAAAAACAACTCTTAGAGGATATTTATTGATTTCTATTGTATCTGATAATTCAACACTATTACCAGTTGATGTAATACTTTCAAAAGTTAAATTGCCATCATTGCTAACTCAATATCCCATATTGTTTTGTGAAGCAAAATTATCACCATAATTACCTTGGCCATTACTATTACTAATTCAATTTACATTCATGTTACCTAGAATATTGTCATTTGAAGGACTTGTATAATTATTTAATTTAGCATTAGTTGATCAACTATTTAAAAATTGTCAAGATAAATTAGGTATTGTTATTGGGATTTCTATAGTTTTAGCTTTATTTATATCATTAGTAGATATAAAGTTATTAGTTAAATTTGCAATTTCATATTTTATTAATAAATCTAATGTAGGTGTAGCTTGTTTTGTAGTATCAATATTGGTTACTACTTTAAATGATTGTTGTACAACATTGTTATATAAACTTCCTATGCTTCAATTAGAAAATAATTCTACTGAATTATTGTTGGGAGAATTTAAATTTGATAGGGTGCTACCAAAATTATTTGCTATTAACTTTGTGTTATTTGAATTACCATTATTTATTTGAAAATTATTAGAATATGAATTGGCTCCTTGAGTTAAACTTTGATATGTTCTTGAATACCATTTAGTTAGATCAGCACGAGAAGTTATGTAATTGCTATAATTTGTATTTCTAATTGAAGTACTATTAATTGTTGTTAATGGACTAGAAGTCATAAGGGAGTTTATATTATAACTATTTGATAAATTAGGTCTAACTAATCCAATTGGACTAGATTTTACCTGTTTATTAGTTTGAGTATTATTTTTCAAATCACCTGTGACATTAAAATAAAGATTTATATTGTTATTATTTAATGAATTAATATCAAATCAAAAACCATTTTGATAAATGGTGTTTACACTGTCCAAATATGAAGTACCATTAAAAATTAAAGCAGAACTAATTGCTGTAGAACCACTTCATCCAGTTGAACTACCAATATTTGATATAATGAAATTATATACATTAGTATTTGATGAATTACTATCTCCAATTCAAAAACTAGTATAGTTATTTGAATAACTTGAATTTCCATTAAAAAAATCACCAGTACCAGTAATATTAGCATATTTGACTGTGGTAGGTCTGGCTGCATAAACAATTGTATTGTCATAGGGACTAACATTAATTAAACGATTATATAATTGATTGGTATATCTTGAAAAATAACCATTTGCAACAGGAAGAGAAGTGTAATTAACAGCTCCAGGTCATGGATATCACATTAATTTAGCACTAGTTGGACTTTGTGTCCCTCAATTATTGGCAGTGTAAGCATCATAAATTTCTTTTCCAAAATTAAATGCTTTTGTAAAACTACCACCGCCTATACTATTAGTGTTACCTGCATTTTGATCTGTTATACTTAATTGTCAAATGTTAAATATAGGCAGAACAACACTATTAGAAAAGGAACTTTCAGGTGAAGCATAAGGATAAGCAAATGTAACAACATTTTCATTAAACATATTTCTAGTTGGAATTAACATAGCATTATTAAATTCACTTGTCCAAGTTTTTCATCCACTGTTAAATCCATTTGAGTCAAATTTAAAAACACTACTAGAAGAAGAGTCAGTAAATAAATTTGGATTTCCTGAATAAGAAGGACCACTATGACTTATATTATCAGTGCCATTATAACCAAATGCTGCTTGATATGCTAGAGCTGTATCATTATTTTTGTTGTGTGTAAAATTTATTATTTTAAAATATCTATTATTTCCACCCTGTTGATGTCTAGAAATTGGAATAAGTGGAGCGATCATCACTATATTATCACTATCACTTGAACTATAAACATACAAATTAGCAAAAGTGTTTGTTATGTCATAAATATTCATATTTGAATTATTATTTTTTGCATTTTCAACATCATCATTCCTAATTAAAAAAACCTTTGCTAATGGATTGTTATTTGAAAAAATAAAATTAGAATAATTATTAATACTTGTTAAATTGTTTTTATTTTTATCTTTCATTTTTAAGGGATTAGGCATGTAAAATCACAAAATATCATTATTATTTCCAATTGAAATCATATCTTGATAATAAAGGTCTTTTTTAAAATCATCTCGATTATTTCAATCTAATGGGTTGTTATTTATATCAGTAAAAATATTGCTAAAATCTCAACCTAAAACACTTGGATTGTTATTAGAATTAGTATTAGAAAACAATACTTTTCCAGTGCCTGCATCATGAATAGTTAAATAAGTCTTATTAAGTATTATTTTTGGATAAAAATTAACAAAATTTGTCTACATCTATTATTAGATTAATTTAAAACATATATTTGATAATTCTAATGATAAAAAAGAATAGATCTAAAAATGTATATTTATTTTTTTAAGATGATATTTTATTTTTTAAGTTCTCTTTTTATAGTTGGAGTGTTTTTAATTTCTTTAATTTCCTTATCAACATTTTCTATCTTATTTTTAACTTCTTTCATTTCATGCTCTAATCCATCCAGTCTATTAACAATTGGTTGCAATAATCATTGTAATTGTTCCATTTGTTTTTTACTAAAACCATTATTATTACTTGACATATCTTTAAATTCTCCTTCAACTTCAACTTTTCATTTTTTACCAGGGATAGGATTTTCTAATGTTCCTTTAACAATTTTTGTTGTGATATTATTACTAATTTTTATAAGTGTTTCAATTGTTTTTTTAGACATAGTAACCAACTTTATCAACTTAAATCTTATAAATTTAATTTTATCATAAAACACTATTT
>JAAVAX010000010.1 GCA_014803855.1 Mycoplasma sp. | reverse complement strand
TTTTGCAACATATAATGATGCAAGAAACTATCTAAGAGATATTATCAAGTTAGATACTATAAAAGTAAAAATTTAAAAAAGGAGAATTTATGAAAAAATTATTATATTTATTACCAATATCTACATTACCATTAATATCTCTAACAACAGTTTCTTGTTCTTCAGGTGATTGAAATGCAGGGATACCTGAACCAACTTCTGATGTTTGAATGATTGATACTAGAACACCATTTCAATTTAATGTTTATGGTGAAGTTAGATTGTATACAGCTCTTACTGATGAAGAAGCAAATAATTTAGTAATTCCTGAAGTTCTTGAACACAATCATCCTACAATCGCTCATGCTCATAATGGTTATAAGGTCAAGTCAAGATCAATTGCTAGTGATTTTTTTGGACCAGATGGTGGTTATGGTAGAGATAGATTAAAATCAATATCATTACCTAATAGTATTGAAGTGATAGATGGGTTGAAAAACACAAATATAACTAAAATAATAATTCCAAGTTCAACACATAATATACGTCAATATACATTTTCAGGGTGTAAATTGCTAAAAAATGTTTTTTTTCAAGAAGGTAGTCAATTAAAATATATTTATCAAGGTGCTTTTTATGATATAGCCTTAGAAGGTCATTTAGACTTATCTAAATTAGAATTTTTAGATAGGATTGACAGTTTTGCCTTTCAAAACACTAAATTAACTAGTGTAAATCTACCTCCTAAATGTAGATATGATTATACAGCATTCCCTGCTGGATGTCAAGTCATAGGTGGAGAAGAATATGGTAGACCAAGCGCTTCAGAAAAATAAAACTCTCAACAAAAATGTTCCTTATCTAAGAATATTAAACTTAGATAAGGAACATAATTATTACCATCACAAATTGTTGTAGTTTATGATCTAAATGGAAAAATCATTAATCCAGGAATTAATAGTGATGGAATTGCTGATACTTCTAATCCAGCACTCTATGATTCAGAGCAAAATGTAATTGATAACTTACTTAAGACAACAATTGTAAAGAAAGATCCAAAGATGTCTTATTATAGAGAAGATGATGGAACTTATACATTAATTGAAAACACAACAAACTTTGTTTATAAACTATTTTGAGATAACAAAACAAATTATTTTGCAACTTATAATGATGCAAGAAACTATCTAAGAGATATTATCAAACTAGATACTATAAAAGTAAAAATTTAAAAAGGAGAAAATATGAAAAAAATACTATACTTATTACCACTATCTACTTTGCCATTAATTTCTCTAACAACAGTTTCTTGTTCTTCAAGTGATTGAAATGCAGGGATATCTGAACCGGCTGGTAGTGTTTGAATGATTGATACTAGAACTCCATTTCAATTTAACATTTATGGTGAAGTTAGATTATATAAAACTCTTACTGATGAAGAAGCAGATAATTTAATAATTCCTGAAGTTCTTGAACATAATCATTCTACAATTGCTCATGAACATAATGGATATAAGGTTAAACCTAGATCAATTGCTAGTGATTTTTTTGGGTCAGATGATGGTTTTGGTAGAGATAGATTAAAATCGATATCATTACCTAGTAGCATTGAAACAATAGATGGGTTGCAATACACAAATATAACTGAAATAAGAATTCCTAGTTCAACTTACCGTATAGGTCAATCAGCATTTTCAGGTTGCAAATATCTAAAAAATATTTTTTTTCAAATAACAATCAATTAAAATCTATTAGTATTCAAGCTTTCTATGGAGCTGGTTTGGAGGAACATTTAGACTTATCTAAATTAGATTATTTAGAAGAAATTAATAGTTCTGCTTTTCAAGGAACCCAATTAACTAGTGTAACTCTACCTCCTAAATGTAGATATCACTATACAGCATTCCCTGCTGGATGTCAAGTCACAGGCGGAATTGAATATGGTAGACCAAGTGCTTCACAAAAATAAAATTTTCAACAAAAATGTTCCTTATCTAAGTTTGAAGTTCTTAGATAACAAATATCATTATTACCATCACAAATTGTTGTAGTTTATGATCTAAATGATATTAATACATCAAATCTAATGTTATTAAAAATTATTAGCAATAAAAAAAATAGTTACTATGTGTAACTATCTTTTTTAATATTGTTTTATTAATTAAATTCTAATAATGCTTTATTGAATGATAATAAGTTAGTGTATTTAACTAATTTACCACTTGGTGTTCCTACAAGTATATTTTTGTAGAAGTCAGCACCATTTGGTTTTTGCTCAAATATAACAACATTAGGTTGAATGTTTCATACAAAGTTTTCCATTGGACAAAATGCTGCATAAGCAATAACTCTTAATGTTTTAGGTAATTTAATGAATTTACTTGGTGTTGTTTCATATGCATTAAAGCTAATATTATTTCTAGCAAATGCAGCAACTCCAATTTTAATGATTTGTGACTGATCTAAATTTAAACCATCATTAGTTAGTGCACAATTATAAAATGCAAGATTTCCAACTTCTTGTACATTTTCTCCTCATTTAATTGTTTTAATATTATTATCTTTAAATGCAGATGCTCCTATTATATATAAATCTGTTTTAGAAAAGTCTACATATGATAATCTATTCCCTTCAAATGCACTTCTACCAATTTTTTCAATACTCTCTGGTAAAGCAAGTTTTGAAATTCTTACTCTAGAATATCTAAATGCATTATCAGCTATTTCAGTAATAACTATTTTTACAGTTCTATTTTTTGAATCTTTAGTTATTATATCTCCACTTAAATCAATTTCAGGTCTATTACCCTCATATCTGATAACCACACCATTTTTAACAACTATACCATTTCTTACTTTGTATTCATAATCTTTTTCAATTGTATATCCTCTAATTAGGTATGATGTGAAATCAATTTTTTGATCAAATTTTTCTGTTTTATATGTATCTGTTATAACTTCAATATTTCTATAGAATAATCAATTACTAGTGTTTTGAGTAAAATAATCTGAAAGTAAATTTCAATTATTAATTAATTCCCTCATTGAATTTTGGGTTTTAGATGTTCCAAATGCTAAAAATCCCACTGTTTTTAATGATACTGGCAACTCAATAATTGCATTAAGAACATGGTTAAATACATTATATGTTAAATAATTAGATGCAAAACATTTAATACCAATTGCAACTATTGATGATTTACCTAAATTAAGACCATAATTATTAATTGTATTATCTTCAAAAGCTGATGTTCCTAAAACTTTAACATTTCCTCAAGAAGTAATTTGTTTGATTCAATTACTTTTAAAAGCATTATTACCAATTTGAACTAATTTTGTAGCTTTTGAAAAATCTAATAACATAATTGAATTATTTTCAAATGCAAAATTTCCAATCATTTCTAATGTGGTACTTTCAATGGTTAAATCTCTAATTTGTTTTCCCATAAACACACAATCAGCAATTGACTTAATATCTACAACATATTCTTTTCCATTTTGATCTTTTGCTTTAACTTTGTCAGGGATATGAATTTCTCTTGATGAACCTTCATACCTAATAATTACACCATTTTTAATAACTAAACCATTTTGATCTTTTAATTCAATATTCTTAATGTCATTATCAATTTTTATTGGATTTGGATTTTCAATTCTAAATTCATTAGTTCTGTATAAAATTTTGTCACTACCATTTCCATATGAAATATCAAATTTTACAACAAAATAATTACATGCTTCAGGTGTTGAAACAAGGTATGGATTACTTAATTCAATTCTTCTTTTTAATTTAAGTCCTGATACATTTATTCCATCAATAAAGGTATTATTTGGTATTTCAAGCTCATAATCATTATTACCAAGAGAATTTTTGCCTCAAAGTGTAAAATATTTTGTATATAAATTCTTAAAATCATCTGCTGTTTTTATAGTTTTAGCATCTTCTATTATTTTATTGTTTAATGCATCTCTTACCTTAATTAGTCTCAATCTAAGTCATGCAGTTGAAGAATCCATTTCATCATCAACTTCATCAACTCAAGTTATTATATTTTTTAATGATTCATTTGATTCACTATTAATTTGTTGTGATGAATTATCTATTTCACCATTTATTTGTGATGATTCATTTGTTCCAATAACAATCTGCTGTGAAGAACTTAATCCACCAACAATTGGTTGTGATTCATTATTTAGTGAACCATTCATTTGTGATGAATTTAATTCATTATTTTGTTCATTAAAATTAAATTTATTTGTAACTTCCTGTTTATTAAAACTTAAAGTTGTAAGTGGAATGCACAAAGATCCAATTCCAATTGAAGCTACTGACATTCCTAATAATATTTTTTTAGATTTACTCATATATAAAATAGGCCTTTCAATAATACTTTTTGAGTGAGATTGTTTTTAAAATCACTCTTCAAATTTGAAATTCTATCAAAAAAATATTAAAATTATTTTAATAATTTTGAGCAATCAATTAATAATGTTGTTATTGAATTATTATTTATTGAGGAACAAAGAAAATTTAACAAAAAAAGTGAAAAAATAATGTAATGTAATAGGTCAAGAATTTGACAAAGTAGGTCAAATATTAGAAGTCTTTGAAAATGATGTTAAAAAAAATTTAAATAACTTCCTACAATTCAAAAATAATTTAGAAAACAAAAAGAATTAAACAATATAAAAATATATTTCATATTTTTTCTCATTTCAAAAATGTAATTTTTTACAATAAGTTAAATTTTTTGGTATTTTATAAGTTTATGGATGCAAAAAACATTATTGATTAATATTATTGTTAGTAAAATTTTAAGATACAACAAAGGATAAGGATAAAATATGAATAGATATATTAAAAGAAAAGGATTAGATCCTAATAGAAAATCAAGATTCAATACCAAACCTATTAATATAAGTGATGATATTGTTGAAAATGAAAGCATTAAAGAATTAACATATAAAGAAAATGCAGATTTTGATAAAAACAATAATGTCTTATTTAATTATGCTCAAGAAAATAATAATACCAAGGAATCAAATAGTAATTTTTATGAAAATTCTAAGTTTTATGAATATCAAAATAATGATTCAAGTAATAATGTAGTAGTTGAAAATAATAATGAAAATAATGATTTAAATTGAGATAAATTAAAACTTAATAAACTTAAAGAAAAAGTTATTGAAAGTAGTTATATAAATAATGGATTTTTTACTAATTTAGAAAATAATTATGATGTTCTAGATATTTATGAAATTTTTAATAATTTTAATAATGCAAAAAATAAAACTGATTTAGAACCAATAAAAACATTAATAAATAGTTCTACACCAATTTCAATAAACATTGAAAAAAATAAAGAATTAGGTTCAAAAATAAAAAGACTTTTTAGTCTTGTAAGATCTACACGTGCTAATTATGGTTCATCTACAGTTAAAATTGGATGACCTTATGCAACAGGTTCAATTATAAATAAAGGTGAATCTAAAGAGCCATTATCACAATCACAAGAAATAAATTTAACAGATTTAAACACAAATAATAATTTAAACAATTATCATTTTTATGCACCACTATTACTATGACCATTGGTTATCCAAACAAGAGATAGAAAGAATTTTAGTTTAAATCTATCTAGAAAAAATGGGACATTAATTGTTGAAGTTAACTCACATTTATTATTAACATTAATTCACTCTAATAACTTTTTAGAAAACAATGATAATTTATCAATAAAAGTAGATTCATTTGTAAAAATTAATTACAATGATGATTTAGAAATTTTTGCTAATAACATTATTGAAAAATACTCATCATTTGGTTATACTTTTTCTACTGATGCAATAAATGAGTTAAAAAGAATATTAACTAGTTATGAAATTAGAGAATTTATTGAAATACCTAAGTTAAGTGATAAAGAGACTGGTCAAAGACTAGAACAAACATTTGGTCCTATTAACACAAGTAATATAAAAGTTTTACCTTTTGCTACAGTAGGTTCTTATCCAATAGCTAATGTATCTTTATACATTGATTATGTAAAGATGTTAAAAAGTGATGGTGTTGGATTCATTAATTTAATTGATAATACTTTCTATAATCAATTAGAATTAGCTGAAGAATATCATAAATATTTTAGTGAAACATCATTAAAAGAAATTGTGAAATTAGACTTTTCACAAAAGAAAGCATGTAATGTTGCCTTGAATGATAATCTAGTTATATCTGGTGCTGCTGGTAATGGTAAATCACAAACAATTTCTTCAATAATTGCAAATGCAGTTAATAATTTAAAATCCGTTTTATTCTCTACAGAAAAAAAAGAAGCTGCAAATGTTATATTTAATAGATTAGGTAGATTACGTAATTATTCACTTAAATTATTTGAATCTGATAATTTTGCAAAAGAATTTACATCTCAATTAAAAAATGGACTAGAAAGAATAAGTTTAGTTTATGGGATTAGAGATTCAATTGCTTCAACAAATACTAATGTTGTTTCTGAAAAATTAGATGCTATTTATAAAAAAGTAAATGATTTTAAGAAAATCATGATGACTGAAGATGGCCAAAATTATCCTGAATACATATTTAAGAAAAATATTCAAAAAGAAGATTTAAAAAATGTTATCCATTTAGTTGGACCTATTATAAAAAACTCTGATTCTTCAAGTGACTTTTGATTCAAGATAAATAAAATTGGTGATGACTATCATGAATATCATCAAATTAATAAAATAAAAGAAACATTAAATTTTGCTGATGATTTATTTATACAAGCATTTAATGTAATTAAATACTATGATGGTACTGATTTATTTTATGATAACTACTTAATTCAATATGCAATGACAAAAAATATCGATGAAGCTATTGAGAACTTATCAGAAGAAAAAGTAAGTGAGTTCCTTTCAAATAGAGAGCAAGTAAACTTGGAAAATTATGCTAATGATGATAAAGCTTTATATTGATCACTATATAAATTATTTCAAAGTTTAGATGACTATAGTATTGATATTATAAAAAGTCATGATTTAAATTGATATAACAAAACTTCAAGTTTAGTAAAACAAAAATCAACTGAACAAGTAGTTGAGTTTATTAAAAGTTATTCACCTGATGAATTTGATTATGAATTTTATCACTCATATTATTTAATGGAAAAATTTGCAGCTGATCATGGAGATAGTTTTCAAGTTGATAATGAAAATTACTATGAAATAATTGATAACTTAATAACTAATAAATTAGGTGAAGATATTAGAACTACTGAATTTCTATTCGCTCTAAAAGTAGTTAGTGTTCTAAAAGAAGATAAAAAATTAGCAAGTGATTTTAACAACTTATATGCAATTGTTAAAAACACTGAAGTACTAAATTCTGTTGATGATATATTAATTAATTATTCAAATATTATTTCATTAATATTTCCATTAATTCTTGGTAGTCCAAACATGATTTCAAAATATGTAATCTGTAAAAACTCGCTTTTTGATATCTGTATCATTGATGAAGCTTCTATGATTCCATTAGAAAATGCTTTCCCATTACTATACCGTAGTAACCGTTGAATAATTTCTGGAGATATTAAACAATTACCTCCTGCTACATATCAACAAAATATTGAAAAATATAATAAATATCAATTAATGCAATCTTCAATTGTTGAAAATAATAATGGAAATAATAATTCAAATGGTTTAATGAAATATAAAGTTTTTGAGACTCCAATTTCATTGCTAGAATACATTGGTACAAAAATTCAAACCATTGTTTTAGAATATCACTATCGTTCAGTTAAAAAGGAACTGTTTGAATTTTCAAATGTTGTGTTCTATAGAAATATGATTCATGTAGCTGATGATCAAAATGAACAACCACCTTGTATTACTACAGGAATTAACTTGATTAAAACAAATGGTATTTGTAAAAACAGAATTAATAAAGTTGAAGCAGAAAGAGTTGTTAAAATTGTTGAACAAATTGTTGAACAACCAAATCATGGAACTATTGGTATTATTACCACAACTAATGAACAACGTGATTACATTGAGAACTTGCTACTAGAACATCCTTCAAAATTAGTAACAAATGAATTTTTAAGAATAAGTGATGATGGTGAAGATAATTCAATGTTTGTTCTAACATGTGAAAAAGTTCAAGGTTCTGAAAGAGATAACATTATTATTTCATTTGTAGCAAGTAAAGATGACACAAATGCATCTAATTTCTTATCTGTTAATAACACACTAGGTCTATTAGGAGAAGATGTAGGTCCAAACTACCTAAATGTATTGATTACTCGTTCTAGACTAGCATTACATCTTGTTACATCATTTGAAATTGATGAAATTATTGCTGATAACAATCAAAGTTTATTAATATTAAAAGATTATTTAGAATATGCTAAATTACTAACACACAATGGTCATAACTTAAATGATCCTAAAATACAAGCAATATTTAAACCATATATTAAAAACAATGCTATGGTTGATTTTTCTAATGATATGAAAGGTAGAGCAATTAGTAGAATTGCACCTGATTTAAAAGAAGATCTAGAACAACTATTTGCATTTGAACCTAGAATTGAAATTGTTGATGGATGATATGAAGGTAATGTAAAGATTGACTTAGTAATTAGAGATAGAAGAACAAAAAGAAATATTATAGGAATCTTCTGTGATGAATTTATCTATGATGTTATGATTAATGGTAAACAAAGAGATTTCTATAACCGTAAATTTTTAGAAACACGTAACTGAAAATTCTTTGCTCTATCTTCATTACAATGATCAAAAGTATACAAACGTAAATCTATTATTGATGGTATTATCAATATGCTAACACTTAATTTGGCTAATTGAGTAGAACCATTAAGAATAACTAAAATTAATAAATACAGTATTGATGAAAATGGAAATACAATTATTTCAAATACATTAATAAGAAATTCAAGAAATCGTCTTGAAGTTATTGAAATTGATGAACCACTATACTATGATAGTGATAAAGAATTTTTAAATCCAAATAATAGTACTGAACATAAAAAAGATGATAAACAAGCAAAATCAAAAAAATCAAAAAGTAATACTAAGAAGAAAAGTAAAAGTAAAGCTAAAAATGTTAGAGAAAAAATACTAACTAGAAATAGAAGAAGGTAGAAGTTAAAAATGACATTTATTCAAGATTTTTTTAATAATAATCCAGTTATTGCTGGAGTAATTTTCTTCTTCATAATAGCATTATTAACACTCTTTTGCATCTGAATTTTTCTTGTTATTAGAAGAAAGAATAAACAAAAAAGAAAGAATAAACAAGATAATAATATTAATAATCAACAAAGTAATATTGTTAAAAAAATAGATGTAGAACATTTTGAATATCAATTAAGCATTGCAAGAAATTCAAATTTAGTAATTAAAAACTTAAAAAATAATGAGTTAAACAATTTACCAACTAAAGAGATTTTCTTAAATATACTTAATGATAAAAATTCTAAATTATATTTACCTTATGATAATGTTGAGATTTTACTAAATAAAGAACAAAACAAATTTACTACATCTAAAAATATAAGTGATCATAATTTATTCATCTTTAATGCATTCCTTAGATTTATGGAAAATTCTAATATGAATTGATCTAAATCAAAATTTAAATAAAAATTGAAAAATTTTATAAGATGTGGATTATTTAATTGGGTTTGTATTATGTTTTTCAATAGGCATTTTATCAAGTATTGAAGTACAATATTTGAAATAAAAAATTCACAAGATAATAATATTTTGACAATATTAATTAATTAATTAGAAATTTCTATTTAAGAAATTAAAGATTAACAAAAATGTTATAATGTAATCAATTGAATAAGTTCATACTCCCTTATTATTCTATAAATTAAATTTATAGATTTTTTGGTGTGTTAATTTCTTATAAAATATTTTTTATTTAAATAATATAAATTGCATTAATAAATACAAATAAATAGTTACAAAATTGGTATTTTCATAGTTAATATATTTATTTTTGTTAATGATAAAATTTAATTATTATGAAAAAGAATAAAAATATTATTGCAATAACAGGAGCATCAATTGGTGCCATTGTTGGTTTATCTGCAATTCCTGTAATAAACAAAATAAACAATAACTTAAATTATTCTATGAAGAATAATTTAGAAAATAATATTATTTATGATGCTGAAAAAGATGAACTTGGATACATATATGTGGTTGTTGATAATATTAAATATGAAATTAATTTAAGTGATCAATTTATTTTGGTTAAAGATGTAAAAAATTTAACATCTGATGCCACCAATATCACTGAACTAGTAATTAAAGATTCTATATCTTTTAGATATGAAGAAAAAGAATATGCATTTAATGTAACCAAAATAGCTGATAAAGCATTTACATCTGAAACATTAAACAATGTTACATTGTATTTTGGAAATAATATTGAATACATTGGTGAGAAGGCATTTTCTAAATCTGAATTTAAACAAATTGTTTTTTCAAATAAAAATGATAATTATGATTACATATCAAACATTAAAAATATTGGTGATGAAGCTTTTTAT
This sequence comes from Mycoplasma sp., assembly GCA_014803855.1. Lineage (GTDB taxonomy): Bacteria > Bacillota_I > Bacilli_A > Mycoplasmatales > Metamycoplasmataceae > UBA710. The sequence goes on along the minus strand of JAAVAX010000010.1, from coordinate 175,796 downwards.
CAATGTGAAGGTTTATCTAACATATTAATATTAAGTAGCAAAATTACCACAATAGGTAAAAAGGCATTTTCTAAATTAAACAATAATATTTATTATTCAAACAAAATAATTGTAGACAGTACTTCTTTTGAAACTACAAATGCAATTAAAGTTGAAGAAACTAAATTTAATACTGATAATTTAACTGAAATTAATAATAAAGTTTATAACCAATTCAAGGTTCCTAATTTAATCAATAATGGTGTTGCTAATGATGAAAGTAGTATCAAAAATTACATCATTAACAATATAAATAATATTTTTACAAATTCTCCAGTAGATATTGAAAACAAAAATGATTTAAAACCCGAAAATATCCAATTAAGTTTTGAAAAATCAGATGATGATAAAAAAGTTTATATAAATGATATAAAACTGAATTATTACTATGATGAAAATGGTGACATACAAAAGGGAAATGATTTTAAAAATTTTGGAAACATTTTACTAGAACATCAAGAGCAAGAAATTTCAAAACAAGAAACAAAAATCATTAGTCCAATTAGTGCTTCAAGTTTAAATTTAAACAATGAATTAGCCTCTAATGCTAAAGATAGTCTAACAAATGAATTTGTATTTAATAATTTAGATAAATTCTTTAGTGGTGATAAAAACATTTTATCTAAAGAAGATATATCTATAAAAAATAAATATGTTTCTAACAACTCAATAATTATGTCATTAGAACTATTAAAAGGTAGTTGATATGATCAAGGTGGTAATTTGGGTTCATATAATAAAACATTTGTAACTTTAATTACTGGATTTAAATCTGATGAAGTTACCATTACTAAAAAGGAAACAAAAGTTATTAATCCTATTGATGCAGAATTATTAAAATTGCATAACATTACAAATAAATTGGCTGAACCATTAATTGATAGTCAATTCATTTTTAATAACATTAACATTTTCTTAACTGGTGATTATAATGTTAAAAGCAATTATCAAATAACAAATATCAGTAAAAGTTTAACTGGTAATTCTATTGATGTTACGTTTGAACTTGCTGGAGAAACTTGTTATGACTCTACAGGTCAATTAATAACAAGCACTAAACAATTTAGTACAAGAATAATAAATTTTAAAACTGAGAATCAAAAGTATGAGACAAAAATAATAAATCCAATACTTGCATCTAATCTATCATTAAGTGATAAAAAAGTTGATGAAGCTGTAACATTAATTAATAATGAACTTATTTACAATAATTTAACTAAATTCTTTACTGGTAATACAAATATTAATAATAAAAACAACATAAATGTTTCAATTGATAGTAAATCATCTATATCTATTCAAATAACAATAAAACTAACATCTGGAAGTTGATATGACCAAGATGGTAATTTAGGCAATAGTGAAAAATCATTCAAAACAATGATAATAGGTTTTAAACAAAATGAAACAATAACAAAAACTGAAACTAAAGTATATAACCCTATTGATTCTAAAATAATAAATTTAGGTGAATTTACAGCTGAACAATCATTAAATACTATTGATAATAAATTTATTTTCAATCACATTAATGCATTTTTATATGGTAGTCATAGCATAAATAGTTATAGCGATATTATTTCAATTCAAAAAACATTATTAAATAATGAAAATTCAATTGAAATTAATTTCAGCTTAGCATCTAATACTTGATATAACCAAAATGGTGCTTTAGGTAATAATCAAAAGGAATTTAAAACCAAGATTATTAACTTTAAAAATATAAACAAGAATGAAACAAAAATTATCAATCCAATTAATGCTGCTAATCTTGAATTAAGTAATTTAAGTGCTAATGATGCTAAAGATAAAATTACAAACCAATTTGTATTTGAAAATTTAAATAAATTCTTTGAAGGTAGTCATAACATTAATTCTTATGAAAACATAAAAATCATTTCTAATGAAGTATCTAATAATCAATTAAATCTTTCAATTGAATTAGATAAATTAACTTGATATGGCCAAAATGGTAATTTAGAATCTAGTTCTAAAGTATTTAATACTATAATAAATAATTTCCATGTAGATAACAATAAACCTGATGAAATTACTCACTTGCCTACAAAAGTGAAAAATCCTATTGATGCTGTTAATTTAAATTTAAATAATGTACTAGCAAACCAAGCTATAGAACAAATTAATAGTGATTTTATATTTAAAAATATTATTCATTTTTTAGAAGGAGATTATTTAATTAATTCCTCTTCAGATATTACTATAAGCAAAAAAGAAGTAGTTGATAATAGTATATCAATTGAATTAACTTTAAGCAATCAAACATGATATGATAGTAATGGACAATTAGGAAGTGGAACAAAGACATTTGAAACTAAAATAATTAATTTTAAAGATGAAAATAAAAAGAATGAAACTAAAATTATTGATATTATTCAAGCTATCAATATAAATTTAGCAGATCTTACAAGTGATGAAGCTAAGAGTAAAATTGATAACAATTTTATATATACAAACTTAGATAAATTCTTTACAGGTGATAATAATATACAAAAAAATAATGATATTGAAATTAATTCAATACAAGAAAATAACAACTCATTAATTGTTGAAATTAAACTAATATCAGGTAGTTGATATAACCAAAATGGCGAATTAGGTAATATAGAAAAAACATTTGTAACAACTATTACTAATTTTAAAAATCCATCTACTGAAAATCCTGATAATGGTGAAAATAATAAAAATAAACCTACACAAGTAAATAACCCTATTGAAGCACATAAATTAAATTTATCTGATTATCTTGCTAATGATGCTTTAGGTTATATTAGCAATGAATTTATTTACAATTACATTAATATATTTTTAACTGGAAGTCATAAAATTAATAATTCAAGTTTCATCATCAGTGTGACTAAAGAAGTAAGTGAGAATAAGATTAAAGTTACTTTTGAACTATCAACAGGTTGCTGATATGATGAAAATGGTAATTTAGGTACTGAAAATAAAAAATTTGAAACTGAAATCATTAATTTTAAATCTCCTGAAGTGAAGAGAGAAACAACTATTATTGATCCTATTAGTGCAAATGATATTAATCTAAATAATAAATCTGCTGAAGAAGCAATTAATGATATAACTGCTAATTTCATATTTACAAATCTAAATAAATTTTTTAGTGGTGATTATAATATTAATGTAAAAGAAAATATAGAAAATGTTAATGTTGAAATTTCTAATAATTCTTTAATTGTTAAATTAGATCTAGTTTCACACTCATGATATGATGAATATGGTAACTTAGGTGATAATAAAAAATCATTTACAACAGTAATAAAAAATTTCATTATAAAACCTGATGAAATTAAAAAATTAGAAACTAAAGCAAAAAATATAGTTTATGCTAAAGATTTAAAATTAGATAACTTTACAGCTCAACAATCTTTATCTACTATCACTAATGATTTTATATTTAAAAATATTTCATACTTTTTAGAAGGGAATTATGAATTAACAAATAATTCACAAATTTCAATTACTACCATAAAAGAAATAAGTAACACTATTGAACTTGAATTCTCCTTAAGAGAAAGCACTTGATATGACAAAGATGGTAAATTAGGGACAACAAGTAAAGTATTTAAAGTAACAATTATCAACTTTAAAGATATTGATAAAAAAGAAATAACAAGAATTATCAATCCTATTTATGCTAGTTCATTAAATTTGAATAATAAAACTGCTGAAGAAGCTAAAAATATTATTGATAATAATTATGTGTTTAATCATTTAAAACAATTCTTTGGTGGAGATATTAATGTGTCGAGTGCTGCTAATATCAATATTAAATCAAGCAATGTATCTAATAACTCATTAAGTATTTCAATTGAATTAGTATCAAATACTTGATATGATTATGATGGTAAATTAGGAACAACAAATAAAGTATTTACAACATCCATTATTAATTTCAAGATATCAAATGGAGGAACAACCAATCCAGGTGAAACCATAAAGAAATCACCTACTGTTGTTATTAATCCAATTGAGGCATATACCTTAGGTTTATCTAATACTGAAAGTTCAAATGCTGAGAGTATAATTAGTAGTGAATTTATTTTTAGCAAAATTAATTCATTCCTAAAAGGTTCATACGAAATTAAAGATTCAAGTTCAATCACCAATTTAAATAAAAAAATAAATGGAAATAATATTGAATTATCATTTGAATTAGTAGCTCAATCTTGATATGACGAAAATGGTAATTTAGGTAATACAAATAAAAAATTTGATACTAAAATTATTAATTTTAAACAACCTGAAATTAAAAAAGAAACAAAAATAATTAATATTATTATTGCCTCAAATATAAGTTTATCTAATAAAACAACTGAAGAAGCTAAATCATTAATCACTGATCAATTTGTATTAGACAATTTAAATAAATTCTTTAGTGGTGATTACAATATTTACAACAAAAATCAAATCACAATTGAATCAATTGATGTTAATAGCAATACATTAAATGTAAAAATTAAATTATCAAGTAATACTTGATATGATGCAAATGGTAATTTAGGTACCAGTGAGAAAACATTTAGCACCACAATTACTAACTTTAAAAATAATGATATTGTTGATGAAATTAAGAAGAATCAAACTGTTACAATTAATCCAATTAATTCATCTTCTTTAGGTTGAGCTAACAATACTGCTGTTCAAGTAATAAATAATATTAATAGCAATTTTATTTATCAAAATGTACACATTATCATTAAGGGTGATCATGATATAAAAAGCACTAATAATATTACTAATGTAAAAGCAAATATTAGTTCAGATGGAATGAAAATTGATGTTTCATTTGATTTAGGTAGCAATTCTTGATATGATGAAAATGGTAAACAAGGTAATAGCAAAAAAACTTTCTATACTACTATTGTTTTTAGTAAGCAACCTACAGTAGACAATAACAAACCAAGCATTCCAGGAACAGGTGATGACAATACTGATAACCCTGATATTTCAGATGAATTTGAAAGTTCAATTAGCAATTCAAAAATTAATCCTTGAAATAAATGATATAGTGTTGCAGCAATAGGAACAGCCGTATCATTAGTTACATTATCAGCATTTGCATTTTTTAGAAAGTTATTTAAATGATTTAGAAAATAGTTAATTAAATTAAAAAGTAATTTAAAAATAAAAAAAATAGCTTTTTTTGGATGAGGCTATTTTTTTTAAATATGTTTTTAAATTAATTGATATTTTTTAATTTCTTCCAAATCCAAGAAATCTTATTATTAGCATTAATAAGTTAACAAAATCAATAAATAATTTAATACCAAACATAAATGATATTCTATTTATTGTCTTCTTATCAACATAATCAGGTAGCATTTGTTGAGTTTTACCAATCATTTGAATATCAAATCCTATTCAAATAATAAAAACAGCTCCTGCAATTATAAAATATAATGATTCAATAAATTTATTAGATGTAAATATCATTACAAATGATAAAACTAATATTGATATAAATCCAAAAAATGAAAATGGTATTAATTTAGAAAAATTAATTAAATTTAAATAACCAATTACTCCCATTAATGTAAATATTCCAGCTGGGATCATTATATATAAAATTAAATCACGAGCTACATCTACAGTTCCAGTAAAAATTAAAATTGATGTAATAAACATTCCTTCATATACAGCAAACAAAACATATAAAGATAAAGGAATCACAATATTAATATTTGTGTTTTGAACACTTCAGAATAAAGCAAATATAATGATTAAATTAAAGATTCATGAAAATAATCAACTACTACCAAGTGAAAATGTTGTTACAAATTGTCTAAAGTTATCATTTACACTACTAATTCATGCCACTAAAATAATCACCATCAAACCTAGTGACATTCATAGTAATGATCTATTTAATAATTTAGATCTAACATCAGTAATCTCTAATCGATATTTAGAGAAAAAACTTCTCTTTTGATTTTCAATCATATTAACTCCTTTAAAATATTATTCAAATGTGATAAGCAATGACTATAATTTATATTCATCTAACTTATGCTTTGTCTCTAAGAAAAAAATAGAAATTGCTCCATATCCAGTATGTATTGCTATTACAGGTGGAATTTGTGTTCTAATTAAATCACCATCATAATTAGCTTTTTTAACAAATTCTTCACACATTGCATCAGCATCTTCATTGGCTGTGTCAAGGAATATAATGCTTCTTTTTCCTTTTTTAGTTAATTTTTTATATTGATCTACTGATGTATTAAAAAATGTTTTAGAAAATGTCATTCCTTTATCAAATTTTTCTAATTTTCCATCTTGTAATCCAATAACTGGGAAAATTTTTAATAACTTAGCTAACTTTGCGGCTGATGGTGCCAAACGACCACCTCTTGCTAAAACATTAATATCCTTAGGATATAACAAAACATCAACTTGAGCATAATTGTGATTTTCAATTTTTGAAACAGCTTGTTTAACAGTTAGTTCATTAGATAATACTTCTTTTTCAAGTTCAACTAAATCTTTTACAATGAATTGACAAACTCTTTTTGATTTAACAACAAAAACATTATTTAATTGCTTTGAAATAACTTCAAGATTATTATATTGAGAAGATAAACCCATACTAATTGGATAAACTACAACAAAATCATGACTCTTAGATAAATCTTCAAGTAATTTTAATGCTTCACCTATTGGCGTACATGAGGTTTTACCTGTAGAATCTGGTTTATATATTTCTAAAAAATTCTCTTTAGATATATCTATACCATCTCTATATTCTTTACCATCTATTGTCAAATATAATGGTAAAAAATATCAACCTCTATCTTCTGCTTCCTTTTTTGTTAATCCTGATGAAGAATCTACTACAATAGCTAATTTCATAAATAACAAAATTATAATAAATTTTTTTATAATTCATCAATATATTTCTTATTAAAAACTCCAATGTAAGGTAAGTTTCTTAATTTCTCTTTTACATCCAATCCAAACCCTGCTAAAAATTTATCAGGTACTTCAAATCCATAAACATCAGCAAAAATTTTGGTTATTCTTCTTGAAGGTTTATCTAACAATGTCATTATTCTTAATGATTTTGGATTTCTAGCTACCAAGACTTCCTTAACCTTTGACAAAGTGATTCCACTATCAATAATATCTTCAATTATTAATACATCTTTGCCAAAAATATCAGTATTCAAATCCATAATTATCTTTGCATTACCTGTTGATTTAACACCACCAAAATATGAAGAAGCAATAATGAAATCAATAGAGTGATTAATTTTTATATCCTTCATTAATTGAGCAATAAAAGGAATAGAACCTTTTAACAAACCTACTAAAATTAAGTCTTTTGAATCTTTATATGTTTCATTTATTCAATTTGCTAATTCTTTTATTCTTGTTTCAATTTGTTCTTGTGTAAATAAAATCTCTTCAAATCTTTCATCATTTATCTTATTCATAATATTTTAATTTTATTTTAATATTTAGAATTTTAATATAAAATAATATGTGATTAGTTATGAAATACAAAAATGAAGTATTTAAAATTATAAAATCAAAAACATCTAAATCATTTGATGAAAATACTGTTATTAGAGATTTAGGTTTAGATTCAATAGATATGGTTGAAATGATTGCAGATTTTGAAGATAATTTTAATATACAAATACCAACAGAAAAAATTAATGGTGTTAAAACCATTAAGGATCTATTAAATGTATTAGAAGAAGTGTCAAATTAAGTAATTTTCATATATTAATTTAATTTGTAAGGGTGTAGTTCAATTGGTAGAACAGCGGGCTTCAACCCCGCATGTTGTGGGTTCGAGTCCTGTCACCCTTGCCATTTTTTTTATACTTTTTTTAGACAATAACATGAAATTTATTAGCATAAAATGCTAAAATTATATACATTGTATTATAAAAATGACAAGGAGAATGAATGGGTATAACAATCTTAATGATAATACTGTTTATTGTTTCATTTTTAATGATAATAATAGGATTTATGATGGCTCCGGATTCAAACTCATTTTCAGGTGCTCTTATTGGTTCTTCAGACTTGAAATTGTTTTCACAAACAAAAGAGCAAGGATGAAAAAAGTTTTTAAAATGATCAATGATAACTTTAGGAATTATTATTTTTGTTGTAACTATCATCATTAGAGTGTTTATTTAAAAATATGTTTTCAAAAGAACAAACAATAAATTATTTAAATATTAATAAAAGATCTTCTTTCATTGATATTGTAAAATCACTTAAAGTACCATCTTCAAAAAATAAAGAATTTAGTAAATTTTTAAATGAACTAAAAAAGAATGGTGATATTGCTTATTCAAAAAAAGATGATAAATATTTCATACCTACATTTATTGGTAATTTTGATGTTGATTATAAAGTAAATTCTAGAGGAAATGGCTTTTGTTTTTTAGCATTAAATGATGATAAAGAAATTTCTATACCGATTTTTTCTAATTATTTAAATGCACTTAAAAATGACAATATTAATATTAATGTTTACAAAGATGATCAAGATGATTTTTACTTTGGAGTTCAAATCAAAATTAATTCAAGAAAAAATGAATTCATACATGCTCAAATTGATCAAAATCTAAATTTAATTCCCATTTTATTTAATTCCCAAATGAATTTTTATTATGATAAGACTATTCTTAAAGCTAATACATATGCTAGATTTAAAATTAGTAAAATTACTGCAAATGATATTTATTTAGAACTTGATAAAACATTAGATTTTATTAATCAACCTTATTCAGATATAAATCTTTTAGTAGATATTTCTGGTGTTAGAAATGTTTTCTCTGATGAAGTGTTAAATGAAACAAAAGAAATACCAAATGAAGTTGAAAATATTAATGAATTTAATAGAAAAGATTTAAGTAATAAATTAATTGTTACAATTGATGGTGAAAAAACAAAAGATTTTGATGATGCTATTTCTGTTGAAAAAAGTAGTAACAACACTTATATTTTAGGTGTTCATATTGCAGATGTTGCTTATTATGTAAAAGAAAATTCTTTTATTGATCAAGAAGCACAAGATAGAGGAACATCTATTTATTTAATAGATAAAGTTATTCCAATGCTTCCAGAAAAATTATCAAATGGAATTTGCTCATTAAATCCAAATGAAAAAAGATTTACATTAACTTTAGAATGTGAAATTGATTCATATGGTAATGTTTTAAATAAAAAACTTTATCCTGCTTTAATTGAATCTAAATATCGATTAACCTATAATCAAGTTGCTAATATGGATAATGAATCTTTTATTCAAGAAAATACAGAACTTGCTACAATGTTAAAAACTGCCTATGAGTTAAGTAATATCATTGGCAAAAATAAAGTAAATGATGGATATATTGATTTTGAAATTGAAGAGCCTATTATTGAACTAGATAAAAATACGGGTAAAGTAATTGCTATTAAAAAGAGAGAAAGACTTTCATCAGAAATACTAATTGAAAATTTTATGGTTTTTGCTAATGAAACTGTTTCACAAATGATCTCTGATTTACATATTCCTTCAATATATAGAATTCATGATGCACCAGATTTAGAAAAAATAGATGCTCTAAAATCTTTTGTTAAATCATTAGGTCTTAGCACACAAGGATTAGTTCAAAGCACTGATCCAAGAGTATTTCAAATGTTTGTTAATAATATTAAAGAAAAGAGATTTGATAATTTAATAAAAATGTCATTATTAAGAACAATGCAAAAAGCAAAATACTCTTCAAATAACATTGGGCATTTTGGTTTGGCATCTAAATATTATTCTCACTTTACATCACCAATTAGAAGATATCCTGATCTTTTATTACATCGAATTATTTGGGAAGTAATGTTTAAAAATAATAAAACATATTCAATTGATAATGCACATAAAATTGAATCCATTGCTGCTCATTCATCACTAACTGAAATTAAAGCAACTGATTTAGAAAGAAAAGTTAATGATATGAAAAAAGCAGAGTTTTATGAAAATCTAATTGGAACAACTAAAGATGCAATAATAGTTTCTATTCAAAAATTTGGTATCTTTGTTGATTTTGAAGATTCAACAAATGCACTAATTCATATTTCAACATTAACTGATTCTAATGATTATGTAATATCCAATGATCACTGTACATTAACAGTTAAAAATACAAATTATAAAATAGGTCAAAAATTAAAAGTTAAAATAATTTCTACTTCTAATTTAGAAGGTAAAATAAGTGCAATTATTGCTTAGTATTTTCATTCATACCATTCATATGACATTCTCTACATCTAGCTTCATATTTGTCTGTATCACCAATTTCAATTGTGTCATTGCTTGATGATGTTCTAAATGAACATGAAGCAGCTTTTTTACAAATCAAGCAAACTGCTTTTAATTTAAGTACAGAATCAGCAATTGCCATCAATTGAGCAACAACATTAAATGGTCTTCTTAAATAATCTTGGTCTAAACCACAAGCAATAATTCTAATTCCTTTATTTGCTAATTGATCAATGTAATTGATTAATTCAATATCAAAAAATTGAATTTCATCAACTACTAAGGCTTTGTATTTATTACTTTCAAATAATTTTTTAATCTCATCAACAGTGGAAATTGAATATGATTTAATAGAAGTTCCATTTCTAGAAATAATGTCACTATTAGAAAATCTATTATCAATAGCTGGTTTAATAACAAGTGTTGGTATTTCAGCATATGAAAGTATTCTTATTCTTTTTATCAATTCTTCACTTTTTCCACTAAACATTGGACCAGTAATTACTTCTATAATTCCATCTGAGTATTTTCTATACATAATTTACTAATTGTATTAAAAACATTTATTTTATGGAAATTAAATTATTAATTTTTTATTAATTAATAACTCTTATTCTTAATTTTGATAATTAACTTACATATATAAAAATAAAATAATAAAAAATTTAGCACTCTAATCATATAAGTGCTATAATTATTTATATACAAATAAGATTTATTTGTATTTCTAATAAAGGAGGTAATTATGGAATTTAATTTTACACCTAATGAACAAAATGTTGATTCATTAAAAAAATATGGAAAAAACTTAACTGAATTAGCATTTCAAAATAAATTGGAACCTATTATAGGAAGAGATGATGAAATAAGAAGGGTAATAAGAATATTATCTAGAAAAAATAAAAACAACCCAGTTTTAGTTGGTGAACCTGGGGTTGGTAAAACAGCTATTGTTGAAGGACTTGCTAAAAAAATAGCACTAGGTGATGTGCCTGAAAATCTAAAAAATAAAGAATTAATAGAAATTGACCTAACATCAATGTTTGCTGGAGCTTCATTCCAAGGTCAATTTGAAGAAAGAATTAAAAATTTAACAAAGCAAATCAAGGAATCAAATGGTAATGTAATTGTTTTCATTGATGAAATCCATATGATTGTTGGAACTGGAAAAAATTCATCAGGAAATGCAATGGATGTTGCTAATATTTTAAAACCAATGTTAGCTAGAGGTGAAATGATGCTAATTGGTGCAACAACATATGATGAATATAAAAAATACATTGAAACTGATGCTGCTTTAGAAAGAAGGATGCAAAAAGTAGATGTTGCTGAGCCTTCAATTGAAGATGCAATAACAATCATGAGAGGAATAAAAGAACGTTTTGAATCATTTCATGGAGTAAAAATTGAAGATAGTGCTATTGTTGCTGCTGCAAAAATGTCATCGCGTTTTATATCAGATCGTTTCCTTCCAGATAAAGCAATAGATTTAGTTGATGAAGCAGCTGCTACATTAAAAACCATAATGAATTCTAAACCAGAAAAATTGGAAAAATTAGAACAAAAGAAAATGGCTCTAGAAATGGAAAAAATTGCATTATCTAAAGAAGATACTAAATCTGAAAATGTTAATAAAAATAAATTAAGACTAGAAACAATTGATGAAAGTTTAAAAAGTATAAACAATGAAATTGATGAAATTTCTAAAAAATGGAATTTTGAAAAAAAATCTGTTGAAGAACTTTCAAATAAAAAATTTCAACTAGAAACTTTAAAACAAAAATTAGTTCAATATCAAAATGAATCTAATTATGAAAAAGCATCTGAACTTTTATATAAATCAATACCTGAGTTGGAAAAAGAAATTAAAAAACTAGAGGATGATTCTAAAAATTTAGACAAATCATTAGTTAGAGATAGTGTTGGAGAAAATGAAATTGCTGAAATTGTTTCTAAATGAACAAAAATTCCTGTTTCTAAATTAGTTGAAGCTGAATCAAAAAAATTATTGAACTTAGAAAATGAACTAAATCAAAGAGTTATTGGTCAAGAGCAAGCTACAAAATTAGTTGCTGAAACAATTCTAAGATCTAAAGCAAACATTAATGACCCTAATCGTCCAATTGGTTCATTCATGTTCTTGGGTCCAACAGGTGTTGGTAAAACTGAATTAGCAAAATCACTTGCTTATTCATTATTTGATAGTGAAAGACAAATGATTAGAATTGATATGTCTGAATTTATGGAGGCTCATTCAATATCTAAATTAATTGGTTCTCCACCAGGATATGTAGGTTATGGAGAAATGTCACAATTATCAGATAAAGTTAGACAAAATCCTTATAGTGTTGTTTTATTTGATGAAATTGAGAAAGCACATCCTGATGTTTTAAATATCTTATTGCAAATTCTTGATGATGGAATTCTAAAGGATTCTAAAGGTAAAGAAATTAATTTCAAAAACACAATCATCATTATGACATCTAATGTTGGGTCAAATCTAATATTAGAGGAAAAAGAACCAAATGAAAAAGTTGTTAAAGAAATGCAAAAAGTATTTAGACCAGAGTTTATTAATAGAATTGATGAAATAATAATATTCAATCCATTAGATGAAAAAATTATTGAAAAAATTATTGTCAAAGAACTAGATAGACTTTCTAAACGGGTATTTGAAAACCAAGACATTACAATTCAATTTTCTAAACATGTAAATAAATATGTTATGAAAAATGGGTATAACAAAATTTTTGGAGCAAGACCAATTAATAGATTAATAAAAAATGATATTGAATCATTCATAGCTAAAAAAATTATTTCAAATGAAATGAGCAAAGGTCAAACATATGAAATAACATGTGATAATTCAGGAAATATTAGATTAACAGAGGATTTATTAAATTAAAGAAAAATTAAGGAGCATCAATTGCTCTTTTTTTGATCTTTTATCATATTTAGAATGACAAAATAAAATATAATATCTAATATGACAAGTGATAAATTTATTGATAAGCTAAAAGAAATATCCAAAAAAGCTTATGTGCCATATTCCAACTTTCATGTAGTTGCTTATTTTGAAAATGAAAATGATAAAGATTTTTGAGGTGTAAATATTGAGAATGCTTCATATCCAAATACTATGTGTGCAGAAAGAGTTGCACTACATTCAGCAATTAATAATGGAATAGATGTTTCTTCTATTAAAAAAATTCATGTATATTCAATTGATTCAAAAGATTTTTTATCTCCATGTGGTGGATGTAGACAAACAATTAGTGAGCATGTAAAAAATAATCCTGAAATTGTTATGTACAACAACAAAGGTGAAAATGTAACAAAAAATTTTTCAGAAATTTTTCCATTTGCAATTGATTCAAAAAATATTAAAGGTGAAAATTAATTAATGAAAGTTTGTTGAGTTGGAATAATAGGTCGACCTAATGTTGGTAAATCTACATTAATAAATAAAATAATTGAATATGACTTATCTATCATATCTAATAAACCTCAAACCACAAGAGATCAAATATTAGGTATTTATAATAAAGATGGTTATCAGTTAATCTTTTTAGATACACCAGGTATTCATAAGCCACAATCTAAATTTGGACAAGAGTTAAACAAAAAAGCTTTTGATACTTTGAAAGAAATTGATTTATTATTATTTTTACAACCTGTTGATCAAAATGTATCAAATGGTGACATAATGATATTGGAAAAAATTAAAGATTTTAAAAGTAAAATTGCAGTTATAACTAAAAATGATTTATTAAAATCTAATGATAATCTAAATGACAAAATTATTGAATTAAGTAAATATAATTTCATATCTATATTGCCAATTTCTAGAAATAATGACAAATCAATTAATAAACTAATTGAAGAAATAAAACATTTTAGTTATGAAGATGATCAATTATATGATGATGATTATATAACTGATAAAAGTGAATTATTTATTTCAAAAGAAATAATTAGATATTGTGCAATTGAAAATTTAAGTGATGAATTACCACATTCCATAGCAATTGAGATTAATAGATATGACATAAGCGAAGATGATTTATTTAGAGATATTGAAGCAACTATTTATTGTAAAAAGGAATCTCAAAAAGGAATCATTGTTGGAAAAAATGGAACTATGATTAAAAATATTGGTACAAAGGCAAGAAAAATAATATCTGAAAAATTTAACTCAAAAGTTAATTTAAAATTAGTTGTAAAAGTGAATAAAGATTGAATTAATAACAACAATGAAATTAAGAAACTAGGTTATTAAGAAGATTTAATTCATTTTCTTCTTTTATTTCTAGAAACAACAATTGGATTGTCCTCATTAAGAAGACCAAAAAATTTAGTAACATCATTGGTTTTTCCAACAACCATTAATTCATCACCAATTTCAAATTTTGTATCAGCTTTAGGTAAGAATGAATCATCACCTCTTTTTACTAAAACTAATGTAATACCAAAATAATTAAACTTTAAATCTTTAAGTTGAATATTAACATAATCATCATTTAAAACATTTGATGAACCAATAACAAAACCATTGCCAATTTCTGTCAAAGTTTTTGAGAACTTAATAAAATTAGAGTTTGTAGCTATCAAAGCAGTACGAGCACCTGTTTCAGTCTCAGGTCTAACAATTAAATCAACACCAATTTGTTTCAATACCCGAGCATGACGTGAAGAAGCAGCACGAGCAATAATATGCTCAATATTTAATTCTAACAATGCTGCAACAACTTCAATATTATTAGGAGCACCAATGATTACAGTATTTATTTCATTAACACCTAAAGATTGTAATGTTTGAATATCAGCAGCATCAGCAGCTATTGTAGTAACTAGGGGTGAATTTGAATATTTTAGTAATTCTTTTTCATTTGTGTCAATAGCTAATACTGAAATATTTTGTTCAATTAGTTCATCAACAACAGCTGTCCCAAATCTTCCTATCCCAATAACACAAATACTACTCTTATTTTTTTTAACTCTAACCATAAAATTCCTCAAATATTAAAATTACATTTTAATTATAACTTTAAAAAATTAAAATATATAATTAAATTCTATGAGAATAAATAAAAAATATAGAAAACTGTTCTCCAATATAAAGAGATTTTTTTATAAATTTTCTAATATTCAAATTATCTTTTTTGTGTATTTATTTGTAACTTTTTTATTTGCTCTTTTATTAAAATTACCTATTTCACAAAAACCAGGAGTAAATGTTAATTTAATTGATGCTTTATTTACAGCTGCTTCTGCTTTTAGTGATACAGGTCTAACAACAAAGGTTACTATTGAAACGTGAAGTGATTTTGGTCAATTTTTAATCATAATTTTAATATTAATTGGTGGAATTGGTATTTTTGCTCTTAAAGTTTTTGTAGTAAATATTATTTTTAAAAAGTCCATATCAATTACTTCTAGAAACATTTTAGAAAAGGAAAGAGGTGCTAGTAACACAGGTGATCTTAAAAGAACAATAAAGACATCTATTATATTCTTATTTGTAGCAATAGCTATATCTACTTTTATTTTATGACTTATGTTTTATTTTGAAAAAGGAAATTTTTCATGAACTGTTTATAATCTTGATGGAAGTTCAGAAATTAAAGATTTTACCCAATACAATCCACAAGGAGATGTATTACTTTCATTTAAATGTGCAATTTTTCATTCAATATCTGCAATTAACAATGCTGGATTTGACATTTTATCAGATTCATCATTATATCCATACTATGGAGTTTATTCAATTCAAATTGTATTTATTATTCTTTTGATAATTGGTGGTATAGGATATCCAGTTATTTATGAAACAATTCAATATATAAGTTATAAAGCAAGAAAAAGAACTGATTTTAAATTTTCATTGTTTACAAAAGTAAGTTCTGTTACATATATTTCTGTTTTTGTAATTGGTCTTGCTCTTACATTAATGTTTGAAATAGGTTCTAAAAATGTTCATGCTAATATGTTGACAATTGAAGGTATTTGAAATAATGAAAGAAGCGGATCAGTTGGTGATCGAGCAATGACCATAATTTTCCATGTATTTTCTACAAGAAGTGCTGGATTTACAACATTAGATCCAAATGTCATTAAATTCACATCACCAACTCTTGTTGTATTCTCAATAATGATGTTTATTGGTGCTGCTCCTTCTTCAACAG
Source organism: Mycoplasma sp. (assembly GCA_014803855.1). GTDB lineage: Bacteria > Bacillota_I > Bacilli_A > Mycoplasmatales > Metamycoplasmataceae > UBA710. Next base: position 159,272 of record JAAVAX010000010.1, on the reverse strand, counting down.
GTGGAGGGATAAGAACAACTACTCTTGCCATTGTTGTTGTTGCAATATGAAATAGATTCAGAGGCATTCAAGGTGTTCGAATGTTCAAAAGAAAAATATCTGATGATATTATTTATTCATCATTTATTGTTCTTGCAATTTCTATCTTCATTGTATTTTTCTCAACTCTAGTTTGTTTTACATCATTAAACACATTATGAGGCGAAGGTAATAGTGATAATCTCGGATTTGCTGATGTATTTTTTGATGTTAGCTCTGCATTTGGAACAACTGGGCTAACTACTGGCCTTTCATCTAGTTTAAATATAATTTCCAAACTTGTATTGATCTTAACAATGTTTATTGGTCAATTAGGAATTTCATCTACAATGCTAGTTTGAAGAAAAAATAATAGAAAAAATAATTACACATACATTGAAGAAAATATCATTATTGGTTAGTTGAATTTATTATCACTTAATATCACAAATAAATTGAGTATCATTCAAGTACTCTAATTCATCTACCAATGAATGGAAAACAATTTTATAAGAATGAAGATAAACTCTTTTATCAAATTTTCCACCATATTTTTTATCTCCATATATTGGATAACCTAAATGTTTTAGTGTTAACCTTATTTGATGTTTTTTACCAGTTGTTATCTTTGCATATTTTTTATTTAAATCTTTAAAAAAATATGTACTCATTTCAATTCCAGGCTTTTGATTAAACAATTCCATTTCATTAGTTCTAGTATTTTTTCTGCCAAAAAATGTTACATCTTTTTTTTCTCATGGAAAATCAGATTTTAATAAATAATATTTATCATGATTATTAATTTTTTCATTAAGTTGAGTTAGAGCTTTATATGTTTTTGCATAAACAATTAAACCTGATGTAGATCGATCTAAACGACCAATGCTTGCTGGTTTAAATGTATCTAATTGTTTATAATTTAAATATGTTAAAACTTGATTATCTAAAGAATCATCAAAACCATGCATTGATATATTAATTGGTTTATCAATGACTAAAATATTTTTATCTTCATAAATGACTTTAAATTTAATTATTGTTTGACTGAAATTATTGGATTTATATTCTGAAATACCATAAACATAAATTTCATCACCAGCCATTATTTTATATGATTTATAATTTGTTTTATGACCATTCAACTTAATATCTTTTATTCTAAATAATTTTTCAATAGCAGAAATAGGAACATTGTTTAAATGTTTAACTAAAAACTTAAATAATGTTCTACCTTCATCATTTTTTGTAGCTTTTAATTTTATTAATGTCATTTTTCTCTATTGATCTTCTCGTTGTGAACTATATAAATCTATTATTTCTTCAGTAGTATCAGTATCTAAATCAATGTTAGCAAAATCACTTAATCTTGGTAGTTCATTAAGTGATCTAATTCTAAAATAATCATAAAATTTATCAGTTACACCAAAAAGTACAGGATTTCCAGGAGTTTTTGCAATACCCACTTCTTCAACTAAACCTTTTAACATTAATAGATTAACAATATGATCAGAAATCTTACCTCTAATAGCATTTATTGATGATCGAGTAATAGGAGCTTTATAAGCAATAATACCAACAACTTCTAATGCAGCATCTGATAATTTAGCTTTTGCTTCACTTGAAACATGAGCACTAATAAATTCTTTTGCTTCAGGAATAGTAACAAATTTATATATTCCATTATATTCTTCAACAATTAATCCTCTTTTTTCACTATTAAAAGCTTCAACAAACTTATTCATTAAATCTTTAGCAACAGCTATGGTTTCAAGTTTAAAAATATCTTTTATATCTTCAACTTTAATACCCTCATCTCCTTTGATATAAATTAGTGATTCAATAATTCTTTCTCTTGTTGTCATAGTACTAATAGTTTACTCCTTTTCTTATTATTATTTCATCAAATTGGTCCTTTTGTTCTAAAATCAATTCTTCTTTTCTAGACATATCTAGAATTGCAATTAATGTGATAACAAAATGATTTAATGATGGAACTGTAAACAACTTGTCAAATGGTATTAATTCTAATCCTAATTGATCAATGATTTCTCTAATTTGTTCTCTTCTTTCTGATGGAGATAAATTGAAAGTTTCTAATTTTATTTTACGCAATTTATCAGCATATGTTCTTTCGAACATTTTTCTTAATACTTTGATTAATTTAGGTGTAGTACCATAACCATCTAATGCTGAATCATCAATCTCAATTTCAAATCCATCAACATTAGATGGCTTTTTAATGAAAACCTCTCTTCTTTTTATTTCCTGCAATCTTAAATCTTGAGATATTTTTTTAAATTCTTGATATTCAGCAATTAATTGTAAGATTCTCATCTTATCTTCTTCTACTTCTTGAATAGTTTCAGGATCGGCCAATATAAGTCTAGCTTTAATGTATAAAAGTTCAGATGCCATAACTAAATATTCACTTGCAATATCTATATCTTTAGCTTGTAAATCTTCGATAATTTTTAAATACTGGGTAGCAACTTCAACTAAGTCAATATCAAAAATGTCAACATTTTTCTTTTTAATAAGTTCTAATAAAAGATCTAATGGTCCATTAAAATCACCTAATGAAAAATTGATATCACTTGAATCAGTATTTTTTAATTGTGCCATTTTATCTCCTTAGTTTAGTCTCTAATAATAAAATATACTATTATTTCTTGTTCTTTTTATTTTCTTTTTTAATCATTTGTTGTTCATATTTTTTATCTTGTTTAGCTTGATTATCCATAATTCTTTGTTCTTGTTGTCTTTTTTTACGTTCTTTTTTAGCTTCATTTTCTAATTTTTTAGATTCATTTCTTTTTCATTTAATAGCTGATTTAGAATTTTCAATATCCTCTAAATCTGTTTTAGATGGAACAAAATCATATGAAGGTTTTTTAAATGAAGAAACAACAATATTTCTAACTCTTTCAGATAGACCTATTGTGCTTTGTGTAGAAAAAGAATTTGGTTGAATTTTTTTGTGAAAAATTACTTCTATTTTCAATGTTTCTTTTCTTTTTAAATCAAAAGCTCCAACAGAATTATTAATAGTAAATGGAACTATTGGAACATATTCTTTAATAGCAACTTTAAAAGATCCAGGCTTAAATTCTCCAATTGTTCCTTCTCTATTTCTAGTTCCTTCTGGAAAAATAACACCATAAGTTTTATTCTCTTTTACAAACTTTCCATACTTCTCAAAAGTTTCTAAACTTTTTCTTACATTATCTCTTTCTAAGTAAAAAGTGTCAATACAATTCAGTGGGTATCTAGTGTAACTTTTATATTGTAGTGAATGTTTTGCAATAAAAGTTGCTATTTTATTAAAATCATCTTTAGCTTCAGTTTGTGCTCTCAAAGCATACATTATAGCTAAAGCATCAAAATTGTCTTGATGATTACCATATAAAAAACAAGGTCCAGAATTTCCTAAATTTTCATACCCTTTAACTTCTACTTCAATTTTTAAAGATTTCATTAATGACTTTATTTTTTTAACAATAAAATCATTCCTAAATTGAAGTGTATATTTAGTATGTTCTCTAAAAGAATGCTTTCAGTATTTTTTAGCTCTTCTACTAGCTCATCAAATTTTCAATTTAATCATTTTAAGATACCTCCATTACAAATGCAATGACATATTCATTTTCTTTAGAAGTTGATATTTTGAAATTTTTAAAAATAAATACCCCTTTTTCGTCACGAATAATATTAATTTTATGATAATCATGATAATCATTATTTGCTTTGAAAATAGCTTCTTTTATTGCTCATCTCTGCGCTATATACAAATCCTTATTTTCAACTTTTTCTCACTCTATAAACTCTTCATCAGATAATACTTTTTTAACAAAATTAAGTTTTCTATTTGCAAATCTTTTTATTGAAGTAATATCAACACCTATCATAATTATAAAAACAATTATAAATTGTTTTTGAATAGATTTAAAAATATAAAAAAACACAATCTATTTTTAACACAAATAAAGTGTTATAAAGATTGTGATATAAGAGTAAACTTCTATTATTATTTTCTAATATTTAATTTTTTGATTAAAGAAGCATATGACTCATAATTTTTTTCTTTTAAATATTCAAGATATTTTTTTCTTTGTTCAATTTTAGCTATAAATCCTCTTTTTGAATGTAGGTCTTTAGGATTCTTAGTAAAATGAGGTTTTAAATTCTCAATATCTTCAGTTAATATCGCTATTTGAACTTCTATTGATCCAGAGTTTTTTGGATCTTTTCCAAATTCTTTAATTAATTCTTGTTTTCTTTTTGATGAAACCATCATTTAATCCTTTCATAAACACGTTATACCTAGCAAATATTTATCTTTAATATATAAACCAAGTGTAACCTTAATGTATTTCTAATTATTTCTTAGTAATTATTTTTTATTCTTTCAAAATTTTTTTTATTCTTGAACATATATGCTTCATTAATTTTATCATCTGAAATATTTAACAATTTTGCTAAACCAAAATAAATAGCAATTGATTTTTCAACATTTTCTTTACTAATATTCTTTACTATATCAGTAACCGATTCAAACATAGCTAGAAATTGTAAATTAACATCATCAAATAAAATTAAAGGTTCAATAATATGGTGACAATTTGTTTTTATTGCAAATGACATTAGAAAATGTAATCCATCAGCATATTCTTCAAGTAAGTTAGATTCATTAATTTCTTTTATTTTCTTTCAATACTTGAATGACTGAACTTCATTTGCAAATTCTCCAATTTCAGTATACAAAGCAATTAACATTTTTTCAGTATGATTTTGCTCAACTGAATGAGCTTCTCTAATTGCATTATCTAAAAGAACTTGTTGTTCAATTATTTTTTTTAAGTTCATAATTTAAAATTATAAGCTTTTAATCAATTTTAACTTTAATTGAAGGTCCCATTGTTGTTGAAACATAAATTGATTTCATATATGTTCCCTTAACGGTGGATGGTTTTAATCTTTTAATTAATTGAATTAGTGTATCAGCATTTTCAGCTAATTTATTAGCATCCATTGAAACTTTTCCAATTAATGAATGAATAATACCTGATTTATCAGCACGGTAATTTGCTTTACCTTTTTTAAGTTCTTCTACTGCTTTTGCAGTATCAGGTGTTACAGTACCAGTTTTAGGGTTTGGCATTAATCCTTTAGGACCTAAAACTTTTCCATATTTACCTAAAGTAATCATCATTTTAGGTTCAGCAACCATAACATCAAAATCAAATTTTTCTTTTTTAAGTAAATCTTCTAAATCAACAGCATTTACTACAATATCAGCACCAGCTGCTTTAGAAGCTTTTTGTTGTTCTGAATCATCAGTAGCAACTAAAATTCTAACTGTTTTACCTGTTCCATTAGGTAGTAAAACAGAACCTCTTAATTGTTGCTCAGCTTTTCTTGTATCTAGATTTAAATTAAGTGAAATATCTACTGAAGCATCAAATTTAACATAAGAAGTTTTTTTAGCTAATTCCATAGCTTCTATTAATGAATATTCTTTTTTAGAATCAAAAACTTCTCTAATCTTTTTTTGATTTTTGCTAATTTTTTTAGACATTATTCATCACCTTCTTCTTCAGCAGGTTTTTTAATAACTTCAGCTTCTACAAATTCTTTGTTTTCAGCTGCAGCTTTCATATCTTCAGCTAATTTTTCTTCAGCAGCATGAGCTCTAGCTTCAGCTTTTTGAGCCTCAATTGCATCTGCTTTTAATTTTTCTATATCATCTCAACCTTCAATTGCTATACCCATATTTTTAGCAGTACCTGCAATTATTCTCATAGCTGCTTGCACATTGTCAGTATTTAAATCAACTAATTTGTATTCAGCTATTTCTTGTAATTGTTTAACAGTAATTGTTCCAGCAATTGTAGTTTTTGAATTAGATGAACCTTTTTGAATTTTTGCAGCTTGAATCAATTTATAAGCAGCAGGAGCTGTAAATAATCTAAATGTAAATGATTTATCTTTATAAATTGTTATTTCAACAGGAACAGGTTCTGAACCTCTATCTTTGGTTTGGTCATTAAATTGTTTTGTAAATTCTGGCATTACAATACCAAGTCCAGCTAATTCTGGACCTGGCTTAGCTTGACCAGCATTAAACTCCAATTTAGCAACTCTAACTATTTCTTTAGCCATGTTACTTCCTTTTCATTATAAGTTTATTCTGATCTCCAGTGGTCAGGCAATGATGTAATTTAATACTTCATCTCCCACATACCGCTAAGAGGCAATTTAATAAATTGCACTTTAAATTATAACAAATAATAATTTGTATACATATTTAAAATAACTAGAGATTTTTTATAGAAAATGATGTTTGATTTATAGGTCATAAATTTTATTTTATTAATAAAAATAGCAAGATGCGGTTTAATATTAGTATATATTGAATAAATATAAATGAGGTTTATAATGGAAATAAGTTATAACTATAAACAAACTTTTATAAAATCATTTATCACAGGTTTAATTTTAAATATTAAACTTTCTTTTATTAATACTAGTACCACCACGATTATTTAATTTAAATTCATGATGCAATTTTTTGTTCATCAGCATTAAAAACAAAAAATCTTAATGACGAGATTTTTTAATTGGATTAAAAAAAATAAAAGGGAAATAATTTATGAAGAAAATAAACAAAATATCCTTAATGGGTTTTGGATTAATAAATGTATTGGCAATACCAGCATTTGCCAATATTTCATGTTTAAAAAATAATCAAAATTTAGAGGAAAAGGAAAAAGAGAAAGAAAACATAAAAGATAAAAGTAAAGATAATGAGAATGAGAAAATAAAAGATAGAAATAAAGAAGAAAAAGATAAAAATAGTGATAGTGATAAAAATAAAGATAAAAATGAAACAATAAAACCACCAAAAGTTATTGTTCCACCTAGTAAAACTGATCAAATTACTGACAATGTAAAACATGAAAATACTAGCATTTATTTCAATGTAGATTGTTCAAAAATAATTTGAAATAATGAACCAATTAGTAAACTATCAAAAAGTGAATTTAGATCTAAATATGAAGGTTCAATAAGAAAAATATTTTTACAAAACATAGATAAATTTTTAAGAGGTGATATATCAAAAATAGAAAATGAAAATGATATTAATATTGTATTTTCAACAATATTTAGTGGTGATACTACATGGGTTCTAGATATAGTCATAAATGAAAATAAATGATATTATGATAATAAATTACAAGATAAAAAACTAACTAACACTATAATGCTAAAAGATTTTAAATCAGTTCCTGAAGTTATTGATACATCTGGTGGTTTATTAAATGATGGTGTATTAAATGCTTCTCATTTTAAGTGATTAGTTGATTCATTTGGATTAGAATCTAAACAATCACTTATTTCAATAAATAATGAATATTTTGATAAAAAGTTAAAAGAAAATGGTTATTCTAATCAATTAAAAATAAAAATTAAAAGTGGATCTACAAGTAATGGTGAAATAACTTTAAATTTAAGTGGTAAATATAAGTGAAATGATCTAAATCAAGATATAAAAATATCAGGATTCAGAACATTTAATGAAGATAAAAATATTTCAGTTCATAGTATTAAATTAAGTAATGGTAATTGATTCACAAACACAATGCCTATTCAAGGTGATTCAAATGACATATCTAATATCATCAGCAACATTTCTTCTGATGATTGAATTGAAAAATATTTGCTTAATTTAGAAATTAAAAATGATGATGTTGATAACCATTCAATTATAGACAAAAATGAATTGATAAAATCTGGCTTTAAATTTGAATGTAAAGGTACATTAGATTCAAAAAATAATAAAATAATAAATTTTGATATTAATTTTATCTTCCAAAATTGTGAATATCAAAATGAAAAATGGATTGAAAATGGAAAAAAAATAAAATGAAGCAAGGCAACAAATAATAAACCAACTGTAGAATTACCAAAATTAGATGATGTTAAAAAATTTCTAGTAGATACAGTAAATTTAAATGAGAATAAATTATCATCACATTATCCTTCTTATTTTTTAGCAAAGGCAAATTGAAGCAAATCAATTAATATGCAATATTTTTCATTGGAAGATGGTGTATTATCAAATACTTGAGAAGATAAAATAAAAAACAAATATTTTAATTCATCACAATTTTCATTTGTTGTTGATAATAACAGTGTACAATCTAATGATTTTGAAAACACATTATCATTCAATGTTGGATTGTTAGTTGAAGGGGAATACGACCAAAGATACTATAATCAATTCAATGTAATAGGCAAAATGAAAAATATTTCAAATTATCAAATAATTAATACTAATATATTAAATAATGTTTCAGTATGCAATTATCCTGAAGATAATATTTTGATTAAAAACATCAAAAAAGTTCTAAAAAAAGACCATATTGATTATGTTAATCAATTATTCAGCAATGGAAATATAGATAAAAAAAGAAATATTAAAATTAATAAAAATAATTTGCCACCGCTTTTACAAACAGGTAATTTAATTAACTTTGAAGATACTGATCAAAATGTTAATGAAAAGTGAAATAAATTAAAAAAATATATAACACCATCATTATTTAATAAGGACCTATCAATATCATTTGATAACAATGATTCAAATGAACCAAACATAAATTTCAATTCCAAACTATATAAATTTGATGATGAAAATCAATTTGTAATTAATTCAATTGTATATAAATTTGATGATAATATGAATGTAGAAATTAGTCGATTTAATAACCAAACAATTCACATTAAAATAAAATTCTATACAGAAGTTGAATTTGACAATAATACAAAAACTTATGATTCTCAATTAGTGTTGACTATGACAAAATCAAACTGAGAAGATAAATAACTAATCCTTTTTTATTTATTGATTTTTATCAATACCAAAGCTTCATATGGAGATAAACAATCAACTTTTCCTCTATATTCCTTTGTTGAAATAGAACTTAGAGCAACTTTTCATTTTGAATTAATCTTTTTATCAATAGCTTTATTAGATAAATTAATAGCAATAATTTTATTATCATCATTACTTGTTATTTTTATAATGAAAATTTTCTTTCTTAATTTAATTTTAATTTTTGTATTAATTTTTACACTTTCATCACTAATGCTTTTGCTAATCTTGATTAAATTTTTATAAAAATTAACAATAGAGTTAATATTGCTATATTCATCTTTCAAATTATGACTTAAATAATTAATTGGCAATTTCCTAAATATTGTTTTTGCTTTAGAAAATCCACCATTTAATTTATCATTTCACATAAAAAATGACTGAGTATTTATTCTTGATAAATACTTTTGAGATAGTTCATATTCTTTGGTTTTATACTTTTTAGATTCTAAAAGTCTCTTTCTTTCCACATATTCATAATCATGATAATCATCTTTGTTTTTTAATTTTAATCTTAATTGACCTAATTCATCACCAAAATAATTAACTGAAGAATATGGTAATAAATTAACAAACATTAATAAACATTTGTTTGATTCATCAATTAAATTTTCCTCATTTAATCATCTTGAATTAATTCGACCAATTTTATTGTTGTTCAATGAAATAAAATATTTAGAAAAATATTGTGAATCAATTTTAATCTTTTTAATTTTTTTCAAAATGATTTTATGATTAAATTTTTTTTGAATATCAAATGGGTAATTTTTATCAGTTGCTATCAATGAATATGATGAATCAATATAAAAATCACATATAGCACCAATATATTTTTTAAATATGTTATTTATAGTGGAATTATTGAAATATATTGATCTTATTCCAATGGTAGATTCTTCATTTAAATCTTTTGCAAGAGCATAAAAAAACTTTAATTGTTTTAATAACTTTGAATCCAATTTACTATTGTTTTCATATAAGTGTTCAAAATTAGAAAATACAAAATTACTTACTCCTATTTTTGATCAAAAATTAATAATTTTCTTGAAAGCATCAATTCTTTTTTCAGTACCTCAATTAAGTGATTTACTAAATACATAACTATTATCTCGTTCAATATATTTACTTATATCATTTGATTTTAAATCTTCAATAGAAGTTTTAATAATCATAGAATTTAAAATATTTTTAATATCAATTTCAACAAATAAGGAAATCTTATATTTTTTTAAAGTTTTAGCCAACAATTTTAAATCATTAATATTTCCATATTTATCATAAATTGTTACTTGAGCATTTTTTAAAATAGTTTGTTCTTGATTAAAAATATCAGGAAATAATATAGCATCTACATTTAAGAAATTAAAATAATCTATTTTTTTAATAAAACCCTTAAAATCACCATATCCATCATTATCAAAATCATAAAAAAATAAAGGGTCAACTTCATATAAAAACATTTTATTATTCATGTTAATTATTTTACTTGAAAATATCTACCTAAGCAATTTTAAATAATACAAATTCGTTTATATTCTTTTGTGAATAAGTGATTCCAACACAAAATGAACAAAAAACCAGAATATGAAAATAAAACATATTTATTCTACAAAAACAACAAAACATATATTTATAAATTAGCAAAAAGAATTAAAAATATTAATTTATCAATACCCCTAGAAATTGAAGATCTAATTTCATTTTCGTTTTATAAATTATTAGAATCAGAAAATAAATTAGAATACTTTGCAATAAAAACAAAAAATATAGAATATGATTTCAACATTTTTTTTAAAAAGAAAATATGAAAATATATGTGATCATATTGCAATAAATATAAAACAAAGAATCATCAAATTCTTAATTATGTATTAGTTGATGATAACAATGAAAATCAAATCTTAAACAAAAGTGAAAATTATATATATGATGAATTATTTAATTTTTTGACTTCACATGAATTTTTTGTAATTTACAATTTAATTGTAAACAACTTAAAAAGAAAAGAAATAGCTAAGAAATTAAATATTTCGCAATACAAATTAAGACAAATTGAAAATGAAGCAAGAATAAAATTATCTAAATGTTTGGACATCATAATCTAATTTCATAAAAATAAAGGTAAAATATTTTTAATATTATAAAAGGAGTTCTTTATGATATTAGATTATAAAAAGATTATATTATTAGATAAAGAAATTGAAGAAATTATAAATAAAGAATTAGATAGACAACAAGATCACATTGAACTAATAGCTTCTGAAAACTATGTATCAAATGATGTATTAAATGCTTCATCATCAATACTTACCAATAAATATGGTGAAGGTTATCCAAATAAAAGATATTATGGTGGATGTGAAAATGTTGATGCCATTGAACAATTAGCAATTGATAGATTAAAAAAATTATTTAATGTTAAATTTGCTAATGTCCAACCTTATTCAGGTTCTGTTGCAAATGCAGCTGCTATTGCTGCATTAATTCCTAAAGGAGCAAAAATTTTGGGAATGAGTTTAGCTTCAGGTGGTCATCTAAGTCATGGTTATAGTGTCAATTTTTCTGGTTATTTTTATGAAACATATTTTTATGATGTTGATAAAAATGGATTATTAGATTATGAAGAAATTACTAAAATAGCAAAAAAAGTTAAGCCTGACTTAATCATTTGTGGTGCTAGTGCTTATTCTAGAACAATTGACTTTCAAAAATTTAAAACAATTGCTAATGAAGTAGGTGCTAAATTGATGGCTGATATAGCTCATATTGCTGGTCTAGTAGCAACTGGTCTTCACCCAGCACCATTTGAGTATTGTGATGTTGTTACTTCTACCACCCACAAAACATTAAGAGGTGCTCGTGGTGGAATAATTATGACAAATGATGAACAAGTTGCAACAAAAGTTGATAGATGAGTTTTTCCTGGGTATCAAGGAGGACCTTTATTTCAACAAATAGCAGCTAAAGCAGTTTCTTTTAAAGAAGCATTAGATCCATCATTTAAGATATATCAAGAACAAATTATTAAAAATGCAAAATATTTTTGCAATAAATTTAAGGAATTAGGAGCAAAAATAATTTCTGGAACAACTGACAATCACTTATTCATGATTGATGTTAAAGAAACATTTAATATAACAGGAAGATTAGCTACAGATATTCTTGGTTCAATTAATATAACCGTGAATAAAAATATGATACCTAATGATACAGAATCATCACAATCTACTAGTGGAATAAGATTAGGAACACCTGCTATGACAACAAGAGGATTTAAGGAAAAAGAATTTGATAAATTGGCAATTATAATTTTTGAAGCATTATCTAATTATAATGATCAAGAATTATTGAAAAAATTAAAACATGAAGTTATGGAACTAACATCTAAATTTAATATCAAGGAAGGTAATTAGAATACATGGAAAGAAATTTTACAAAAATAATTATTAAAAAGAATATAAGAATTTATTTATCAGATTTTACTGATGTTGTAAATAATATTTTGAATTACCATAAATATAGTCCATTCCCATCATTAATAATGGCTAATGCAATATGTTCTTTTACCCCATTAAAATATCTATACAATTCTAATAATTTAATGATTAGAATCAAGAGCAATGGACCAATTAAATCAATTATATTTGAGGCTAAAAATAATAATGTCAGGTCACTAATTTCTGATCCAAATATTGTTACTGAATATGACAAAACAAATTATAATTTAATTCCTTTAATTCTAGGTATAGGTGATGATGGAATTTTTGAGGTATCACGTGAAATTAATAATGAAATTTTTAAATCAGAAACAAAATTAGCAAAATTTGACATAGTAACTGACGTTGCATATTTTTTAAATAAATCAGATCAAATTTTTTCAGTAGTAATTAATGATGTTGAATTATCAGAAAAAGATCATAACAAAACATTAAAAGCTAAAAATATAATATTCCAATTATTACCTAATCATACAGAAGAAGACAAAAAATGAATTGAGGATTTCATTTCAAAAAATAAGTTAAAAAATAACTCAATTCAAGACATTGAAAAAAAAATAGATGGAGATATTTTAGAAACAAAAAATATTAATGCTAATTGTTGATGTAACAAAGATAAAATAATTGATGCAATTAACTTGTTAACTTCTCAAGAAAGAAAAGAATTATTTAAAGATGATGAATATGTAGAAGCTAAATGCGAATTTTGTTTAACAAATTGAAAAGTGTACAAGGAAGAAGTAAGCAGTTAATGAAAAAGGCGATTTTTCCTGGTTCTTTTGATCCATTTCATGATGGACATAATTTTGTTGTCCAAAGTGCAATTGAAGATGGATATGAAAAAATTTACATTGTTGTTTCATGGAATGAAAATAAAATAAGAACTAATTCATTTGAAAAATCTGCCAATGAAATAAAAAAAAGATATAAAAACAACAATAAAATTAAAGTAATGATTAATAAAAATGAATTAACTGTTGATATTTGTAAAAAATTAGATTGTTATAACATAATTAGAGGTTATAGAGATGATAAAGATCTTGATTATGAAAGAGAATTAAAAAAAATCTATATTAAAGCTGAAAATAAAATAAATTTTATTTTATACAAATCTAACTTAAATATAAGATCAAATAAACTAAAAAATGATATAATTAAAAGTGATTAATTTTTTTATTTTATAATTACTAATTTTTTCCTTTATTGTTGCCAATATTGAAACGATGAAAGGAATATTAAATGAAAAAAATAATAGTCAATGACCTTGAGCAAATAGAAGTTGATCAATTGATTTGAGATATAGAAAATTCAAGTGATTTTTACATATATGAATTGGATGATTCTGATAAAAATACAGAAGTAGTAAATATTTTAGTGAAAATAATCAACAAAAATAACTCTTATGACTGATAACATGAATTTAGTTTTAATATATTTTGCAATTAAATATAAAGGTTATTTTCACAATATATATGAAGCTATAAAAAATAAAGAATTTATTGAATTAGAAGAATTAAAGAAAATAAAAGAAAAAGTATTGGTTGGTGAAATAAAAGCAATAACCATTGTTGATGATGACTACCCTGAATCTTTAAAGCAAATTAATAAACCACCATTTGTTTTATTTTATGAAGGAAATAAAGAACTTTTAAAGGGAAAAATGTTAGCATTAACTGGTGATTTTTCAAATGATAATATTGATAAATTTCTAAATGAATCATTTTTTGAAATATCCAAAAATTACACTTTAGTTTCTAATTTCTCAAAAGGATTAGATGAAAAAATTGTAGATCATTTTTTACTTAATAAAAACAATATTATCTTAGTTTCCTCTAACGGTTTAATTAATCCTTATTTTGGAAAAAATATTGATGATAAATCAATGTATGACAATAATAAGTATCTAATAATTAGTGAATATCCAAATGGAGTAAATCTAAATAGGGAAAGATTGATTCAAAGAAATAGAATTACAATTGGATTATCTGAGGCTTTAATATTGGCATCATCAAAAAAAGAAAGTAAAATTCTATCATTAGTTTCCTTTGCATTAGAACAAGGAAAAGAGGTATTTTGCTATCCAGGACTTCAAGATGAAAATGATGGAAATAATTTATTAATTAGTGATGGAGCAACAATGATTACATCTATTAAAAACAAATTGTTAAATTAAAAAAGCAAAACAATTTATTATAGGAAATTATTTGAAGGAACATTTACAAATAGTTTTTCCTTTTTAGACAATATTGTAACTTCTTTTTTCTCATCTGGAGTAAGGTTTACAAATAGTAATATTATTCCTAATCTTTCAGTAATAACAATAGAATTTACTAATCTTAACTTGTTATTTATATTTTCATGATCAAAATTAACATTAAATTTTTCTGAAAGAACAATTAATTTAGGTTTTATATTGGCAATAATAGAAATCACACTTGAATTTATTTCATCAAATGATAATCCATATTGAATTTCAGAAAGTTCTAATAATTTAAGTAAATTTACAAAGTCAATTACATTTTTGTATTTAACTTGATTAATTATAAAAATAATATCTTTTCTATTTTTCATTTTTTCAAAAATATTTTCAATTTGATAATCATTAATATTTAAAATGATTTTTTTATTTGATGATGGTTCATAATTACTCAAAATATTATTGGTAAATTTCTCCCTAAATTTTTTATCAAATTCATTCATTTTTATAATGTATTCATTTCAGTAATAATCATCAGTTGGTAATGTAGGTAAACATAGACTAAAAACTTTTCTCTTATTTTTTAATGATAAAACTGGAATTTCATCATAATTAAAATTATTCATTTCAATAACATTATGAATATTCATTATTCTTTCTTTAAATTCCTCGAATTCATTAAATGTAATGTTATTAAGATTAAAATGAATTATTTCATTAGATGTTCTTGATTTTACTAATGAAAAAGATATTCTTGTCATGATTTTTGAAAAATTGGATTCATTAATCATATTTTCACATTCTACAAAAGCACAACCTACATAGAAATTATTAATATTTGATTTTGCTCTTGAATTAATTAATTTGTTTTGAATATGAATTTTAATTTTTGTCAACTTCTTATATGAATCATTACTAATAAACATTACAATAATTGAATTAGATTTAAAAAATGAGACATTTTTTATGTTTATAATCTTATTAATTTCTTTGATGAAAGAAACAAAAATATCTGATGAATCATCTTCAATGTAAAATGCAATAAATAATTTGTATTTATGTTTATCTTCAAATAATTGATTTTTTGCAATAATTCTTTCAAGCAAATATTTGTTATCAAATTTCTCTTTTGATCTTAATTCAATATTTATTCTATTCTCATTAATGTATAAAAATTTAATATTAAAGTAATAGGAAATTGTTTTTTTCTTTTCAATATGTTTAAATTTTATTTCATGTTCTATAGATGAATTAACTTCATTTTGGATGCAATACTCAATTGTTTTTTTTCATTTAATTACATCTTTTTCATTTAGGATATCAAAAAGTTTATTTATATCTATTCAACCCTTACCAATTCTATGCTTAAAATATGAGTTGAATTTATTGTCATAAATAACATTGTTTAATAATGAATTATTCTTCTTAATTATTCATCTTTTTGTATCTAATTCCAAACAAAAAAAAATGGTTTCTTTTTTATTATTTTTTTGATTTTTAAATATAAAAAAAGAAAAAATCACAATTAACATTGCAACTAGTATTCCAAAAATTAAAAGTAGTACTGTTGTTTCCATTTTTAATAAACCTTTTCAATTGATTTGTGATTTTTAAGTAATTGCTTAACTCCTATTCCTTTTTTACTAAATTCTATTATAATAGAATCTCCATTAATATCTAAAACAATACCATCTCCAAAATTAATATGATGAATTTTATCACCTGGTTCAAAATCCCTATCTTCTTTATGAATATTCATTTCTAATGTATTTGATTTTTCAAAATGTGACACATATGGCATATCTTTATTTGGTTTAATACCTGATTCAAATATAAATCTAGATGGATATCTAAATTCATTATAAAAACTATCATTTGAACTAGATAAAAATAATCTCTTTTTAGCTCTAGTAAATGCTACAAATGCCAATCTTCTTTCTTCTTCAATTCCAGAACTTTCACCTTCTTCATCATCTTTTTTTAATATTTTTGATGAAGGGAATACTCCTTCATTTAATCCAATAACAAAAACATTTTCAAATTCTAATCCTTTAGCTGCATGTATTGTCATTAATTGAACGCAATTATCTTCAGCAGTACTTTGATTATTTATTGTTTCCAATGAAATAAAATCTAAATAATCATCAATATATTTGTTTGGATTTTTTAACTCTCAATGCTTGATTGATAATATCAATTCATTTATATTTTCAATTTTATTATTAGATACACTATCATTATTCTTATTTAACATTTCAATGTAGCCAATTTCATTTAAAAAACTTTCAATAATTGAACTAATTGATTCTCTCTTATCAATTAATGAATTATATTTTTTTAATATATTAATAAAATTTGACAAACTTTGTTTTTTATCATTAGATATATTGATATATTCAAAATATTCATTCCATGAATCTCATAAATTCATTTTCTTTTCATTTGCAAAATCTACTAATTTGGTTATAGTAGTTTCACCAAGTTTTCTACTAGGAACATTAATTATTCTCTTTAAGCTTATATCAGTAGGTCCACTAATACATCTTAAAAAAGCTAATGAATCTTTTATTTCTTCTCTCTCATAAAATTTTTGTCCATTAATTATCTTATAGGGAATCAATGCTTTAATGAATGCATCTTCTATAGATCTTGAATAGTAATTTGATCTATATAAAACAACAGTATCTTTTAATTGACTATTTTCTCTTCTTAATTTATTTATTTGTTGCACTACTCATAATGATTCACTATCAGAAGATAATGCATTATAATACTCAACTTCTTTATCATCATCATTGTCTGTTATTAATGTTTTTGGTATACGATTTGAATTATTCTTAATTAAACTATTAGCTACTTTTAAGATATTTGGTGTTGATCGATAATTTCTATTTAATGTTACTGTAATAACATTGTCATAATATTTATCAAAATTATTAATAAAAGATATATCAGCACCACGTCATGAGTAAATAGTTTGATCTGGATCACCAACAATTGTAATATTATTTTTTTTCTTAGAAATTAATGAAATAATCTCATATTGAATTTTGGAAGTATCTTGAAATTCATCAATTAAGTAATAATCAAATCTATTAGATCATTTATCTCTTATTGATTCATTTTCTTCTAATATCTTTTTAGTATATATAAGTAAATCATCATAATCTAAAGAATTTGATGCTAATAATAAAGCTTGATAATACTGAAATATTTTAGCCTTTATAATCTCTGTTTCATCTTCTATTAAGTTAGCATTCTTTAGAGCAACTTGAGGAAGAATATAATTATTTTTATTATTTGATATATATTCCTTCATAGTAAAAAAAGGTAGTGAAGCTTTTGTTACATTTAATGTCTTATATATCTCTTTTAAAACACTGTCTTGGTCAACACTATCAATTACAATAAATTTCTTTTCAAAATCAGGTAATATCTTAATTTCTTCTTGTAAGAATTTATAACAAAAAGAATGAAAAGTTGAAACTATCATTTCATTTGCTTTTTTAGAACCTATTAATTCTTCTACTCTACTCTTCATTTCATTTGCAGCTTTATTAGTAAAAGTTAAAGCTAATATTCGGTATGGTTTTATACCAGCATATTCAATTAGATATGCCATTTTTCTTGTTAAGACTTTTGTTTTACCTGAACCAGGACCCGCAAGAATTCTAATTGGATTATTTATTTGGACAATAGCTGCTTTTTGTTCACTATTTAAATCGCTCAATATTTTTTCTTGAATTAATTCTTTGTTTGTTTCCATTGCAATTAGTCCTTCCAAATAATTTCATATTTAATATTTTCTTCTGGTTTTATATCAAATATTAATTTATCATCTTCATTAACTTTATCATATTTATTAACATAAACAATTTGTGAATTTGTGAATTTATCCACTAGTCCAGTTTTATTTTTTTTAAAACCAATTGATATTAAGAAAAATAACTGAATCATAACTACAATTGGTGATATTGTTGATGGAATTGTATATAAAATTGTCTCAGTAATAGTTCATTTATAATTACTTAAAAAATTATTTAATTCTTCTATTGTCATTGTTTTTGAATAATTGCTCTTTATATAATTAAAATTAATCATTTTATTTATTGTTTTAGGTTGAACAAAGCACATAAAAATAATCACAATAAACATTCATAAAAATACACCAAGCTCCATTCTTTTAAAAATAACTTTATATTTATTTTGAGCATTGAAATCAATTTTTAATTTAGCAATAGACATTCCTAATGTTTTTCCATTGAATAAGAGTGGTACAACAATAAAGAAGATAGCTAAAAGAATTAATACAAATAACAATCAAATGTAATATGTATAATCATTTTTAACATTGTATATATCAAATGTTGCATTTGGATAACTTATATTAGTTTTTGTAATGCACATCAATGATGATGAAATGGCTATAGAGCAAAAAATTATACAATCAATAAACAAATATAATAATCTAATTCAAAATCCAGCTTTTTTATTAGTCATTTTAAATTAATTTTCTAATTCCTTCAGTAGCTTTGATCACTTAGAAATAGAAATATTTTGCTTTAATAAGCTTATTTCAGGAGCATTATTTAAGACCATATATTTATTTTTTAAGTAAAAATCTTTAAATTCAGAATATGCTATCTGATCTAATTTGTCCTGATATTTTTTTTGATTTAAATCATTTGAATTGTTTTTATTCATTATTTTTTTTATTTTTGGATTCTTTAATGAATATAATGAACATAAAATAATTTTTAAATAATAAAATTTAGCATAATTAATTTCTTCTAAATATTTAGCTTCTATATTAAATTTTTCTAAAATAATATCTCACTGAGTAAAAATAGAATTGAAATTTAAAATATATATTTCATTAACTTCAAATGTAATTAATTGATTTGGAATATATCAATAGCTATTAGCCTTTAAAAACATTAAATAAGTCAAGTATGTAAAAAAGATATTTGAATTATCTGAATCAGTTTTTCTTAAATAATGTTTAATTGTTCTATTCAATAAAGTTGATGAAAAAATTTTATTAAATATAAATGGAAAAGTAAATGCAACAACATCATTATTGTTTGCTAATTTTAATAATTTATTAAACTTAGAAGAATCTAACCTATTATTAGGATTTCATCTAATAAAATTAGTTAGAGATGGTTTAAATTCAATAATGTCTGGTGAATTATTATCAATTATTTTTATAATATTATTAAAAAAACCTGGAGCTATTTCTGAAGGGTATGATAAGAAAAAGAAATAGTCATTTGTTATTAATTTATTAATTTTTTCAAGCATCTTATTTAATGTAATTCTTTTATTAGTATAAATGAATTTAACAATTGTATTTGGATTATCATTTTGAAATTCCTGTATGTAATCTATAATGTAATAATCATTTTCAACAATAAAAATTATTTCAGTTTCTTTTTGAGTTTTAATTGAAGAAGATAATTTTGAAAAGAATTTTCTAGTTATTGATTCTTTTTTATATTCATTAAACAAAATGATAATTGAAAACATAAGACAAACTCCTTTATTAGTGCATAATTATCATAATTATTATATTAAAGAACCAAATGATAAAATCAAATTCATTAATTATTAATGAATTTAATAAAAAAATAATTAAAACAACTTATAATACATAAATATTTACAAGTGAGGATTTTATGGCTGGACATTCAAAATGAGCTAATATAAAGCATAGAAAAGGTGCTCAAGATGCTGCTAGAGCTAAATTATTTGCTAAATTTGCAAAGGAAATAATGGTAGCTGCTGCCAAGGGAGGACCTGATATTAGTTCAAATGCATCTTTAAGATTGGCTGTATCAAAGGCAAAAGCAAAATCAATGCCAAAAGCTAATATTGAAAATGCAATAGCTAAAGGTTCAGGAACTGGTAAAAATACATCTGATTCATTTAAGGAAATAATATATTCTGGAAATCTAAAACATGGAATTATCTTATTGGTAATTTGTCTTTCAGATAATTACAATCGTGTTTCATCTGAAATTCAACATTTATTTAAAAAGGCAAATGGAACAATAGGAAAATCTGGTTCCATTCCATTTAATTTTGAAAGAAAAGGAATTTTGGAATTTCCTATTTCAAAAGATGAAATTGAAAAATTAGAAATAGTTATTATGGAATCTGATGCTGAAAATTATGAAATTGATGATGAGGGTTATGTAACAATTTACACAAATCCCTCTAATTTTGATAGTGTAAAAACAACAATTGAAAATGCTGGATTTAGTAATTTTGAAACTGCTGAAGTAACATTTATATCAAATGATCTTATTCAATTAAATGAAGAAGATGCAATTCAATTTGTTTCTACCATTGAAAGATTTGAAGATAATGATGACGTTCAAGAAGTTTATCACAATGTTGATTTATCAGTTTTAGAAAAATAATTTATTTTAAGTATAATAATTAGAAAAATTATATAAATATTAATGAATATAATTTATTTTTTATTTATGTATACTAAAATTTATTAGCATTTTCTTTTAAATGTTCTTTATTTTTTTATTATAACATTATCAAAATATTAGTTTGATTTTATTTAAATCAATACACTTTTAAAAAAATAATTAAAAAATGAAAAATAGTGATTAACATTATTTTTCATTTAGTTTATTAATTAATTTTCAATTTAATTTACTTAATAATTATTTTTTATTAGAAGTTTTTTTAGAAGCATTTTTAATAGCAAGTCTTGCTTTTTCAACAACCTCTTTTAATTGTTTTACTGATTTATTAAATTGTTTTTGTTCAGAAGATGATATTGGTAATTCAATAATTTCTTGAATACCATTAGCTCCAATAACAGCAGGAACTCCTGTATAAACTCCTGAATTTTTATATTCACCTTCTAAATAAGCACCAACTGCTAACACTTTTTTGGAATCTCTAATAACATTTTCACAAATATTAGCTAAATTTACACCAATACCATAGAATGTAGCTCTTTTTCTATCAATAATTTCATATGCTTTTCTTCATACAAATTCATGAATTTTCGGAAATTCTTTATCATCAATTCTTTTTTGTTTAACAAAATGTGATAATGGAAGACCTCCAACAGTTGCAACTGAAAATGCTGAAACTGAAGAATCACCATGTTCACCTAAAACATAAGCTTGAATTGATTGTGGTGCAACATTAATTCTTTTTGAAATTTCTCTAGTTAATCTTGCAGAATCTAAAGATGTACCTGAACCAATAATTGATTTTTTATCAAATCCAGTAACTTCTTGATAAACCAATGTAAGAATATCAACTGGGTTTGAAGCTATAACAGTAATACCTTTGAATCCAGATTTTTTAATACCTTCTGCTATATCTTTCATAATTAAAGCATTACCTTCAACCATATTCAATCTTGTTTCTCCTGGTAATTGTGGACGACCAGCAGTTACAACAACAATATCAGCATCTTTACAATCTTTGTAAGTAGCTTCAAAAACATTAAATGGATAATCCATTGGTGCACTACCATCTTCAAAATCTAGTACTTGACCTTCAACATTTGTTTTAACAACATCAATAATTCCATATTCTGATGCTAAACCTCTGTTCATTGCAGAATATAAAAATGAGCAACCTACAGCTCCTGCTCCTACTAAAATAATTTTTTTAGCTTTCATAAATCTTATTTTTCTCCTAATTTATTCCTAATTTTTTGGCAATTTATACAAATATTATTATATTGCATATTTTTTTAATTACAAAAAAATGTATAATTCAATTATGTTTTATTTCTATGGTAATGAAGATTATTTAATTGATAAAGAAATAGAAGAAGTAATCAAAAATAATGAAAATTTTCTTGTAAAAAAATTTAATTCTTCTGTTGAATATGTAGATTTGATTAATCAAATATCATCATTGAATTTATTTGATCAAAGTAAAATCTTAATATTCAAGAATTGTCCATTTTTAATAAAATCAACTGAAAAAGAACAATTATCTATTATTGATGCTCTAAAATGTAAATTGCCATCAACTATTGTAATATTTACATCAGAAAAAATAAATGAAAAATCCAATAAGAATGAAATTATAAAATTCCTAAAAAATAATGCTATTAAATGCATAGAATTCAATGAATTAAATAATAAACAAGTTGTTGCTTATGTTCAAGATAAAATTGCTTCATTAAATGCTTCAATTAGTAATACTGATTTAAACTATTTATTATCTAAAATTCCTAATAAATTAAGTCTAATAATAAAAGAAATAGAGAAATTAGTTTTATTAGATAAAAATATTTCCAAATCAAATATTGATGACTTAATTCAAAAATATGATACAACAACTGCATTTGACTTTATTAATGCATTTCAAGAACAAGATATTGAAGCTGTATTTAAAATTTATTATGAAAAATTAAATTATGGTGAATCAATATTAACATTTATTAACCAAATTGCTAATTTATTAGAAACATGTTCACAAGTTTATTCATTAAGAAAACTGAATTTATCTATAAAAGAAATTGAAAATGAATTAAAAAAACATTCATTTGTTATTAAGAAAAGTATTGAGTTTTTAAATAATGTTGGATATAAAAAAGTAAAAGAATATTTGGAACTAATATCAGATATTGATGTAAAAATTAAATCTGGTTTTTTGGATGAAAAAATTGCATTTGAAAGATTTTTATTAGAAATATTTAAAAATTAATTTTATTCATAATCAAAATTATTTTTTGTAATAGCATCATCAATTATTGAATTTATATTTTCATTAATATCAGAATTTATCTCAATATTATTTTGATCATTAATTATTGTTTTATTAGCCTCAATTTCTAAATTAGTGTCTAATAATTTTTTCTCGCTTGCATTAATTCTAGCTTTAGATTTAAATGAAATTTTTGACTCAGTTTTATTAATTAAATTTGCAATATTTTTTCAATGACTAGCTGTAACAATAGATGAACCAATAAATAAACATAATGGATTTATTCAAAAATCACCATATCAAATTACTGAATCAAAATGATTCCAACTTTTACAAAAGAATGAAATAATAACTAAAATATAAGGAACAACTATTGAACCTAATGACACATATCTTGTATATCATACAATAGCAATAAAGATGATGGCACCAATGGCTGCTAATAATAAACTAATTGAGGCAATCATTCCCAATAATGTTGCAGCACCTTTTCCACCTTTAAAATTAAAGTATATTGGAAATACATGACCAATAATAACTGAAATTAAACACACTTGGGGTATTATGCTTTTAAATGGTTCTAAATTATTTTGTAATATTCCAAGAATAAATCCATATCAAAAACTCTTGGAAGCATCTAAAATAAAAACTAATAAACCAAATTTTATTCCATATACTCTAGCTGCATTAGTTGCACCTGCATTACCAGAACCTACTTCTTTAATATTTTTCTTTTTAGGATTATTAGATGTTAATATGATAGAAAAATTTATTGAACCAATTAAATAACCAACAATAATTCATAATAAATTAACTACAAAAGCATTTCACATATTATTTTCTCCCTTTAGGTTTTTCTTTATTTGTAGAAATTAAAGTAGTATTAGCATATATTTCTGAAGCTAGTTTCATTATATGCTGTTTTATTGTAGATGATATTTCTTCATTTTCAATACTATAATCAATTGTAGCCAAGGCAAAACCTTCAATAGAACCTAAGTCATATCTTATTCCATCAAATTCATAGGCATAAATTTTTTCCTCTTTTAAATAATCATCAAAACAATCAACTAAATTCATTTCATTAACATTTTCATTATAATAATCAAGATTTTCAAGATGTTTAACTATTGAATAATTAAAAATATATCTACCTAAAATAGCCTTTCTAGATGGAGCTTTATTTGGACTTGGTTTTTCAACAGCACCACTTATTTCAAATATTTTATTTTCTTTATCTGAACCATTTTTAGGTTTAACAATACCATATTTATTTAATTTATCCTCTTCTACAGATTGAACACCTAGAATTGATGAACCTAATTTTTCATATTGATTTATCATCTGTTTTATTACAGGAACTTTAGACTTAATTAAATCATCTCCTAATATAACAGCAAAAGGTTCATCTTTAAAAAACCTAGCTCCAGTTAAAATAGCATGAGCTAAACCAAGTTGCTCATATTGATATACAACTCTTATTATTGCATCACGATTTGTTTTCTTAACATGTTTCAATAATTCTCATTTATTTTTTGATTTTAACTCTTCTTCCAATGGTATATTTGGCTGAAAATATTTCATTATTTCTTGCTTTCTTGTTGAAATTACAAGAATTATTTCTTCAATACCAGAATCAATCGCCTCATCTACTAATAAATCAATTGATGGTTTATTTAATATTGGAACCAATTCTTTTGGAATTATTTTTGTCATTGGTAAAAATCTAGTACCTCAACCAGCAGCAGGTATTATTAATTTCTTAATTTTCTTATTGTTAGCTTGCTTCATAGATAATATGAATTATATATTATATAATGCCAATATGCTATAATGTTTTAATTACTAGTTAATGCAATCATTGCATTTTTATTTAAAGGAGGTAGTTGTTATGGATAACTCAAAAGAGCTTGATCTAAATGGAAATAATATTAATAATTTAAATTCAGCCACCAATATGAACCTTGATAATACTACTTTACTTTCTACTAATGAGACTGTATCAAATAATTTTTTCAACAAGGTAGCTAAAAAAGTTTGAACAACAACTTATCCTAGTCAAAAAAATGTTCATGAATCTACTTATGTCAATACTACTGAATTTAAAACTATTGAACTTGAAGTTAAAGATATTTTTAAACAACTAAATGATAAATATATAAGTTGTTGAAATTTCTTACATGTGCTTAAAAATAAAATTAATTTTAGTAATGTAAAAGATTACTTTGGTTACTCTACATCAAAATTAACAGAAGTTGATGAATCACATTTAATTGCTATTAAAAATGAATTATTTTCTGCTGTTGATGCAAAAAATAACCTTTCAAAAAGTGAACTACAATCTTTAATGATGGATGCTTATGACAAAATTGTTGTTGAAAATGAAAAATTAACTAAAATTTACAATGTATTTGTTAATTTTGAGAAAAAAACGACACCAGATGTAATAAAGAAAGCAGCAAAGAAAAAGAAAAAAACACGTATAAATAGAATACTATTAATTACATTTTTAGTCATTTTAACTTTATTATTAGTTGTATTCTTTGTATTATGATTTGGTTTTCCAGATGTAATAAAAAATTTATTTAAAAAATAAAGTTTATTTTTTCAATTTACCTTCTAAAAAATTAATAATAAATTCACCAACACCACCTTCTTTGTTAGTTAAATTAGTAACATATTTTGCTTTTTCTTTAATATGATCATCAGCATTTTTCA
Organism: Mycoplasma sp.; assembly: GCA_014803855.1. Taxonomy (GTDB): domain Bacteria; phylum Bacillota_I; class Bacilli_A; order Mycoplasmatales; family Metamycoplasmataceae; genus UBA710. The sequence goes on along the minus strand of JAAVAX010000010.1, from coordinate 133,207 downwards.
TAGCTACAGAGTAATTGACATTATCTAACATTTCTTCATCATTAAATGAATCACCTATAGCAACTGTATTTTTAAGATCAATGTCATAATATCTCATTAATAAAGAAATAACTTTACCTTTATCAACACCAATTGCAGCAACATCAAAAATATAAGATTTATCCTTACCTTTAGATCAATACGAAAATGAAGCTAAATCAGAATATTTTTGATTTAAATATTTTTTAAGTTTTTTTGCATCAACATTTTTTTTAATGTCCATAACAATACCTGTTGGTTTTAAAGGAATTTTATCAAGGTTAATCCCTATTTTCAATTTTGGAAATTGATGAAAATTAAAAATTCTTTCCATCTCCTCATCTCTATGTTGGAGATGAACTCAACCAGGTCCTTCTATTGCTAGATTTTTTATTTTATTTTTCAAATTAGGGTCACCCAATATATATAACATTTCATTTAAATTAATATACTTGATGTAATCTATAAAAAATTCATCAGTTGGGTTATGAATATGAGCTCCATTCAAATTAGCGATAATTGTATTCAATTTCAATTTTTCATAAACAAATTTTGAACCAATTCAAGGTCTACCTGTAATTAAGCAAACAATATGTCCTTCATTAATTGCTTTTTCAATTCCTTCAATAGTTAAAGGGTGAATTGTATTTTCAACACTAGATGATAACAACGTTCCATCTAGATCTATAGCAAAAAGATATCTTTTATTCTTTGCAACTTTTTTCATAGTTATTTAAAATTATAAAATATATTGAAACAAACAATTTTTTATTTTACATTCTTAATGTTGATTGCAATTATATATAAATAAGTTATTTAGATAAATATATGCAAATTAATTTTGTGTTATTATTACTAAATAATGAAAAATCTTGTAGCACTAATAGGAAAACCAAATGTTGGCAAATCCACATTATTTAATAGAATTATAGGAAAAAGGCAATCCATTGTTTATGATAAACCTGGAATAACAAGAGACCGTCTATATCAAAAAGCTTTTTGATTAGATAAAGAATTTCAAATTATTGACACAGGTGGCATAACTGATGAAAAAAGAGAATTTGCTGATGATATCAAATTACAAGCTAAGGTTGCAATTGAAGAAGCAAATTTAGTAGTTTTTGTTGTTGATGGGTTATCTGAAATAACAAAAGAAGACTTATATGTAGTTGATATATTAAGAAAGGCAAATAAAAAAATAATTGTTGCAATTAATAAAATGGAAAACAACAAAATGTTTGATCCCTCTATTTACTCATTAGGTATCAAAGAAATGGTTCCAATTTCAGCTTTGCATGGTGAAGGTACTGGTGAATTAATGGATGAAATTTTTAAAAACTTAGATTGAGAACAAAATGAAAACTTTAATTTATTCAAATTATCAATTATTGGAAAACCAAATGCTGGAAAGTCTTCATTATTAAATAAATTATTAAATGAAAATAGATCAATTGTTTCAAACATTCCAGGAACAACTAGAGATTCAGTCAATGCTATTTTAAAAATAGATGGTCAGGAATTTGAAATTATTGATACAGCTGGAATTAATCGTAAATCTAAATTAACTGAATCAGTTGACCATTATGCTCTTGGAAGGGCATTTAATTCTTTAGAAGAATCAGATTTGGCTTTATTGGTAATTGATGCTACAAAAGATTTATCACATTTTGATGCTCGTATAGCTGGATATGCTATAGAATTTAATAAACCAATAATTTTGATTGTAAATAAATGGGATTTGATTAAAAAAGATACAAATACAATTAATGAATTCAAAAAGAAAATTGAAAAAGAATTTAAATTTATGTCATGATCTCCTATATTATTTATTTCAGTTTTAGAAGGACAAAGAATAAATAAATTGAAAGAAACAATTATAAGAGTAAAAGCTAATATTGAAAGAAAAATTAAAACTTCTGTTATCAATGAAGTTATTTTAGAAGTTCAACAAATGCAACCTGCCCCTACATTTAAAGGTAAGAGATTAGTTATTACCTATGTTAAACAAATTGATGGAAAAATACCTACATTTGTTTTAACTGTTAATGATAAAAATTGTTTACATTTTAGTTATAAACGATATATTGAAAATCAAATAAGAGAAAACTTTGACTTTTCTGGAACACCAATAAATTTAATTTTTAAAAATAAAAATGAAAATAAATAATTTTTAAATTAAATAAAATATTATTCCATAATCTATAATTTTTCATATTCTATAGTCTTTCATATTTCAAAATAAAGAAAAATTTATGTTATTTATTTATTAATTACAATGGTAAAAAATAAATAATTTAATTTTTGATAATGATATAATTTTTATTACCATATTTTAAAAGTTAATATGACTTAACAAAGGGGATGAAATATGTTTAACAAAGTGACAATTGAAACAAAAAACATAAAGAAATTTTATGTACCAAAAATAATGGTTATATATTTCTCGGATTCTGATCTATCAATGTTTGATAATTTTTCTAAAAACATTGTTGAGTATGTTGAATTTGTACATATAGGATCTAAAGATATTTTGTTAGACAACAAAGCAAAGCGTTTTAATAAAAAATTCTATTCTTGAATGGAAAATAAAAAAAATGAAGAAAGAATTATGAAACCTGCTTTATTTTTCAATAAATATGTTTCTAGTTTAGTTGAAAGTGTTAAAAGTGTTGATATTGCAATAATTGCTTATAAATCAAATTCAAAAGTAAATTTTGAATATGTTGAAGAATTAGTTCATATCTTGGATAAAAATGATGTATTTAGTTTTCACTATGTAGTAGATAATTATGTTCAATCATCTGATATTAAAAAATCATATGAAAAATTCTTAAAACACTTAAAAAGAAAAAGACAAGTTTATATACCTATAAAAGAAGAAACAATAGTTGAAACATATCAAAATGCTAATTTATCAAATAGAAATTATTATGCTAACTTATATATTAATAATTTAATTGATTTATTTGTTTCTCCATTTTTAGATCCAAAAAGAAATCAAGATGCTTTTTCAAAAACAAAAGCCTTATTCTATCAATCAAAGAACAATTTTGAAAAAAAAGTTATAACTTCAATTGGTTACTCAGATTCAAATGAAGATTATGTTGATTTAGCATTAATTCAAGCATTATCTAGTCCAATGTTTGCTGCAGCGTTTGAAGCTTCAAATACTTTTATTGTGGACATAAAAATGCCATTCTTTACTGAACAACATCTAAGAAGAATTAATGAAATACTTAGATCTGTTGTTGGTGATTGAAAAAAATTCTATGTTTTAACATATGTTGGACCTTTTGAATCATATAAATATTGTGAGGCTTCAATTATGGCAGTTAATGTTGAAGAAGACAAGTTAATAAGAAATTCAGATGAAATACAAAAATGCATCAAAAAAATATTAAACAATGTACAAAAATCTAAAAAATTATTTGAATCTGAAGCTACAAAAGAAATTTTATTAGCAGATAAAAAAATTAATACACTAGAAAATTAATAATTATTTTTTAAATTTTATAATTTAATAAATCTAATTCATTGTCATTCAAGAATATTTTATCTATTGTTGCGCCACCAATACATTTTTCATTGTCATAAATAACAATATGTTGCCCTGGTGTTACAGCTAATTGTGAATCATATTCAACCATAATAGTTTTTTTGTCATAATCAATATTTACATTAAATATTTTTTGATCATTTTGTCTATATCTAAATTTAGCATGCAAATTATTAATATCAAAATCATTTGTATTTAGATTTAAATCAATTCCAATTAATTTATTAGATGATAAATAGTGTTTTTCTTTTGACAATGGAGCAGCAAACAGCTCTTTATTTTTTATATTTTTAGCTGCTAGAAAATAGGGTTCTTTCATTCCACCAAGATTCAAGCCTTTTCTTTGACCAATAGTGTAATACATTACTCCATAGTGTTTTCCTATTTCTTTGCCTGTTTCAATATCAATTATTTTTCCAGGTTTAGCTGGAATATAATTTTGCAAAAATTTATCAAAATCTCTTTCACCAATAAAACAAATTCCTGTTGAATCTTTTTTATTTGCTATATTTAAATTAATTTTTTTTGCAATTTCTCTAATTTGTGTTTTTTTATATTTAGATAATGGAAATAAAGTATTTTTTAATTGTTCAGGAGTTAATTGTGCCAAAAAATATGATTGATCTTTTTCTTTATCATCAGCCTTATACAATTTTCCGTCAATTAACTTAGCATAATGACCTGTAGCTAAATAATCACCATTTAATTCATTTAATGCATGGTTTAACATTTTGTCAAATTTAATAAATTTGTTACATAAAATATCAGGATTTGGTGTTCTTCCCTTTGCATATTCTTGAATAAAATTTTCAAATACATAATCTCAATATTCTTGAATAAAATCAATTCTTTTTAATTCTATACCAATTATCTTTGATGCTTCAAGTGCATCTTGATAATCTTTTTCTTGTGGACATATATTTTGATCGATATTTTCATTACCTAGAATATCATTATTTAACATAGAATCTCAATTTCTCATAAAAAGGCCAACAACATCATAGCCTTCTTTTTTTAATAAATATGCACTAATAGCTGAATCAACACCACCAGACATACCTACAATAACTCTTTTTGTTTTTTTCATATTGATTTAAATTATATATTTACATAAATATTTGCATTAAATTTACTAAAAAAATATAAAAAATAATAACTTAAATAAAAATTGTAAATTTAAATTTTACAAAATAAAATTTTAATAATATTATTTATTAAAATAGTTTGTGTATGGAAAAAGCATTTAAAAAATTTTGTCAACAAATAGATTTCAAAATAAGTCCAAATCTTATTGATTCTAAAATTAATAATGTAGTTTTTGATGATTCTAAAAATAAATCAGTAACCATTTTTGATGTTTCTTTTTTTTCAATACCAACTGAACTAGAATTAAAAGATTTTTATCATAAATCTACTAATTTCTTTAATCCAACTGAATTGAAATTTAAACTATCATTTATAAATAAAAATTATTCTGTTTCAAGAATAATGGATATATTTTCATTTGCTGCAGATGTCATTTATCAAAAAAACATAAGAAAATATATAAGAGAGGATTTTTTAACTTTTGATGTATCAAATAAGATATTAAAAATAGAGTTTGAATCAATAATTGATCAAAATGAATTTGATAAGTTATTTAGCTTAAATTTAATCAAAGATTTTCTTAATATTAATGAGTTAAAAATTGAAATAAATAGCAAAAAGAAAATTGATATTTTTGATGATGAAGTTGATCAAGAATTTATTGATATGATAAAAGCAAAAAAGGCATTAAAAGAAAATGATACAAATAGAATTACAAATAAAGATAATAAATATAATTTAATTAATGCATTTAAAAATAAAAAATTCTTTAAAGTAACAATGTCTGAATTTCATATGACGCAAGAAAAATTCCTTCTTGTAGAAGGGGAAATTTTTAATGTTGAGAAGTTAGTAACAAAAACAAATTTAATAATAATGTCAATATATGTTACTGATGGAACAGAAGCTCTAATTGCAAAATATTTTGTAAGAGAGGGTGATAAAGATATTAATTCATGAATTAAAATCGGAATGAAAGTTTCAATAATTGGTGAAAAAAAACAAGAATATAATTCTCAAAGTAGTTTTTTACAAATAAATAAAATAACTGAAATTATTGAAGAAAAAATAAAAGACAATTCCAAAGAGAAAAGAATTGAATTTTCAGCAAGATCTTCAATGTCATCAATGGATGGGTTTATTTCGGCAGTAGATATGATGAAATATGCAAAAAATATTGGACATGAAGCAATTGCTTTTGTTGATTTTCAAAATATTCAAGCCTTTCCAGATATTTATAACAATGCTAAAAACATTGGAATAAAACCAATATATGGTTGTACATTTAGCACTATATCAAAACAGCATAATCTAATATGAAATACTAAAAAAAATAGTTTACTTAAAGATGAAAAATATATAATTTTTGATCTTGAAACTACATCACTAAATCCTAGACATGGAGAAATAATTGAATTTGGTGCTGTTATAGTTGAAAATTTAAAAATCAAGGATACAATACAATTTTTTATCAAACCTTCTAATCCTATTTCAAAATTCACAGAAGAACTAACTGGAATAAGTCAAAAATTAATTGACAGTGAGAGTAAATTTGATAATCAAAAAGATGCTATTCTAAAAATAATAAATATTTTCAATGAAGATTATACATTAGTAGCTCACAATGCTCAATTTGATATTGGATTTATAAAAGAAAAAATAAAACAATTTAACTTACCAGAAATCAAAAATCAAGTAATTGATACCTTGGGAATTGCAAGATATCTATTTCCTATATCAATGTCATATAGATTAGAAGCAGTATGTAAAAAATTAAATATAATTTATGACCCTACTGTTGCTCACCGTGCTGATTATGATGCTAATGTTCTAGAACAAGTTTGAATCAGTATGATTGAACTACTTGATAGAAAAAATATTAAATCATTTGAAGATATTAATAAAATTGATGACCCAATATTAAATAACAAAAAGATGCCTCATGATATAGCTATTTATGCAAAAAATCAAAAGGGAATAAAAGAACTATTTAATCTTGTTTCAATTTCATTAACCAAAAATTATTTTGATGGTCCAAGGTTATTTGTTGAAGATTTAGATGGGTATGAAAATCTATTAATTGGTCCAGCTTCTATTAATACAAAATTGATGGATTTAGCACAAACTGGAACAAGTGAAGAATTAGATAATGAAATAGATAAATGAGATTTTATTGGTATTCCATCTCCACATCTTTTTAGTCATTTAATTGCAAGAGGTAATTTTACAAAAGAGGAATTGAATAAAGCATTAAAAGAAATCATTTTAAAAGCTAAATCAAAAAATAAATTAGTAATTGCTGTTGGTGATGTTAGATACTTAACTGATAGTGATTCGATTGCTCATTTAGTATACATAAATACAAAGGGATTGGAAGGTAGAAGACACCCACTATATAGATATAATGATAATAACCCAAACTATCCAATTCAGAAATTTTTAACTACAAAAGAAATTAAAGAACAATTTGATTTTTTAAATTCATCAGACTTAATTGATGAAATTGTTGTTAAAAATACTAATTATCTAAATTCACTAATTGATGAAAATATAGAAATAATTAAATCAAAATTATATCCGCCTAAATTTGATGATTCTGATAATAAACTTCAAAAATTAGTATATGAAAATGCTTATAAAATTTATGGTTCTAACTTACCAAAAATTGTAGAAGACAGGATTGTAAAGGAATTAGAACCAATTAATGAATATGGTTTTAGTGTTGTATATTGAATTAGTCATAAATTAGTTGCAAAATCACTAAATGATGGATATCTAGTAGGTTCTAGAGGTTCAGTTGGTTCTTCTATTGTTGCTACATTAAGTAACATCACAGAAGTTAATCCTTTACCACCACACTATATTTGCAAGAAATGTCAATACAATGAATTTGTTGATAATCCTAAAACAACAAGTGGTTTTGATTTGGATGATAAAAAGTGCCCAAATTGTGATAAAGAACTTCACAAAAATGGTCAAACAATACCTTTTGAAACATTCTTGGGTTTTAATGGTGATAAAGTACCTGATATTGATCTTAATTTTTCAGGTGATTATCAACCAATAATTCACCAAGAAGTAAGAAGATTATTTGGAGAAGAAAGAACTTTTAGAGCTGGTACTATATCTACTGTAGCCTCTAAAACAGCCTTTGGTTTTGTTAAAAAATACTTTGAAGACCAAGGAATAAATAAAACTAATATTTTTGTTAGTTATTTGGCTCAAAAAATTGAAGGATCAAAAAGAACTACAGGTCAACACCCTGGTGGAATAATAATTATTCCAAAAGAATTTGATGTTGAAGATTTTACACCAATAAATTATCCAGCCAATGATATTAATAGCACTTGACAAACTACACATTTTGATTTCCATGCAATACATGACAATGTATTAAAATTAGATCTACTAGGTCATGATGATCCCACTGCAATAAAATTACTTCAAAAATTAACCAAAGTAAAAATAGAGGATATTTCATTTTCTGATAAAAATGTATTAAAACTTTTCTCCTCTACTGAGCCTCTAGGTGTTAAACCAAGTGATATAAACAATGAACAGACAGGTGTATTAGGTATACCTGAATTTGGTACTAGATTTGTTAGAAAAATGTTAAAAGTAGCTAAACCAATGTCATTCAATGATTTAATAAATATATCAGGTCTTTCTCATGGTACAAATGTATGAAATGATAATGCCGAGGACTTAATTAAAAATGGCAAAAAATTAAATGAAGTTATTTCATGTCGTGATGACATAATGGTTTATCTAATGCAAAAAGGAATAGACCCATCTTCTTCATTTCAAATAATGGAAAAAGTTAGAAAAGGAAAAGGTTTAAGTGCTGATGATGAAAAATTATTAAAAGAAAATGGAATTGAAAGTTGATACATTAATTCATTAAATAAAATTAAATATATGTTTCCCAAAGCTCATGCTACAGCATATGTAATGATGGCTTGAAGGATAGCATGATTTAAAATATATTATCCACTTGAATATTATGCTACTTTCTTTACTGTAAGACCTGATGTTTTTGATATTGAAAATTCAATTGGTTCAAAAACTCAAATTGAAAAAAAATTAAAAGAGCTTGAATCTAGACAATTTTCAAATGGAAAAGATAAATTAAGTCAAAAAGAAGAATATTTAATTCCAATTTTTGAAATGATAAATGAAATGTTAGCTAGAGGAATAAGTATATCTAATATTGATTTAAAAAATTCTGATGCTACAGAGTGGAAAATCAATTATGAAACCAAATCATTAATACCACCATTTATTGTATTAGATGGTTTAGGAATCAATGCTGCAAAATCAATTACTGAAGCAAGAAATGAAAAATGATTTACTTCTAAAGAGGATTTAATGAAAAGAACACAAATAAATAAAACATCATTAGAAAAATTAGAATCACTTGGTGTTACTTCTAATTTAGAACATACTGATCAAATAAAACTATTTTAACTTTTAATTAATCTCAATCTGCCATAATATTTAGTTTATATTTAGCATATAGTTTTTCACCAATTCTCATCAAATAAATTATTCCATGTCCTCTAGTTATTTTTATTAATCTAGATAATATTCCATTTTTAAGAATTTCAAAGGCAAAAAAATTATTATTTGCTTTACACTCCTTTAATGCAGATTGTAAAGAATCATAAATGTGCTTTCCTCTATTTTTTATTGAAGTATCATAAGAAACTATCATCATTTGTCACTCAAACATATTTTTAGCAACTCTTCAAGCATATTTTTTTTGTCTTGTAGAATTGGTTGTTATATTAAACAATTCATGAAAAATAACTTCCATAACTTTTTTTTGATGTTCTCTATTTTTAACCATAGTCTTAATGTTTATTGATTGATCATTTCTACCTATGTAATATCTATATAGTGGAATATTTATATAGTATAAAAGTTTAGCTTGTGAAAATGGCACCACTGAATATTGGGAATCTGAATAATATATTCCTTCAACTTGTTTATAATTAATACTTCTTAAAAGTTCAGTTCTGTATATAAGTGAGTGCATTGTTATAATTGAATTAGGATACTTAGCTTCACTCATTTTAATGATTTTATATGGTTCAAAATATTTATCTCATTTATAAACTATTTGTTTATTTTTAATTACCTTATCAAATATATAATCAGTAACTATTACATCAACATCAATTCTAATACTTGCAATAATTTGAATAATTTCAATGAAATGTCTTGTATTAAAGATATCATCAACATCTAATACTTTTATGTATTTACCTTTAGCCTCAACTATTCCTCTATTAATGACTGAACCATATTGTCCATTTTCCTTATTAATAATAGTGATGAATTTTTTTCCTAATTTAGTATTTCATTTTTTTGCTCATTCTTTTGCTTTAGATGCTCCATTGTCTTTTGAACCATCATTGATAATGATAATTTCAATAAAATTTAAAACACCAGCCTCAAAAGTTTGTTCATTCAAAACTGAATGTAAACAATTATCTATAAATGGTTCTCCATTATACATTGGTATAACTATAGAAAAAATAATTTTACTATTTGGTAACATCACTAAGGATCTTATCTGCTAATAATAGAGCTTCATGAATTGCTTGATCCATATTTATATAACGATAAAGACCCATTCTCCCCCCAATATATAAGTTTTTGAAATTTGAAGCATAATTACTATAATTGTTATATTTATCTCTAGCTTTATCAGTTGCTAAAGGATAGTATGGTTCATTTCATTTTTTATCATTTTCATCATATGTTCCTGGGTATTCTTTTGAAATTACAGTTACATTATTAGTATCTTGTAATGTCATATTTTTATACTCAGTAATTCTTGTCATTTTTGGATCTGCTGGATAATTTACAACAGCAGTTTTTTGAAAATTATCACTATTAATTGTTTCAAATACAAAATGTAAAGAACGATATTCCAAATTACCAAATTTATTTTTAAACAACTTATCTAATGGACCTGTGTAAATAACATATACATCTTTACCATCAAACTTAACTTCATCTTCTAAAAAAGTTAGTTTATCAATTGCATCAAAATTCAGTTGAACACTAATATTCTTATGATCAAACATTTTTTCAAAAGCCTTTGTATAACCTTCTTTTGGTAAACCTTCATATTTATCATTAAAATAAGTATTACGATAAGAAAGAATAATTGGAAGTCTTGCAGTGACTGATTCATCAATTTGATCAGGTCTTAATTCTCACATCTTAGTTGTGTAATTTAAGAAAATATTTTCATAAACAAATTGAGCAACTTTTTGAATTAAGAGATCATTAGATTTTTTTAATTCAAGAATTGGGATACTATCATGATCAGGATATAATTGTTTTAATTTTCTTTTTATTTCTTCAGCTTCTTCAGGAAAACACATGTCAATTGACTGAAAATTAAATGGAATTGGAATTAAATTACCAAGAACATTTGCTTCAACTATGTTTTTAAAATCATTTAATTCTCAAAATTGATTCATAAATTCATTTACGTTTTCTTTTGATGTATGAAATATATGAGGTCCATATTTATGAATTAATACACCATCTTTTTTATAATCATACATATTTCCAGCAATATGGTCTCTTTTTTCATAAATAGAAACATTATATCCAGCTTCAGCTAATTTCCTTGCTATAACAGCACCAGTTATACCAGCACCTATTACAACAAATTTCTTTTCCTTATTATTGTTCATATTGAATAAAATTATACAAAGTATAATAATTTTTATTTAATTAAATTAAAAATGTAATATATTGTAATTATGATTAAAAATGGACAGGTAATAAAAATAATAGCTGGTTTTTTTGATGTAAAATCAAGTGAAAAAATTTACCGATTAAGAGCAAGTGGTTCACTAAGGGATAATGATTTAATACCTATTGTTGGTGATTATGTTGAATTTAAAGATGATATGTTATTAACAAAAATAATGCCTAGAAAAAATTCACTAATTAGACCAAAAGTTGCAAATATTGATCAGGTAGCAATAGTAACGGCATTAGATGAACCTAAATTTTCATCATTGCTATTAGACAAATTATTAGCAATAATTGAATTTCAAAATATTAAAACATTAATTATTTTTACTAAATCTGATATTGGTAATAATCAACCATATTATGATTATTCATCTCAAAATTTTGATTGCTTAATATCAAATAATAAAGAATTAGGAAATTGGGAAAAAATTAAAGAAAAATTAAAAAATAAATTAACAGTTTTAACTGGTCAATCAGGTGCAGGAAAAACAACATTATTAAATAACTTATTAAAAATAAATGAAAAAACAAATGAAATATCAAAATCTCTAGGTAGAGGAAAGCACACAACAAGAACAGTTGAAATATTTTCTAATAAAAATTTAGAACTAATAGATACTCCTGGTTTTAGTTCATTGGATATAAAACTAACAAAACAAGAATTGTCTAAATCATATTTTGATTTTAAAGAATGATCAAAATTATGCAAATTCACTTCATGTATTCACTATAAGGAAGTTGATTGTGAAGTAAAAAGAAAATATAATGAAAAAAAATTATTAAAATCTAGATATGATAATTACATTAAAATGTTATTGGAGATAAATGAATAATGCTAGATAGACAAATAACACCTTCAATATTGAATGTAAGTAAACAAGATAGACCAAAAATTGTTAATAAATTAATTAATTTAGGAATAAAGTGATTTCACTATGATGTTATGGATGAAAAATTTGTGTCCAACACTGGGATATCAATAGAAGAAATAATATCTATCAAAAATAATTGTAAAAAGCATCTTAGTGATGTTCATTTAATGGTAGAAAATCCATTTGAATATGCAACACAATTAAGTGATCATGTGACATGTTTAACTGTTCATTTTGAATCATTTAAAAGTGAGAGTGAACTTGTTAAATTTGTTGATCAATTTTCTCATACTAATTGAGTTGGATTAGCAATTAATCCTGAAACTGATTTTTCAAAAATAAGACACATACTATATTTATTTGATTTAGTTTTAATTATGTCAGTAAATCCTGGATTTGGTGGACAAAAATTTATTGAAAAAATTTATAAAAAAATAGTTGAAATTAAAGAATTTATTGATGAAGAAAAATTACCAACAATAATTCAAGTTGATGGTGGTATAAATGATGAGAATAGTAAAAAGATTTTTAGTTTAGGTTCATCATTCAATGTTGTAGGAACATATTTAATAAACAACATTGATGATTTGAATGTACTAAAAAAATTGGGAAAATTATAATTATGTTGAATAATTAAAAAATATTTTATTTTCTTATTATTTCACCATTATCAGTATTTATTATTATGGATGGTAGCCCCGAACCTTCACCAAAATCAAAATATTTTAAATTAGGAAATACTTTTTTTGCATCTTCTAGATTATCAATATTGCTTTTATTTGATATATTACAAGATGTCAAATAAAAAGGACCATCACTTTCAATTAAATTTAATAATTGAATATTATTAGGCATTCGATATGCATTACCATTTATAATTAGAGTAACATTACCTGGTCAATATTTTTTTATAAAACTAAGATGATTATAATTTAGTTTTTCTAATTTATTTAATTGTTCAACTGAAGATACAACAATAACTAATGGTTTTTTTCTATCTCTTTTTTTCATCTCATATATTTTCTCTTTAACAACATTATTTATTTTTCCACCAATTCCTAAAACAGTATCAGTTGTTGTTATAAATATATCTTCTTCATGTAATTTCATTAAACTCTCTTCTTTATTATCTATTAATAATAATAGTATATTACTTAATTAAATAATTAGCATTAAACAAAACTAAATTAAAAAAATGCAAAATAATTTTATAAAATTTAAGTTGAAATAATTATGAGTGAAAAAATTTATTTAAGTAGTGATCATGCTGGATATGATCTAAAAGATTCAATAAAAAAATATCTTGAAAAAAATAATTACCAAGTTATTGATCTTGGTACCAATAATAATAAAGATTCTGTTTCATATTCTGAATATGGTAAAAAACTTGCCAAAAGTGTTCTTAATGACAAAGGGTCATATGGTATAGGTGTTTGTGGTACTGGTTTAGGTATATCTTATAGTGTGAATAGATTTAAAGGAATAAGAGGAGCTAGAGTAACATCTATTGAGGATTCTAGATTAGCTAAAGAACACAACAATGCAAATATTTTATTATTTGGTGGAAGACAAATATCAAGTAATGATGCTGAAAAAATGATTGATGAATTTTTTAAAACTAAATATGAAGGTGGAAGACATCAAAAAAGAATTGATGAACTAGATGAATAATTTTTATAATTTTAAGCAGTATATTTCACAATAATTTTTACAGTAGGGAATGTGGTTTCTTTTCCAGAATTATAATAAGGAATAGTAATTTGCTCAACATTTTCACCTTTGCTTATTAGTTTAACAGTTACCTCTTTAGATGAAATTATTTTATTTGTTTCATCATATTGAATAGGAACATTTTGTTTTAGATCAAAAGATAAACTATACTTTTCTAATAATTGAGTTACATTTTCTGTATGATTACTTGTTTGAGTATTATTACTAATAGAATCTTTAATTATATTTTTTATTTCTTCTTCAAATAATACAGTCAATTGACTTTCATCATACAAACATTGTTTTAGAATGTCCTCAAAGTAATTTTCATTGTTAATAATAATTTCAATTGATTTATTAGTAGAATTAGATAAATTATCATAAACTAATGAAGCGGCTTCTATATCATTTGTTAAATAACCACCAACAATGATAGAACTACTTCTAACTGCTGAGTTATATGATTCACTTGTTCCACTACCACTTTTACCATTTGGCGGTAAGAAATCAATATATTCACTAGATTGTTTAGCTTCTTCACCTTTATTCATAACAAAATTATCTTCTACTTTTATTTGCATCATAAAAGGGATATTTATTGTACCATCAATATTATTTGCATTTAAATTTGTAATTTGAGAATTATCTATTTTGAATCTAAAATCATTAGTTTTATTGTCTTTAGTTAATGAAAATTCTAGGTAATTACCATCACTGCTCTTTTTAATACCATTAAATAGTGTTTGAATATTAGTATTTGATAACAATCAATCATTAGTGATATCAGTATTTTTAACTTCTGAAGCTTTTGAACTATACTTACTTGTTAACTCTAATTTTTTTAATTCATTATATGCTTTATAACCATTATCAACAGAAGTTAAATCATCAGTTTCCTCGCCATCATTTTCATTTTTTATAGTTTTTTTAAGTCTTAACATTTCATTGACTGTAGTTATTTTATTAATATTTTGTGGTGAGATAATGTATCCTGAAAAATTATCTATTAATGTTCATGTAATAACCAAGTTACCATTAATATCATTAGCTGTTGATGTAGGTGATAAACTAAATCAATATGTATTATTAACACTAGCATCAATAACAGTATTGATATTATTTAAATTGGTGTTTTCTTGATTGGAAACAGAACTCAATTTTGAAAATAAATCTTTTATCTTGCTAATGTTGTTCACACCTGAAGCTAAAACTGGGATTTGCTTATCTTGACCTACTATTGAATTAACATTAAAAGTTTTAGATAAAGCACTAAATATTTCTGTAATTTGTGTATTGCGTTTAGATAAATTTATAAAATTTTTAATCACCATAATATGATTATCTAAATAATTATTAGAATAAAAAGGTAATAATGTTTTATCATTAATAATATTTAAAATTAATCTAATTTCTCCCTTAATATCATCAAACTCAAAATCAACATTAACATTTTTGCTATCTAAATTTAAATTGGTATTATTAATAACTTTAGAATAATCAATTTCAATATTACTCATTTTTAAATAGCTAGGTAATATTGTTGAATATTTATCTTGATTAAGAGTGTTATTTGTAGATGTATTTTTTATTGATATGGAATTTGCTCCATTAACTCATGATTGGTAAATATTATCTAATCCTGTTCTTTCACCCTCATTCAATGATTTGACATTAGAAATAATTTTGTTATATTTAGAATTTGAAATGAAATCTCTATTTGAATTCTTTATTTTTACTTTCATTTCTATCAAAATAGAAGAATCACTAATTTTAGAAACAATAAATACATAATCATATGCATCAGACAATTTTCTTAAAGAAATTATATTTCCTATTTCATTACTATTTAATGTAGCAACATCATTGATAAAATTAAAATTTTCAAAATATAAATTGTCTTTAATTTTTTCATTTACTAATGAATTGTTAAATTGAATGAATTGATTCTCAATATCTTGTTCTGTAAGATTGCTATTACTATTTTGAGAACATGAAACCATTGCTATAGGTAACAAAAATGAACTAAGTATAGTAAAACCTATTATTCTTTTTCTAAAACCGTTTCCTACTATTTTTTTCATTTAATATACCTTATTTTTATAAATTTATAATTTAACAATTATATTTCATATTTTTCAGGATGTTTTTTCTTCATTTTTTCTACAAATTCATCTTTTGGTAAATGTCCATAATCTTTCATTAATTTGAAACATTCCTCATATTCA
Source organism: Mycoplasma sp. (assembly GCA_014803855.1). Lineage (GTDB taxonomy): Bacteria > Bacillota_I > Bacilli_A > Mycoplasmatales > Metamycoplasmataceae > UBA710. The sequence goes on along the minus strand of JAAVAX010000010.1, from coordinate 116,957 downwards.
TTTCAAGCTCAATCAATATTTTCAAATCCAGGAACTTTTGTGATTCCTTCTCTTTTTCAATTTTTATATGTTGAAAAAAAAGTCTTTACTTGTTCTAATCATTCTTGGGGTAAATCATCTAACTTTTGAATAGAATCTAAACGATAATCATCATTATGAACTGCAATTAATTTTGTATCTGTTTCACCATCATCAATCATTCTCATAGCTCCAATTATTCTAGCTTCTAATTCAACACCAGGAACAAATTTCTCTTGTGAATAAACTAAGACATCTAATTCATCACCATCTCAATCAAGTGCATTTTCAATAAATCCATAATTAGCTGGATATACAAAACCATCTCTTAAAATTCTATCTACTTTCATTTTTCTTGTTTCACGATCAAATTCATATTTAATGTTTGAATCTTTTGGTATTTCAATAATAGTTTTTATAATCTTTTTTGACATAATAGTCATAATTATAACAAACATTTTATTTTTAAAATAAAACGCACTTGTTAAAGTGCTAAAGATATTAATCCAAATAATACTCCAGCTAATATTGATCCTACAACTGGTACTCATGAATATTGTCAATTAGCATTTACTAAACCTTTACCATACTTAGTAAATAACAATATTTGATAGACAATTCTAGGTCCTAAATCACGAGCTGGATTGATTGCAAAACCAGTTGCAGATCCAACACTAATACCAATTGAAATTATAGAAATTGATACAATGGTAATGTCAATAACATTTCCTTGATTTAAAATAACAAAATTATTAAAAATAAACACAACCAACATCAAAACAGATGTACCCATAAACTCATATAATAAATTTCCTAATAAAGCTTCATTATTGTTATATACTGGATTAGTACATGATGATGCTCTTGTTGCTTCATTGTTACCATCAATGCTATTTAATTCAACCTTTATAAAATAATAATTCATAATATATAAAAATGTTTGAGCAATAATAGCCCCCATTAATTGAGGAACTATATATATTAGAAATATTGGGTCCTTAAATGAAAAATAAATTGATACAGCTGGATTTAAATTTCCAGGTGCTCCCAATGATAATGACACAAATAATGCTATAAAAGCAGCAGCAGCTCAACCAAATACAACAATAATTCATTTTCCTGGTTGGTTGGCAAACATTTTCCTATGATTAACAGAAAAACATGACCCATTTCCTAAAAACACTAAAAGAAATGTACCTAAAAATTCTCCAACAATATTCATTCATAATGATGTTTCCATAACAAATTGCATAAAACTCTCTTTCTAAAATACTAATCAATATATCCTTTTTTTAATGCTTCAAAAATTATTTTAGGTTTATCAATTGGCACATTGTCTTTAACTTGTTTTTTGTCTAAAAAATAAATAATTCTTAAAATTTGATTAGTGTCAAATTTGTTATTTTCTATAATTAAATCATAATTACCTTTTTCTTTGAACATATCTAACATTAAATCATCAATAGCACTATTTTTTCCATGTTTGTAACCAGCTATTTGAAACAATATTCTTACTATAGACATTTTTCCATCCATAAAATAATTTTTCTTTATATTTTTTTGAAACAATTGCCTAGTAATTAAAATTGAAATTAATAATATCCTAAAGAAAACCTTATAATACACATTATTTTTTTTGGATTTGTTATTTGAAACATAATAATTAGAAATTAACATCACACAAAAATCACTCATTGGTTTTTTTAATTTAGATAACTTATCAAAAAATTTTAATAACTTAATAACCTTAATCTTGTCATCACCATTATTTACTAAACCTTGAGGATTTGTTAGATTTAATATACTTTTATATAGTGGATCTTCATACTTAATATTGCTAAAAATTAAATCAAAACCTTCAACAATAATATTAAATGTTTGCTGATCTAATTTATCTACTTTAATATTATTGAATTTTGATCAAAATGTTTTTTTATCAAAATCTAGCAAAAATTCAATTATGTCTTGAAGTGTTATTTTTTCTTTTCTCATTTTGGTAAAATCAATAATTGCCTTTGCAATAACATCTGCAAATAAGTTTGTTTCACTAACAATAGCTGAAATTATGTTATTAAAGAATAATTTCATTTTTTTAAAATTATCATTTTTATTTGGAATATTTAATATCTTCATTAAATTTAATGTTGATTTTGAATTAATTTTTATACTAGAAATTGCTATTTTCAAACTTTTATGTAAAAAATTATTTATTTTTTCATCATAAAGAAATAGTTCAAGCAATTCAGAAGTATTTTTTATATATTTAATTTCATTAATTGAAGAAAAATAAAAATTAAATATTATTTGTCCAAATTCTACAAAATTAATTTTTGAAGTAATATAATCAATAAAACTTGATAAATATTCTCCATCAATACTTGCTCCTATTCTATTTAGAAGTAAATAATTAATCAATTTTTCACCAATACTTCTAGCAACTATCCTTACTTTATTTTTTGATAGTAAATTATTAAATATAGACATAAATGTTTTTTTGTTTTTATTTAATTTATTTAATTTTGTATTATTTTCTTCATCAGATGTTCAAAAAATTGCAAATTCAACCAATACTCAGGTAATAAAATCAAAATTTAAAATTTCTTCAAAGAAAATATTAAAAAATTCATCAACTGTTATGTTTTTATTGGTTTCTAAAAAATGTTTATCAACTTTATTTTGAATTTTGTTGGCAATTACTGAAATTAAATTTAATTTAATAATGAATTCATTAAGATATTCAACTCTAAATAATTCATTAAAATCATTAATAGCTTTTTTATCAAAATTATCATCTAATGAATTTAAAATAATCAAAATTGATCTTTTTATTGAAGAACTAAAATATTTTTCAGGATCATTTTTTGGATCTAGAGTTTGTTCAAAAAATAATGAAGTTTCCAAAAACTTTGAGCTATTTTCTATTTTAGTTTTTTTAAATAAATTTTCATTATTTGATCCATATATCTTATTAATAATTTCTTCATCGCTTATTCCTTTTGATGAAAAATCTAGGGAATTTTTAAAGCAAAATAAATCTTGTTTAATGTATTTATCATTAAATGTAGGTATTTTATGAACTTTTTTACTATCATTGAAAAATGAATTTGATAATGATATTTTTGCTAAAACATCTTGAGCAATTTTTTTATAACCAAAAATTGTAGGGTGAGCCTCATAAAAAACATTGCACATCATGTAACTATTTTCACTTCAAAATTTATTATTATTTGTTGATATATAATAAATATCATTTTTCTTAGCACAATCTTTAATTGATTCATTTAATTGTTCATAACAATATTCAACAATTTTTTCATTAATACCAATTTTTTTAAAAAACAAATCAGTTATCTCCCAAAAAGTTCCATACATTTTGTTGTAACCAATTAAATATATAGATGCATTATTATTAATTTCTTTAATTCTTTCAATCATTTTATTGACATCATGCTTGAGTCCATTTACAGTGTCTTGAACAACTATTTTTAGTTGATCAGTTGAATTTTGATAATTGATTATAGTATCTACTATTTTATCTATAGGTATTTTAGGAATAATGTAATTTGCGCCAATATTTATAGTTATTAAATTAGCTTCTTTAATTTTTCTAATTAAAAAATCAAAATCACTTTTATTGGTTTTTCCAAAATTCTTAAATTGTTTTTTAAGTCTTCTTCTTTCAGGATTATGCTTTAATTCATTTAATCACAATGAATAATTTATTTTATCAACTGAATTTTTATAAGAATATTTTTCACCATCAACACCTAAAAAATAATTTCAATCCTCAGGTCTAGTTCCTGACATTGCAAAATTATCATATGATTCTAAAATGTTTTTATCTATTTTTTGAATGTTTCTAGCTAAAAATGCTGGTCAAGAGGTACCACTAATATTTTTATCTATATCCATGTTACCAGCATAACCAAAATTATATTTACCATTGTAACCTTCTGATATAGAATCTCCTAAAGCTACATAACGAATTTTTTCTTTTGATAAATCTATCTGTTTCATATTAATTCACCACAGCTATAATAACAGGTAATACAAATGTATAAAACATAATTGCAAACATTGTTAATGCCTTACAAAATAAAGAACCTTTATATATAAAAAATATATGTGCAATTCCCAAACAAAAACCCAATATTGGAATACTTATTCAAGCTAAATTTATACTAGAAAAATCAATAGTTCAAACTAAATAAATTAAAGCATATAAACAAAATCCAATTGTATATGAAAATACTATTAGTAAATCTCTAGATATATTTTTAACATAATAAGATAACTCTCTTTTACTCTTTTTACTAACAATCAATTTCATAACAAAATTTTAAATTAATAATGAATTTATAAAACAAAATTTATTTTATTTTATATTCTAATTAAATCACCAAATATAAAAAAATAATACTTGTTTTACTCTATAATAATTGATTGTAAAAATTAAAGAAGGGAGAAAGGTTTCACTTATTCAATTAATAAAAAATTGTCCCAAATAGGAACAATTTTTTATTTTTATTGAAATTTAAATTAAGTATAAATTACTCAACAGAAACTTGTGCTCCAGCACCTTCAAGTAATTTTTTAAGTTCTTCAGCTTCTTCTTTTTTAATGTTTTCCTTAATTGTAGCTGGTGCTGATTCAACTAATTTTTTAGCATCCATTAATCCTAAACCAGTAGCATCTTTAACTACTTTAATAACAGCAACTTTGTTTCCTCCATCACCTTTTAAAATAACTTTGAATTCTGTTTTCTCAGCAGCAGCTTCAGCAGGAGCAGCAGCAGCAACTGCAACAGCTGAAGGATCAATTCCAAATTCTTCTTTAAGAGCTTCAACTAATTCCATTACCTCTTTAATATTCATTTCTTTTAATGATTCAATAAAAGATTCTTTTGTTAATTTAGTCATAACTTATTTTCCCCTCTTCTTATTTTTGTTTGTAAATACTTTGTTTATAAAAATATTATTATTCAGCTTTAATTTTGTTTTCATCAACTAACATTTTAAGACCAACTCCAATTTGTCTGATTGGTGCTTGCAATGAAGTAGCAAGTATTGTAAGTGCTTCTTCATATGTTGGAAGTGTAGCAACATCAGTAACCATTTGTTTATCAGCAACTTTTTGCTCAATAATACCTGACACTAATTCTACTTGTTTGTGTTTTTTACCAAATTCATGTAGAACTTTAGCAGCAGAAATGTAGTCACTATATGAAAATGCAAACATGTTAGCACCCACTAAAGTACTTGACAAAGAACTAAATTCTGTGTTTTCAATTGCTTTTTTTACAAGACGATTCTTGTAAACTTTGATTTCAACATCTTTTTCTTTAGCTAATTTTCTTAGAGTCTGAATTTCTTTAACTGTTAATCCTTGATAAGTAGCAACAACAACAGCTTGTGATTTTGAAATTTTTTCACTAATTTCTTTAGCTTGTAGAATTTTTTGTTCTTTCAAGAAACTCACTTTGACCTCCTTGATATATTTTTTATACACAATACAAAGATAAATACACTTGGTAACAAATTAAGCTTAAGCAGTTACTGTCTCAATGTATTGCAATTTTTAATTTTACATTATTTTTTGCATTTATTTAATAATAATTAAATATATATAAACTAAAAAAATAAAAAATACATTTAAAATATCATGATAAATTTGAATTTTATATTGTCAGAATAATAAATATTTTAATTTTTATTGTTGTGTTAACATGTAATATAATTCATATTGATATGCTTTATTTATTACCTAGATTTGAAATAAGAAATGTTGATAATTCAATTTTTAGTAATGTAGTTTGAAATGATTATATGGTAATTATAGCTTTAACTTTAATGGCTTTTTCTATTTTTTTGCCAATTTTTATTTGAATTATTAGAGGAATGTATCGAGTTATATCTAGAAGAGATTATTGATGATTAAATAGATTATTAAGAGTTTCTTGATTATTAGGTTCCTTTTCATTTATATCTGGATTTGTTATTTTTGTATTAAAACTCTTTTCTATTATTTAAAATTTTATTAACTAAAATTTTTTGTATTCTATAAAATTAATATTCATTTTTTGTATGCAAGATATATCATAGATACCAACATGAGAACCATCTGCAATTAAACTTGAAGAATTAGCTCCAGAATATATAGATGAATTTATATTTAATTTGATTAATTCATCATTTTCCACATATTTCTTGCTAATATTTATTGATATCTTCTTACCTTTCTTCATAATATCATCAACATATTTTTCTACTAATGGTCGATTTGAAGCATTTATTTTGGACAATACATCTCCATAATCATTAATGTTGGAATTTATTATATTTTTTAGAGTTGAAGATATGCCACCTATATAATTGTTGTCCACAACAATACCTGAAAGAACTTTATTGTAAACCATGCCAACTCAGTTTAAATATTTATTATCATTAATGCCTGGTACATCTATGTTAATTTTTGATTTTTCATCTAAGGATAATTCATAATTTTTATTATTATCTACATCCTTAATATCATTTATATTGAAATCAAAATATTTTATTGGTGTATCCATTACAATGATTTTAGGCAATATATATAAATCAGTTGCATTTACATTTTTAATTATCAAATTATCATAATTTTGCTCTAATGGACCAAATAAAATCTCCCTTATTTTATTTGAATTGATGTTTATATTAAATATAGAATTTCCTGATTGCTTGTTTCAAACATTTCAAGAACTTTCAAATCAAATTAAATCATTTTTTTCAAAAATTAAAGAATTATCGCTAGTATCAACTGGTACAAAAAAATCAGCTTCACTTATGTTGTGATTTATTATCATTTCACTTTTATAACTTTGTATCAAATTAGTGTAAATATGTTCTTTTAATCTTGATTTAGATCATATTTTTATTAATTTTTCATAAGAACAATTTACTTCACTTAAATAGTATTTTTTAATAGTTTTGTCAAATAATGTAAAACAAGGAATATTATTATCATGTCCAACATATTGAATTTGAAATTCATCCTGCTCTAGAATAATTTCACCCAATTTAAATGTGAAAAAATCAGGACTATTAAAAAAATATTTTTTTCATTTTTAAAACCTTGTTTTCATTTTATTTTTAATTTAATATCATCATCTGTGACTAAAATATCATCAATTACATCATTTCCTGGAGAAGATATTTCTTCATTTTTTATTGAATCATTTTCAGAAGATGATTCATCATTTGAACATGATGTTGATATCACAGAAGGAAAAATAACAAAACCTAAACAAGCACAATAAAAATAACTTTTACGTTTTAACATATTTGAAAATTGGCACCTTTCTAATTATTTAATTAAATTGATTTTTGTAAAACTTATAGTAATTATTTTTCTAATAAAATGTAAAACAATTTTGGGTAAAGAAATTATACCACATTAAACATACATTTTTATGCTGACAAGTAAATAAAATATGATAAGTATCTACATTTAAATATATTTTGAAAAAATGGAATTAATCAAATTAAGATAATAAAAAATGCATTTTAATATATTTTATATAGTGTTGCAAAAAATAAAATTATTATTTTTTTATTTTTTATAATTTTATAAATATGAATGAAAAAGAAAATGTAAATATTAAATATAAAAAAATTCTTAATGACTTATTAAATATAACAAGAAATGATAGTTGTATATTTTCAAATGTAAATGATAAAACTATTTTTGATGTTCAGAAAAAATTTGGAAATTCTCTATTTGATAAAATTTTGAATAGTGAAACTTTCTTATTACCATTAACACCAATAAATAATGAATACTTTATTGAACAAATATTAAAGAGTACTACCATTGATGAATTGGTAGATTTATACAAAAAATTTAATGAAGACATACCAGAAGAATTACATATTAAGATAAATAAAAAATCTAATGATTTAGAAAAAATAAAAAGTGAATTAATAAATTCAATGGAAGTTAATAAACAAAAATTTTCATTCAAATGAAAAATGATATTAAATAAAGCAAAATCATTAAATGAGCAAAATAATTTATGACCAATTCATTTAGGGTTTATTTATATCACACTTCGAATTGATAACAAAGTGATTCAAGCACCTATGTTTTTTAAAGAGGTTAATATAAAAATTAGAAATTCAATGGTTTCAATTGTTTCAATTGGTGATATAAAGATAAATGAAAAATTAGTGTATTTTTTAGAATCAAATAATTTTTTACTAAATGTTGATACTGACTATTCAAAAAAATCTATTGGGCAGTTATTTGAAATTATTCAACAGTCTTGATCACAAAATTTTAAAATCCCTGAAACACTGAAGGGCTTTGTTCCTAACTTTAAAGAAAATGAAATAACTAATAATACAATATCAATTTGACCTGGAATTTCATTGGGTTTTTTTGAGCCTACTGGTGGACATTTAAGAAAAATAATGCTAAAGATATTGAATGAAAACCAATTAGATAGTGTGCTTGAAGTTGAATTTGATAAAAACATCTATAAAAATACTGTTAATGAATCAATCTTTAAAAAGAATTTTGGTTTTTATAAAATTGTTCATTCAAACTTTTCACAAGATAAAGCTGTTGTTTCAGCACTAAATCAAAATACTATAATATGAGGTCCACCAGGGACTGGAAAATCACAAACAATTACAAATATACTTACTAATGTTTTGATGTTTGATAAAACAGCTTTAGTTGTGTCTCAAAAAAAAGCAGCTTTAGAAGTATTAAAAGAAAGAATGAAGGCATTAGAAATATTTTGTTTATTTATTCTTAATGATCGTGAGATGAACAAAAAAGCATTTTATGAACCAATTAAAAAATATATTGAATTTTTAGAAAATCTAAATGAAAATACTGATGAGAAAATGATACAAATTATTTCTAACAAAGAAAAAGAATTAATGAGATTAATAAATCATGTTATGAAAAATAAAATGATTAATGAAAATCTTTTGACATTTTCAGAATTTGATAAAGACAATGGATATAACAAAGAAGTCATTGATAATTTAATGAAATTAGATCCTAAATTAAAATTCAATTTAAATAAACTTAGAAATGTAAAACATAAAACTGGGAAAATTTCAAAATTTATTATGAAGGAAAATAATATTAAAAAACCATTCATACTTTTTCCTATAAATAAAAATATTAAAAATCAAGCAAATATAATTTTGAATAATTTAATTGATAAAGATATAGATATTGATTACTTCTTGCACAACAAAGATAAAATTAATGTAGATATATGAGAAAAGCTTAGTGAAATTAAAAATAAAAGTAATATAAAAATAAAATCTTATGTTAATGATGATAAGAATCTTAAAATTTTAATTTCCAAAAAAATTGCTAACAAAATTAAATCATTTAACACTGAAATGAAAACAAAATACAATGAATTTGCTTTGGATACAAGGGCTGCTTCATTGGACCCAATTATTTTTATAAAAAAGCACATTGATATTATTAAAACAATTTATCCAATAATAATAACTACACCTGAAACTGATTTACAGGGGTGAAAAAGAAGAGAATTTGATTATGCTCTTTTGGATGAATCATCACAAATATTTTTAGAGAAGGGTATTCCAATACTATATTTAGCCAAAACAAAAATTTTAGCTGGTGATGATCAACAAATGCAACCATCAAAATGATTTGCTTCTAAAACAGATAATGAAGATAACCCATTTGGTGGAATTGAATCATTGTTAGATTATGCTGTAGCTAAAGGAACATATTCTCTATTGTTGGATAAAAATTATCGTTCATCTTTTGCTTCATTAATGACTTTTAGCTCTCAAGTATTTTATAAGGGTGAATTGGATGTAGTTGATACATGAAAAAGTAAAAATTCATTTGATCCAATTGAAGTTATAAATGTTGATGGAGTTTGAGAGAATTCACAAAACATTAAAGAAGTTGAAGAAGTTATTAGACAAACAGTTGCAAATATGCAACACTTTAAAAAAATAATTTTACTTTCTTTTAATACATCACAGCAAATGGCAATTGAAACAAAAATTATGGAATCATATCCAGAATTAGAAAAAGCAATTGAAGAACAAAAACTATTAATAAGAAATATAGAAAATATTCAAGGAGATGAAGCTGATTTATTAATTGCCTCAGTAGCTTATGATAAAGATACAAAACTTCATTCAACATATGTTGCTAAACCTGGTGGTAAAAATGCTTTAAATGTTGCTATATCTAGAGCTAGAGATAAGATGATAGTTGTCAAGTCAATATATGCTGATGATGTTCAAAATAATTCTAATTCTGAGGACATTAGTGTTTTTAAAGAATGATTAAAATTTTTAGACTTATCAGAAGAAAATAAAAAGAATTATAAGTATTATAAAAACAGAAATAATGATGAAACTAATTTTGATTTTGAAGAACATAATGATAATAATTTAAGACAAATCAATCATACAAATGTAGAATTGAATCTAAATAATTTATCTATGGAATTTATTAATAAAATTAAAAAAGATTTACTAGATAATGTTATTTCTTTTGAGGATAAATTTGAATTTGTCATAAATCATTCAATTGGAACTATCAAAATGCCTATTGCTATCTTGAATAAAGATAACAAGCAATTTATTCATGGTTTATATATTGATGTTTATGAATATTGAAAAACATATGAAGAATATACATTAGACAAAGATGTTGAAAACTTTTTCATAATTAAAAGATACCCAATTGATAGAGTTAGTTATTTAAATTGAAATAATAAAAAAGAAAAAATAATTGATAAACTAAATAACTTTGAATCATAGTTTACTCTTTTACACTAGTTAGTTAAAAAAGAAATACATAATATTAAAATTATTTTTTATAATTAAAATGGTTATGAATAAACAAAAAAATGTGTTTGAAATGATTGATATTACAATTAGTGAAGATAAAAATGAAGGACCATTTTTAATTTCTAATTTAAATGTTAAGTTAGATGAAAATAAAACATATGCATTTTATTTCAAAAATGAAATAGAAAAAAATGCATTTGTTTCTTTATTTTCAGGTGAAACTATTGAATACAATGGAATCATAAAAATTAATGATAAAATACATAATTCTTTAACATCAAATATCAATAATGATATTTCCTTTCATAACATTAACTTATTTGATAATGTTGATCCAAAAATTCGTGTTATTGAGGTTATTGAAAAAGAAATAATAAAGTATAAATTAGATAGCATTATTGAGTCAATAAATATTAACAATAAATATGAAAAAAACATTAAATTATTAAAATTATTTAGATATAAAAAAGTAGAATTATCTTATTATAGAACTATTAACATTTTAATAAAAAAAGCAATCCAACAACTTGAATCATTAAATGAAGAATTAAGATTAAATGAAAAAAACAATCAAGAATTATTAGAAATGTATGAATATTTTATTTATTCACATATCAAATATTTAAAAAGTAGAATAAACTTAGTTATTGATAGAAACATTATGATTGTTGATTTATACAACAAAAAATTTGATAAAAAAATTGATGAAGATAAAGAAAATGAATTTAATGAAAGAGCCAAAGATTTAATTGATAAAACAGAAGTATTTGAAATATATGACAAATCACTAACTAAAATTAAAAAACAAACATCACACTTTATAAATGATGTAAATATTAAAAGTGAAATTAAAGATAGAGATATTTCATTCAATAAAAATGTAGTTAATTCAATGCTAATTGAATTAAAATTTAAAAAGGATTTTTACTCAAATTCATTGAAAAAAATAAATAAAAATAAAAGAAATTCTAGAGAATTCTTGAATTTCTTTGTTAAAAAAATAATATTAAATGAGTTAATTAAGATTGTTAAAAAGGATAGTTTAAAACTTCTAAATTTAAAAAACAAAGAAATCATGAGTTTTTTAAATGAAATGAAAAAAATATACAATGAGACATTAATGATTTTTGAAAAAGATATTATTTCTAATCAAAAGGACATCCAGAATACAAAAAAATTAAAATTAATGACAATTGATTATACTAACAAAGAATTTAGTATGATTGCTAATAAGTATATCTCAAATATAAATAACCAAAAAAATGATAATAAAGATCAAATCAAAATTAAAAATAAACTATATGAAAGAGATCATAAAAATGAAATAATTTCTAATGTAGAAAGTATAAAAATTGAGTATCAAGATTTGTTGGATGAAATTGATTGAGAAAATAAATCTATATTCTATCAGTTAAATGATGACTTAAATATCGTCTTTAAATCAATAACCAAGGAATATGAAGAATATAAAAATAATAAATTGACATACAATAATTTACTAACCAATTTCTTGACATTAAAAAATTCTGCTTTGGACAAAGTTAAATTTGATTCAATATATAAGAGAGACAAATTACATGATAAAGTATTTATAAATGAATCACTTAAATTTGAAACAATTTATAAATTTGTATCAAATGATACTAACATTTTAGAAAGTCTATTTTCTAAAACCAAAATTAAATTATCGAAAAACATAATATCTCCTGAGATAATATCTATAACTAGATATCTAATTTTTAAATCATCAAAAAATATTAATATTTCAATTTTTGATTTTTTAAAAAGAACTGGAAAAATAAATAATTTACTAAGGAACACATTTTTTTTAATTATAGGTTTAATGGATGGAAGGCATGTTACAATGTATGAAAATTTATTTTCTAATTTAAATTACAATGATTATAAAAACTTTTTAAATCTGTATAAAAAATGTGTTGTGTCATCTAATAAAAAATGAATTCTCATTGAATCAAACATTTTGAGTGCAAAAGATGCTGCTGATGAAGTTTCAATTATTGATAACTCTAAACAAATTGAATTTGGTAAAACTGAAGCTATTTTTAATAACCCTATTTATGATGTAACTATAGAAGCTTTTGGTTTAAAAACAACTGATTCTAGGGAAACACCTATTCTGTTTAACAATTACCTAGATTTTGTAGTTGGATATGATTATTATGAAATTAGTCCAGAACACTATTTATATGGAAATATAGACAAAATTTATAGATGAACAAAAGTTGTTCCTAATAAAATGTCAAAAACTGTATCTGATGAGGAATTGAATAATCTAAAGAATAAAATTGCATTTGATAAAATATCAAACAAAAAGAAAAAAGAAATAAAAGATAATAAAAATAATAATAAATCTATTTCTGAATTTGACACACAGGAGTTTCTAATTGTAGATGTCACTCAATAAATCTAAATTAAATTTAATACTTAGAAAATATTTTTCTACAAGAAACATTGTTAGTATTTTTCTTATTGCATTATTAGTTGTCCCATTTATATTAATTTTTCAATTTGGAATAAATAAAAAATGATATGATGGAATGTCTGTTGCTGCTATTTTATATTTATGTTTTGGTGTATTGTTATGGATTATTGATATAGCTCAATTTAACACATGAACTAAATTAAAAAAACTCTTTTCTATTAAAAAAGAAAATAATGAAAAATTGACTAATTTTGAGTTAACTCAAATGAAGTTATTAAAAATTGATACAAATGAACAAAATGAAAATAATAAAAAAGAAAAAAATAAAAATTCAATTCATTTTATTTCTTTTTTTCAAATAATATATGGATTAATATTGCTTTGTATTTCATTACCTTTTATTTTTTAAATTAATTTTTATATAATTAAATTTATAGATTATTAGGTGAAAAATGGATATAAAATACAATCATATAGATGTTGAGAAAGATAAAAATAAAAAATGAATTGATAAACAATTCTTTTCTCTACATGACCCAAAGAAAAAACCATTTTCAATATTATTACCTCCTCCCAATGTGACAGGAAAATTACATCTTGGACATGCATGAGATAGTTATATTCAGGACACAGTAATTAGATATAAAAAATTATCAGGATATGATGTTTGTTTTATTCCTGGTATGGATCATGCTGGCATTGCTACCCAAGCAAAAGTTGAACAAAGGTTATTAGAACAAAATATTGATAAAAACATACTTGGTAGGGAAAAGTTCATTGAACAAGCTAAATTATGGAAAGATGAATATGCAAATCACATTCATGATCAATGAAACAAATTAGGCTTAAGTTTAGATTATAATAATGAAAGATTTACACTTGACGAAAATTCAAACAAAGCTGTTAATAAAGTATTTATTGATTTATATAATAAGGGTTTAATATATCGTGGTGTTAGAGCGATCAATTGAGATCCTAAATTAAAAACTGCTCTTTCTAACATAGAAATTGTTTCTAAACCAACTAAATCAAAAATGTATTATGTTAAATATTATTTTGAAAATGAAAGTAACTATATTACAATTGCCACAACAAGAATTGAAACTTTATTTTCAGATGTTGCTATTGCAATAAATCCAAATGATGATTTAAAAATAAATCTTCTTGGAAAATTTGTAATAAATCCACTAACTAATAAAAAATTACCAATAATTGGTGATGAATATATTGATATTAATCTAGGAACTGGTTTCATGAAAGTGAGTGCCCATGCTACCAATGACATAGACATAATTCTGAAGAACAACTTAGAAATTATTGAATGTATTGATAAAGATGGAATTATGAATGATAATTCAATGTTTGTAAAAGGTTTAGATCGAAATGAAGCAAGAGAAAAAGTATTTAAACACCTTAAAAACAATGGATTTATAGAAAAAGTTGAAGAAATAACAAATAATGTTTCTTTTTCTGAAAGAAGTGATGAAGTAATAGAAATTCTTGTGATGCCGCAATGATTTGTTAAGATGGATAAATTTTCAAAATTAGTTTTAGATAATTTAAAGACAAAGGATAAAGTGAATATCTACCCAAAGAGATTTGAAGATATATTAAAAAAATGAATGGAAAATGTTCATGATTGAACAATTTCTAGACAATTATGATGAGGACATCAGATACCTGCATGATATAAAGGTGATGAAATAAAGGTTCAAATCAATTCTCCTGGTGATGGTTGAAAAAGAGATGAGGATGTTTTAGATACTTGATTTTCTTCAGGATTGGCTCCATTGTCTTTCCTTGGTTGACCTAGCAATGAAAAAAATATGGATAGATATTTTCCAATATCATTGTTAGTTACTGGTTATGACATAATTTTTTTCTGAGTTGCTAGAATGTACTTTTTTTCATTATACTTAAAGAAAAATATACCATTCAAAGACTTATTAATACATGGTCTAATAAGAGATGAAAAAGGTAGAAAAATGTCTAAATCATTGGGTAATGGTATTGACCCAATGGAAGTAATTGATAATTATGGTTCTGATTCATTGAGGTGATATTTATTAACAAATTCAACACCAGGACAAGATATAAATTTTTCAAAAGAAAAACTAGAACAAGCTTGGTCATTGTGCAATAAATTATGAAATATATCAAGGTACATTAAACAACTTAATGATGTAAATTTAGAAATTCAAAATATAGATATTTGAATTGTTAATCAATTATTAAAAACAAAAGAAATTGTAGATAAAAAGATGACTAACTATGAATTTACAATTATAGGTAAAGAAATTAGTAACTTTCTATATAATGACTTATCATCATGATACATTGAATTTTCAAAAGTGAAACCAAATAAAAAAATATGTCTAATGATATTAAAAAATTTATTAATTTTAATTCATCCATTTTTACCTTTTATAAGTGATCACCTATATATGGAGTTATTTAATGATGAACTTTTAAATAATGCATTTGATCTTAAACCAATTGGCAGTGAAAATATAGTTGATACTGTCATTGATGCTGTTTCATTAATAAGAGAGGCAAGAAATATTTATGACATTTCAAATAAAGAAATAATTAAATATCAAATTGTAAACATAAATGATGATGAAATTATTTCTCTTGTTAACAAATTAGGAAATGCTAAATATAAAATTAATAATGGTGCATTATTTACAAAAAATAATGTATCTATAAATGTTGAATTGACTAATGAAATTAAAGATAAAGAAAAAAATAAAACACTAGAATTAATAAAAAAAATGGAAATAGAAATAAAAAGAAGCACTTCTATATTGTCTAATCCAAAATTCATGGAAAAAGCATCTAAAGAAAAAGTACAAGAAGAAAAAGAAAAATTTGATAATTATAAAAATCAATATGAAAAATTAAAAAAGAAATTGGAGTCACTATAAAATTATGACTCTTCTTAATGGAAAAATTGTCTCTGATTTAGAGACACAGAAATTAATAAAAAAAGTATCAAAATTAAAAATTAAACCTAAACTAGGTATTGTTCAAGTAGGTAATTTACCTGAATCAAATAGATACATAAACAATAAAATTAAAAAAGCTAAAGAAATTGGTATAGAAACTAATTTAATTAAATTTGATGAATCAATAAAAGAAATAGATTTAATTGACAAAATTAAAAATCTAAATAATAATTTTGATGGTTTAATTGTTCAACTACCATTACCTAATCACTTAAATAAAAAAAAGGTTTTAGATTCAATTGATTGTAAAAAAGATATTGATTGTTGCACTACAAAAAATGCAGATAAATTTTATAATGATGAAATTATTTTCATACCACCAACAGCAAATGCTATTCTTTTGTTATTAAATCATTATGAAATAGATTTAAAAGATAAAAGGATATTAATAATTGGTGAATCAGATTTAGTCGGAAAGCCTACTAAAAAACTTTTATCAAAATTTTCTAAATATGTTGATTCAACAAATAAGGAAAAAGGAATTAGTAATAGTAACAAATATGACATATTAATTGTTGCTGCGGGTTCTCCTCATTTAATAAAAAAAGAAAATGTGAAAAAAGATGCAATAGTAGTTGATGTAGGAATAACAGTAATTAATAAAAAAATGTATGGTGATGTTGACTTTGAAGATGTAAAAAATAAAGTGATTGCAATTAGTCCAGTTCCAGGTGGTGTTGGACCACTAACTGTAATATGTTTAATAAAAAATTTAGTTGAAAGTTTAATATAATAAAATAATGAAAATATTTAGAAAATTTCTTTTATTCTTACTTTATATCATATTAGGTGCTTCAGCAATTACAGGAGTTGTTATTGGAAGTTATTCTATATGAAACAATTTTTTTAGAACTAGAAAATTAGATGCCGAAAGTAATTGAGATAATCTACCAGGTGGTTATAAGGAATTCTCATCTGAAAATTCATTAAAAGTAGAATTTCAAATTTCTGATAGTTTCAATCATGGTAGCAGTGTTGTTAATATGACATCTAGTGGTACAGCATGAAGTTGATATTATTTAAAAAATAGTGAATATTTGTGAGATTGATACTTAATTACAAATTTTCATGTGGTAAATGAAGCTGTAGCTTATGCAAATAATCTCTCAGAAGTTATCAATGAGGAATTGTATATTAATGATGTTGAATTGTTAAATTATTATAAAAATAATTCAAATACATTATTAGATCTAGAAAAGCAAAGTTTTAGATTGTATCAATACGATTTTAGTTATCCTAAATATGTTGATTTGATTACTGATAGTGTTAGAAATTCAATAAATTCTATTAATATAATAACTGATTTTAACAATGATAATTTAGCATTGTTTTCTGAATCAAAAAATAATAATAGTGAAACTGATGTTGAATACAATTTAGATATGGCATTAATAAAAATTTCATTTGACTTCACAAGAAATGGTGGATACATAAATCCAAATTATCAAAAACTTAACATAATCGAAAAATACAATGAAGTTAAGAATAATGGAATTAATAATGATATAGATAATAACAAAGATGTTTATATTGCTGGGAATCCTGCAAAATTACAGCAATTGATAGGTGTTAAAATTAATGATGAATGAAAAATTGATTATAAACAATTAACATCCATAAAAGATAAAATACTAATGCACCTTAAAGCTCCTTACTATTATACAAAAAATTGATTTACTAATTTTCCATTATCAAGTGGTGCTTCTGGATCTGCTGTCTATGCAATAAATCATAATAGTGAAAATGAACCAATATCTTGAAAAGAAATAATTCCAATTGGTATTTATTGAGGAGGAGCTATAAATGAATTGGAAATGAAACCATCAATAATACCATTCATTATAGATAAAAATAGTTCAATCATTTGAGGTAATAGTACAATAAGTTTTAATATTTTTGAAAATTTTATTATATGTAAATCTGAAAATAAAATTTAAAATAAAATATAAAAAAAATAGGAAAAAGGTTGTGTGTGATGAAAATAGTAACAAAAGAAAATAAAAATAAATTTACATTAATTGGTTTTTTTGAAGATGATAAATCAAAAATGAAAAACATTTTAACCACCAAAGGGTCATTAACTGAATACTTAAGTGTAAATAAAGCATATATTTGTTTAGGTTCAAAAAAAGATTATGATAAAGATGTTTTAATACAAATTGTTAAAAAAATTGTTAAATTAAATACTAGAGAGTTTCAAATAGTTGCTAATTCTTTTGTAGCAAATAATGTAGATATTAAAGATGTTGTTAATACTTTTATTGATGTAGATGAATATGAAAATAGCAATGATCTATATAGTGCTAAAACAAGTAAAAAGATAAAAAGTCTAGAACTTAGTTTAATTGTGGATAGTAAAATAAATTTAAATGATGAAATTAAAAAAACATTAGAAATTGCAAAGTTAGTAAATGTAGCAAGAAGATTTCAAGCTACTCCACCTAATATATGCAATTCTGAATGATTAGCAAAGGAAATAAAAAATCTATTTCAAGATAATAAAAATTCAAATATAAAAGTGAAAGTATTAAATAAATCTGAAATTGAAAAAGAAAAAATGTCATTATTTTTATCAGTTAATAAAGGTAGTGCTTATGAGCCTCGTTTAGTTGTTATTGAATACAATGGAAACCCTAAATCAAAAGAGAAAATTGCTTTAATTGGTAAGGGTATTACATTTGATTCAGGTGGATATAACCTTAAACCTTCTCAACACATAAAAGGAATGAAATTTGATATGTCAGGCGCTGCAATTTGTGCTGCTGCAATTAAGGGTATTTCAAGTTTAAAAGCTAATGTAAATGTTTGTGCAGTATTGCCATTGACTGATAATAAAATTTCAGCTAATGCTCAAACTCCTGATTCTATATGAACATCAATGAGTGGTAAAACTGTTGAAGTTAATAATACTGATGCTGAAGGTAGATTAATTTTGGCTGATGCAATAACTTATGCAATAGAACACTTTAATCCTACTCAAATTGTTGATGTTGCTACATTAACTGGGGCAATTATTATTTCATTAGGAACTACATTTACTGGTGTTTGATCAACAGATGACAAATCATATGAAAAATTATTGATGGCATCTAAAAAGCAAAATGAACTAATATGAAGAATGCCATTCCACAATGATTTTATAAAAAACATAAAATCATCTAATTTCGCTGATTATAAAAATACAGATTTATCTGGAAAAGGTGGTTCCATTTCAGCTGCAATGTTCTTGAAAGAATTTACTGAAAATAGAAAATACATACATTTAGATATTGCTGGTACTGCAGGAGATGGAGACAATCCAACTGGAATAATGGTAAAAACATTAATTCAATTTGCACTGGATTTTAAAGAGTAATTATTATGATGGAAACTTTGGAATTATCTAACATTTTAAATTTTATTAATGATGAAAGAGAAAATAAAACATTTTTAATAAAACTTATATTTGATGAAAATAAAAATAATTTTTTTAAAAAAGAAAATTATATTTTTGATGATGTTGAAAAAGAAATTTCATATGTGTATGGTGGTAATAAAAAAGAATTCAATCTAAGTAAATTAGAATCAATACTTAAATTGATAATAACCAATAATGAAAGAAATTATCAAATTTATTCAAATTCTTTTGTTACAAGCAAAATTAAAATTGATGATGTTGTTAAAAGTTTTATATATATTTGACATGAGATTCATGGAAAACAATTTAATTTAAAAACTGAAAAAAATAAATATAAATCAACATACTTATTAATAAATGAATTCAATGATAAATGATTTGATGATATTTTAATTGCAACTCAAATATGTGAAATTAGAACACTACAAAATATGCCACCAAATTTATTAACTATTAATAAATTTACATCTTATGCTAAATCATTATGTAATCAAAATAAATCATTATCATTAAAAATATTAGAAAAAAATGAAATTAAAAAACTTGGAATGAATCTTATTTTAGGTGTTAATTCAGCTTCTAAAGAAAGTGCAAATGTAATTGTTATTGAATATAAAGGAAAAGAAAGTTCAAAACAAAAAGTTACTTTTGTAGGTAAGGGTATTACATTTGATTCAGGTGGATACAATTTAAAAACACCAGGAAAATATATGTTAGATATGAAATTTGATATGTCTGGTGCTGCAATAGCATTGTTACTTGTTGATACATTAAGTAAATTAAAAGTTAAAAGTAATATATCATGTGTTATTCCTATAACTGATAATATGGTTGATTCATTAGGCCAACTACCTGAAACAATTATTGAATCAATGAGTGGAAAGACCATTGAAATTAATAACACTGATGCTGAAGGTAGATTGATTTTAGCTGATGCAATAACCTATGCTGATAAAAAATTAAATTCATCATTAATTATTGATTTAGCTACTCTTACAGGTACTGTTATATATGCATTAGGAAAATACACTGGTGCTTGATCAACTAAAGATTCAAATTGATTACTTTTAGAAAAAGCTGCTAAAAAACAAAATGAATTAATATGAAGAATGCCTCTAGATAATATTTATTTAGAATCATTATACAAAAATACTCATGCGGATATATTATCATGTTCAAGTACAGATAAAGCTGATTCAAATATAGCAGCAGCATGATTAAATCTTTTTGCTAATAATAAAGATTATATCCATTTAGATATAGCAGGTAGTGCTGAAGAAAATTCAAATGGTAAGGCTCCGATGTTTAGAACTTTAATAGAATTTGTAAGATCATTAAAATAAAAAAATAATTTTATTTTTCATTTATTTCTTTATACATGATTCTTAATTTTTCTAATATTTTATTGGGAGAAAATGGCATTTCATTTTGAGAATATAATCATAAAACTGTTATGTAATTTACTAAAATTTTATGTTTTAATAAAATATAAGGATCATAATTTCCATATTCTTTAAGAAAAAAAATTTCGGTTTCTCTATCAAATTCATAAGCTTCAATGATATAAGCTAATTCATAGTGAATATCTCCCATATGCGAATATTCTCAATCAACAATAAATAACTTTCCATCACTATTTCTTTTTATAATGTTGGTTCTATATAAATCTCCATGAATTGGTTTGCTTGTATCAATATTTTTTAATATGTTATTTATTTTTTGATAAAAATCATCAATAATATCAATTCTTATGTTTTTTTCTTTTAATATTTGTCGATATACCATAATTCTTCTTCTAATATTACTTTTAGAAAACTGGACATTAGAATTATGTAAAATTTTTAAGATATTAACCAATTTAATCAAATCCTCTTTAGTAGGGTTATCTAAACTTTTTCCATCAATTCACTCTCAAGTAGAATCAAATTCATTGTCTGAAATTAATTTTGGAACAAAATCAAAATTGCTTAAAACAGAATAATTGGTTTTATGATTTAGTCCATTTTTATTTTTCTTTTGATAAAAATATCCATCGTTTTCAAATGAATTATTAGTGTATCCAATATTAATTTTTTTCATATTTAAATTTTATATCACAATTTATTTTCAATTAGTATTATAATTTCTACTCATAAAGATATAAAATAAAAAATAAAGGTTAAAAAAATGAAAAGTTATAAAGAAAATTTCAGAAATGGAATTGAATATGCAACTCATAAATTAAATTCATCTTGATTCAAAATGATTTTATTAGGAATGTTAGGTTCGATCTATGTTGGATTAGCTTATATGATTTTTATTATGATTATTGCCACATGACCTGGAACAATACAAGATTGGCAATTTGATGAGACAACAGGTAGATTGATAAGTGAATTTTCAGTAAGTATTTCTGGTCCTGCATTATTTGTAGCTGCTGCATTATTTCCTGTAGGAATTGTCCTTATTGTATTTTTAGGTGGATCATTATTTACTTCTGATAACTTAACAATGTTAGCATGAATAACAAAACAAAAACATTCTGATGGTTCAGATGTTAAATTTAAAAGAATATTTATAAAATGAATGTATACATTGTTAGGGAACATACTTGGTGGAATAATGATAGGTGCAATATGTAGAGCAGCAAATTTCTTTAACACTGATAGTTACCAATATGTATTAGGTTATTTAATTGGTAAAAAAATATCAATGGAGTGATATTTTGTAATTGCATCAGGATTCTTATGTAATATCTTAGTTGCAGGTTCAGTGTGAGCTTCACTAGCTGCTAGTCATTCAACTGCTAAATTCTTGTTAATTTACTTCCCAATTTGAATGTTTGCCATCTCTGGGTTCCAACATGTTGTAGCAAACTGTATATTGTTCTCAATGGGTCTATTTTACATGATTGATCCATCAGAACAATACAATCTATTGATGGGTATGAATTTTGCATGTAATCATGATTTGTTTACACTAATTACAAGTAAAGAAGAATTAACTACTTTAATGAATTCATCATCATGAATTAATGTAAAAGGATATGCATTTAAATTATCAGTAACAAATATGCTTCCTGCTGCATTTGGTAATTGAGTATCAGGATCATTATTCTTGCCATATACATATTACTATTTATCTGAATACTACAAAAACATGAAGAAAAATAAAATTCATAATCAATTTTAATAAATAGAAAATTAACAAAAAAAGAGAAGCGCATTATCACACTTCTCTTTTTGTATATCTAAATTATTTTTATAAAATATGGTTTTATAATTTTAAAGTTTTGGTTTATGTATTTAAATTAATATGTACTAAAAATGTAGGAAGTATTTAGTAGCTATTTATCTAAAAATTTAAATAGAACTAAAATCTAATAATATTGGGGCAAGATTTCTATAGTTCTTAGTAAAGGGGTCTTATAAAATTAAAATAACTATTATTAAACAAGTTTAATTAACTTAAAATTAGGTCCGGTTTGGTGGAATTTAAAAAAATGTTAGTACTTAGTTTTCTAAAGAATAGAAAGATAAATAATTTAATAGCATTATTTTTTACTAATTTAATGTTTCAATTAAATGATAATAATTGCTTGTTAAACATATTCATTTCACCCTTTCTATATTTTCTAACTAATAAGTTTATTATATACCATTGAAAGAATAACTATCAAAATAAAAAAATATAGCCTAATTTATTTATTGATGAAATATATAATTTATTTTAGTTTTTTAATTATTATTTTAGTTTTTATTGGGTTTTCAGTGTATGAAATTACTTTGTTAATATCATTGATCAATGATTCATCAATTTTATTAGAAGAATACAATATCATTATTGTTTGATTTTTTTCTACAAATTCACCAGTTGTTTTCTTTAATTCAATGCCAGCTTCATTATCAATAATATCATCTTTAGTTTTTCTTCCTGCTCCAAGTTTCATTGCCACTAAACCAATGATGATAGAATCTCTTAAATATAAATAACCTGATTTTTTAGATTTTATTTCTAATTTATATTTGGGATTTCATCAATTTTTTTGTTGAATTATTTTATAATCACCACCTTGATTTTTTACAAATTCAAAAAACTTAGCTAAAGCCTTACCACTTTGTATTGATTCATCAATTAATTTTTTTGCTTCTCTTTCAATTTTAACTATTTTTGATTGAATTAATAAAGTAGATGCTGAAGAATAAATTAACTCAGTAAAATTTTTATCCCCTTTACCTCTTAGAAAATCCATAACCTCAATAATTTCATTTTTATTTCCTATCATTTTTCCTAGAGGTTGTTCCATATTAGTTATTTCTACTCTAACATCTTTTTTCAATTTTTTACCAATAGATATCATTCATTTTGCCAATTCAGTAGCATCTTCTTCAGTTTTCATAAATGCTCCTGAACCACATTTAACATCTAATAAAATTGCATCAGAACCTGTTGCTAATTTTTTAGACATAATAGATGAAGAAATCAATGGCATAGAATTTACTGTACCAGTGACATCTCTTAAAGCATATAATTTCTTATCAGCAGGAACCAAATCATCAGTTTGTCCAATAATTGCAATATTAGATTTTTTTACTATTTTTTTGAATTCATTATCAGTTAAAAAACAATTAAAACCAGGAATAGATTCAAGTTTATCAATAGTACCACCAGTGTGGCCTAGTCCTCTCCCAGACATCTTAGCAAAAATTCCACCACAAGAAGCAATAATAGGACCTAATACTAGTGAAACTTTATCACCAATTCCACCTGTTGAATGTTTATCTAATTTAATACCACTAATTGATGATAGATCAATAACCTTTCCACTATTAATCATAGCTGTTGTTAAAAATGTTGTTTCCTTTAAATTCATACCATTTAATAAAATTGCCATTAATAGTGATGATATTTGATAATCTGGAATCATATTATTTGTGTAATTATTTACAAAATAATTAATTTCTTTTTCAGTTAATTCCTGTTTATTTTTCTTTTTATCAATAATGTCAAGTATTGTCATAATCAACCTTTCATTTTAGATTAATTATAACATTTTAAAAATAAGGACATTTTCCAACTATATATATTATAAGAAATCATTTAAATTAAATATAGATCTTTGTCTTTTTTTCATGGATTCTTTTTATCAATGTGATCTATAAATAATTTTCCTTCTAAGTGATCTAATTCATGTTGAAAAACAATTGCAACATAATTAGATTGATCATGTCTTACAATCTTTTTTTTAAAATATGAATAACCTTCTACAATTATTCTTAAACTTCTTTTTACATAACCTTTTTGATTAGGTTCAGACTCTCTTACACTTAAGCAACCTTCTCCATCTCTAAGAGCAACCATAGTATCAGATTTGGATATTATCTTTGGATTAATTAAAAGGTCTTTAAATAAAACCTCACCATCACTATCTTCAATGTATATATAAAACATTTTTTTTGGTATTCCATATTGAATAGCTGCAACACCAACTGCTGGTCTAAATTTTGAATTAGGTTTTATACTATCTTCAACATGATATATCATTTTTTCTGCTAAATGAATATCTTCATCATTTAGTGGTAGTTTAACATCCTGGGATTTTTCTCTTAATATCTTGTTTGGTAATTTAACAATATTAACCAAAAATTTTTGATCATCCATCTTATTTTTAATTATCTTCTCCTACTAAATAAACTAAATCTTCTAGAAGTATTATTTTTCTCATCAAGAACAATTGGCTTTTCAGTTACCCTTTTTTGAGATAAACAATCTGATAAATCAGCTTCTAATTGTCTCATTGATTGATAACGTAAATCTTTATTCTTAGCAGTTGCTTTAGTTACAACATTAGCAAGTGCTTGAGGAATATTTGGATAAATTTTATTAACTTGAGTAATTGGATCTGTTCTATGTTTTAAAGCAGTTTCTAATGGAGTTTTACCTCTATGAGGTGGATGGCCTATTAACATTTCATATAATATAATACCCAAAGCATAAATATCAGATTGTGGTGATGCTTCCTGTTTATCAATTAATTCAGGAGCTAAATAATGAACTGATCCTATAACTTTTCCAGTCTGAGTAAATCTAGCAGTATCAGAACCAATCGCAATACCAAAATCAATTATTTTTACTTGTCCAGTATTTGTAATCATAACATTAGAAGTTTTTAGATCTCTATGAACTATGTTTTGAGCATGAATTTCTGCAAAACCTTTTGCAATTTGAATAGCATAATCAACAGCTCTATCTGGTTGCAATCTTCCTTGCATTTCAATTATTTCCTTAAGCATTTTACCTTGAACATATTCCATTGCTAAATATTTGATATTTCTATCATATTTACCTTCATAGAACTTTACAATATAAGGTGATTTTATATATTGAACTAATCTCATCTCTTCTTTAAATCTTTGTTGATTTGAAGTGGGTGTTGAAGAATCTAAGTTTAATACTTTAATAGCAACATACTTTTCTAATTCTTTATCTTCAGCTAAAAATACTCTAGCCATACCACCTGAACCAATTTCTTTTTTGATTACATATTTTGATGGCAGATTTATATTTGATAATGATGACATATTATTCCACCTCCACAATGACAATAGTTAAATTATCAGCTGAACGACCTTTGATAGCCTCAGATATTAAAGTATTAGCTTTTTCCTCTAAAGAGGTTTTTTGTGACATTATTATCTCAAAACGAGGTTTTTCAACATGATCATGTACTCCATCAGAAGTTAAAATAAGGACTCTTTTATTTTGAGATGTATTATCATCAATGTTAAATGCCTCTATATTTGTTTTTTTAGAAGGACCAAGTGCTGAGGTTAAAGCAGCTCCTCCTGGGATTTTAGATGCTTCAAAATATGATACACCTTCATTTTTAATATAATAATTCATCAAATTGTGATCAATTGTAATTTGATGTAATTGTCCATCAAAGATGTAAGTTCTTGAATCACCAATATTAAAGATAACTATTTTCTTTGTTTCTTTAAATACAATTGCCGAAGTTACAGTTGTACCCATATCTTTTTTATTTTCATCATCACCAGCTTCAATGATCATATTTTGTTTTGATTGTTTTATTGTTTCTTTAAATCATTCATAAATATTGTCATTATTTGATGTTAAATAACTCATTCTATTTTTAAAAGTTTCTATTGTAATTGATGAAGCTAATGATCCACCAAAATGTCCTCCCATACCATCACAAAGAACTGCAACTAAAACATAGTCATTTTCAAAAACACTAGCTTTATCTTGATTTTCATTTCTTACTACACCAATATTTGTTTCAATGACGTATTTCATTTTTCCCTTTCCAATTAATTCATTTTTATAATTTCCTTAATTTTATCAATCGCTATATTAATATTATCATTTTTAATTACGTGTTGGAAATATAATTTATATTCCATTTCTTTTTTAGATCTCTCTAATCTTTTCTTAATTTGGTCCTCAGTATCAGATTTTCTTTCCCTAATTCTTCTTTCCAACTCCTCTAGAGAAGGTGGAACAATAAAAATTGATGTTAATATATCTTCTTTGTTTTCCTGTCTTAATTTATTTATTATATTAATTGCTCCATTTGTTTCCACCTCAATTAATACATTTTTACCTTCATTTAATTTATCTTCAACTTCTTTAAATAAAGTTCCATAAAGATTATCAAAATGATTACTATATTCTAAAAATGCATTTTTTTCAATTAAATCTAAAAAGCGTTCCTTACTTATAAAATAGTAATGAACTCCTTCTATTTCATTTTCCCTCTTTGGTCTAGTAGTAGCAGAAATAGAAAAATACAAATTTAAACTTTTATCCTTAAATAATTCTTTTTCTATAGTTCCTTTACCTACGCCTGATGGCCCTGTAATTAGTATAATCCTAGACATATAAATAGTAATTTTAATACTTTATAATGAAAAATATTTTAATAAATAGGACTTTTTCCACATTTTTTAGTGTGGAAATGTGGAAAAACTCAAATTTTTTTTACATTTTTTAACTTATAACCATTTTTTACACATATATGGTTGTAAGGAGGTAAAAAAATGACATAAATTTAATTCAAATATAAATTCTTATTGATTAATGCTTTGATCTTAATTTATATTTTTTATGTAATTATTTAATGATTTTGGGCTTAAAACTTTAAAAAAATATAAATTATTACAAGGATCTTAACTTTAAAACTGAAAGAAAGGAGGAAAATATTATTATAGATTTACACCACACTCCAATTATTGAAAATAATTTAGTACAAAACAAAAAAATAATAAGCAAGTTTCAAGACATAAATTCTGATTCATATAATATAGAAAAAGAATATGAAATTAAGTCTTTCTATTTTGATAAGAATAATGCAGACATAACTAATAATATTGATTTATGAAAGGAAAGCATTTTTAACAAAAGTACCATTAAATTCATGTGAGATAATAGAACAAATATGTTTGCATTTGACTTTTCATTTATAAGTAAAGATGTAAAAGAAATAATATTCGATATAAATAATACAAATACAAAAGTTATAAAACCTAGTTTCAAATATGTTAATTCAAACTATACACAAACCATATATAGTCCTGAACTGTTACAGGAATCATTAGATTTTAACAAAATAAAAACTATACAAATAACCTTAAAGAACAATGAATGCACAAGAGTTATTGGTATAGTTCTTAATCCTTATAAAAAATATAAACAAGATTATTTTATAACAAATAAAAAGGATTTATTTTTAAATTTTCAAAATTCAATAATCATCAATGGAGAAAAAATAAAAAATACATTTTCTTCAATTAAATTTAGCCCTTGTAAAATTCAACAAGGAATTTGAAATCAAAATATTATGAATATTGAACATAATGGAGATGAAATGTTTAATACTAATGTAATAAAACTAATTTCATTAGATAAATTACCTATAACCAGTTCATCAAAATCATCATTTTTAGCATATATTGATACAAACAAAAAAAATTCAACTATAAAAATTGAACAGAATACATATTATGATCTTAATAAAAAAGAGACAATAAAAGGATTTGGTTTAAATTCTAATCCAGGATATTTACCACCTTTTGAATTTTCAGGATTATTTTTTCCAGTAATAAATTTAAATATAAATAATTTACAATTTGAAATATCTTGAGAGCAAAATTTTGATAAACCATATTTTAAAGAAGAACAAGGGATTAATAAAATAAATCTTGAACTTTCATATACTGAAAATAAAAACTTAAATTGAATCACAATTTCTATGGAATTAATAAATGAATCAAATAAATACAATTTTACTTTTAATGAATTTAAAGATTGGTTAATCATGAAAGGGAAAAACTAGGAAAATAAAAAAATTAATCACATATTTATTAGTCACAACTTTACCATTTATTGCAACCACATCATGTTCAAATCTCAAACAATCAAATACAGGTAGTGATAATTATGAAAATAATTGAATTCCAACAAATGCTAATGATTTTTTTCCTCAACTTTATGAAAATGATTATTATGATTATGTTGAATTTAATAATAAGGCTCAACCTGTTATTGGTGACAAATTCATAATGAAAGTTATAAAAGATGTGGTTTCAAGAGTTTCAACATCAATGGGAGAAATAAGATTCTCAGTTACTATTTTTTCAGAACAAATGGTTGATTTTAATTTTGAATGAATATATCTTGAAAAAAAATTATATAAGACTTACTCTTTTGATATTAGAACATATTTATTATAGGAAGAAAGAAAATAATAATATAACTCCAAGCAAACAAAACTTGGAGTTGTTTTTTTTATTCCATTCCAAACATTGATGGATCAAATTGCCCATTTTTTGCTTTTGATGAAAATTCCTTCATTCTTTTTTTCATCATTTCAAATTCATTAACAAGTTGATTATATTCTTGTACTGTTCTACCACTACCTTTTATAATTCTTTCTTTTCTAGAAGAATTCTTTAATAATCTTGGATCTTTTCTTTCCTCTAATGTCATTGATGAAATTAGTATTTCAAATAGCTTTAATTTGTCATCAGCCTTAGAAGCTTTACCTTCATCTATCTTTAAATTACCTGGTAAGAATTTTAATATCTTTCTAATAGAACCTAATTTTTTTACTTGTCTTAGATTATCTAATAAATCATCTAAATCAAAATTACCTTGAATCATTTTATTAAACATTTTTTTAGATTTTTTCTCATCAATTACTTCTTCAGCTTTTTCAATTAATGATAAGACATCACCCATACCTAAAATTCTGTCTGCCATTCTGTCAGGATGAAATAAATCAATGTTTGAAACTTTTTCACCAGTTCCAATAAATGTTATTGGAATTTTTAATAAGTAACAAATAGATAATGCCGCTCCACCACGAGCATCAGAATCTAATTTTGTAATTATTGAGCCAGTAATATTAATTTTTTCATTAAATGTTCTGGCAACATTTATAATATCTTGTCCTGATAAAGCATCAGCTACAAAAAATATTTCATCTGGTTTACTAATCTTTTTAACACTTACAAGTTCATCCATTAATTTTTCATCAATAGATAGACGACCAGCAGTATCAATAATAACTAAATCATATTTTCCATCATGTGATTTCTTAATTGCCTCAGAAACAATGATGTCAACATTTTGTTCATTTTTCATTTCAAAATAATCAACACCAATTTGTTTTGCCAATGAAACTAATTGTTCAATAGCAGCAGGTCTATATATATCAGCTGCCACTAATAATATTTTTTCCAATTTATATTTTTTTCTATAATAGGAAGCAAGTTTTGCTACAGTTGTAGTTTTACCGCCACCTTGTAATCCTGTCATCATTATAATAAAAGGTTTTTTACTGATTTTAATTTTTTTAGTTTTATCTCCAAGAATATGCACTAATTCTTCTTTTACAATCTTAACCATTTGTTGACCAGGATTTAATTGCTTCATAACATCTTGACCAATAACTTTAGATTTAACAGAAGATATAAAATCTTTTACTACAGTTAAATTAACATCAGCTTCTAATAAAGCTAATCGTATATCTCTGGTTATTGATAAAATATCTTCTTCTTTTAATTGTGTTTTTTTATTTGCTTTAGCAATTGCTTTTTGCATTCTTGAACCAATAAAATCAAGCATATACACCTCTAAAAAATTATTTTTCTATATCAAATATTTGACATTCAACATTTTTATGTTCATCAATTGTTATTATAGCATATGATGGATTAGAACCACCCCTTGGATATGTTGTCGATCCAGGATTAATAACTATCCCCTCATCATAGGTAAAAATTTTTGGAATGTGGGTATGTCCATGAATAAGAATGTCACATCCATATTTTAATAATTGCTTATGCATAAAATTGTAATTATCTAATTGAAAATATGAACCAATTAAATGACCATGTTCTAAATGAAATTTAATTCCACTAATTTCAAAATCCAAAATATCTTTATATGATGAATTTCAATCATTGTTACCTCTTACAATATAATTAAAATTCATATTTATTATTGAATCATCACATGTAAAATCACCAGCTATAATTGAATAATCATGGTCAACTTTTTTAATAATATCTTCCATTACCTTTACATCACCATGAATATCAGATAATAAAAGTATTTTTGTTATATTATCATTCATTTTCATCACCATCCTTTATGTCAACTAATAATTTCAAATTATTATTTCCTAATTTATAGTTTAAATTATTTATTAAATCATTAATTTTTCTATTATTTATGTCTACATTATCATCTTTTAAATTAAATAATGATTCATTTTTTACATTTGTGTTACTAGAAAAAAGATCAAATACTGATACACCAAGCATCAATATATCTTTTTCATTTCACAATTTATTAAATAATTTTATTGATATATCAAATATTTGATTTTCATCATTTATAATTTCTTCCTTTTTAATTGAAGAAGAAAATCTTTGCTTATCTACATACTTAACTATAATTGATACACCATAAGCAACAACTCTTCTTCTATTTAAAATGTCACAAACTCTTGTTGATAATAATCTGAATGCATCATATATTTCTTTTAAATCAATTAAATATTTTCCACCAAATGTCATTTGAGCACCAATTGATTTTGTATCATCATAAGATTTATTATCTAATTTAATGTTTTCATCATTTACAGTTCCAATTATATTGTCAATATACTTATCTAAAGTATTTTTAAATAAATTTTTAACCTTATCTTCATCTTTGTTATCTACCAAATCACCAATTGTTAAGATGTTCATTTTCTTTAATTGAATAGACAATGATTTTCCTATACCAAGACATCTATCAATATTTAGTGGTCAAATTATTTCATTTATATTATTTTTATTAATGATTGATATTTCATTTGGTTTTTTTAATTCAGAAGCCATTTTGGCTAAAAATTTATTGTATGATATTCCTATAGAAACAGTAATAAACATATTTTCATATAGATCTTTTTGAATTTTTTTTGCTAAAGAAATTAAATTTTTATATCTTTTAGATAATTCAGTTAAATCTAAATATCACTCATCAATTGAACCTACTTCTATATTTTTTGTATAATTCTTTTTTAAAAAATCATAAATTCTTTTTGAGACTTTTGAATATAGATTATGACTAGGTTCTATAGCAATTATGTCAGGACAAAATTTTTTAACTTCATAAAGTTTCATTGGTACTCTTGCACCTTTTTGTTTTGCAGAATGTGACAATGAACAAACAACTGCTTTTGGTTTGTTTTTACATATTGCAACATCTTTATCTCTTAATTCAGGTCTTAATCAAGTTTCTACTGATACAAAAAAAGAATCAACATCAATATGAAATATAATTTTATTTTTCATTTTAATTTTATTTTATTACTTATTTAATCTTTTTATTTCAATTCATTTTCTTGGTATACCATTAGGCGTTTTGATTTTTTTAGTATATGTAACAATATTATGCTCTTTACCATCATTAAGATTAATTTTTTCAATTTTTAAATCATCAATTGATAATTTATTAATGATATTTTTTGAATTTTCTAATTCTTCATAAACATTTTTAGATTTTAAAAATACATAATTACAATTAATTTCTCCGCATTTTGAAGATACTTCTATTAACATGTTTAGACTCATTACTGCACGAGCACAAATAAAATTAAATTTTTCATTCTCATTAGAGTCTTCTATTCTTTTATTAATAATTAATAAATTTTTAAGATTTAACTCTTTTTTCACCAAATTTAAAAAATCAACCCTTTTTTTAATAGGTTCATATATAGTTAAATTAATTTTATCTTGTGAAAATATATAAAATGGTATTGAAGGAAAGCCAGCTCCAGCACCTATATCCAATAAATTAATATTACATTGATTCAAATCAATAAAATTATTCAATATGACAATAGATTGATATATTCCGTCACATCATATTTTTTCTTCATCAAATCCAGTTAAATTAAATTCTTTATTTTTTTCTATTATTAAATTAACATATTTTTTTAATTTTTCATATATTCTTTCATTATTATCAATATATTGAAAAACCTTATTTTCCCATTCAAACATAATTATTTAATTTTTCTTGATTGAAATAATTCAGACATAGATTGAGAATTCATATCTACATCAATTGCTTTTGAAATCATATTTTCTAAAGAAATTATTTTCAATTTCTCAGATTTAATTTCCTTTACTTTAGGTATTGAATCAGAAATTAAAACATAATCAACTGACTTACTTTCATCAAACATTTCAAATCCCTTAGAAAATATACCATGTGTAGCAGCTATATATATTTTTTTAGCACCTTTTGACTTTAAATAATCAGCAGCTTTGACTATTGTTCCACCTGTATCAATAATATCATCAAAAATTATGCAATTTTTATCCTTCACATCTCCTAATAGACCTACTATTTCCGAAACATTTGGAGCAGTTCTTCTTTTATCTACTATTGCTATTTTTATTTCCTTGGTTATTAATTCAGCTAATCTTCTAGACCTAACAGCTCCACCATGATCTGGAGAAACTATAGTAAATTTTGCTTTTTTCTCCTCTTTAAGTAATGAATTGGTTAATGGATACATTCATCTTAAATCATCTACAGGTATATCATAAAATCCTTGAATTGAAGGGTTGTGTAAATCAAAAGTTATTAATTTGTTAACACCAGCTGTTTCTAATAATCTAGCTACCAATTTAGCTCCAATTGGTTCTCTTTGAGATGATTTCCTATCTTGTCTTGAATAACTTATATATGTAGCTATAACAACAATATTTGAAGCAGATGCTCTTTTTAAAGAATCAACAAATAGCAATAATTCCATTAATGTATCATGTGAACATATGCTACAAATAATATAAACTTTTTTATTTCTAACAGTTTGACCAGATTTGACAAGCATTTCACCATCAGAAAATACTGTTTTATCAATCTCAGCTATTTCCATCTTCAAATTTTTGGCAATAGCCTTGGCTAAACTTAATTGATTTGGCAATCCAAATATTACACTTTTATCTTTTTGATTTTTTATGGACATGTTTTATCTAGCTTTTAAATTAACAATGAATGAATCTTAGTCGAAGATCATTGTTTTTCTTTTTTCCTCTTCTTTTATTTTTCATTTTTTATGTTCTTCATAAGTTTCATCTCATTTTGATTCTAGCATTTCTTTAACATCATTAACATGATATTTTTGAATTCTATTAACAATATCTTTTGCTTTTGCTTCTACATCTTGTTCATAAATGTTAATTGTAGAAATATCAGCATAAGCCTTACATGTTTTAATATAAAATTCTTTTATTTTTTCTAGCATTGTATATTCAACATTATTTAAAAATCAATATTCAAATTGGTCATTAGTTTTAACAATTTGATCGAAAGATTGAAGATTTGAAATTAAAGACATGTAATATTGAGTAATAAACATCAATTCAATAAGAGTTCTTTCTCAAATATTTTCATAGAAATTTTCAACATCTTTAATTTCTTGTATTATTAATGCTCTTTCATTATCATTTAAATAATTTACATCTTTTAAAAAATTCAAATGAGAAAATGAAGATTTAAGTTCAATAATTTTTTCATAACTTAATCCACTACCATGAGTTTCTTCTAATTTAAAATTTTTTTCTTTATCTAAAATTAAAACTCCCTGGTTATTTACGTTTATTTCTTCACCTTCAATTTTCTTAATAATATAAGGCATACTTTCTACTCCTATTATTTACATTCAAACTTACTATTATTGAATGCGATATTATATAACTTACAATTATATTATATTAAAATGTAATTAATATAAATTCACTTTATTTGATTTTAGCCATTCAATCATCAGCATATTACATATTGATTTAATAAATTAATATTGTTGTTTGCCATAAAAATAAAAACATAGTAAAATTAAATTTAATTATGGAAAAGACAATGGAAGACTCTCTATTTGAAATTAAGAGAAAATATGATGAAATAAATGAGAATCTTAAAAAAGAAGAAGTTTTGTCTAATATTAAGTTATATACAAAATTAACAAAAGAAGCAAATAATGTTAAAGATATTGTTCATTTTTTTGACAAATATTTATTTGCTAAAAATAATATAAAACATTCAAAAATGTTGTTAAATGAAAAAGACCCTGACATTGTTCAAATGGCAAAAACAGAAATAATAAATAGTGAAAAATTAATTGAAGAACTAGAACAAAAATTAAAATTGCTATTATTACCAAAAGATGAAAATGATGATAAAGATGTAATAATTGAAATAAGAGGTGCAGCTGGTGGAGATGAGGCTAACATCTTTGCTGGTAATCTTTATAAAATTTATACAAAATACTCTGAGCTAAATGGTTGAAAAACAAAATTAATTGATTCTTCTCCTGCTTCAAATGGCGGTTTTTCTTTAATAGTTTTTTCAATCAATGGTGAAAATGTCTATTCAAAGTTAAAATTTGAATCTGGAGTTCATCGCGTTCAAAGAGTTCCTGTTACTGAAACACAAGGTAGAATCCATACTTCAACTGCTACAGTTACAGTTATGCCTGAAATTGATGAAGATATTGAAATTGAAATTAAAGACAGTGATTTAAAAATTGATACATTTAGGTCCTCTGGAGCTGGTGGACAATCTGTTAATACAACTGATTCTGCAG
Source organism: Mycoplasma sp. (assembly GCA_014803855.1). Lineage (GTDB taxonomy): Bacteria > Bacillota_I > Bacilli_A > Mycoplasmatales > Metamycoplasmataceae > UBA710. The sequence continues at coordinate 81,100 of JAAVAX010000010.1, read as the reverse complement.
TAAGAATAACACACATTCCTAGTGGTATAGTTTCTTCTTCTCAAGAAGGAAGATCTCAAATAGCAAATAGAGAGTTAGCATTAAAATTATTAAAAATTAAATTACATGATTTAGAAATTAAAAAAATGAAAGAGCAAGAAGGTTCTTTTAGAAAATTAGCAGGTTCTGGTGCTAGAAGTGAAAAAATAAGAACATATAATTATCCACAAGATAGAGTAACAGATCATAGAATATCTTACTCTTGTTCTTTAAGAACTATTCTAGATGGAAAATTAAACCAAATAATAGATGCTTTACTAGCTGAAGAACAAGTTGAAAAAATTAAAGAAGCTGGTTTATTTTAAAAATTATGAAAAAGGAAATTTTAAATAAAAGAATTCAAGAATTGTTAACTGAAAAAAGAAGATATGAGTTGGAAGAAAAAATTAGTTTTAATGAAAAAATTAAACTAAGAAGAAATGCACCTATTCAAAAGATTATTGGTTATATAGAAATGGCTAATGTAAAAATTGACATTTCTAAAAAAGTATTAATTCCAAGATATGAAACTGAAGAATTAATTGAACTTGCAAAAAAACATATTAATAAAAATAAATACAAAAGTGTTTTAGATTTATGTTGTGGTTCTGGTTTTATTGGTATTGCAATAAAAAAATGTTTTCCAAATATTGATGTTGTTCAATCTGATATAGATAAAAAAAGTATTAAACAATCAAAAATAAACCTAAATATCAACAATGTTTTGACTTGCCTAATTAAATCAGATATGTTTGAAAATATTGTAAATAAATTTGATGTAATAATTTCTAATCCACCATATTTACACTTTGATGATAAAAAAAATATGAATAATTCTGTTTTAAAATATGAACCTCATCATGCTCTATTTGCCAAAAACAATGGACTGTATTTTTATGAGGTAATTGAAGAAAATATTCATAAATTTTTAAATAAAAATGGGCTAATTATTTTAGAAATAAACCCAATTAATTCATATTGATTTATAAATAAAGAATATAAAATTGTTAAAGATATAAATGGAAAAGATAGATTTGCTTATAAATATATTTAAATCTATTTAATCAATTCTTGAATAATCAAATCTTCCATATATTCTTGAAATTGGTGTAATAGATATTCATGCATCTGGAACATAATTTTTAATTTTCTTAGCTATGTCATCAGATTCAAGTAATAAGACAATTGATTCTATTGAATAAACAGTCTCTTTGTTATAACCACTTATTGAACTTTTTATCTTATATGGGTGCCAAAAATTAATAGATTGTAAGAAATCAATAACACTATCTATTTCTTTTGTATCAATTTTCAATACAACTTTATTATATTTAGGATATATTAAGTTAATCACAAATCCATTTAAAAGAATATACAAATATGTTCCAAATGTTTGTCCACCTAAAATATGATTAAAACCAATTATATTGCTACTAATTGGAGTTGGCATAAATTTTTTAGAAAGATATAAAAACAATATACCTATTGTTGCCATCAATGTTCCAGTCAACATTAAAAATGTACCAACAGGTTTTTTTAATTTTGAAGAAATATAATATGCAATAAGATCAGTTCCACCAGTGGAAGAACCTAATTTTCATACAATTGCAGCTGATGGAGAACAACAAGCAACAGCCAATATAACATAGACAAAAATAGGTCATCCTAAATCAATATTTGCATTAACATCATTATTAGGAGTTCCATTTTGTCATAAAACAATTATTTTACTTGAAATGAAATTATCCACTGGCTCAAATCCAAAAATAAATCCAAAAATAGCATTAAAAAACAAAAATATTAAAGTGGTTATTATAAATGCTTTTTTAACCCTTCTTCAAAAGAAAATAATCAATGGAATATTAAGTGCCAAATATAATACAGTTAAATAAGGTTTTAATACTGGTATTATATAAGCCATAGAAACTGAAATAGCTTCTACACCATCTAAAACTGAACCTGCCTTCATCATAAAATGAACTTGTCCAAAAGCATAAAATATAGAACAAACAATTATTATTAATACCTTTTTTCAATTAACTCTTATATATTTAAAAAAACCTTCATAATTACTATCAAATCTTTTTTTAAACATTATTGTATTATCATTCTGATTATTCATGTTTTGCATAGTTTTAAAATTTTACATTTTTAATAAAAAAATACACTAAAAAACTATTCAACTTTAGAATAGTCAAATCCACCATATGTTTTTCTTACATCCAATTTAGAAACTCAGGCAGATGGATCAACTTTTTTAATCTCTTTAATTAAGTCTTCTGCTTCTAATAATAATACAACTGTTTCAATTGAATAAATATTCTGACCAGTTTTACCACTTGTTAATGTATGAATTTTATAAGGGTGATTATAATTTATATTTTTGAAAAAATCTTTGATTAATTCAAGATTCAATGTGTCAATTTTTATTACTTGTTTTGCATATTTTGGATAAATAGCATTAAGTATTTTTCCATATAATACAACATAAAGTGCAGATGATAATGTTTGTAAACCTATAAAAGATTCAAAACCATTAATATTATGCTTAATACTATTAGGTCCTCATGATGAAAGTAATCATATTACTATCAATGAAAATGTAACAATTAAAGAACCAATTATCATTAAAAATGTACCAACAGGTTTTTTCTTTTTAGTTGAATAATAATAAGCAATAATATCAGTTCCACCTGTTGAACCACCACATTTCCATGCAGTTGCACCTGATACACCTAATAAAGAAACAGCAGTTAATGTATAAACAAAAATAGGTCACCCTTTTTCAACACCTAAAGTTTTACCATTATTAATAGGTGCAAATGCAAATATCCCTAATTTATCATTATCAAATAATCATTTATTATATTCATTTCAATTTACAGTCATTAAATTCTTAATATGATGTTCATTTGCATATTCAGCTTCATAAATATTAGTTGGAGGACAAAAAATAAAAATATTTTGTGAAACAATGTAGTCAAAACTCATTTCTTTGCCACCAACTAGTGTTCCAAAATCAAATCCTATAAAAAAACCAAAAATAGCATTAGAAACTAAAAATGTTAAAGTTGCAAATAAATAATTTCTTTTAACCTTTTTTCAAAAAATAATGATCAAAGGTATATTTAAACCTAAGTAAATGAAATTTAAATATGGCTTTGTTATAGGAAGTATTAATGATATTGTCATAGAAACAGCAGACAATCCACTTTGAAGTGTTGATGCTTTAGTCAACAATGATGTCGATGCAAATGCAAATAAAAATGAAGAAAAAATTAATCACAAAATTTTCTTTTTTTCTGTTTTTATGTAAGTAAAATAATTTTTATTATCATTTTGTGAAAAAGAATTATTTTGATTTTGAATCTTATTATTTTGTGTATTCATATGTCAAAACATTATATACATTTTTAAATTTTTTAGATAAATAAAAATTATAATTTTTAATTACTATGATTAATAACATTCCAAAAAGGCATTTTTATAACAATAAAGACTATAAATTAGATTTTGAAAATAAGGTATTAATCTTATCACCAGAGTTACATGAAAAATTATTAAATAAGTCATTATGGGGAAGATTTGGCTTCAAAAAAATTGGCGGTTCATCAGTTGGTGATGTACTTGAAGTAGATAGTTTTAAATCACAATTTTTAGCATTTTGTAGAATAGCATGATGTTCATTACCAATATTAGATAAAAAATATGTTAATGCTGGTAATCTAATAGAACCAAAAGTTATTAATGTTCTTGAACAAAAATTAGAAACACCAATAACAACATATCCTCCTACTATGTATGATTTTGATTATTTTAAAGATAAGGATGATATTGTTGGTGGAATTCCTGATGGTTTCATTGAAAGAGATAAAATAATAATTGAAATAAAAACAACTAATGAAAAAAATTATGATAATTGAAATAATTTTGGAGTACCTAATGGCTACTTAAAACAAGCTCAAATTTATTCATATCTAATGGGTGTTGAAAAATTTTGAATAGTTGCAACATTTTTAAAAGAATCTGATTATGCTACACCTGAAGAGTATCCAATCGAGAAGAGAAGATTAAAGAATTACAAGTATCTGGTTAATAGAGAACAAGTTATTGATGATATTAAAAAAATAAAACAATGATATTCAAAATATACTTCATTAGGAATTAGTCCCTCATGAGATGAAATCAAAGATAAAGATCTATTAGATTATTTAAAATGTGAAAATGAAAATCAATACATTGATCTGCTTACTAAATGAAAAGAGGAAGGTAAATTTGTTGATGATTAATTTTTAATATATTTAATTCTATATATAATATAGTTTGACAATGAATCCATCAAATCAAGAATATTCAGTTAGAAGATATATGAGAGCAATGACAATAATTGTTGTTTATATGTATGAATTATTCAATAAAAAATTAAATGAAAAAGAAATATTTGAACTAGATATATTCAACGATCTTTTTGATTATAATAAATTAAAAACTAAAGATAAAAATAAAATTAGCCAAGAGCAAGCAAGAATAATAACAACAATAGAAAAAAACTATGATTTATTTAAAAAAATGATTATTAAATATATAAGAGAAGATTGATCTTGAGATAGGCTTGATCCATTAATTAGAGCTATTTTATTATGTGCATCTGTTGAATTATGAAAACTAGACATTGGTATTGTTTCCAATGAATATGTAGAAATAACAAAGGACTTTATACCTGATGATAAAAGCTATAAATTTGTCAATAAAATGATTGATAATATAGGAAAAGAGTACAATGAATTTAAAATTAAAAACAATTAAAAAGGGAATTAAAAAAAATAAATGTTATTCATCATATAAAAAAGCACTTCAATGTAGAAAATGTTTTTTCATTTTAACAAAGATATCAATCATCTTTGACTCATCAATATCTGGTGAAGAACTTTTGCAATTAGAAACAAAATTATATAAAAATATTAATAATCCTGAAATATGAAAAGAAGTATTCAAAGCATCTTCTATATTTTTCAAAAAACCATTTGAAAATTGTGATTGAAATTCATTTGGTATATTTATGTATTACAACTGAGGTAAATGAATTTTTAATAAAAATGAAAAAAAGAATAAGTCTTTTTACACATATGATAATTTCAATAAATTAAATGATATAAAAAGCAAATATTATAATGATTGAATGAATTCAATTATTAGCACCAAGGATCTAGAATTTAATACATATATTAGAAAGGTATTAAAGAGTATATAAATGACATTAATTGAAAAACTTGTATCTATGGGTTATGAATTAAAAGAAGCTCAAGGACTTATAATGTCTGGTAATGTTTTAATTAATGATGAAAGAATTTTAATAGGTTCAATTAAAATAAAGGAAAATGACATTATTAGAATAAAAGAAAAGAGAGAATGAGTTAGTAGAGGAGCATATAAATTACTTAAAGCATTTCAAGAATTCAACTTAGATGTAAATAATAAAAGATGTTTAGACATTGGTGCATCTACTGGTGGCTTTACTGAGGTTCTTTTAAAAAAAGGAGCCAAAATAATTTATTCACTGGACTCTGGGACTAATCAACTTGATTTTACATTAAGAAACAATGATAAGATTATTTCATTAGAAAAAACAAACCTAAAATTAATTAATACTTCAATGTTCCAATCAAAAATTGATTTCATTTGTTGTGATGTATCATTTATAAGCATTAAAAAATTATTTGATGTTTTGAGTAAAGAAGATATTCTAGAAAAAGAAAATCAAATTGTCATTTTGATTAAACCACAATTTGAAGCTAAATATGAAATAGTAGAAAAAGGTGGATATGTTGATAAAAAATATCATGATGAAATAAATAAAAATATAATTGAGTATGCAGATAGATTAAATTTTAAATTGATTAAATTAATTGAATCACCAATCAAGGGAAATAAAAGTAAAAATATTGAATATTTAGGATTATTTAGAAAGGAATAATAGTGATTGAACAATATTTTAATAAAATTAGAAAACAATTTCCAATGTTAAATAACAATAACATTATCTATTTAGATAGTGCTGCACTTGTTCAAAAACCTATTGCAGTAATTAAAGCCATTAATGATTTTTATACAAAATATTGCATATCTAATCGTACAAGTGATAGCAAAATAGGAATTAAAGTTGGTCAAAAGATAGATCAAACAAGAATTAAAGTTGCAAATCTATTGAATTGTAAACCTGATGAAATAATATTTAATTCCGGGACAACTGATGGCCTAAATTATATTTCCAATCTAATGTCTGAATTAATTAAAGAAGGTGATGAAATAATTGTTTCTAAATATAATCATTCTTCCCATATGGTTCCATGAATTGAAGTAGCAAAACAAAAAAATGCTAAAGTTATTTTTTCTGATAATTTAATAGATGATATTAGTGATAAAACAAAAATAATTGCATTTACTCAATCTAACAATAATTTTCAAAATAATATTGATATAAAACTATTGAGCTCTCTTGCAAAAAAACATAATGCAATTTTGATAAATGATGCAGCTCAAGCAATTAGTCATGAAAAAGTTGATGCAAAATATTTTGATGCCATTGCTTTTAGCTCAAATAAAATGTTTGGTCCAACAGGGATTGGTGTACTTTATATTTGTGAAGAATTATTAAATAAAATTAGCGTTAAAAAATATGGTGGTGGTATGGTTGAAAATATTGATAAAAATGGTAATTGAAAAAGTAAAAACTCAATTTTGAAACATGAACCTGGAACATTAAATTTATCTGGTATTTTTGGATTTTATGAAGCACTTAAATTTTATGAAAATATTGATAAAAATATGATGAATGAATATCTAGACCAGTTATGTGCTTATGCCTATAAAGAGCTATCAAAAATTAATGATATCAACATACTGTCAAATCCTAAAGATAGAATAATTCTATTTGAAGTTAAAAATATTAGCGCTCAAGATTTGGCATCATATTTAGGTCATAAAGATGTATATGTTAGAAGTGGATGATTTTGTGCTCAATATTTAAAAAATATGATTAATAATCCAGTTGTAAGAGTTTCATTACACATTTATAATAATAAAGAAGATATTGATAGTTTGTGTGAATTATTGAGTAAAGGAAGTGATTTTCTTGATTTTATTTAATGAAGATGAAAAAAGAAAAATAATAATGGACTATTATATTAATAGAAGAAATAGAGTAGATGAATTTAATAATCCAAATTATGAAAGTGTTTATTTACATTCTTCATCATGTGTAGATGAAATAAAATTATTTTTCAATCATGATAAAACTGATTTTAAATTTATTTCACAAGGTTGTGCTATTTTCCTATCTTCATGTGAAATTTTTATTGAGGAAATAAAAAATAAAGGTTTTAAAAATAATGATAGGTTAATAAAGTCTTATGAAAATTTAGTTAATAAAATAGAAATACCAGATGAAGAAAAAGAGTATTTAGGAAAATTAAATATCTATGAAAATGTAAGTAATCATCTAAATAGAAAAGAATGCGCTTTAATGATTTGCAATACATTTAAAAAAATTAAATAATGATATCAATTAAAAGTAATTTTATATTTAATTTACTTTATTTTATAATTATTGATTATGTCATTAAAATTGGAAACAAATTTTAAACCTTCTGGTGATCAACCTGAAGCTATTAAAAAATTAGTAAAGGGTGTAAATGATAATGTTAAAAATCAAGTTCTTTTAGGGGTAACAGGTAGTGGTAAAACTTTTACAATTGCAAATGTTATTAATAGTGTTCAAAGACCTGTATTAGTTTTATCACATAATAAGACACTAGCCTCACAACTTTATTCTGAATTAAAAACCTTTTTTCCTAATAATAATGTAGAATATTTTGTTTCCTACTTTGATTACTATCGTCCTGAAGCATACTTGCCTAGAACTGATGTTTATGTTGAAAAAACTTCAAAGACAAATCATGATTTAGAAATGATGAGAATGTCAACAATGAATTCCTTGTTAACATCTAGAGACACAATAGTGGTGGCATCTGTTGCTGCAATTTATGGTGCCAATAAACCTGAAGAATATGAAGAATCATTTCTTACAATTGAGGTCAATCAAAAAATTAAAAGAAATGATTTCTTTGTAAATTTAATTCAACAACAATATGTAAGAAATCCAATTTCCATAGAACCAGGAGAATTTAGTGTTAAAGGTGATGTTGTAGAATTATCTCCTGGATGAACTAATAATTATAATTTAAGAATTGAATTTTTTGATGATACTATAGATGCTATATCAAAAATAGATCCACTTACAAAAAAGGTTATTTCCAAAGAAAATAAAGCACTAATTTATCCTGCAAGTTCATATGTTATTCAATCAGATAATATTGATGGAACAATACAATTAATTGAATTAGAACTTGAGCAAAGGTTAAAAGAATTTAAGAAGCAGGAAAAACATCTAGAATATCAAAGATTAAAAGATAGAACAAATAATGATATTGATTCATTAAGAGAATTTGGGCATTGTTCAGGAATAGAAAATTATTCAAGACATATTGATAGAAGAAAAGAAGGTGAAAAGCCATATACACTTTTTGATTATTTACCTAAAGACACATTATTAATTATTGATGAATCACATATGATGATTCCACAATTAAATGGTATGTATAATGGAGATAGATCAAGAAAACTAAATCTTGTTGAATATGGTTTTAGATTACCTTCTGCATTAGATAATAGACCTTTGAAATTTGAAGAATTTGAAAAATATGATTTTCAAAAAATTTTCATTTCAGCTACACCTGGAAATTATGAATTAGATTTAACTAATGGAGAAGTTGTAACACAATATATTAGACCCACAGGACTTTTGGACCCTATCATTGAAATTCACCCATCAACAAATCAAGTAGATGATATGTATGATGAGATTCAAAATCAAATTAAAAATAAACTGAGAACTATTATAGTAACTACAACAAAAAAAACTGCTGAGGAATTAACAAAATATTTTCAATCAAAGAAAATTAAAATTGCTTATATTCATTCTGAACATAAAACATTGGAAAGAAATGAAATTCTAAGGAAATTAAGAAAAGGAATTTATGATGTGGTTATAGGAATCAATTTATTAAGAGAAGGAATAGATTTACCTGAAGTTAGTTTAATTATGGTTCTAGATGCTGATAAGGAATCATTTTTTAGGTCTAAATCTTCATTAATTCAAATAGTTGGTCGTGCTGCAAGAAATGAAAAAGGACGAGTAATATTTTATGCTAATTCAATTAGTAAAAGTATGAAAGAAACAATTGAAGATAATAAGATGAAAAGAGCAATTCAGATTGAATATAATAAAAAACAGAATATCACACCTAAAACAATTTCCAAACCAATTTTTGAACCAATTGAAGGGCATGATATAACAAATGCTGTGGAATTATTACAAAGGCAAAAATCTAAATCAAAATCAAAACAGGATGAATTTGAAAAAATTATTAGCAATTTAAGAAAAGAGATGAAAGTTGCAGCAGATAAACTTGACTTTGAAAGAGCTACTCAAATAAGAGATATCATTTTAGAGTTAGAATCAGAACAATAAATAATTTAAATAGTCAGTTTTTATAATGTTATAATTTTATAACTATGTTTAAATTGGGAAATAAATATCTACTAATAAGTTCATTAATGGCCATTCCATCAATTGCCTTAGTTACTTCATGCGGTGCTAATACAAGTTCAAATAATTCCAAAAATCCAACAACAACTAAATTTCAAGAATCATTAAATACAAATGATAATTGATTATCATCTAAAAATATTACTAATGATGATATTTTAAATTTTGTTACATTAACAACTTGAAATAGTATTGATCAACTTGTTAGTATTGAATTTTTGGGTAAATATTGTAATGTATCTGATGGTTTTATAAACTTTTTAAATGAAAACAATGACATATATAAATCAATTAATAAAATAGTCATTGAACCAATTGTTAATACTCAAAATTTAACTATTATTTTTTATTTAAATTCATATAATAATGATTTAAATATTGTGACTAGAACTATACAAAATGCACTATCTGCTAATTTTACTTATAAAAATGAAATTAGTATTTCTAAAAAAAATCCTCAAACAACTTTTGAAAGTAAAGATAAATTTAATGATTCATGAAACAAAGTAAAAAATAAAGAAACAGTTGATACTAATGAATTGACAACAATTTTAAATAATGCTTTCACCTCAACTACTTCTGATTGACAAAACAAAATAATTGAAGGATATAAACAAGGATTGATATCTATTAATAATAGTAATTTCAGAATAGAATTAGTTCTTAATAATGATGGAATTAATAAAGGATATATTTTTAACTTACCAGATAATACTAATACATTAAATTACAATACATTCATAATATCTAATCCTTTAGTTAAATAAGAAAGTAAAAAATGATAATAAAAGAAGAGATAATTCTTGAAGTATTATACAAAGAAAGAATTGATAAATACATATCAGATAATACTGACATTTCAAGAAATGAAATAAAAAATATCATCAAGGACTATGGTGTTTATGTTGATGATGATGTTGAAGTAAGAAAAGTCAATTTCACTGTAAAGCCTGGTCATACAATAAAAATAACTAGAAAGAAAAGTGATAAGGAATATAACATCATTCCTCAAAAAATTGATTTAGATATTGTTTATGAAGATGATCATATTGTTGTTATTAATAAACCATCAGGGATGGTTGTTCATCCTGCACCAGGTAATTATGATAAAACATTAGTAAATGCTCTTTTATATCATTTTAAAGATTTATCTGATTTAAATGGACCAATTAGACCTGGAATTGTTCATAGAATAGATAAATACACATCAGGTTTATTAATAGTGGCTAAAACCAATGAAGCTCATAGATATTTTGCTAATTTAATTAAGGAACATAAAGTTAATCGTGAATACAAAGCAATTATTAAGGGTGCAATTAACAATGACATTATACATATTGATGTACCAATTGGAAGATGTCCTAATGATCGTCAAAAAATGATGGTTACTAAAACTAATTCAAAAGAAGCTTATACTGATGTCTATCCTATTCATTCTTACAATGGAAAGTATACATTAGTAAAATGTGTCTTAAAAACAGGAAGAACGCATCAAATTAGAGTTCATTTAAAATATATTAATCATCCTATTATAGGTGATGATTTGTATGATAAATATATAGATGAGTTTAGACAAAGATTACATGCTTATAAGATTTCTTTTATAAATATCGATGGAAAACATTTGACATTTGAAGTTGATTATCCAAATGGTTTTTTTGATGGAATTGAAGGTATATATAATCCTGAAATGTAAATTAAAATATTACTAACATATAATTTAACTTTGCCATTTTAAACATAAAAGTAATATAATATTTTATAACTAAGTTGAAGTTTGGAAGTATATGATAATTTTTATAGTTATAACTTATAAAATTAATTTTTCACAAGAAATTATTTCATATTTTAAATCTCAAAATATATGCAATGGGTATAATTTTAATTTTATCCCTATTGGTTTAGATGAGGGGGATGATGAGGAAATTTTAAATAAGATCTATAAAAAACTAAATGATATAAAGAATTTAGAAACAGTTGTTGTTTTTTCTGATGTTGGATTACCTACTAAGCTAGCAAAAAGAATTGAAATAAAAGATAATAATATTGAGTTATTTAGGGCTAAAGGGTCATTAATTGAAAATGGATATTTATCATACATAATGCTAAATACCAAAGCTCCTAAAGAAACAATTGAACAAGTTATAAATGATAAAATTGAAAAATACTAACTTTTTTAAAAAAATTTATTTATTTTATTAAAAATTAAAAGTAACTTTAAAACCAAAGTTACTTTTAAATCTTTATAACAATGTAGTAGTGATGTTTTTAATTATATCTAGAAATAATTTGTATAATCATTTCATTTGTAAAATAATAGATTGTATCACTACTTAATTTTATTTTATTTTGCCATGACCATTTCATGACTAAATTGACATTAAACAAAATTTTGGATATTGTTTTATTTCTTATACATTAAAAAATACTATGTTTTTTTATTTTTCTACAATTCCACTAATTTCTTTATTTAATTCATGTTTGATTCTATCTAAATAATCATTTACTTTTAATTTAAATATCATCTCTTTATTTGGACTCATTTGACAACTTGCTGGATTAAAATGTCTATATACAATTTTAAATTCTACTTCTTCTATTAAATTTTCAATAGTGGTACTTAATTTTGATGGTGTTGGACCTTCTGCTCCACCTAAAAATTCAAAACTATTTTCTACCAACACTCTATCTGGGTCATTTGGGATTTTTCTTAAAACTTCTTGTTTTACATAATCTTGTGCTATATTAATTAAAATTTCCTTAACTTCACCTAATTTTACAGTTGGTAATTTTTCTCCTTCTTCTGGTGTTGGATCTGGTGTTGGATCTGGTGTTGGTATTTCTGGTTTAACTTCAGGTGTCTCAGGTTCTACTGGTGTTATTGGTTTCTCTTGTTCTACTCCATCTACATTATCCACTGGTGGTTTTTTATTTTCTTCTATATCTTGTGAGCTGTTTGCTTGTGTGTTACAACTCATAACACTTAATAGCGGTAAAGTTGCTATTGGACTTAATAATAATAGTTTTCTTGCTTTTTTCATAACTCAAACATTATAAACCATTTTTTTATTAATCAAATAAGTTTTTTTATTATGATGACTATTTTTAGATCATAATTTTTGATTATAAATGCACAATTTTAAGCATTTAAACATCATAAAAAAATAGAATATTTTTTATTAATTTAACAAAATTGTTTTAAAAAATTAATTTTTTTACAAATTAATCACATTTTTTTACACAACAAAATTAAATTAATTTATTTTATGTTCATAATTCTCAATTAAATTTTGTAAAGTTCTTGGGTTTTTAGAAAACTCTGAGACTTTAGGTTTTTTACTAGTTCATTTACCAAATTGTTCAACTGTTGAATAAATAATATGATCTTTATTTAATTCAATAAAATCAACATGAGTTCCATTTTCTTTTTGCTCATCAAGGTACCCTAACTCAAAATTAGATGATTCAAATTTATCATTGGCATTTGATATTTTAGGCATTGATTTAAATAAATTGATAGTATAAGGATGAATTGGATTAGAGTAAATCTCACTAGTTTTACCAAATTCAACAATTTTCCCTAAATGCATAATTAATATTTTATCTGCTATATACTCAACCATTGATAAATCATGTGCAATAAATATTAATGAAACATTTTTCTTTTCACATAATTCTTTTAAAATATTGACAACTTGTGCTTGAATTGAAACATCCAATGATGCAATAGGTTCATCAGCAATAATTATTTTAGGATTAGAAATTAAAGCTCTAGCAATAACAATTCTTTGTCTTTGTCCACCTGAAAATTCATGAGGATATCTTCATGCAAATTGTCTTAATAATCCAACATCTTCAAGTGATTTATAAATTTTTTCATTCATTAATATTTTTTTAATATATCTTTTGCTATTAAATGAATTTTCAATACCTAATAAATGTTTAAGTTTATCTAAGTCCCGATTTAAATTAAGAATTTCAACATTAAAAGCCTCTAAAGTCTCATCTTTTGTCTTAACTTTGTTTATATACACATTTAATTCATCTTTAATATGATGCTTATTTTCACCTTTTCTAAGCAAATATTCTTCTAGACCTTTTAAAAACTCATTATGTTTATTATCAAATTCAATATTTAGTTTTTTAACTTGTTCCCTTATTTTTTCAAGTTTAATATTGTTAGAAATGATTTTTTCTTCAAGATCTTTCATTCTCTTATTAAAATTAATTGAATATGTTTCTCTTTCATTTTCATATTCTTTTTCTAATTCTAAATATTCATTTTTAATTTTTTCAATTTCTTCTGCTGAAATTAGTGAAGTTTCATTTTTAATATTTGTATATTCTTCTTGGATTACATTGATTTCTTCCTTAATTTTAGCAATTTCTTGTTCCAAAGATTTTTCTGTATTTTCAGATTTTGAATAAAATGAACCAAAATCAAAATCAAATGTTTTATTCACATGTTTTTTTAATTCAGTTGCATATTTTTTTTGTGAAGTAGCTTTAAATGTTTCACTAATATAATCAATATATTGATCTTTATATTGTTTAAAATCATTTATCAAGTTATCTATTTCATCACTAGATAAATATAAAATATTTTTTTTATTTGAATTTAGTATTGAATGCATTTTTTTAGCAGTTATACTATATTTAATTTGCTCATTATATTCTTGAAAATTAGTCTTTGATCTTGCATTTTCTAAATGTGAAATATAACTATTTTTAAATTCTTTTGCATATGAAATTAATATATTTGAACTATTAGAAATAGTATTTTTTCTTGACTCAAGAAATCTCTTTAATTTCTCTTTTTTAATTTCAAGTTTTTTTTCTATTTCAATTTGATGTGGAGTTTTTTTTGACTGTTTTAAGATTGTTTCATATATTATTTTTTTCTTTTTTAACTCCTGCTCAATTAACAAAATAGAATTATTTCTAAATTCTTTTTGATGTTCAAAATACATATTTAATATTTTTGAATTATTTTGAAACATTTTTGAAATAATATTACTATCTCTTTCTTGAATAGAATGTTTATAAGCAAAATATTGGTTAAAATCATTTTCTATATCTAAATATTTAAATTTTATTCTTCTAAATGTATCTAATCATTCATGTAAAAATAATTCAGCTTGTTGAACATGATGAACTATAGTATCAAGCTCTATCTCTTTTAATCTTTCACTGAAAGTAAATTTAAAATTGTTTTTGATATCTTTTCAATCCCTAAAAAAGTCTTCATATTCATTCTTCATAATCTTATTAACAATTAGAGGTTCTTTTAAAATTGTATAAATATTTTGTTGACCATTCAATGAAGCATGAGGATCTTGAAAAATCATTTGCATATTTTGATTTAAGAACATTTTCTGTTTCTTATTTAACTTATTACCACTTATGGCCTGTCCATTAATTCCTACAAATCCTGAATATTGTTCATACAATCTTATTAAACAACGACCAACAGTAGTTTTTCCTGAACCTGATTCACCAATTAGACCAACTATCTCACCTTCTTTAACATCAAAGGAAACATCGTCAATAGCTTTAATGACACCACTAGGTGTATTAAAATATTTTTTAACATTTCTAACTTTTAATAAAACATTATCCTTAATCATTGACATTAAATACCTCTCTAAAAAAATTTATTCTTTTTTTCAATTGTTCAGATAATTCTACTTTTGGTGCTCTTGGATCTAATAATCATGTGGCAGCATAATGAGTATCACTTATTTTCATTAAATTAGGTTCTTTTTTGAAGTCAATTTTCATTGCATATTGATTACGAGGTGCAAATGCATCTCCAACACCTAAATTTGCCATATCTGGTGGTGTTCCTGGTATGCTATATAACTTTTCATTTTTATCTTCAGGAATTGAAGAAATAAGTGCTCATGTGTATGGGTGAGCTGGATTAGTAAATATATCAATTTTTGTTCCTTTTTCAACAACTTTTCCAGCATACATTACATAAATATAATCACAAAATTTAGCTATAACAGAAATATTATGAGAAATAAAAATTATTGATATGCCATAGTTTTTTCTAATATCTTCAAAAAGAGCTAAAACTGATGCCTGAACAGTAGGATCTAATGCAGTTGTAGGTTCATCAGCAATAATTAAATCAGGCATTGATGCAACAACCATTGCAATCACAACCCTTTGTTTCATACCACCACTAAATGTATGAGGATATTGATTTATTTTTTCCCTAGCATTTCTAATTCCAAATTTTTCTAATAAGTCAATTAAATATTCAACTTTTTCTTCTTTTGTTTTAAATCTATCATCATTTTTTAAGACATCAAGTAATTGTTTTTTTATTGTCCTTGTTGGATTTAGTGATGTTAGTGGGTCCTGAGGAATATATCCAATTTTTTTACCTCTTATCTTAATCCACTCACTTGATTTCAATTTCATTAAATCAATTTCTTCAAATTCATTATCATCATAATTTTTTTTAGAGTATAACTTCATTGTATCAGCTTCAGTAATATTAAATTCATTGATATTTAATAGCGATTTAGATGTAACAGATTTTCCAGAACCAGATTCACCAACTAACCCAACAATTTGTTTTCTTTTTATTTTTAAATCAACACCACGAACAATTTTTATTACTTTATTCTTTCCAATTTTAAAACTAATTTGAAGGTTTTTAATATTGAGTAATAAATCACTTTCCATTATTTACCCCTTTCCACTTTAGGATCAAGAGCATCATGTAATCCATTTGCTACAAATTGTGCTGATAATGAAAATGACAACAATATAATTGAAGGGAGTAATAGACCTCAGAAGTTAATATCAAGAATTGGAATGGATTCTTTTAGTAAAGTTCCTAAATTTGGATCATCTGATGAATCTAGAAACCCTAAAAATACAAGTGAAGAAATAGATAATATAACTGTTACTATTCTTCTTACATAATTTGTTGATAATTTTCCTATTATCATTGGAAGTCCATGAACAAAAATTTGTCTTTGTGTAGAACATCCTATTGCTTTTGCAGCTAATATAAATTCTTGATCTTTAACTGTTATCATTCACAATCTAGTTGTATTAACCATATAAACTCAACCAATTGATATTAATATAAAGTACAATGAAAATGGATTTATATTACCCTTTCCAACAATTGTCATTAACATTAAGAATCAAACTAATGTAGGAATATTAATGATGATATCTATAATTCTAGTTAACACAGTATCTATTCATTTTCCAGCATAAAAACCTAAAAAACAACCAACAGTAATACCTAATATTGCATCTGTAGTAGCAACTAAAAATGATAATGTAATACTATCTCTTGCTGCAGTTCAAGTTCTAGTTCAAATATCAACACCTTGCATATTTGTACCTAATAATGAATTAACATTTATATTGCTTCCAGAATATAACCTAATAAATAAATATTTATTATAAGTTATTAAGAAATTATTATTAATTTCAGTTGGTGTTCAATTTTCTGGACTTCAACCTATAATCAGTAATTCTTGAGGATTTAATTGTTGTAAACTAATTAATACATCGGCTCTTTCTTTATTTAATGATTCAGTAACAATAGGACTGTATGAAGGTGGTAGTTGAGTTAATCAAACATTACTAATGTTAGCAATTGGATTTGTAGCACTAAATGGACTTGTAATTGGAATTATTAAACATGTAAATGAAATTATTATAATCATAATTAAGGCAGTAAGAGCTACATAATTTTTACAAAATCTTCTAACAATATCAACAATTAATAGTCTTGGTTTACCAGCTAATGTTATTTGATTTTTACCTGCATCATTAGCATCAATAAATTTAAATAATGTATCATCTAATTCTATATTTAATGTTTTTAAATCATTTAAATTTTCATTGTTAAGATTTTTATTTGACACTTTCATCACCCGCCCTTTCCTTAACATATTGATTTTCATTTTCTTTTAAATTTTTTTCACGTTTAAATTTATTAACAATATTTTTAACAATAGATATTTTTGTACTTTCAAAATATTTTATTTTTGGATCAATGAATATATATGAGATATCTAAAATTATTTGACCAGCCATAGATAATGATGCAATAAAGAATATTGAGAACATAACAATATTTATCTCACCATTTGGGAAAGCTTGCATAATAACAGTTGATGCCCCAGGTACTCCAAAAAATTGTTCAATAATAATGTTCCCCATTAATAGCATAATGAATGAAGGAACCATATATGAAATTAATGGAATAGAGATATTTCTAATGATGTGTTTTCAGAATATTTCTCATTGTGTTAAACCCTTTGCTTTAGCAATTAATATATGATTTGATGTAAGAATTGAAACCATTTGATTACGAACTAAAATTGTATATCCAGCTAATGAACCAAGTGTTACAGTAATAATTGGAAGAACTAATGATTTTATTGTCATTGCCCAACCTTGAATGTCAGGATATGTAAATTCAGATAGTATTGCTCCATTACTTGAATTAGCTATCAATAATATAATAGGTGCTATAACAAATGAAGGTAAGCCAATAAAAATAACAACAAATAGATTAATAACAACATCAATTCATTTACCTCTGTTATAACCAGCAATAATTCCCAAGAATACACCTATAACTACAGAAATAATAAATGCTGGTATTGTAATTAAAATTGTTCATGTTAATGGCTTAAAGAAAAAACTAGGTATATTTGTAAAACCATTATTTGTAGAATATATGCTTCCAAAATCACCTCTAAAAAAACCAGATAAATATTCACAATACCTGACAATTACAGGCTTGTTAAATCCATTATATTCCATTCATTGTTGATAATCATTAGGGTCACCTTGATATGGTGTATCAGCAAAAGAAGCAGTTAATAAATAAACAATTGTCAGTAATATAAATAAGCTTATTAATGCTAAGACAACCCTCTTTACAATATATCTAATCATTATTTATTTACCTCATATTTATAGTCAGAATATAAATTTATTCCATATTTTGAAACTGGTATAACGTATTCACTTAAATATAAAACATAATTTACATTAGTTAGTTTATCTACTGATGATTCAGTATCAATTGAAACACCTTTGATTGAATTAATCTCTTTTATAAGATCAGCTCAAGCTTGTCCTTTTTCTTCTGCAGATTTGTTATTATCTTTTTCTCAAGAAGATTCACTTTCAAACATTTTGAAAATAACAGGTAATAATGAAATAGGTGCTACATTATTTGGATTATTTGTTTCATCTTTGAAAAAAGCAACAATGTTATTCATATCCTTATTTGATATTAAATCTCAATTTTCTGGTTTATATGCATCATATACATTTGCATTATTTGCACTTAATTCATCATTAACTTTTTGAGCTACAAATTTAGCTAATTCTGTAAATTTTGGATAAAGGCTTTGTAATTTATTAACTTCATCTTTGCTTAATCTATTATTTTTTACATCAAATAATGTACTGTCACTAGTGCTAGTATCCTTTGAAAATATTCCAATTGCTCCCATAACATTAGATCCAGAACCATCAGAAGTGAATGCTGCTATATATGAACCAATGCCCTCATAATCATAACCTCAAAGATTAGCATTATAAGCTCCTCTCTTTTGATTAATTGCAGCAAGCATTTCATTTCTTGATGTAGGTTTTAGAAATCTAGCATTAAGTCTAGGGTCTAGGCCATTTATTACTTTTACAACCATATACTCTGTAGCATTACATTTAGTTTCATCTTGGTCAGCAAATGAATATGGAATCTCTCAATCAATTTTGTCTTTTTCTTTTGAAGGGTCAAGCTCTTCATTTTCACTATAAAAATCATCCAATATTTTTCTTACAGATGCTTGAATTTCAGCATACTTAGGAGATCTAGAAATAGCAAGTTGCATATCTAAACTTGTTCCACTACCATACTCTTTATCCAACTCTTCACCAGTCATTGAAGTTAATTTCTTCATTTCACTCAATGTAACAGTTTTTTGCTCACCCTTATCATTGATATAAAATAAATCATTTAAACCTTTTTCATTAAATAAAACAGGTGTTAGAGAGTTAGCATCAGTAGATGAAAATATGGCATCTTGTGCTGCTCCACTTAATCAAGCATCTCTTGTACCTGAATATGCTCATTGAATATAGTAATCTCAATTTATTGAAGCTTGAATTAGATTTCTAAAATTTAATCCACGTCCACCAAAAAATGAATTAGCAGTAGAATTTTTTCCCTCAGATAATTCTGAAACTGAAGAACCATAAACAAGTCTGGCATATGCATCATTAAATGAGTATTGTAATCCATCTTTAGGATTAGCTTGTCAAACGGTTCTTGAAGTCAATTTTGATGTATTTACACTTTTTGTTGCTCTTAAACCATTTTTCTCAGAATTAATTATTAATTCTTGCTGATTTAAAGAAGAACCATATAATTTTTGTTTTTGAGCATCAGATAATAGAGAATAATCCATTTCACTAGTTGTTCCTGATAAGAATGAATTAAATGTTTGATTAATAAATGTTGAACTATCAATTCCACCTGTATAATCCAAAATCACTTTATTTATTGTTTTATAAATCTTCCCATCCTTATCAACAACACCTTTTTCCACTGAATCAACTCATTCCTTATTAGCATAGTACTTGTTGTATTCATAGATTTCTCTTCCTGCCTCAGAACTAACTGGAATATAACAAGAAGCATATAATGTTTCTTCTCTAGTTTGTCCATATGTATATATTGCAAATTCTTTTGCTTCACCTGAAATATTTCCAACACCACTTATATTATTTTCAATATTATTATTGGCATGTTTTTCTTTAATATATTGAGAAGGAGCTAATGAAAATGTTAATGAATTTGATAAATATTTTTTGATTATATCTGAAACAGAAAAAGTTACATCAGTTTTTGGCTTTCCATTTTGATCAAAAATATCAAAAGAAAATATAAATGCATCTACTTCATTACCATTTTTTGAAACTTTTTGAATTGCAGTTTCTTTTTTGTAAAGGTTATTTTTTATTATTCCAAAAAAGTCAAATAAATATTCATTAGGGAATTTTTGTGTTTCCCCAAATAATTTAGTTGTTTGTGTTTTTGAGACAAAGTATCCATCAAGTTCCTTAGAACCACCATGAGATTGACGATAATTTTTATCAAATAATCATGTTCTTTTTATAGAATAAAACATATCCTCAGCACAAATATCATATTTAGTTTCATTACCATTACTATCTACTCATTTTGCTCCTGTATCAAATGTTAATCCCATATTAGTTAAAATAAATTTTTTGTCATTTGTATCAATTTCATTAGCAACATTAGAGTTATTTAAATCAATTTCTTTACTTAAATAACCTGCAGATATTATTTTTCAAAAAACATCTTGGTTATTAATAGACTTAGGATTTTTAGAAACTTTTGAAACAACAATTTGACTATTAGTATTTGAATCAAATGCTGGTGTTATTTCATCATCATCATTGTCAAATATTAATTGAAATGTTGAATTATTTTTATTAGTTGAATCAATGCTAGTAAATGTTAATACAATAGAATTTGCTAAACCAAATTTGTATGATTCATATGAAGGTTGAATTACCTTTCCAGTTTTTTGGTCATATTTGAATTCTCCTTCTGATTTTAAATGAAGTAATTCATTTGTTAGTAACAATGAAATTTTACTTGTAGAAGTAATGTTCCCATAAGTTGCAGATAAATCATATTTATAACCTTCATTATTTAATGTTTCATTAATTTTTACTGAATAAATTCCATTTTTAGAAATTCTTTCAGGTGAATTAGAACCAAAATACAAACCAGTAGTTAAAGAAATAATACCAACAGGTAATAAAATCATAGATCCTATAGCTAAATATTTTTTTAATATGGGTTTCATTTTTTCTCCTTTTCTAATTTCATAACATACACACAATATTTGTTATTCATAACCATTAAATGTTTTTTTATTTATTATTGGTAATACTATCTTAATTGCAAATGATATTATTACTAAGTTAAATCAAATCTTTATCATTGATGTTGCTAGTGAACCAATCATTGAAGCCATAAAATCAATCCTTAAAGCTTTATAGTCAGCATATGCAATAATTGGTATGTTTATAAATTCAGTGTAAATAACAAATGTTACAATAGCAGCAAATTGCATAAATGTTTGTGGCTTCATTTTAAACCTAAACACAACCAAGGCAATCATACATGTGATTATCCCAAGAGCAACAATAGTTATAAAAATAATCTTATCATCAATGTATTGTAGAATACCTTTATCTTTAAAAGATTCTGTAATTTTTTCTTGAGGTATGAATATAAATATTGAAATTAAAGTTATCAATACTATCGAAATAGCAACCAAACTGGTTATTAATCCGTAATTTAATTGATATCTTTCTTTTTTCCATGACTTCATTTTATCAATTTTTTTTGTTAATTTTTCATATTTTTTTTCAAAATACTTTAGTTTTTCTTGATTTTGCTTTATTATTGACAATTTCATTTTGTAATAAACAAGTGTTTTCTTATTATTTAATCTCTTCAAAATTCTATTTTTAGATATTTTTTTATTGAAAATTATTGCAGCAATTCCAGGGAGCATTCCAGATATACCTAAAGCAATTGAATATAATGGATAATAGAATGCAGGCATAAATATAAAAGAAATGACATCAGTTGTAAAACCAGAAATAAAACCTACTAATGGCCCAAAAATATAACCTATTATTTTTATGGGTAAACCAGCTAAAGATAACTTAAATGAAGGAAAAAAAGTTACAGCTGCAAATCTAGTACCAATGATTACAAAAGAAATTGACATAGCAATTAATATTGATATAAATGCAATTCTTTTTGAATCTCATTTGTTCATTTTGTACTTCTTTCACTTTTTATACAATTATTTTTTGCATAATTACATAACTTTTATATTATATACATAACATAATGAAATAGCTCCATTATATATAAATATATAAAACATGAATTTAAAAATTATTACTTTAAGTTCACATACAAAATACTATTTTTTATTTAATAGTTTTATGTATAGTAATCATTTTATAAAGTAGAAATATCAATTTTAAAAAATAGTAATTAAATTTTATCCAATTTTTTTAAAAATAATAAAGTCGATAATCCAAAAATTAGAAACGATATAATCTTTAAATTATGAAAAAAATATTAATTGCACCAATGATTATAGCTACACCAATCTTACTTTCTTCTACATTGCTAAGTTGTAAAGTTGAAAATAAGCAAGAAGAAAATACACAACAAGCACTAGAAAATTTTGTTAATAATTTAAATTTAACAATAAAAGAGAATAGAGTTAATGAAAAATCAAAAACATTAGCTTCAACTATTAAAACTGAAAAGGATTTAAATGAGTGATTTGATAATCTTCCATTTTCTGAAGAAGGTATTAATGCTATTTTTTCAGCAACTTGAGCTGATGATAAAAAAGGTGAATTGCACATCAAGTATTTAATTTCTAAAAATGAATGTCAAATTGTTTATGAAAAGACTGAAAATGGATTTATGATAAGAGATAAATCTCAAGATCAGATAGATGTTGAAAATTTTATTAAAACATTAAATGATCCAGTTATAAAAGATACTAAGAAATCTCAAATGGTAAATACACCTGCAAGCACTATTAGAACTAAAGAAAATTTAAAAGAGTGATTTGATGGACTATGAATCAGTGATGAATCTAAAGGTATTGATATTTTATTTTCAAAAACTCAAACAAATAATGACAACTCTGATATTTCTAAAGGTACACTGAGAGTATACTATGAAATTTCAAAGGGTGAATATTCTACAACAGTATATTGAGAAACACCTGGATTTCAAATAGAATCATTACCTTCAGTTACTCCACCAACAAGTGGTTATACAAAATACACAATAAGTTTAAAACGCTCTAATGGAAAATATTTGGAAAGTTTTTTTCCAACTATCAAATTCTTTAAAGAAGATGGTTCTTTATATGGAGAAAAATGATTTACAAGTAGTTTAAATCAATTTGAACTTCCTTCAGGTACATATAAAGGAATTATTGAAACTGAGCCACCTAATGGAATGGCAATAAATAAAGAATTTACATTTTCAACTGAAAAACCTAATTATGATATTATCTTTACACCCAAAGACTTACAGAATACACCAATACCAAATAATTATTTATATACCATAAATGATGTTTTATATAAGTCTGAATATACAGATATAAATGGCAATACTTTTAAATTGTCTGATAATATAAAAAGCAAGAAGGTTACCTTATTTGTATTCTTTAAAATAGATTGTCCATATTGTGCTGCAATGGAAGCGGAAATAGCTAGTTGAAAAAAAGATAATTCACTTAAAGAGCGTTTTGAGGTTTGAGCATTTTCTGGTCATGATAGCAATGATCGTTTAAAAAATTGAGCACTAGGCTATGAAGATTTTAGAGTATTTAGTGACCCAAATTTTGTAGTAAGAAAACAATTTGATAATACTAGCAATCCAGAAAGAGGAGTTCCTAAATTCTTTTTTGTTGATCAAGAAGGAGTATATGTTTCTCAAACTGGTGGACAAGTATCTAATTTAAAAGACTATTTATTAAAATTGTTAGATTAAGCATCTGATTATTTTACAAAATATTTTGTATTTCTATATTTTGTAAAATAAAAAAACAAAACCTAACATTTATTGTTAGGAATGTTTGTTATTTTAATTTAATTTAAAATTAGATATTATAATTCAGCGAATTTTTTAAGTGTTCTAACAAATTGAGAAACATATGAACTTTCATTGTCATATCATGAAATAACTTTGTATAGTTTTGTTCCATCTTTTTTCTTAATTTCTTTTGTTAAAGCTGGGTCAAATAATGAACCTGCTGTAGAACCAATGATATCTCTTGAAACAATTGGATCTGTAATGTAATCAAGAGCAACATTTTTGTTTGAAGCTTTTTTAACTGCTTCATTAATTTCTTCAATTGTAGCATCTTTTTCTAATTCAAATGTTAAGTCAACAACTGAACCAGTAATTACAGGAACTCTCATTGCAAAACCATCTAATTTTCCTGATAATTTAGGTATAACTAAACCAATAGCTTTAGCAGCACCTGTTGATGAAGGAATAATTGACATAGCAGCAGCTCTAGCTCTTCTTAAATCTGAGTGAGGAGCATCAACTAATCTTTGATCACCTGTGTAAGCGTGAACTGTTGTCATTAATCCTGATTTAATTCCAAATGCATCATCAATTGCTTTAGCAATAGGAGCTAAACAGTTTGTTGTACATGAAGCACCTGAGATAATAACATCTGATTTTGTAAGAATATCATCATTAACATTGAAAACAATGGTTTTAACATCATCACCTGCTGGAGCAGATATAGCAACTTTTTTAGCACCTGCTATAATGTGAGCTTGAGATTTTTCTTTTGAACAGAAAAAACCTGTAGATTCAACAACTACATCAATTTTTTCTTTTCCTCAAGGTAAGTTTTTTGGATCTCTTTCAGCATAAATTTTAATTTCTTTACCATTTACAACTATTGAATCTTTTTTAGCTTTAACATCACCATTAAATTTTCCTTGTGCAGAATCATATTTTAATAAATGAGCTAAAATTTCTGGAGATGTTAAGTCATTAATTGCAATAACATCTAATTTTTTTTCAAGTCCCAATTCGAAGATTTGTCTAAAAACCAATCTTCCAATTCTACCAAAACCATTAATAGCTATTCTTTTTGCCATTTTATTCTTCCTTTTTAGAATTTTTTAGTTTAAATTTATATTTATTAATAAATATATATTTCTTTCTTAATTTTTTTAATTTGAAATCTTAAAACAAAAAATATATAGGTGAATCCAATTTATTTATTCACCATAAAAATTATACAAAACTTTTTACTATTACAATAAAACCTGTATATCAATTTATCATTTCATAACGGTATTTATATTTCTTAACTTCCTCAATTAATTTTTTAGAAGATTTTTTATTTGATTTTATATTTGCAAATATGAACATTCCATTTTCTCTTAGATAAATTTCATTTTCGTTAAATAATTTGTCAAAATTATTATTTGAATTCAATGAAATAATGGCATCATACTTATTTTTTTCAATGTTAGTCTCAGAATTTAATAAATTAATTGAATGTGAAGATACATTATCATAATTAATGATTCTTTTATAATTTTCTTGATCAAATTCTGATTCTTTAATAAAGACATTAACATTTGCTTTATTTGATAAAACAATAGCCTCATATGGTTCTACATTCTCAATTAGAAGCACATTTTTATATTCATTTCTAATGCAAGAATTAATACAAAATTCTACAATCTCATGACTTATAGTTTTACCTAATATCTCCTTTAAATATTCATCACTCTTTCCAAAATCTTTACGACTATACATTTTCTTTTCAGATTCTCTATTTGATAATTTAGCATTAATAATATTTTGTTTTTGTTTAATTTCTTTTCTTTTTTTTCTAATTTTAGTGAAAATTACTATGTATGAGATGATGGCAGTCAAAACAACAACAACAACAGATATAATTAAAATTAATCTAATAACATCATTCATAAATTAATTATCACTTTCTTCATTCTCTTGATCTTGTTCTTCTAATCACTCATTAAATATTTTTTCAACTAATTCTCATTCATCATCATTAATTGCAATTAAAGAATCATCATCCTTAACTTTAGCACCATAAGCAACATCATCAATTTCATAAAATATAAATTGATCACCATTTTCATTAAATGTAAATAAAATATTTGCATCAACCTTTGTTCCATCATTTAATTCAATATTAATGACATCATCATTAATTTTCATCTCTTTAAACTTATTATTTTTCATTCTTCAATTCCACATTCATTTTTAATTTTAATATTCTATAATTCAATTATTTTAAATAATGATCACTTTAATTCTTCTCTAATTTTATTAGCTTGTTTTTGATTTATAACAAATGCACTTTCATTTAATTCTTTATCAATTATCAACTTCTTTCTAATTGCTTCTAAATTCATAAGATCAATTTCTAATTTATTTAAAATTATTAAATGAGATTTATTTTCAGAATATAAACTATTTTTTATTTTATTCATTGAAGCTTCTATATTTTTTATATCAGTGTTTATTTTTATTAGATTTTCTTTAATTTTATTTAATGTTTCATTGATATTTTTATTAAAACAATCTTCACAAAGTAAAATAAAAGAATTGTTGTTAATTTTTTTATTGCAATCTTTACAAGTTTCAAAGTCTTTTTTAGATGATTCAATATCTTTAGGTTCTATATCTATTAATGACATTACTTCTCCTTTTCTTTAAATTTCAAATTCATATAAAATAAAATTATTTCAATATCTGATGGATTTATACCACTAATTCTAGATGCTTGTCCTATTGTTTTTGGATTTATTTTTTTTAATTTATCTCTAGCTTCTAGTGCAAGATTTAGAATTTCATCATAATTAATATCAGTAGGTATTTTCAACTTTTCTAATCTTAACATTTTTTCAGCAGATTTATTTTGCTTTTCAATATAACCTTCTAATCTTACTTTTGTAATTAATTCATCTTTGTATTCATAATTATTTATAAAATCATTATAGTCAACATCAGGTCTAGCAATAACTTTTAGAATAGATGAACCATTAAGAATATTATATTTTTTTGCCATTTCGTCATTTGAAGAAAGATATTGATTTTTTAATTCTTCTATTTTTCTATTAATAGATTCATATTTATTTTTTACTTGTAAATATTCCTGCTTTGAAATCATACTTGCATATAATGCATATTCTAGCATTCTAATATCTGCATTATCATTTCTTAATAACAAACGATACTCAGCTCTGGAAGTTAACATTCGATATGGTTCTTTTGTTCCTTTTAGAACTAAATCATCAATTAAAACTCCTATATATGAATCATTTCTTTTTAAATCTATTGGTTCTTTATTTTTTAATTTCAAGGAAGCATTTATTCCAGCTACAATGCCTTGACCAGCAGCCTCCTCATAACCACTAGTTCCATTGATTTGACCAGCAAAATAAAGATTTTTAATTTTTTTAGATTCTAATGATTTATAAATCTGTCCTGACTCAATTGCATCATATTCAATTGCGTATCCATACTTTTGTATCTTGCAATTTCGAAGACCAGGTATTGTCCTTAAAAATTTATCTTGAACTTCTGAAGGCATTGATGTTGAGCAACCATTTATATAGTAAATATCCTGCTTTGCTGTTTCTGGTTCAAAAAATATTTGATGTCTTTCTTTATGAGAAAATTTAACTATCTTATCTTCAATAGAAGGACAATACCTAGGACCTACACCTTCAATTAATCCTGAATACATTGCAGATTTATTAATATTTTCCAAAATTATTTTATGTGTATCTTTATTTGTGTATGTTAATCAGCAATGGATTTGACTTTTTAATTTATTTTTACTTTTATATGAAAATGTTAAATTTTCAAGTGGTAAAATTTCCTCTTCTAATTCATTTCAGTTAATTGAATTAGCATAAATTCTAGCAGGAGTACCTGTTTTTAATCTAATCAATTTAATATCATTATCTATTAATGATTGAGATAAATCTGATGTTGTCTTTTCACCATCTGGACCACTTATTTTTACATCATTACCTCTTAAAATTTTTGATGACATATATGTTCCAGTTGTTATTATTACAACTTTAGATTCTATAAAATCACCACTTTCAATCATTACACCTTTAATAATATTGTTATTTTGAACAATTTTTGTGGCAGTTGATTCAATAATTGTAATATTTTTAGTTTTTTCTATTTCATTTAAAACAATCTCTGAATATTTATCTTTATCAATTTGAGCTCTTAATGCTCTTACTGCAGGACCTTTAGATGTATTTAACATTTTTATTTGTATTGTAGCTTGATCAGCAAAAATACCTTGAACTCCACCTAATGCATCAATTTCTCTTGTTATTATTCCCTTTGCAGGTCCACCAATTGATGGGTTACAAGGTAATGTAGCTAATTTGTTCTTGTTTAAGGTTATTAAGGCAACATTGAAATTATTCTTTGCTAAAGCAAAAACTGCTTCTATTCCAGCATGACCTCCGCCAACAACAATAGCATCAAATTTATTTTGCATTATCACCTACTAATTATCAGAATTAATTTTTTTAAGTATTTCCTCAATTCTCATTGATTTTTTAAAAACATCATCTATCTCAAAAATAATATTAGGAATTCTTCTAGACTCATAATCATAATTTGATAATTGTTTTTTAATAAAACCACTAATATTGTTTAAAGCAATAATAGATTTATTTTCATTTTTATCAAATAAAACATACACCTTTAAATTTGAACCATCATTTGATAATTTAACATCAACTACAGTGACATTTTTAACATTTGAATTTGTAACATCTTCATTAAGAATTTTAGCTATTCATAATAAATAATTTGCTTCTTTTTTTCTTCTTTGAATTTCATTCATAATTATTTATTTATTAAAACATCTTCATATGTTTCAATGATATCTCCTTCTCTGATATCATCAAAACCTTTAATGTGTGTTCCAAATTCTTTACCTTTTTCTTGTTTTTTAATTGAATCTTTACCATGTTGCAATGATTCTAATATACCTTCATGAATAACTTTGTTATTTCTTAATAATTTCATTTTAGTATTTATTTTTATTGTTCCATTAGTTGCTAAACATCCAGCAATATTACCAACTTTTGAATAGAAAAATACCTTTTGAATAATTGCTTCTCCAACTTTAACTTCTTTGTATTCAGGTGCACCAAATGATTTAATAATTTTTTCAACTTCTTCAATAATTTCATAAATAATAGATGATGTCTTAATCACTATTTTTTCTTGAGAAGCTTGATTTCTAACATTTGCATCAACTTTTAAATTAAAAACAAATATTATTGCATCAGAAGCTTTAGCTAATAAAATATCTGAGTTCGTAACTGCACCACTTGAATATCTAATAATGTTAATAATAGCATCTTCATTTGATAATTTAGATAATGAATATTTTATAGCTTCAGCAGTACCTTGAACATCAGATTTAATTATTAAATTAATGATTTTTTTATCACCAACATTATTTAAATTAACATTTTTATTGATTAATTCATTTTGTTTATCTGAAAAAGCTTTTTTAGTAGCTAATTTTTTAGCAAATTTTTCATCTTCAAATCCTAAAAACTTATCACCAGATTTAGGTAAATAATTTAATCCTGTAACAACAACAGGTGTTCCAGGACCTGCAGAATCGATTTCGTTTCCATCAATATCTAATAAAGTTTTGATTCTACCAAAATTTGAACCAGCTACAATAAAATCTCTTTTATAAATTGTTCCATTAGTGATCATTAATGTTGCAATTGTCCCTTTTCCAGTAGAAATGTTTGCTTCAATAACAGTTCCAATTGGAGAACGATTTTTATTTGCTTTAAGTTCTAAAATATCAGCTTGAAGTAATATTGTTTCAAATAACTCGACAATACCTTTTCCAGTTAAACCTGAACCATAAATGAATGAATGATTACCACCTCAATCCTCAGATAATATATCATGTTTAGATAAATCACCCTTTACTTTTTCAGGGTCAGCCGATGGTTTATCCATTTTATTGACAAATACAATAATAGGAACATTAGCAGCTTTAGCATGATCAATAGCTTCAATTGTTTGTGGCATTACTCCATCATCAGCTGCAACTACTAAAACTACAATATCTGTAACTTTAGCTCCATTTAATCTCATTGCTGTAAATGCTTCATGTCCTGGTGTATCTAAGAATGTAATTAGTCTTTTTTTATGTTTTACTTGATATGCACCTGTATGTTGAGTTATACCACCAAATTCAGAATCAACAATATTTGTTTTTCTTATTCTATCAATAAGAGTAGTCTTACCATGATCAACATGTCCCATAATTGTTATAATTGGAGGTCTAGGTTCTAAATCTTCTTTATCATCATTAATCTCAAAATGATCCATAAAATTAGATTCATTTAATTCTATTTCTTTTTTAAAATCAAATCCATACTCAAAACAAATTTCAGCTATTTCTTCTTCAGAAAGAATAGAATTTAATGTATACATAATACCTTTTTTGAAAAAGTTAGTAAGTATTTCATTTGTGGATTTATTTATTCTTTTTGCAAATTCATTGACACTCATTGGTCCAGTAAAAATAAATACACCATCTTTTAGTTCAACTTTAATGTCAGTCAATTGATTTTTAATTTCATTATCATTTGACAATCTTTTATTCTTGTTGTTCTTTTTTGACATATTCATCCACTTCCTTTCTCAATGTGTTATAAGTTTCAGGTAAGATGTTCATTTTAAAAGATTTATTTAAAGATTTTTTTCTAAATAATTCTTCAATAACTTTATCCTCTTTTAAACAATAAGCTCCTCTACCTAAGACTTTTATATCTTTTTCTAATACTATAGATTTATCTTTTAACATAACAAATCTAATAAGTTTGCAAGTAGGGTATATTTTTCCAGTTACAATACATTTTCTTGAGATCATTTGATTTTTAATTTCTATTTATTATTATTTTTTAAAAGTCATCATCAAAATCATCGAAATCATATTCACTTAGATCAATATCACCAACTAAATCTTTATCAAATTTGAAATTTTCATTAATATGCTTAATTTCATTATCATTAATTTTCTCTTCAAATTGTTTTTCGATTTCAGAAAACTTATTATCATCATTTTCATGTAAATTCTCTTCTTTATCAGACTTATTACTTGAATTATTCATTATTGTAAATTGTGAATAATCAACAGGTGCATATGAGAGAATTTCTGAATTATATTCATCAATTTCTTTCTCAAAATCAACTAAACTTGAAAAAGAATGATTTCTTCAATTGTTTGTTCTATTATTATTGTGGTTTCTTCTTTGATAATTATTATTCATATTATTTCTTGATGGAACAAATCCTTCATCAATCTTATCCAACTCTTCTTTAGTTAAATTACCATTTCAATGAATAGGTATATTATTTTCAATTGCATATGAATATGAACAAATATCAATATTAACTCTTATTAATTCCACAGTTAATTTTACATTTGCTCCTCTTTTACCAATAGCAATAGTATTATGCTTATTTGGGACAACTACTAGATAGTCATTTGTGCCTGATTTTTTATTAATAGAAACAATTTTTGCAGGACTTAATGAATTTGCAATATATTCATTTATATTATCTGAATAAAGAATCGCATCAATTTTTTCACCTATTTCTTGTGAAATTCTTTCAATTCTATCTCCATCTTTACCAATAACACATCCAATTACATCAAGTTCACCTTCATATTTTGGATTTTTTCTAAATGATATTTTTGCACGTTCACCTTTTATTCTAGAAATACTTACAATTTGAATATCTCCTCTTTCAATTTCAGGAATATCCCTTTTTAATATTTCTCTAATTTTGCTTGGGGAATCATTTGATACTAGAACTTGGTAACTCTTAGAGTTTTCATAAACTTCCTCAATGGTAACATTGTGATATTTTTTTTCATTTAGTTTAATTCTTTGATTTTGATATTTTGAAGGCATATAACAAAGAGTTCCATCTTCAAGTGAAAATGTAGCTCCTTTCCCATCAAAATCATCTTCTAATTTAGCTTCAACAACAGTTCCAATTAATGGTTGATATTTTTCATATATACGTTTTTTTTCTCAATTTATTATTTCAATTCTAAATGATTGCTCAATTTTTGAATATAATGATCTAGAAAAATTATCAAATGAAATTTGTGATTCTATAGTGTCACCAATTTTTGCATTTGGATTAATCTCCCTCGCTTTTGTTAAATGAATATCAACAATCTCAGAATCATTTTTATATTCTTCTTCATCAGGTATAACCATTTTTTTAAGATTTGTTAAAATTAATTCATTATCCTTTATTTCCAAAGTTATTTCTGCATCAGGATCTAATTGGGAATTAACAATTCTTTGAATAGAATTTCTCAAAAATTCTATAATCACTTTTCTATCAATATTTTTAGTTGTAGAGACAAAATTAATTAATTCTAATATATTTTTTTTATTTTGATTATTCATAATATTTTTCCTTTTTAAATTTTGCTGTTGTTTTTATAAAATTAATATCAGTTTTATTAATTTTTAATTTTTGCATTCTTCCTTTGTTGTTTATTTTCAAAGTAATATTGCTCAAATCATTTGAAACTAATATACCTTCTCATTCTTGCTTTTCTAAATATGGTTTTGTAGTTTTTATTAATAAGTTGTTATTAATAAAAAGATCAATATTTTTTAAATCAATTTCTTTTTCAGTACCACTAGAAAAAACATTTAAATAATAATTATCAATTGTTCCATCATCAATTTCATCTAGTATTTTTGAAATGATTTTGGTTTTTTCTTCAATAACATTTAATTTACTTTCAGGTAATTCTATATCTAAAAATTTATAACCATCTCTATTTACAAATTGAATTGAGTTTACTTCAAAATTTAATCGCTTTTTTAATTCATCAATCAAATTAATCACCTCTCTTATTAATAGAAAGATTGCCTTAGCAATCATTTCTATTATTAAAATTCAATTTGTAAATACAATTATAACACTTTTAACTCATTAAAAAAATAAAATGGTATTCATAATAATCTAATAATTATATATAATTAAAATTTGATAAGCATAATATAATATTTGATTTATATGGATTTTTCAATAATTAGCACAATTCTAACATCTTCAATATTAGGAATTCCAATATTTTTGATTGTTTTAGGTTTCATTTCATTTTTTTGTGATTTTGGTATAGATTGATTGGATGATATTTGAGAAAATTTCCTAGATTATTGATTAATTTGAATAGGTTGTATATTATTATTAACAGGGCTAACTTTTACTATCTTAGGAAGTATTTCTTTATCCAATCCTACTTTAAATCTAAATACAGCTGCTGAATTGTGTTTTGTTATCCTTGGTCCAATTTTTATATGTATTTCACTTGTCCTATTTTTTATATATATAAAATGATTTAATCCAGATTATGTTTATGCTTTTGAAGATGACAACCATGACATAAAAACAAAAGAATTAGATCAGAATAAAACAATGACAAAAAAAGTCCACAAAAAAAATACTTTTTCATTAACTAAAGATAAATTAAATGTCTTTGATGATCATTTTAATAACAAAGTTATTGGACAAAAATTAGCTCAAGATAAAATAAAATCACAATTAGTTCAATTAATGTATATGCTTGATGACAAATCTAATAGACCTGCAGGAATATTTTTCTTTGTAGGTCCAACAGGTGTCGGTAAAACAGAAATGGCAAAAACATTAAATAGTTTCTTATATGAAAATAAAGATATTAATCGTTTTGATATGTCAGAATATAAATCAGAAATGGCAACTCAGCAATTGTTAGGTGCTCCTAATGGATATGTGGGTTATGATGAAGGTGGAACCTTGATAAAAGCTATGAAAAAAAATCCTGATTCAATTGTTTTATTTGATGAAATTGAAAAAGGTGACAAGTCAGTTTATGATTTATTTTTACAAATTTTAGATGAGGGAATGGTGACATCTAACAAAGGTGAGAAAATTAGCTTCAAGAATAGTTTTATTATATTTACCTCTAATATAGGAGCTAATAGAGTAAGAGAAAATATGTCTAAAGATGAAGTTAATAGAGTTATTAGTAAATCAATAGATGACTTTTTTGTGAATGAATTAAATAGACCAGAAATTTTAGGGAGAATAGGAAAAGATAACATAATACCATTCAACATGATAAAAGATAAAGAAGATTTATTTTTAATTTTGGATATTCATTTCAAAGAATTTACTAATCAATTAAATAAAAGAAAAGTAAAAGTAAAGTTTGATAAAGATTCATTGTATAACTCAATACTTTTAGGAATAGATAAAACAAAAGGTGCTAGAGATATAAGAAATGAATTTGATGTATTTAAAAAAGCATTCATGCTGTCATTATTTGAAAATAATCTAGATTTTGATAAACTTCAAAATAAAACTATTAACTTCGAGTATAAAAATAAAAACGTTAATATAAATGTAATATAGAAAGGAATTAATATGGCTTGATTAGTTATCGATATGGAACAAGATGTTGAGATTTCTGAATTAGAAGAAACCTTAAAGGAAGTTTCAAAAAAATATAGAGGGACATTATATAGATTTGGTGATTTTCAAAAGGCAATAGATGAATATGGATATATGATCTTTTCTTATGGAAGAAAATCTGATGTTTGACATTCATATTTTATATTAAAAGAAAATGGGATTTTTTGTAGTGTTTTTAGTAATTTTCAATTTAGAAAATTTCAGAGAGAACAATTCATTCTTAAACATGGGTCAAATAAATAATATATTTTTTAAATAAAGTATTAACTTTTTATATTTATCTAATTAATCATTAATAATAAATAAAAGAGCAACTTTTGTGCTCTCTTATTATATTCATATTTTTTCAATTATTTGTTAGAAGGAATTTGATTAAACTCTTCACCAGCTATAAGAATTTTTTCATCTTGACTTCATGAAGATCAATTAAATTCACTCATAGTTCTTCTAGTTATTCTAACACCTCTGTTTAATCCAGCTGCTCCATTGAAATCTAATTTACCATCTTGAGCAAATCCTAAAACAGGAGAAGTTAATGTTGTTTGATCAAAAACAGAATCATCTACAACTTCAAATTGAACATTTTTAGGTATTGTCATATTTTTGATAATTGTATTATGTCCATTTAATCTTAGTGTATAAACAACAAATGAACCATTTGGATATTGTTGCATTTTTAATTCTGGATTAGCTTCATCATCAAATACAAAGTTATCAGATGTAACATTGTATACATAGTGTCTTGTATTAAAATCAAATTCTCATTTTCCTAGAGCTTTTTGACCATAGGTAATAGATGCTTTTAATTCAGTAGCAAACCCATAGAAGTCATCAGCATATTCTCCTTCAGGCATAACAAAGTGATAATTATTATCATCAACTTTTTTAACACCTAAAGAGTAATTTGGGTTTTCTGGGTTGTATACTCAAAAGTTAACAACAGTTAAAGAATCTTTATATTCATCTTTAACATCAACTCTAACATGAACTTGTTGTCCTCTATATACTTCAATTTGATTACCAGCATTTTCACCTGAGTCATCAACAAAGTGGACTAAACCTTTTTCATCATCATTAATAAGTGTTAATTTATATTTTTGTTCTTCAATTCTAGTTGAAGATAAAACTTTTTCAATACCAATTCTTACACCATTTGCAGCTTCAACTTCAATAGGTTTATTAATTGATTCATTTTTATCTTTATAATCACCTGAAGTAGCTATAGAAGTAAGATTGCTTTGAGCTTTTGGAAGCATAGCTATGGTAGTTGCTGAAGCAACAGCACCAACAGCTACAATACCTCCTAATGAAAATAGAGCAATTTTTGTTTTTTTAGTCATAAACACCTCTTTCTAGATTCTATTTATGGTGTTTTATATAACATTTCTTATATCTTTTCACCTTAAACAAAATCATTTTTCATACACTTATATTTTAACGCAAAATAACATAACGAAAAATATATGTGTAAATTTGTAATTGAAATATTTATTATTTTTTCTTTATTTTTTTATTTCTCATACATAGATAAATTATTCCAAATATACCTAATGTAAATAATGAAGCACAACCTATAAATACATAAGACAACAATGATAATTGATCAGATTTATCCATTAATCCTGAAACATCTTTTGCATTTCACTGATAATATGATGCCATATTGTCATCCTTATATCTAATAGAAATTTTGTCTTTATTTGATAAAGTTCCTGGTGATACTAATCAATTACCATTTTTATCTTTAATTTGATTTCAATTAAACTCAATGTTATTACTATAAAAAGTTAAATATTTCTTGTCAATTAAATATTGCACAGTTTGAATGTCTTTATAATCATTATGTTTAATTATTAGCTTTGTTATATCTTTATCACTAATCATATTACCTTGACCATTGATTCCTGTGTAACTAAAATTCATTTCCTCCATCAATTTAATAAATTGATCTTCAGTAATTGAATTGAATAATTCTTCTGATTTTTGTTTTAATCCATCAATTATAAACCCTGAATCTTCTGGATAAGTATCTAGTTTTAAATTCTTACCAATGCTATTGCTAATAATAGATGTTTTTGAATTACCAATTTTATTAACTTGAATAAATGAATATATATTATTTTCAAAATTGTGATTATCTAAATTAGCAATAGTATTGTAATAATTTTTAGCAACATCTTTTTCATTTGAAGTCACTAATCTTCATTCTACTTTGTCTCCATTTTGCAAATCATTAATTTCTATAATATTACTTCTCCATGAATATTTGATATTTTTTTCTTTATTTCAAACTCTAATCATAAATTTATAACCTTGTAATAAATCACTAATAGACTTATTATTATCAACATCATCATTAGGATTATCAACATAAATGTTAAATGATGCAACTCCATTGAATTCTCCATTTTGTTGAACTCTTAAATATCTTAATAATGATTCTTCTATATCTTGTTCATATAGACTACTAATAGAAAATATTAATGGTTCTGGTTGCTCAACAAAAAATAAGTCATTATCATTACTTGATATAATTTCAACTTTAAATGAATCACCATTTTGTAAATTAGTAATTGAACTTATTTCATTGTTTGCAATTAGTTGAGGAAAACCATTAATAGGAGTATAAGTTGTTTTCAATATTACTTGTCCATTGAAATCATATTTAAGTTGTTTTTCAATTTCTTCAATAGTACTAAATCTTTTTTCATCCAATTCATTGTTTAATCTACGAATAACACTATACATATGCACCAATTTTGATTGACCATTAATAGGAGATTTTTTAGAATCGATTGTGTTTTCATAAATCTTGTCTATATTATCTAAATCCCTAATGTATCCAATAAATTCATTAGAATTGAATGAATATTGAATCATTTCATCATTTTGAATTGGAAATTTAATTTGATTATTAATTTTATATTCTTTTAGAACTCCAATTTTATCTACATAATAATCAAATAATCCATTTGGAGCATCTCCTTTTTTATTTTCAAATATAATTGAAATATCTTGATTTTTAAAGAAACTATATAATGGATTATCATCACTATTAAATAAATCTAATGTATAAGTATTTGATGAAATTTCTGTTAGATCATAACTTCTTTTGACAGATGGAAATTTAATTGGATTAGCTAATATACCCAATTTTGTGTCCTTATATAAAATTGGAATGGGATTCCCAGCATTATCTAGTATATTTGCACCATTTAAATCTTTATAATTACCTCTTGTTTCAGCTCCATCTGAATTTCTTTTGACTAACCTTGAGCCTGTTCCAGAAACTAATATCTGATTTTTTTTATCTAAATAAAACTCATTATAGTAATTTAATTTCAAGGAAACATTTAAAAAATCATCATTAAAATCTAAATGATTCATTTTTCTTAATGATATCTGATCTAACATTGAATAACCATCAATACCATAAGGTTTATCCTCACCATATCCTACATTTTTTAATTTTAGTGATGACCAATCTACATCAATATAATCAGTATGAACTTTATATCCAAAAACACGATTTTGACTAGATACAATGTAATCATTATCTTTAATAATATATCCATTTAGATTTGTTGGTGAAGTCAATTTATCTTTTTTGATTCTTATTGCCAAAATCACATAATCATTTACATTTAAATTTAAATTAGGATTCTTAATATTAGTATCTAATGTTTTTCAAATACCATATTTATTTTTTGAATCAGAATACTCAACAATTTTATTGTGTGAAATTACTTCATTGTATTGCTCATCATCTATTTTTTTAGATGAAACTAGATAAGTTAGTTCAAGAGCTTCTTTTTCATCTTTTGTTAATTCATGTTCCAAAGTGTTTAAATAATCTTCAAATGATCTATTTGAAATTTTTACTTCAAATCCACCTTCCCCATTATAATAAATTGGTTTATCCTCATTAGTAAATAGTAAATCAATTATTTTTCCTTTTAATGGATTTTCTATAGCAACTGAAATTTGAACATCAATATCTGGTGTCTTAATTTCATAAGAATTGTTATCTATATGTTTTCCATATTTATATAAATCATAATTATTATTTTTTACATTAAATTGAATTGCTAAAAATCTATTATTATACTTACCATTTAGTAATATTGTTTCCTCTATATTTTTGCCTGGATTTCATATTTTATTTTCTTCCTGATAGTTACCATTTTCATCTCATTTATATAAGATAGAAAATAATTCATTAGATGAGTATTGATTTAATAGTTCATTTAATCTATTAACATTTTGTATTATTAAATATGCTTTCTCATTTGTTCCAATTACTTTAAAATTTGAAGCATCAAAAATATCAAGTTTATCTAAATTAATATAACCCTTAATACTTGTATTAAATTTATCTGTAATTAATTGTTTTTCATATTTATTTCAATTTAATTGATCAATAATATCATTATCAACTTCCAAAACATACTTATTTGCAAAATTATCATTAATCATTTTATTTAATGAAAAACATGCTTTAATATTTTCTCTTAAAATAATTCAATTAATTGAATTACCATGTTTATTAAATTCCTTTAATTCATTAATAAATTCATCCTTACTAAATCATTTTTCACCATCATATGTATATTTAATTTGAATGATGTTATCAAATGGTAATTGACCCAATTTTTTTATTTCATCAAAAGTATTTTGTTCATCAATTTGTAACTCAATTAAATTTCCAGATAATGATATTTTTTCTAATCACTCAGATTTAATTTTTAATGAAGCTCTAATGCTAGAAGCATCTAATTTAATAGCATCTGAATATTTTGAATTAGATTTAGAAGCATTTTCAAATACATAAGCTTCACCAACTTTAAATCTTATTCAAAAATCACGAGTTGCATTAATTGGTTTAGCATTATTAAAATCTTGTGTTCATCCATCCTCACTTGGTTGATTTTCTTTATTTGTTCCTAAATTAGAACTAGTCATAACATTATATTCAACACTTAATCCATTTGGTATAGAGTTTTTTCATTTATCAACATTTGATATGCAAAAATTTTCTTGAGAACCAGTAATTTTTAAATTTTGAATAATTCATTGACTACTTGTTTCATTAGTACTATTGATATATATTTTAAAATTAGATGAAGTTGTTAAATTTTCATCATTAATGACTTGATAATTTTTTACTGATAATTGATATTTATCTACAGTGTTATCAATTTTTGGCATATTCTTAACATAGAATTTAGCTAATACTTTATTGCTATTATAATTAATCTTTGAATTAGATAAAATACTATTTAATTTATCAAATGTGTACCAAATACCATCATCTGTATAGTTAGAATTTGCACTAAAATCATTTTCTAATTTAATGCTATTTAATGAAAATCTAATTTCAACATTTAAATCCTCTAAATCCAATGAAGAATTAGATTGTTTCATATCATTTTTTATTTTCTCAATAATACTCAATATTTTTGTATTAATATCACTAGCATTATCAATTACTTTAGTATTACCTTCAAATTTTAGTTGTTTTAAATCACTATTATCCACACTAATTAAAATAGGTGCTAAAAGATTTAATTTATATAGATATGGAACTTGCTTATTATTTTTATTAATTATTTCCTCATCAAAATTTATTTTCAAATCTATATTTTCATATTCTGTTTTAATACCTAAACTTAAAAATCCTTTAGAAGGGTCATATTCATTTACATTTTCCTTTAATTTTCATTGTTCATTTTTACCTGTTTCATTAAATGTAAAAGTAATTCCAAATGTTGATAGACAAGTGCTTATTTCCTCAAAAGTTTTTCCATTTAAAAAACCAGTTCCATTTATCATAGCTGGTGGTGTAAAACTTTGAATAGTTCCAATTTGTCCATCTTTTAATTGCATAGATGTTTTATTACTTACTAAAACTTCAAAATATTTATGTAAATCAACTAATGTTTTAATCTTAGAAGTATCTACAAGACCTTTTAAATTATCTATTGTATTTCCATTTGTATCTCCAAATGTAATTCATTGATCTGATTTATCAAATGTTGCATAAATTTTAGTTCCATGATTTCCATCTCACAATTGAACTATACCTAAGGAGTTAGAAGTATATTCCTTTTGCATTGATTGTAGTTTATTAATTAATTCCTTGGAACTATATTGAGTATTATTGTCATTAATACTATATTTAATTGAAATTTTACTTTTCAATGATGGATTGCTTTTGATTGTATTAGATTTATCTAAAATGGAATTTTCTCAACTAATTAAATCAGTTTCTTTAAGATCCTTTAGATATTTCTTTTCTTCAATTGTTAAAGGATTTTGATTAAATCATGAACTATCCACATCAACAATTTGAGCTACTTTAGTTAAATCAATTGAATAAACTTTTTTCTCTCCACCATAAATATATTTATTTGGATTACTTACATATATTTTTATTTTTAGTGATTGAGTATCAGGATTAGATGAATTAGGTACTGTGTTAATTCATGAAGAATGAATATCATCACCATCACTATCTTCATACTTAATATCTTGTTTAAATGAAAAACCTAATTGTAATCCTTTAATACTTCCACTTTTAATTGAATCAATTTTTTGTGAAAATGTAAAAACTAGTTTTGATTTTGTGCCAGATACTATTGTTTGTTCTATTGAATTTGAATAGCCATCATCAATGATGTATATTTTTATTTTGTCATTATTATTTTCATACAATGTTTTATTTTTCTCTGATTCACTATCTAATATAAATTTTGTGTCATTTTCACTATAATTGTTTGATTTTAGATGTAGTTTAATACTAATCTTATTATTATATTGAGTTGTATTTAAAGATTTTAGATGTTGAATGAAATCATTTCTATTATGGAAATTTTTACTAATATTGGCATCACCAATAGCATATTGAATTTCTAGGTATTGTTCTAATTGATCTCACAAAGCATCAGGTGTGCTTTTTTTACATTCATCAGAAATTTTTTTAATAAATTCTTTTTCTTTTAATTCATCTATTTTTATATCCTTAGTATTACCTAAAACTAGATCATTTGTCTTTGCTCATTCCAATGTTGAATTATCAAATTTAATTAATAGTGGTACATTAAATTGTAAAGAAATTTCTTCTGAAATATTATTAGTAAAAAAATTATTTCCATCAATAGTTGCTTTTACATTATGTGTATTGTTGTTTTTAAATCTAATTTTTATATATGGAGAATGAACATCATATGTTGTTATATCACCCACCTCTTTTGTTCAATTATTATCAGTTTTCTGATATTCAATATCAATACCAAATTTTTTAAGCAATGATGCTATATCATCAAAATTTTTTCCAGATAAAAATGATGAACCTATTTTTCCAGACATAATTGGTGGAATTATTTTTGATATAAGATTATTACCCTTAGTAATATTTGTTTTATTACTTTTTAAAACATTTACATATGATGATAAATCAATCTTAAATTTTATTTTTGTTTTACTTATAAATGCCTTTTCATTATTTCTTTCATTGATACTATATTTAGTATTGTTTTTATTTGTTAATTTGATATATATTTTTGTTGAATTATTTTGATTACTATTATCTTTATCATATAAAGCAATAATACCTTGATTAGAATCACTATAATTTTCTCATCTATTTTTTAATTTTTCATAAAGAGAGTCAGCATCTGTCCAATCTGAATTTTTGTTTAAAGAATATTTTAGTTCTAAATTTTCTTTATAAACTTTTAGATTGCCTTTATTTAAGAGTTCTTCTTCATATTTATTTAAAGAGCTAA
Source organism: Mycoplasma sp. (assembly GCA_014803855.1). Lineage (GTDB taxonomy): Bacteria > Bacillota_I > Bacilli_A > Mycoplasmatales > Metamycoplasmataceae > UBA710. The sequence goes on along the minus strand of JAAVAX010000010.1, from coordinate 38,406 downwards.
TAAAACTATCTTTGCTAATTGTATTTAAATATTCACTACCATTAGTAAAATCTCAACTTATATTTTCAAATTGAGAATAATCAACATTAATTTTAGTTAAATTAACTGGAATTGCATCTGAAACAAAAGTTTTAACATCTTTAAAGTCATTACTTTCATTTTTATAAGAAGTTATCAAATTATTGCTATCATTTGTATTTTTATCTAAAGGCTTTAGTCTAAATCTAATTGCCTTAATATTTTGAATTTTAGATTTATCTTCATTTGAAAATTCAATTATATAATTATTATTTTCAAATGCATTTTGCATCTCACTATCTTTTATTATTTTTTCATTATTAATAGGTATCCAATCATCAGAATTAAGATTTTGATATTCAAATATTACATAAGCACCAATCATTTGATTATATGACCTAAATCTTTGCTGAGCTCATTTACCATAATTTTCTTTTGCACTTAAAATTATTTTACTTTTTTCACCATCTTCATATATAGCTTCTAAAACATCATTTGTATTTTTATTTGTATCCCTTACTAATGTATTTTTTAATTGACTAGAGTCAGAAATATATGCTTTAAAATTATCTGAACTTGTTTTAGAACTAGACCATAAACTGCTATTGTATTTTGACTTAGAACTAAAACCATATTGATTATTTTCATCTCAACTATTGGATGACTGATCATATATTATTCTTGATCCAAAATATTCATCTTTATAAAGGTATTTGACTTTTGTATTTTTATTATATATTATCTGCATTCCATCAGACATTTCATAAACAATTCCATTTGCTTTATTTCAATTAGGATTAAGTTTTAAATATGCTTCAATAGTTAATTGACCAAGTCCATAAATACCACTTGTTATATTAGATACATCTCCATAAAAAAGATTTTTACTTTTTCAATTAATATAGTTCTCCAACACATTTTGGAAGCTTTTCTCATTTGAATTTTTATCAATTGGATATGTTTTTTCAAATTCACCACTATTTGCTGATGAGACTATTGATTTTCAGTCCTTTGAAGCTATGTTTAAAGGATCATAATTAATTTTCAATTCAATTCTAAGTGGGTTGCTATTATTATGTTTACCATCATTTATTTTATTGAAAGTAAAACTACCATTATCTTTATTTTCAAAATAACCAATATTGTCATTACCAAATTTATTATCAGTATTTTGTTTATTATTATTTGAAATTCATTGTCAATCAATGTCTAATGAATTTGAATTAGATGGTTGATTTCAAGAAGAAAGCTTAACACTATTTGATAATGAATTTAAAAACTGATAAGAGGGATTTTTGATAACCAATGGAATTGACAATTCCATATTATTCTTATTACTATTATTAATATAAATGTTATTAAAGTTATCTAGAACAAATTCCATTTTTGCATTTAAAGTATTACTATCTCTTTCAAAAGATTTGAAAATAATTTTATTTTCCTTTATAGGAATATTATTAAAATTATCACCTGAATCTCATAATGAAAACAATTCTACTGACTTATTGCTTTTAAACAAACTTTCATTTAGTTTGGAATTGTAGGAACTTGCAATTGCTCTATTTGCACTTCTTGTATTATTAGATATTAATTCTCCATCATTATATGTATTTCCACCCTTGATTAAATTTTGATATGTTTTTGGGTATCATTTAGCTAAATCAGCACGAGAAGTAATAAAATTACTATAACTTTTATCTGTTATTTGAATCAAATTATAATTTTTATCATTGTTATTTGTTATTTTAGGAACTTGATCAAATTCTATTCATTTTGCATTTTTTAATACATCTGATAAAAGACCAATTGGTGATGAACAAACACCTGTTAGTGAATTATTAACTTGTAAATTTTTACTTGAACCTTCAACCCTGTAATAAAGATTAAGAGAATTTTTATTTTGTCTTATTGAGATTGAATTAATATCAAATCAAAATCCATTTTTATAAACTTCATTAATATCACCATAATTATGGTTATTATCATTTTTTATCATTTTAGATGAGATATGTAAAGTATTTTTGAAAGTACTAGAATCATTAGGTATTATAAAATTTGCTACTTTTCTAGTTGAAGAATTTGCAATCCAAAAACTAGCAAATTTATTTTTAATGTTATCATTGAATTCCAAATCTAATTTTTGATTAGGTCTTGCAGCATAAACAAGAGTTCCATCAAATGGACTAACACTAATTACACGATTATATACTTGATTGCTATGAGGTATTGTTACATTTTCATCAGTTTTAGTATTCTTTTTGCTATAACCTCATGGATAAAAAAATGATTCTTTATTGTATTGTTTATTTTCATTATCACTATTTGTTATTCATTCTTTATAAATCAATTCACCAAAATTAAATTTAACTGTTTTTCTATTAGTTGAATCACGTTGGTAGTAATGATAATAACCACTACTATTAGAATTTCTAAAATGAAATTGTATAGCATTAAAAATTGGAACATTTACAGTGATATCATTTTCACCATTTGAATCATTAATCTTATTTCTAGCTGCATAGGGGAAAACAACTGTGACTACTGTTTCATCAAACATATTTCTAGTTGGTAATAAGAAAGCTTTATTATATTCTGAAGAAGTTCAAGCTTTTATTTTATTATGATTTGTATTAAATGAAATTAATGATTCACTAAATGATATATTTTCATTTTTATTAACATTGTTTTCATAACTAAATTTATTACTATTAGAATCATATTTAAATGAATATCTTAATTCCAAATCATTATGTAAACCATCTTTAATTGTTTTAATAGATGAAAATAAATAACATTTACTATCTTCACCAGGAATAAAAATTGGATTAAATACCAATTCACCATCTTTGCTGTTGGCATGATTATAAACATCTGTAATTGGGAAATCATTTTTATCATTAAGTTTTATCAATAAACCTTTATTTTTAGCATTTTCAATTTCTGTTTTTTTAATAACAAGAACTTTTCAATATTCATCCTTTAAAAGTTCTAAATATTCTTTAAAAGATACCAATCCACCACCAAACTTTGAATTTGTACTTCTCTTGATTTTTAGCATATTTGGCATATAAAATCAAACAACATCACCATTACTCATAGTAATGATGTCTTGATAATATAAATCCTTTTTATTGAATTCATCTCAAACATAGTCTTTCTTTTTTTCAAAAAAATCATTAAATTGTCATGAAATACTTTCATTAGAATTTTCTGAATTATTAGTTAACATTTTCCCTGTTTTTGCATCATGAATTGTTAGTGACATTTTATTTGCTGATGTCCCTACACCATTTTCATCTTCACCACGAATTACAAAAATTGAATCGGATTTAAAATGATATTTAGCATTATATATTTTTGTCTTATTATCATTATTAGCTCAAATTATTGATCCATCTCAACCAACAAGAACTAATGTATTATTATTAAATTTATCAGTTGTATTACTATCATCAGGACTTGTATTTGTTTCTGTATTATATGTACCCAATCAACCATATGGAGTTAATGCTTGACCTTTACTAATACTTGTGATTGGTTCAATATTTTTTGCATTAATAAACATATCTTTAGTTGCAACATTAAGGTCTTCAATAGAACTTCAATCATTAGATTTTTTATTAACAAATGATGAATATTTTGATACATCTTTATTTTTTATTATTTGTTGACCAGTAGCAACAGCAATAGGAATGATAGCACTAATAGCAATTAAAGATGTAAGTAAAGCTTTATTTGCTTTCTTTTTATTTTCTCTTTTCATAATAATTAAATACTCCTTATGTATTAGGAAAATCACATCATTATCAAATGTGAAAATAAATATTATGATCTATGGTAATTAGAATTTCATTTGATTTTTATAGAAAAACATTAGTTGATCAAAATTTAATTGTTCAGGTCTAATATCAGTTTTTAAATTTAATTGATCACAAACATTTTTGAATTTTTCATAATCGTATGTTGTATTTTTAATATTGTTTCAAAAAGTTTTTCTTCTCATTGAAAATGATTGTTTAATGAAATCCAAAAATTCACTATAGTTTACATCATATTTATTATTTGTTCTTTTTAAGTGAACTACTGCAGAAGTTACCTTTGGTTTTGGTCAAAATGAATTTGCCTCAACATCAAAACAGTAACTAGCATCATAAAACAACCTGGTGGATGGAGATAATTTAGAATATTCCTTTGTATTAACTTTTGCACATATTCTTTGAGCAAATTCCTTTTGAACTAATAAAACAACATTTTCAAAATTTTCATAATTATCAAATATTTTAAAAATAATATCAGTAGAAATATTGTATGGAATATTAGCTACTATATTGAAGTTGACATATTCTGATAAATCAGATTTTAAAAAATCTTGATTAATTAATTCTAATCTATTATCTATTATTGTAGTTTCAAGGTACTTAAATAAATCGTTATCAATTTCAAAAGCAACAAGTCGCTTAACATTGTTTTCTAATATAGTTTTTGTTAGACTACCCTTACCAGGACCAATTTCAATAATGCATTTATTTTCTACATTAATTACATTAGCTATTTTGCTAAGAATATTCTTATCATTAAGAAAATTTTGTGAAAATTTTCTTTTTGCATAAAACTTATTCATATAGATTATTTTACATTTTTAAAGCATTTTTTAACATTTTTATTAATGTTGTCCAATAATTCTTCTACATCTATTCCTTTTAATTCTGCTACATATTTAGTAGTTTCAATAACATATTCAGGTAGATTTTGTTTACCTCTATATGGTACTGGTGATAAATATGGTGTATCAGTTTCACAAAAAATAAGTTCTAATGGAACCAATTTTGCAGCTTCTTGAGTATCTTTTGCATTTTTAAATGTAACAACCCCTGAAAATGAAAAATAAACACCTAGATCTACATATTTTTGAACATAAGATGGACCTGAAGAATAAGAATGTAAAATAAATGTCAAGTCAGGATGTTTAGTTTTATATTCTTTTATTACATTATATGTATCTTCATGAGCATCTCTAGAATGAACAATTACAGGAATGTTATATTTAATTGCAAGTTCTATCTGTTTTTTAAAACATTTTAATTGAATATCTTTTGATGGTGAATCATCATAGTGATAATCTAATCCAACCTCACCAATACCAACAACTTCATCATTAATAATATTCTCTAATTTATCAATAATTGATTCATCTCAAACATCACAAGGATGAATCCCAATTATTGAATAAACATTTTCATGTTTAGAGGAAAGTTCTATTACTTCTTTTGAGTTTTCTAAATCAGTACCAACTAAAAACAATTTATGAACACCTAAATTCTTAGCTCTATTAATAACTTCATCTCTATCTTCAAAATATTCTTTAAATGGATGACAATGTAAATCAACATATTCTTTCATAACTTATTTCCCCAAACAAAAATTTTTAAATATACTGTCTAATAATTCTTCTTTATCAACATCTCCAATTATTTCTTTTAAAGATTCTCAAGCATTATGAAGGTCAATAACAATGACATCATAAGTATGACCTGAGATAATGGCATCTTTGGCAACATACAATGAATTAAGTGCTTTCTTCAAACATGAAGTTTGCCTTTGATTAAATGTCATATTTGATGATTCAATTTCATTGTTAAAAAAAATGTTCATTAATGCATTGTTTAAATTATCTAAATCTTTATTAATAGAAGAAACATAAATTTTATCATCATCTTTTTTTTCTAGTAAATCAGATTTATTTCATAATTGAATGTAATTATTTTTATTTTTATCTTCTATTTTTTTTATTATTTCCTCATCAAAACTATTAATTCCTTTTGTTGAATCAATAACATGAATTAGTATATCTGATTTTTCAATTTCATTTCATGATTTTTCGATACCTATTTTTTCAATTTCATCTTTAGCTTCTCTTATTCCGGCAGTATCTTTTAATTTCAATATAAAATTATTAAATATTATTTCCTGTTCAATTACATCTCTTGTAGTTCCAGCAATATTAGTAACAATTGATTTTTCATTGTTTAATATTGCATTTAATAAAGATGATTTACCAACATTAGGATTTCCAACTATTGCAACTTCTATTGGTCTAATAAAAACTTGATTAGCCTGAGAAGTCTTAACTATATCTTCTAATTGTGTAATTAAACCTGATAATTTAGTATTAAAATTTTCATTTTCTAAAACTGGAATATCATCATATTCAGGATAATCAATATTAACTTCACACAAACCAATTAAATATTCCAATTCACTGATATATTGTTTTATTTTATTTTCTTTTTCAACATTAAATGAATTTATTGCAATTTCTTGCTGCTTATTAGTTTTAGAATTTATCAAATCATTAATCGCTTCTGCTTTTATCAAAGAAATTTTTCCATTTAAATATGCTCTTCTTGTAAATTCACCTTTATTAGCTAATCTAGCTCCATGTGATAATACTATTTCTAATATTTTTTGACTTATTACTATCCCACCATGAGCATTTATTTCAATTGTGTTTTCACCAACAAAATTGTCACTACCAATGAAAAAACTAACTAAAACTTCATCAACTACCTTGTTGTTTTCATCCTTAATAAAACCATATTGAATTGTTTTATTAGGTCCTATTTTACCTGTGAATATTTTTTTAATAATATCTAATGCATCTGGACCAACAATTCTTATTATAGAAATTGCCTGATTGATATGCCCTGATGATATTGCAGCTATTGTATCAAACATAATTAATATAGATTTTAATACAATTTATTAAATATGTATATTTAATATTATTAGTTGCTCATAATTTTTTGAAAACAAAGAAAAATATAAATATATAATCTATAATCATAAATTTAAATTAAATAAACTGAGGTGGTGAATATATGGCAGTTAAAAAAGGTAAAAAAAGCAAAAAAATAGATCATTCAAAAAGTGATTTTAAACCACTAAAAATTATTAATTTTTCTTCTGATATAGATTTAAAAGATAAAAATATTATAGGTTCAGATGAAACAGGTGTTGGTGATTATTTAACACCTTTAGTTGCTGCTGCTGTATATGTACCTAGTGAAAATGTTGATGAATTAATACAATTAGGTGTGAAAGATTCTAAAACCTTATCAGATTCTAAAATAATGGAATTATTTCCAAAAATTAAAGATTTAATCAAATATAGAGTTAACCATTTGACACAAAAAGGTTACAACAATTTAGCAAAATATATGAATGCTCATGAGTTAAAAATGTTTTTACATTTAAAATCAATAACCACCCTAGAAAAATATGATAAAGTTAATGAAGATTACATACTATTAGATGCTTTTGCTAGTGATGACAATATTAATAAATATTATGAAAATTTGATGAAATCTCGTTTAAAAACAGATGAAATACAAAAGGAAATCATTTTAGCACAAAAAGCAGAAAATATTCATGTTTCAGTAGCAGCTGCTTCAATAGTTGCAAGATATAGATTTTTAGAATTAATGAAAGAACAAGATGAATTAGTTGGAATAAAATTTCCTCTAGGAACTAATAGTGAAGTTGAAAAGGTAGCTATTGAATTTTGTGAAAAATATGGAAGAAAAGCTTTATATGAAATAGCAAAAATATCATTTAAAACAACTGAAAAAGTTTATGCAGCTTTAGATGAAAAAGGTATTAAATAAACTTGTGTTGAATACTAATTAACTAAATATTGGAATTAATGGAATTAATATTGCATATGCTAATAAAAAGAATATTAGTGTAGATAATGCATCAATAATTGTAGTTATTAGTGGAGCAGACATAACTGCTGGATCTCTTTTTGTTTTTATTGCTAGAGCTAATATAGAAGCTCCAAATGTTTTAGACAGTGTAATTGATATTAATAAAGAAATTGAGGATATCATTGAAATTAACAATAAAAATGTAGGTTGTTGAAATAATAGTCCATTATAAGCCATATAATAAATAATTAGTCTTATAAAATTTATAACTGACAATATAGAACCTAATATTAGACCTACCAAAGTTTCCTTAATTATAATCTTTTGCATTTTGGCATCTTTTAATTCACCTAATGAAGCAGCCCTTGTCAAAGTAGAAGTGGATTGAGACCCAGCATTACCACTAGTAGCTGATGTAACTGGAATTAATGCAACTAATATGGAAGAAATAAGTGGTCCAATTATTGCTACACTTGAAAATTTATCTTCAAACTCTTGATTAAATATTTGAATGATCATTTGTGATAGAGTAGAACCAATCATTAAAATAATAAGTCAAAAAATTCTTGACTTAACTATTGAAAGTAATGATGTTTTTAAGTATGATGTTGTTAATTGGTTTTCATATGAAATACCAGCTGCTCTATAAATATCTTCAGATGCTTCATCTTTAATAATATCAATTACATCATTAGAAGTAAGCATCCCCATTAACACTCCATTATCATCAACAACTGGTAATGTAGAATAATCCTCAGATGAAAAAATATTAGCAGCTTCTGCTTTTAATTGTTTAGTTCTAACAGATTTAACACTATTCATTTTTTTAGATACAAGATCATCTTTTGGTGAAAAAACAATATCCTCAAGGGTTGTAGAACCCTGTAACTTATTTTTAGAATCTACTACATAGTAAAATTGACCAATTTCAGATTCTTCTCTTTTTCTCTTAATAAGTTCTAATGCTTCTTTATTTGTTAGATTTGATTTTAAAGAAATAATGTCAACCGACATCACTGATCCTACTTCTTCATCATCATATCTAAGAATTTGATTGACCTTAACTCTAGTATCTCTATCAACAGTTAATAAAATGGTTTTTGCCATATCTGGTGGCAATGCTTCCAAAACATCGGCAATTTCATCTGAATATAATTCATTAATAAAATCAGCAATTTCTTTTTTTGTCAAATTCTGAATTATTGTCTGTTGTTGATCCTCATTAAGACGAGAAAAAAGTTCAGAAGCTGTTTCTGTTTTTAAAAATCTAAAAAACAATGATACTTCTAGATCATTTAGCTCATCTAATTCATCAACAATTTCATCAAAAGAGGTGTTATCAACATATTGTCTAATAGAGTATAAATCTTTTTCAACAATTAATTTCTTTATATCATATTTTTTTGTTGTTTCTTCCACTATTAACACCTCCCAATATATGTAAATTAAAAATGTTTGTAAATATTAATCATTTAAAAAGAATAATAATTTTTCTTGGAATTCATTTAATTTAATTGGTACTAATAATGAATTTTTTGTAATAGAAACATCTCCTGTTTCTTCAGATACTATTATTGTTGTAGCATCACAAACTTCAGATATACCCAAACCAGCACGATGTCTTGAACCATATTTATTATCAATTGATTTTTTAGTTATTTTATAGTAAGTGGCAGCATATATTATTCTTCCATTTCTAATAATAATTGCCCCATCATGCAAAGGAGAATTTTTATTAAATATTGAAATTATTAGTGATGATGAAATACTAGCATCAATTTTTACCCCATCAGTTCTTAAATTATCTAAGTTATCTTTATTTTCAATTGTAATAATTGCACCAGTTTTTGTTTTAGATAAAAATTCAATTGATTCACGCAACTGATTTATCAAACGAATTTTTGCACTTGAACTTATGTTCTTACTATTTTTTTTCTTTCTTTGGTCACTTGTTAAAAATTTAAAGATGTTAATAATTAATGGTACTAATAAAATAACAAACACTAATACTACTATAATAAGTATTAACAAAATCATTATATCTGTCATATTTGTCATTTCTATATTCCTTATTCTTATTTTTATATTTTGTAAATTATATTACATTTATTTTAATATTTTAAATGCATATAAAAATATTATTACTAATGCCACTATTAAAGCTACAACAACTAAAGAAATAATAGTAATTCAAAGTTTTTTCTTTGTGTTTTTATTTGATTTGCTATCAGATTCATTATAATTTAAAACTTCATTATATTTATTAGTAGATGTTTGATGCTGTTCAATTTTAAACTCATCTTCTATTTCAGCGTAATCATCTTTTAGTATTTCATTAATTGTATCTTTTTCCTCTTTAGATACTAAGTCATATAAGGATGTTTTATCTGAACCATTAGTTTCATTGGTATCATTATTTCTAAAATGATTATTTGGATTTTCAAATAAAACTATTTCATCATATTCTGAATTTGGTTCTACTATTTTTCTTTTTTCTTCTTCAACAAATAATCTGTTGTTATTGTTATAAACAGTTGTAGACTCAAATGTTTCTGTTTCATCATCTAAACCATCATTATTAATCTCAGAAGTTTCAGTAACACTTACTGTTTTTGTGTAAGGTTTATATGGATCGTATTCACTTGTAGTTTCTTTGTTATTAGTATTAATATCAGGATTTTTAGTAACACTTACTGTTTTTGTATAAGGGTCATATGGATCATATTCACTTGTATCTTCTATTTCTAATTTATAATCCAATAAAACAGTTTCGCCATCTTTTTTAGAAATTATTTTATCAATCTCTTCTTCATTAACAGATTCTGGATTTGTGTCATCACTAATAGCATCTAAATCATATTTTGTATATTCATCTTCATAATCAACATTTTCATTTATTACATTCTTATTAGATGATTTTTTAGAAACCTTGTCTTTAAAATTAATTTTTTTAATATCTAATCCTCTAAATATTAATTCAAAGAAGGTGTATATTGTTCTTGTAAATCTTTTAGAATTAGCAGATTGAACTCTCATTTTTGCATATTTTTTAAGATTTCTAAAATATCTAATAGCTTCTTCTTGTGTTTCAAATTTTCTATAGTTCTTATGTCCTTCACCAATAACAATTCAAAATCTCTTAACATATTGTTGTTTTGTTTTAGGATTTGTTTGTAAATACATTCTTCACACACAAAGATAAGAAACAAAATTATGATTTTTAGGTAATGTAACTTTTTTATTATTTATAATAACTTCCCTATTCATTGACAAAACATCTAATGATGTGTTATATTTTTTAACTGATTTTTTTGCTTTGGTAGTAGTAGTTTTTTTAACAATTGTTTTTTTAATAGGAATTGTTCTCGTTAAAGATTTTTTAGAAGAGGATTGCTTTGATGTTGATTTTTTAGGTTTGGAAATACTTTTTTTTGTAGTTAATTTTTTAGATGCAGAAACATTTTTTTTTGTTTCTATTTTTTTTTGAGTAGTAGATGTTTTATTTTTGTTAGATTTTGAAATATTTTTAGCTTTTTTTATAGGTGTTTTTGTAGTTTTTTTAGGCATATTTGTTCCTTACATGTTATTCAATTAATATAATGAAATATTAACTACTATTTTATAAAAAATTTATTTAAATGATTGAAAAAAGGTATAAAAAAAATGGCGATCACGGGAGGATTCGAACCTCCGACCACATGCTTAGAAGGCACGTGCTCTGTCCCCTGAGCTACGCGACCATTTTTATAAAAAATATTTTACATTATTTTCCTAATTTTTTAATTATTTTAGAAGCTATTGATTTTGATACAACTTTAGATAATTCTTCTTCTGTTGCATTATAGATATTTGAATATGTTTTAAAATAATCTAATAATTTTTTTTCAGTTTTTTCACCAATTCCTTTTATGCTATACAAAAATCCTTCAAGTGATGAATTCAATTTCTTTTTAGAATGAAATGATTTAGCAAATGAATCAACTTCTAATTGAATTTTCGAAAAAAAATTATAAATATCATTATCTTTAATTTCTATTTTTTGACCATCACTATTTAATATGTGATCAGTTTGATGTTTATCATTCTTTACAAGTCCAATTATAGGAAGCAAAATATTTAATTTTTTTAATAATTTTTTGGCTTCATTAAGTTGTTGTATAGCTCCATCAACTATTATTAGGTCAGGTACTTCTTCATTGTTATTAAAATATTTTTCTAAACCTTGTTTAATGTATTCAACATCTGATTTTCTATTACTGTGCAAAATACTATATTTTCTATAATTTTTAAAGTGAGGTACATAATTTTTGTAATAAATAATGACACTAACAACATCTAAATTAGCTTCATTAGAATTATCAATCATAATAAAATCATTAACATTAATATTTAATATTGAATGTAAAAAATTCTTTACTTTGATATTTATATTTTTTCTATTCTTGAACTTTAAAATTTTTAACTCCTTATTAACATCAATGTTGTTAAGAGCATTTTTTAATGCTTGATAATATTGTCCTTTTTTAGGTACTATTATTGATTTATTTATTACCAAATCTTCTGAAAAAATTTCATAATTGGTTACAACAAAATCTGGAATATTTCTCATTAAATAAAATTGATTAATGAATGAAACTATAGATTCATATAAATCAACATTAATTTCAACAATAAAATCTTCTTGCATAAAGAAAGAACCATTTTTAAAATTGTGAATTATAATCATCAAATAATTTTCATATTGTTCAAATGCTATAACATCAAAATTCTTATTATCATCAAATGTAATTGATTGTTGTTGGTTATTTGTTAAATAATAAATTACATCTCTATATTCCTTAGCTAATTCATATTGTTGATTATTAGAAGCATAAATCATTTGAGATTTTAATTTTGAAATTATTTCATTATTTGATGAGGAAAGTATTTTCTTTGCATATTCAAATTTATCTCTTCAAAATTCTGGATCATTTTTATTTTCAATTGGTAAACCATTTTCATATAAACATTCATGTATTAAGAAATTTTTAATAGTTTTATACCCATAATTTGGAGGTAGTGGGCCAAAATAATATGAATTAGGTTGATTTTTGTAAAAAAATCTAGTTTTAAATTCTATTTTATTTTGCTTCAATTCAATAGCAATGTATGGATATTTTTTATCATCTAAAAGTAAAACATTATAATATGGCTTATGCTTCTTAATTAATTCTTGTTCTAGCAATAATGATTCTTTTTCATTTTGACATATTTGATAATCAACACTATTGGATTTTTCTACTAAAATGGGTGTTTTATATGAATTTATAGACCCATTTAAATATTGTTCTAATCTTTTTTTTATATTTTTAGCTTTTCCTATATATAAAATATTGTCATTTATATCTTTAAATCAATATACACCACATTTTGTGGTAATGTTACTTGTATTGAATTTATTATTTTTCATATCTTAATTGATCAATTTCATTAATAATAGCATCTTCAGGAATGTATTCATACATAATAGATCTTATTTCAGAATTTTTTATAAATACATGAGTTGGAACTCTGTAAACCTTATATTTAGATTCTTCTCTAAAAAGACCAGCTTCCTCAGCATTCACTTTTATAAAAGATATTTTTTCATTATTAGAATATTGCTCAGCAACACCTTCAACTATAGGTAACATCATTTGACAATCACCACATCATTCAGTGCCAAATCAAAGATAAATAATATCTTTATTACTTTCTATAAACTTTTCAGCATCTTTTCATTTCATTTGCTTTATCAAAATCATAGATTATTCTTCTCTTTCTTCCTCATCATTTTTAAAATAAACAATATTTTGCTCTTGTGTCTCTTGAACTGGTTCATTATTTTTTATACTATTATCCACATTATTAATAGTAATTTGAGTTTCAATATCTGATGAATCATCAAGTACAAAATTTTGTTCAATAGTGTCATTATTATTAAATACAATTGTTTTGCTATCATAAATACTATCATCATCTTCATTAATAACAATATTATTTTTAACCTCTTCAACATTATTTTTAACTTGTGATTCAAATTTTTGATCTTGTAATTCTTCATTAGTATTAACTGGTGTAGATAAATTAATATCCTTAGTGTCTAGTGAAATATTGTTTATATCAAAATTCACAACATCAGTTGAAGTTTTGAAAATATCAAGTTCAAAATCAAATGTTTCAATGTCAGGTGTTTTCTTAATTTTATTTTCAATTGAATTGATTTTAAATTCCTTAGTAATATTTTTCTCTAAATTAAGTTGTAATGTCTTATCTTCAACAAATTCATGACTTTTTTCATCTTCAAATGAAGAAAATGGATTATCAATAGGGAATATTATATCAGGATTATCAATAGCTATTGTTGTTGTCTTAGCTTCAATATTTGAAACCAAATCTAAATCTGGCTTTTCAACCATACCTGATTTATCTTCAAAAGAAAGGTCCATAATTTTTGTTTTATATTCTTCAAATTCTTTTTTATTCATTGCTTCTTTTTTATTTGAATTGCCAAGCATTTTTTGTCTAATTTTTTTGAATATAGATCCATAAAACATATAGAAAACAAAATACGCAATCAATAACAATCCCACAATTATTGCAACTATACATCCAGATCATGAAACAATTAGTGACATAAATAATGAAATTATCATTCCAGAATTTTTAATTCCTGGTAATAAAGGAACACCATAAGCTCCATTTTTATTAGAAAAATTGTCTCATCATCTACCAAGAAAACTATCAAAAGCAAATTTATCAGGGAAGGGAGAACCAACTTCGACTCATTGAATAATTGATTCAACTACTAAAGCCACTCCAATTGATAATAATAAATATGATATTCATGAAAAATAGAGTTTTCTTTCAAATCTTGTAGCTATAAATTTTTCAAATCTAACATTTATTTGGAAAAGCATTGATAAACCTAAAATGATAAAACCAATATAAAAAAAGTATGAATAATAACCAAATAACATTCCAAAAGTATAAGAGTTAATAGTTGAGAAACCTCTTACATCAACAATAGATACAACAAATAAATAAACAAATACTGCAATTAATATAATTCCTAAAAATTGCTTTGATTCAAATATCTTATATTGTTTTCTATTTTTTCATGAAATTTTCATTTTATTCTTTGCATTTTTTGATTTATCTTTCAATTTTTTCATGAATTTTTCATTGTTATTATTACTAGTCAACATATACTTGTTTATTATAAAACAATATAAATAAAAATTGCTAAAACTAAGATTTAAATAATAATATTTTTCTTGTAATGAACATTAAGCGGAATTTGATTATACTATCAAATATCTTAAATTTACAAAATTTGCAATTTTAACTATCGATATATTCAAAAAAATTTTTGTTTTATCAATTAATTATTTTAATCAATTGATAAAATTTGGATAAATTTTCTTGCTATTAATTTATTCATTTTCAAAAATAAAAATATTTTTAATTAAATAAACTAATTAAACAATCAATGATTTTGTTATTATAAAATTTATAATTAAATTAGGAGTATAAAATGAAATTATTAGTTGTAATTATTGAAAAATATCAAGAAATAGAAGTATATGGATTTTTAGGTGCATTAAATAGATCGCAAAAAATAGAAAATATTACATATTGAAATCCTGATAATCAAACAGAAGTTTTGGGTTCAAATAATATTGGTGTAATTAAAACAATTCATTCTGATATAGATGTAAATGATTATGATGCAGTTTTTGTTCCAGGTGGGGCAGCTTGCATAAATTTAAGAACAAACAAGAGAGCAATTGATTTAATTAAAAAATTTATTGAAAATGATAAATGAATTTTTGCTATCTGTGATGGTCCAAATGCATTATATGATAATGATATTTACAAAGATAAAAATTATTCTTCATACCCATTAAGCAACATTAAAGAAGTTTCAGGGAAAAATAGAAACAAAGAATATGTTACTGTTGATAATAAATACATTACAGGAAAATGTCCTTCAGCTGCTATAGATTTAGGTATCAAAGTAATTGAAATTCTATATGGTAAAGATATAGCAAATAAGGCTTATAATGGTCTTTATGGAATTGAAAATTAGAATAAAAAAATGGGGTAGATAACGGGAATCGAACCCGCACATGTCGGAGCCACAACCCGATGCGTTGACCATTTCGCCATATCTACCACATGTCACTTTATTATATTATATAAATATGCTATTTTTCTAAATATTCAATGACTTTTAGTCCAATAGCATTTGTATTATTAGAACCAATTTTTGCTGGAATGATATCTGTTAATTCTTTTTTTGAATTAGCTAATGGATATCCATGCTCACCTGAACCTTGTAACATTTCCAAATCATTTCCACTATCACCAAAAGTTACAATATTATTTTTATCTATATTTAATTTCTTGGCTATTTCTAATAATCCAGTTCATTTTGATTTATCTTTTGGATTAACATCAATATATGTTGAGTTTGTTAAATATACACTTGAATTGTGTTCAAAAATTTTCTTTAAATCTTCATAATGTTTTTTGCAAAATTCTTCAGAACCATTAACTGAGAGTTGAGTTGGTGTCTGTCCATTGTATAATTTAGTACTGTTTGGATTTTCTTTAATATACTTTCTAATTTCTTGATCCATTTCATCTGTTAATATTGTTGGTATTTGTTCTTCTACTCCTATATCTCCAATTCAATCATTTTCAGTGTGTAACTTAAATGTCAGATTATGTTTTCTAGCAAAGTCCAATAATGTTGGATAATGTTTAGGATCAACACCATCTAAATAAATAACTTCATTGTTATTAACATCATAAACAACAGCACCATTATTACATACAAAATAATCTACATATGGCATTTTTTCAACAAGTGGTTTAGTTCTTACAACTGAACGACCAGTTGCAATAACAACAACAGAACCATTTTCTTGTGCTTTTTTAAAAGCATTTAATGTTTCTGGATGAACATGACCATTATCCATTAACATTGTTCCATCAACATCTGTAGCGAATATATATCTATTTTTCATAAATTTTAATCCTCATCTTTCAATTCTTTTGCTCAAAGATTTTCTATTTCAACTTCAAAGGTACTATTATTATAAATAATGTTATAAAGTGCTTTTTGAATTGGTAAATATAAATTGTTTTTCTCTCTAATTTTTTCAACAATTTTAAGAGCGGTTAATCCCTCTAATGTAATGTTTTTAGTGCCAATATTATTACCTTTTACAAAATTAACACCAAATGTAAAATTACGTGAATTTTTGTCTGTGGCGGTCAATATCAAATCACCTAATCCTGTTAATCCATAAATTGTTTTTTGTTTACCACCCATAAATTTATTAAATACAGATAATTCCTTCATTCCTCTTGTTAAATAAGAAGCTAAAGTATTTATTTTAAAACCTAATTCAGATAGCATCCCAGCACCAAGTGCTAAGATATTTTTGTATATTCCTCCAATTTCAGCACCAACAACATCAATTTGTCTATAAAGTCTAAAATAATTAGTTTTAAATAATTGTTGAACTTCTTTTAATTGATCAATATCGTTACCAACAACTGCTATTGATGTAAGTGCTTTCTTAATCATTTCTATAGCAAATGAAGGACCTGATATTGAAGTAACTCCTCTAATGTTTTTATTAGAAGAAACTTTTTTAACTATCCCTGCATGTAATGGCATTTCTGTATTTGGATAAAAACCTTTACACCCATTGATTATTAATGTTTTATGATCAACAAATTCAACAATATCAGTAATCACTTTTTCAATTGCAATTGATGGTAAAGCTAGAACAATATAATCAACTTTATGAAGTGCTTCTTTAATATTAGTTGTTGTTTTAAATTTATGAAATTTAAGATCATCAAAATATTTTGTATTCATACCTTGATTCAAATCATTTAATTCACTTTCATCTATTCCATAAATTAGTATTTCATTTTCTTGACTAGCATCAAATAGAATATTAGCAAGTGCTGTTCCTAATGCTCCTGATCCAATAATAGCTATTTTTTTCATATTGTTTATTTTACATTAAATATAAACTTTTTATACTCAACAAAAAAAATAAAAGTTATTCTCCAATAGAAAATAACTTTAAATTATTACTTAATACTATTTATTAAATTAAAATGTAAATTCTTCTTCTTTATGTCTATCCACAACTAAGAATTTATCACCTGATTTAGGATAAAATGGTTTTAACGCTTCTCTAGCTTTTTTGAAATCATCTTTAACTTCATTAAATAATTTAATAGAATCTAATGATACAAATACTGAGTTAGTAACTCCAAATTTTTCAATTTGTTTTTCATCTCCAACTAAACCAATAATTGCGGCATTAGGTCTATATTTAGCTATTTCACTTAACAATTCACCTGTTTGTGATCTTACAATAATATATTTATAATTACCATTCATTGCTTTTTTAGCAATATTGTAAGCAATTTTATTTCTTAAATCTTTAGAAGAATTTTCTCAAACCTCTTCCAATTGAACAGGGTAGTATAGTTTTTTGTAAAATTCTTTTTCTGCTCTTAAATTAATTGTTGACATAACTTTAACAGCTTCAACAGGAAAATCTCCAGAAGCTGATTCACCAGAAAGCATAGTTGAATCAGCACCTAATTCTGTAGCTCAATAAACATCAGTTACCTCAGCTCTTGTAGGTTGAGGTGTTTTTTCCATTGAATCTAACATTTGAGTAGCAACAATAACTGGTTTACCTGCTTTTCTACATTTTCTAATAATTGATTTTTCATAAAATGGTACATCATAGTAAGGTATTTCTAAACCTAAATCACCACGAGCAATCATAACCCCGTCAGAAGCTTCAATAATAGCATCTATATTATTAATACCTGTTTGTGATTCAATTTTTGAAATTATTTTTATATGTAATCCATTATTTTCTTTTAATATGTTTCTTAAATCATTAACATCTTTAGCTGAATTAACAAATGAAGCAGCTATATAATCAATTCCTTGTTCAATTCCAAAAATAACATCATTTTTGTCTTTCTCAGATAAAAATGGTAAAGAAAATTCAACACCAGGAATATTAATTCTTTTATTTGTTTTTAATAGGTGTTGATTTTTGGTGACAATGTTAATTAATCCATCTTGAACTGAAACAACTTCAGTAATTAATTTACCATCATCAAAAACAATTTTGTCACCTCTTTTAACATCCCTATCCATTCTATATGAAACAGTTCATGTTTTTTCATCACCAACTACATTTTTGTAATCTTCTTCTTTTGTGTGAATAACAACTTCAGTATTTGGTTTAATTAATTGAGCTCCATCTTTCATTTTACCTAATCTAATTTCAGGACCTTTTGTATCAAGCATAATTGAAATAGGAATGTTTAATTCTTTTTGAACTTTTTTAGCATTTTCAAATTTTGCTTTTTGCTCTTCATGTGTTCCATGCGAAAAATTAGCTCTAACACATGTTAGACCTGAAAGAACTAATTCTTTTAGAACTTCATATTTTTCAGAAGAAGGACCAATTGTACCTATTAATTTTGATCTTTTATCTATAAATTGCATTTAAATTCTCCTTTAGATTCTCCACTTTTGATTTTTATTTTCTAATAATTTAATTTTATCATTTTTGTTACTTTAATTTTGTTATTTTAAGTACTTGTGTAGAGTAAAAAATAAATTTTAGTTTGCTATTTTTTTAAAATTATGTTAATTGAAATATTAAACATATTTCTTTAATTTTACAATTTAGGATAAACAAATTAAATTAGCATTTAAAATATTAGGTGATATAATTTTATATTATTTTTGAAAACTACAAACATATTGTGTCTCATTTCATCATTAGGAGGAATTATGTCTAGAGGGAATAGAAAAAGAAGATTTGATTATTATATAGATGGATATGATGACCTATCTTACTTGGATAATAATTATGATGACAATGATGATTATTACTATGAAGATGAGAGACAACACTACATGCCATCAGATAGATTCCAAAAAACAAATAGATACACTGGTAGTGCAAGGGGAAGTCATAAATTTGTTGAAGGATCTAATGTTATTTATGGAAATCAAATGAGAAATAATGGAACTATAGAATTTTCAGCAATTCCTGGTCAAGGTGGTCTTAATCCAAATAGAAGACCATTAGGTGATGAAACATTAATGTTCTCTAATACTTCATCTTATGACCCTTATGCTCCATCTATTCCATCAACAAATCCTCATATTGCTAGAATGCTGGAAACACAACAATTGCAGTTAAATCAATCTCAAGCTCATCAAGATGAGATTGATAAAAAAATGGATAACATTAATTATCAAATGAGTTCACTAGCTGAAAGACTTGAAGATGTATCTAAAAATTTAGCAAACCAACAATATAATACATCTACATTATCTTTTAATAATAATGCAAATGAAGTGCCAATGAATAATGGTTTTGGCGGAACATCAACAACTTATATTCCTAACAATGTAAATAATCCAGCTTTCAATACTAATGAAATTGAATCTGGTGGAGTAAAATCTTTAAAAACTAAAAAATTATCAAAACTAGCACTAACTGGTATCATAATTTGAGTTTTAATTATATTAGCTACAATAGTATTTGTCATTTTACTTTTCTTAGGAATAATTAAGATTAGTTAATACTTTAGAAATTTATGATTAATATTGTTTTATATTTGCCTGAAATACCTCCAAACACTGGTAATATAATTAGAACTTGTTATGCGACTGGAGCAAAACTACACATAATAAAACCAATATCATTTGATATATTTCATCCAAACATAAAAAGAGCTGCTGCTGGAAGAACAATTGAAGATATTGATTATGAAATACATGAAAACTACAATGAATTTATAAAAAAATATAGAGATAAAAAAATTTATTATTTAACTAGATATGGATTAAAAAAATATACTGACATAGATTTTTCAAAAAATGAAGAAATTTGAATAATGTTTGGTACAGAATCTACAGGTATACCTAAAAAGATTCTACAATCTTCAATTGAAAGATGCATAAGGATTCCTATGAAACCTAAATGTAGGTCTTTAAATTTAGCTAATTCTGTTAATTTAGTGACTTATGAAATCCTAAGACAAAAAAACTTTGAAGGCCTTTCTGAATTTGAAAATCAAAAAGGAAAGGATTTTATATTAAATGATGAATAAAAATATTACAAATAATGAATTATCCAAGTATAAAAAATTACTCCAAAAAAAATATAGATATAAATATGGAGAATTTATTATTGAAGGGAAACATCTTATTGATGAAGCTTCAAAATATAAAGGATTATTAAAAAAAATTATTACGTCTGATAAAGAGTATAAACTAAATGGATTTAATGTTTTATACACTTCATATAGTGAAATATGTAAATTATCTACAACTAAAACACCACAACCATATATTGGTGTTTGTAATTTTATAGAATATAAAGAAGACTATTCAGGTATGTTTCTTATTCTGGATAATATTAATGATCCTGGTAATTTGGGAACATTAATAAGAACTGGATATTCATTTGGAGTAAAAAATATTGTGGTAAATGGTGTAGATATATATAATCCAAAAGTATTAAGAGCAACACAGGGTTCAATATTCAACACAAACATCATAAATGTTAAGAACCTAAAAGAATACATAGTGAATTTAAAAAATAATGATTATAAAATTATTGGATCTCTATTAAAAGATGCAAAAAATTATGATGATATTGAAATTAATAATAGTAAATTTGCATTGATATTAGGAAATGAAGCACATGGCATTAGCAAAAACATAATAAAACTCTTAGACTATAAAGTATATATTCCAATAAAATTTGAATCATTAAATGTAGCAATTGCTGGAGGTATTTTACTATCTAAATATTTAAAATAAATACATTATAATTTTTAATTATGGCAATTAGTATAACAAGTAAAAATAGTTTATTTAACGCTGAAAAAAATGCTTCAATTTTATTTATAGATCTTAATCCATTAAGTAAATATGATTTTAAAAAATATGATGATTTTATTTTAATTTTTTCAAACAAAAAAATAGTTGGCATTAATGTATTTAACTATTCAAAATATTTTGAACTTTCTGAAGGATTTCATTCAATAAATAATAATGTTAAAGAATTTTTACTAAATAGATTTAAAGAACATATAAATGAAGGTGATTTTGATGATTATTTTAAAATAGGAAAAATTATTGAGATAAAAAATCACCCTAATAGTGATAAATTGAAAGTTCTAAAAGTGCTAATTCAAGATAGTGAAAAACAAATAATTACAAATGTTCAAAATATTGTTGTCAATAATAAATATTTATTTGCTATGCCAGGATCAATTACATTTGATGGTACAAGAATAATTGGTTCTAAAATACTAAATCTAGAATCTGATGGAATGATTATTTCATATAAATCAATTGGTATAAATAAAGAAGGTCTTGTTGATTGTTCAGATTATGAAATAAATGATAGATATGAATTTTAAAAAATAAAGATAAGGGGAGATATTTATGACCAAAATTGAAAAATTAATTTCTGACTTAAAAAAAAGAGGAATAATCAATAACATCACAAATGAAGAAAAAATCAAAAATTTAAAAGAAGGTGATGGAATTTACATTGGTTTTGATCCTACAGCTGAATCATTACATTTAGGTAATTATATTCCAATAACCATATTAAGAAGATTCTCAAAAGCTGGTTTAAAAGCATATGGTGTTTTAGGTGGAGCAACTGGTATGATTGGTGATCCATCATTTAAAGAAAATGAAAGACAATTATTGGATAAAGAAACGTTAGAGAGAAATAAAAAGGCTATCAAGCAACAATTAGAAGCATTTGGTCTTGAAGTTATTGACAATTATGAATTTTACAAAGATATGAATATTTTAGACTTCTTAAGAGATATTGGTAAACATATTAATGTTAATTATATGATTAATAAAGAATCTATAGCAACAAGATTAGAGACTGGAATTTCATTTACTGAATTTACATATACCATTTTACAAGGATATGATTTTTCTTATTTGTACAAAAATAAAAATATTAAAATTCAAGCTGGTGGTTCTGATCAATGAGGAAATATAACAACAGGATTAGAATTGATTAGAAAATTTTATGGGGAAAATGATGCATTAGGAATCACACTCAACTTACTATTAGATTCAAATGGTAAGAAATTTGGTAAATCTGTTGGTGGGGCCATCTGATTGGATAGATTTAAAACATCACCATACAGTTTATATCAATATTTCATAAATCAAAATGATAATGATGTTGAAAAATTATTAAATTGATACACATTTTTAGAGGATGAAGAAATTGAAAAAATTATGTTTTATCATAAAAAAGATCCGAAAAAGAAATTGGCACAAAAAATGCTTGCATTAGAAGTAGCACAAAATATTCATGGAAAAACACAAGCAAGAAATGCTAAAGAAATAACTGAAATATTGTTTGAATCAACCAAACCAATAACAGAGATTACAATGGAACAATTAGAATTAATATTAAATGACTTACCATTATATGATAACCAACAACAAAAAAGAAAATTAATAGATTTATTAATTGATTCTAAAATATGTTCATCTAGAAGAGAAGTTAGAGAGATGCTAGCTAATGGATCAATAAGCATTGATAATGAAATTAAAAAAGATGAAAATGAAGAAGTATTTCCAAGATACTTTGAATATAAATATATGATTGTAAAAAAAGGTAAAAGAAATTTCTATATTATTAAATTTTAGAAAGGGTCAGTTGTGAAAGAACTTATCTCTAAGATAATAGATAAAAAATTTGAATCTGTTATAAATGGATATAGTCCATCAAGCGTTGATATTTTTTTGGACTCTATCATCAAAGAATTATTAATATTTGAAGATAAATACAAGCAGTTAATGGATGAAAAACAGGAAATACTTGATGAAAAAAATGCATTAATGAAAAGAAATGCAATTTTAGAAATGGAATTAAAATCTACAAAACAGGAAGATAATTTCCAAAAAGAAAATAATGAAATAAAAGATAAAAAAAATGAATAGTAAAGTCAATCTATTGGATAACATATTTCATTTCAATGATAAACTTTCAAAAAAAGATTTTAATAAAATTAAAAAACATTACCAATGAAAATTTAATTATAAATTAATTCATATTGTTGGGACAAATGGAAAAGGCTCTAATTCAAAATATATTAATGATGAATTAATATTAAATGGATATAATGTTGGATTATTCACTTCACCTCATGTTATAAAAATGAATGAAAGAATAAAGATAAATAATAGTGATATTGATGATGAACAAATAAATGATTTTTTATTTACATTAAAAAAAGATTTTAAAAATCTTAAATTAAGTTGGTTTGATTTTTTCTTTTTATGTTCTATTAATTACTTTGAATCAAATAATATTGACATTGCAATTTTTGAATCTGGTATTGGTGCTAAAAAGGATGTTGTTAATTACATTAACTATAATTTTTTATTAATAACATCTATTTCATTAGAACATGAAAATATTCTTGGAAATACTATATTTAAAATAGCAAATGACAAAATGTATTCAATAAAAAATAATGTAGAAGTTTTTATCCCTAATTCTATTGATTATAAAATCATTAAAAAATTTAAAACAAGATCAAAAAATAAAAAATCAAAATTTAACCTAATAAAAGTAAATAAAGAAACCTTTGAAAAAATTAATATATCTTTATCAAAGTCTTTTTTAACATCAGCATTTAAAATTAGTAATTTTAAATCTGATTTTTCCCCTCCACTAGGAAGAGTTCAAAATCTTATAATAAATAATATAAGTTGCTATGTTGATGTAGCTCATAATATTGAATCTATAAAAGCAACATTAGATTTTTTTAAAAAGAAAAAAATAAAGTTTGAACAAGTTCTATTATCCATATCATTAGATAAAAATAAAAAAATTTTTGATATTATTAAAAATGAAGATTTTAAAAAAATCTATGCATACCAAAATAAAGGTAGAAAACCACTAGATTTGCAGGAATATGATGAATTGTTTATAAAAGTTGATAACCTAAAATCATTTATAAATAATTTAGATAATAAAACTCTATTTATTGGTTCCTTTCATTTAGTATCTGAGATTTTAGAAGAGGTGTATTGCAATAACAAAAAACAAAATAATTAACTCATTAAAATTTAATACAAAAGATATTTCTTTTATGGCTATACTTTTAGCTTTGTATAGTGTTATTAAATATGTGAGTTATTTAGTTTTTAAGGGACCACTAAATTTTAATATTGAATTATTGTTCTGGATATTTAATGGTGTGTTTTTTGGTGCTTTTAAAGGGTCAATTTTTTCTATCTTATGTGATACCATTTTTTGTTTTATGACAACAGGAATTGGTTATTGAATGATTGAATATGCTATCATACCACCTTTAGTAAGTATAATTTCTTGAGGATATTTGAAATTGTATAAAGATAATGATAATAAAATAATTATTCTCTCTATTTTAGCTATTTCATTAATAATTATTTCATCAATAATAATATTCTTCTTTCAATTAATAAATAATAATTTCGTATATGAAGGTGTTAACTCAACAAAAGTATTACCAATTGCAATTTATTGTTTAATTATATTTATGTGTTTTTCTATTGTCTTATTTTCAGGTTATTCTTTATTCAAGTTTAAAGCAAGCAAAAACTGAGATTACATAAAAAGAATATATCTCCTATCATTAATATTATTAATAATTGTCATTTTTAGATGAATTTGAGGGCCATATGCCTATTTGCAATTTTCACATAGATTTTTCTCAAAAAATATTGATTTCTCAAGACAATATCCATTATCACTATTTGGTATAGTAACAAAATCATATTTAACAATACCTATTGCCTCATCTATAGTTATTCCCATAATTAAAGTACTAGAGAAATTCAAAGATTATGAACAATTAGAAAATAAATTCATTTAGATTATCTACTCTTATCTAAAATGTTCCAACATAATTAATTAAAATGTTTTTTGGTTTTTTATCAATCAAAAATAGACAATGTATCTCTATTTTATTTTTAATAGTTTTTATAATTTCACTAATATTTAGTTTCTCTGAAATTTTAATTTCAATTGAAAAAGTAACATTATTATTTTTCTCTGAAATTTCAACTTCAGTTTTCGAATCATTTATCTTAATTCCAGAAATAGTTTTGGTCAAGGAATTTATTACATCTTCAAATGCTTTTTTATCAACTATTATTGAAATCTTTTGATTAGAATGTAAAACTAAATTGTTTATCATTATTTTTTACCCTTACCAATATATTTTCCTTCTTCAGTAGAAACAATAATTACATCACCTTGTTTAATGAACATAGGAACTTCAATCTCAAATCCAGTAACCAGTGTTACTTTTTTTTGTGGATTAGTTGTTGTATTTCCTTTGACAGCATCAAAAGCTTCAGCAACCTCTAATTCAATATTTAATGGGATTTCAATATCTAAAATTTCATCTTCAAATTTTCTAACTTTAACTTTAGCACCTTCATTCATAAAGTTTAATTCTCATTTTAATCTCTCTACAGGTATTTCAACTTGCTCATATGTTGTTTCATCCATTAATATTGCATTTGTTCCATTATTATATAAATAGTTCATTGAAATTGTTTCAATGTGAGCTTTTTGAACTTTATCACCACCAGTAAATGATTTAATTGTAGTAGCACCACTTCTTAAATCCTTAACTTTAGCTTTTACATTAGCTTGTCCTCTACCTTGTTTTGAATGTTGCGCAGTTAAAACAACATATAAATTCCCATCTACTTGAAATGTTATACCTGGTTTGAAATCATTAACACTTATCATATAATTAACCTACTTTCTTGTTAAAACTTTGGAACCATTTTCAGTTACAAGAACATCATCCTCAATTCTAGCTCCGCCAATACCTTCAATATATATTCCTGGTTCTATTGTTATAACCATTCCTTCTTCTAAAATAATATCTGATTTAGGAGATACATAAGGAAATTCATGAACATCTATTCCTAAACCATGACCTGTTGAATGTAAAAAGAATTTTGAATAACCCTTTGAAGCTATATATGAACGACATATTTTATCAATTTCACTAGTTTTTACACCTGGTTTAACTGCTTGTCTACCTAGATTAGCAGCTTCCTCAACAACTGATAATATTTCTTTATATTTAGCATTGCCTTGATCATCAAAAATGAATGTTCTTGTTATATCTGCACAATATCCATCATATTTTGCTCCAAAATCAATGGTAACCATATCACCTTTTTTCAGTTTTCTGTCTGAAGAGTGATGATGAGGTTCTGCAGTTGATTCTCCAAATGCAATTATGGAATCAAAAGCTTCTTTTTCAGCACCCTTTCTAACCATAATATACTCAAGTTTATGCTGAATTTCTTTCTCAGTTATACCTTCTTTTAAAAATGGCATTAATGTATCAAATGAATCTAATGAAATATCAATAGCTTTTTGAATTTTATCAATTTCTTCTTTGGTCTTTTTGATTCTTAATTTTTGACCATTTATTAAAACTAATGATGATTCTTTAATACCAATAATGTTTTTAATTTTATTTTTATTTTGTATTGTTAAATAATCTTCTTCAATACCAACCTTATTAAATTTTTTTTGACTAAATCATTTTTTTAATGAATCATCATTAAGTAATTCTACTTTAACATTCTTAGCATTTTTAGTTGCATATTCTATATATCTACCATCTACAAAAAGAGTAGCTTTTTTAGGTTCTATTATTAATCAACCATCAGTTGTGCTTACATTAGAATATCATTTTCTTGTTTGTGGTGATTCTGAAATTATTGCATCAATTTGATTAGTTTTGAATACCTCAAACAATTCATTTGATTTCATCTATTTTTTCTCCTTGTGAGATGTATGTTTGTTGCATTTATGACAATGTTTTTTTAGATCAATTTTTTCAACAGTATTTTTTTTATTTTTCTTGGTTATATAATTTTCCATTTTACATTCTTCACATCTTAAAGTTATTCCTGTTGCAGGCATATTTCCTCCAATTTATATTAATACATTTTAGTTTTTGAATATATACAAAAACTTCATCACTATACTATTATATAAATAAAATCATAAAAAATAAAATTATGTATTGAGTTTTATATTTATAAATTACCTTTTCTTAGTAACTTATTTAAATATATGTACATTCCTATTTTTGTTATTATTCTTGTACCAAAGGGACATCAAAGTAATTTAAAGTTTTTTATTTTCTTGTAATCATTTTCTAATTTAATGTATTTTCTATTTTTCTTAGGTGTATTTTTCTTTAAATGCATTAACAATGCCATTAAATAACCATTAGTATATTTATTATCAGATATTAATGAATTAATAATTTCCATCATTACATTAATTCTTTCCTCATTAAATGGTGAAGTAGAGCTTGCACCTTCACGATGATTTAAATAATATCCATGCTCACTTTTTACATAATAAAATGAATTAGAAATATCTACAAATTTATTTCATAAAACAATATCTTGATAAGAAACTTTTTCTTTTAAGTCATCTAGTTTTAAAAATAATTCAGTTTTAAAAAATTTACAAAGTGGAATTAATGATGGAAATCTCATATATTTTTTTTCCATCATTCTATTCCCTCTTTGTGGTGTTATATAACCTTTATGTATTTTATTTTTTTTCTTTATTTCATAAAAACCAGTAAATATAAGATCATAATCTTCATCAATATGCTCTTCCAATTTATCAAATAAATCCTTTTCATAAAAATCATCTGCATCCAATATTGTTATGTATTTGGAATTAATTTCCAAATTATTCTTTGCATAGTTAATAACTGATCCTCAGTTACCATTTTCTTTTGATATTAATTTAAAATTAACTAATTTATTTGTATTAATAAAACTTTCAATAATTATTTTTGAATTATCACTAGAGCCATCATCAATTATGTATACATCACAAAAATTTTCTTGATTGTATTGTTCAAATATTGAATTTAAGGCTTTAATAATATATTTCTCCATGTTGTAACATGGAATTACAATTGTTAACTTTTTCATAATAATATTTATTTTAATATTTAATTGTAATCATTAATAATTTTTCTAATTAATGAATTTTCAGGCATAATAGTAGGTTTTTTAATAATTGTTAGCAAAAATAAAAATGACATAGAAGTAATTATTACAATTCAATTTAAATCTATATTTACAACAAAATCAATTACTATATATTGTCATATGTTTAATAAAATGTCAATCAATAAATAGTAATCATCAATGACTGGTTTTAACCAAAAAAATATAAATGTCAATACATACGAAAATGAAATAATAGGACTAAAAAATGAATTTGACATGAAAGAAAGAATATTTATTCTATTGCTAGACAAAATATTTATTATTCAAGAAAATATCATTGTTGTTATAAATGTTTTGATTTTCATATATTTTTTATTTAATGATGAATTTACTAGAATAATAGAATACATCATAATATATGTAAATATGAAAGACATAGAGAATACTACATATGGGTTAATAAAAAAGAATATCAACATTGTCAATGCTAATATATTTAATTTATGAAATTTATCTTTTAAAAATGATTTATTAATTGAACAAAATAAACTAAACAAAAAAGCTCTTGTAGCAGCAATGGGAACATTTAATATTGCTAAATAAACAAATATAAATAAAAATAAACTTAAGTGTATGTACTTATTATTGAATTTCATTTTATTTAAGAATTTTTCTAATAGGAAAATTATTATATTGATATGAAATCCTGATATTGTAAATAAATGTAATACTGAGATATTTTTTATTTTATTTATGATGACTTCATTTTTTGAATTTCTTATTCCTAATAACACAAGTGGTACATATCTAGAATAATATGCTGATCCTTCTGTTAAATAATTTAATATTATTCTTCTAATTGAATTTCTATAACTTGTCAAATTGATTTCAAAATTTTCAGTAAAATAATTAATTCCTTCAGATTTTAAATATCTGTCAAATTGTTTTGAATCATCTAATTTTTTAATGTCAAATAATTTGATACTTATTAAATCATCAATTGAATATATTTCATTTGTTTTAATAAAAATATTGCTTTGATTATATCTAATGATTATTCCAGAATTCATTATTTTATTGATATAAAAATTTCCTTCAATGTTAGATGGTATCTCTATCTTTTTATCAATTATTCAAAAAAATATAAAAAATATTACCAATAATGGTATTAGTATCATGAATATTTTTCATGATATAAAAAATAAAAATAATGAATTTATTGCTATTAGAAATCATCATATTATTGCATTACTTTTAATACATAAAAAGACAAAAATAAATTCCAATGAAATTAAAGTAAAAATTAGAAAAGATCAATTAAATCTTTTAATTGTGCTAAAGTAACTTGACCAATTCCTTTTAATGCTAATATCTCTTCTCATGTGGTAGTTTCATTTTGTCTTCTATGAGTAATGATTATTTTTGCAATAGAGCTTTTAACACCTAATTCTGTTAACTGTTCAACTGAATTCAAATTCTTTCATTTTATTTTTTTAATTGAACCAACTTTGTAAGGAACTATTATTTCACAATCATAGTCTATTATTTTTTCTAGTTCTAATGAAAACAAATCAGCTGTTGTTAAAACATCTGATATAAAAATTATTTCTCTTAAAGTTCTTGGCTTATCAAATGAATATGATCCTGGGCTATTTACAGCTCCATTTATTGTAACTTTATAATTACTATTAGTACTTGAATTTACAACTGCATTTGGTTTAAAAGCTTTGTAAATAAAGAAAGAAAATGTACCAAGACCAATAAGTAATAAAATGATAATTATTAATTTCTTTTTGCTCTTTATTATTTTTATAATTATTCTCCTTAAAATTTAAATTAAAAAGAGAAAAAACAAATATTTTTACAATTAAATTTAGCAAATAAATTTTACCATAAAACAATAGTGATTAATTCAAGTACATCCATTAAAAATTTTCTACTAGATCATTTAATTTTGGACAAATGAAAATTTATGTTTAATTTAAAATATATAATTTAGGAAAAATTTAGGAAAAATATGAAAGAATCAATAAAACAATTTAAAAATGTTGATGAATTAATTAAAGAATTGGAAAGTAGAAAATTAGTTTTTCCTGATGAAGATTCAAAAAAAATATTTAAGGCATATTTAAAAAATTATGGGTATTTTTCATTTGTGAAAAAAATGTCTAATGATTTAATGTATTCAGATGTTGAAAATAAGATATTCAAAGAAGAATTTACTTCTAATAATCTAAGATACTTATTTGACATTGATAGAAATAATAGTGTGGTTATATTTAAATATTTTAGAAATATTGAGTTTCTATTAAATTCATCTATGTTAAAAGTGATTGCCAAACAGTTAAATAAAATAGTTAAATGTCCATATATAGCTGCTATTGATAGCAATTCAATAGATAAAATATTTCCTAACATTGACAAAAAAATACCAAATTTTAAGAAGTGAGAAAAATCAACATTTATTAATTTTTATGAAGACTTATTCAAAAATTTTAATAATAAGGATTTTGATTGCTATGAGGTTATTGAGCAAAATATGAAAGAAGAAGATGAAAGCATTAAAGAATTAATAGATAATGGATGATTTAAAGAATTTATTAACAATTTATTTATTAAGAACAAAAGAAGAACTAGAAGAAATTGAGAATATTTGGATATTTTTTCTTTATTTCAAACCTTAACTTTTTCACAATTACTAAGAATATTTTCTTATTTGTCTATATCATTACAAAATGAAATCATTATGGAATTTTTTAGTGAATACAAACATGAAAATAAATATTTAAAATTAAAAGCTGATTCATTTAATGATCTATTAACAATGTTTTCTGACTTAAGAAATATTTTGATGCATAATGGTTGTTTAACAAAATTTAATTACACTATTGAATCGAATGATATTAAAGATAATTTTGAAAAGTATTTCAATATTTCCATTAATTCACATAATAGCATAAGACTTAATGAGATGATAATTGTCATGGAATCAATAATTAACATAAAAGGAAGAATGTTTGATGAAATTAAAGAATCTTGAGAAAATAAAATTAAAAATAGGTCATTAAATAGAACTGATAAAATCTCAAAAATAGTATCTGAAATAATTGAAAATGAATCAGGTATAAAATTAGAATAAACACATGAGCAATTGATTGTTTTAATTTTGTTCTATATGATAAATTTATGTCAATTTTTTTTGTATGCAAATAATAATTTTAGATACTTGACTAAGTATTAGCGTTAAAATATAGTTGTGACAAGTGAAACTAGGATTTAAATTTTAGTTACATAACCTAACCTAAAATAAAAATCCAGAAGAGGTGAATTTTATGAAAAAAACACAAAAATCTATTTTAATGTCAATGGGAGGTTTAGTAGTTGCTGGTGCAATTGCAACTCCAGTAGCTATTGTAGTCACAAGCAATAGTAATAATAGCAATAATAACCAACAATTAAATCCAAATATAACATACAATGAAAATCTTTCTACTATAGAAGGAAATAAACCAGAACAAGTTCAAACAACAGCTTCAGAAAAACAAATAAGTTTTAAAGTTGAATCTTTAGAGGCAATAGAGGAATCATACAAAATAACAATCATCAATAATGATGAATATGGAACAATTACTTTTGAAGATAATTCAAATGAATATGTTGCTAAACCAGGTGAACTAGTTAAATTAAAAGTTCAACTAAAAGATGAATACAAAGATACTCATACTATAGTTAATTTAGAAGTATATGATGAAGTTAATCCAAATTACTCACTAGGTGTTAAAAAAATAGATGATAATAACTATGAATTTACAATGCCAGAAGGTGGTGAAGATGGTAAATGATTCTACCAAACAGGTAAAATATTTGCTAAAGTAACTTATGGACTTCAAAAATTAGGAAAATGAGAATTTGATTTCAAATCAAAACATTATATTTTCAATGTAACAGAAGATAATTTTGTTTATGATGATGAAGCTAATCCAGAATTAAAAATGCAAAAATATCCAAGTGGTTCATTTGTTGTATATAGAATTCAATTAAATGGACACAACATTAAAATCAAAAATATGACTATTCCAAAAAATGTTCAGTTTGAAATTTGCAACACATATGAAGATGGTAATGTAACTACAGAAAATAGTCCAGTTGTAGGATTTGTTCGTGGTGGAAAACTAGATCAACAAGGAGCAGCTGGTATTTGAAGAGGTGTAAGAGCAACTTGATTAGCTTCTTCAGAATTTAATTGAGGATTAGGGTCATATGCTAGTCCAGAATATGATGGATAATTTTTTCATAACATTTTTCTAAATGTGTATGTTAAAAAAATTATCAATGTGTTTCTTTAAATAAATCAATTTCTTATACAAATTATTAATTTTGATGATTTATCTTTAAACAATTTTTCAAAAATATTTATTATTATATATTTGGCAAGTTTTGTAAATTGTTTGTTTATAAATATTAACACATTGTTTTGGTTATTGTTTTTCTCTTGTAGATAAACAAGATATTTTATTCCTAAAAGTGTTTTTGGGATAATTTTGATGCTAATTTATTTTAAAAATAAGTAATTTTAGTTTTTTAATACTTAACATTCAATTTATTTTAGTTTTTGCAAATTCATACAATAAGTTTTGACTGATTGACTATTTTATTTTATTGATAATTCAATTTTATGTTTTATTGATTCACTTTTAAAGTTTCTAATGACTCTTTTAAGGATTTTAGCTCCGCACGATCTAAATTTATTTCATTTAAATAATCTATGTGGCTATCACATGAATTATTGCATTCAAAATTATGAATTTTTACTATTAATAAGTGTAATTTATTCATTATATTGGTAGTATCATATAGAATAGGACTCATACTACGAATTTGCTTTTCCAAACTATATTCATTTGATATTTTGTCTTGTTCCTTATTAATATCATCAGTTAATTTTTTATTATTAATTAAACAATCTTTACATTTTTGAAGTTCCTGAATCTTGGCAGCTATTTGCCTTTCTTTTGTAGAAATTTCTTTTATCAATTCAACAATTATTTTATTAGGATCATATTTAATATTGTTTATTTCAAAATTTTTGAATAAATTTTTTCTTGATATTTTAGTTTTATTATTTTTATTATTTCCATTATCATAATTATCATTATTTCCAAGTTTGATATTTTCTAGTTTATTTTTTCTAAACATTTTTCTCCTTGCTATAACAATTAATCTATTTATGTAAATTATATGTAAAATGATATAAGTTTAACTAGATAAATTTAAAATATAAAGTTATCAGTTAAATACCAATAATTCATATGTAACATAATTTTAATTTTATAAAATTTAGAATATTAGATGATTATATTTAATTCCTAATAATTTAAAGCACTTCTTAAATTCTTTCCTCAACAACATCTTTTTAAAAAATAAAATTCTGATTTTTCGTTTGATTGTATTTAATAGGGTTTTAGTAGATATTTCATTATTTATATCTTGCTATTTTTTCTTATTAATTTAAAAAACATTTTTCTAATTCCTTCAATTGATTGAATATTAGTTATTTTTAAAATGAATTTATGTTTTACCATTCTAGGAATATAATTTCCATCTGCAGAATCAAATTATTTAATTCATTAACATAAAATTAAATTCCATACATTAATTTCTTTTTTGTGTTTTCTATATATTAATTAAAAACAGCAAGAGAGAAATGTTAATTTTTTCTATTAAGGAGGAAACAAAAATTGTTATTACAATTACAATCATTAAAAGTGTAGGATTTTTAAATTTTATTTTTTTCATTTACCCTATCTATGTGCTTATTAATATTAAGAATGAAATCTTTTGTCTTTATACTCTCATGTTCACTATAATATTTTTTTATCAATGTTCCTGAAATATATTCATAGGAATATCTATCATTAATTAAAAATTCCATTTCATTTTGATCAAAAATTATTAAACCTTTTTCAAATTCCTTATCATGATTAGGACATAATAAAAAACCATTATCACCAGACACAATTAATTCCATTGCTTTTTCCTTAGTTATTTTTCCATCTTGAAATTCTTTTTTTATATCAACCACTCTGTGTATATGGGAAGAAATTAAATTTTCAGATACATTATAGTTACATGCAAAACACTTATCAACATCAATATATTTTTCATATTTTAATATTATATTTTTATAAAATAAATGTTGATTTCTATTTATTTGATTTACATCATTATTTAAAAAGGTTTTATTTTCATATAATTCATTAAAATAATATTCAATTAATATTTTTTTTGATTTCAAATAATCTTTAATATTTTTATCAGATATTTTTTTATTAAGGGGAATAAAAATAATATTGTCAATATCAAAAGATTTTATAGCATTCATAGTTACAATTTCTAAAATAGTTCTCTTTAAATTAGCACCATCAGTTTTTCCGTAAATAAGAATGTTATTATTTTCTAATCTGATATATGTACTTTTATTTCCTGAATTTTTACTTCTTATAATTTTTTTATCATTTATAAAATTAAAAATTGAATTAAATGGGGTTAAATGTTGTTTTTCTAATAGTAAATCACTTATTTCAACATTTAATGTATATAGCATCTTGATATCAAATATAATTGAATCAGGTAATTTATATATATTTTGATAATAATTAGTAATAAAATCAAAAGGATTTATTGTTGCATAAATTTTATAATTTCTTTTTATAGATATAAAAAAGCATGAAAGAAAATTTTGTGAAATATATGTATTTCTAGATTTTATCTTACCATTATCATCCAATTTACTTGCAAAATAAATAACCCTATTTTCATATACAACACCTTGGAATTTCTCTTTTATTACTTCACATTCCATATTTGGATTAGGGATTATTTTTTCATAATACAATAATTCATTTATTTTTTTGAATATTTCTAATTTAGAAACCCCTAATAATTTAATCATATTTGTTATATAACTATTAGAAACTTTTATAGTGTTGTTCACTAACAATACTCCTTATTGTCATTTTTGTAATTAACACCATTTCAAACAATTATATCAGTTTCAAACAGGTCATTACATACTCACATGGATGCAAAAGAAGGTCTATCCAATTTTAGTACATCATAATTTTTTACATCTTTTGTAAAACACATTCTTCTCTTCAAATGTACATATTGAGGTCTTTTAAATTTTTGTAATTGATCACAAAACTTCTCACTATTTAAACATTGTATTCCAAATATTAATGCAAATGGTTTGTTAAAATGTAATAATCTTTCAAGTAATTTGTGTTTTCCTCTAAATGGAGGATTTGATACAATTATGTCTCATTTTTTAGGCTCATATTCATAAAAATCTTTTCCATCTCATATGTGTGAATAAACAACTTTATATCCATATTTAGAAAAAACTTTTACGAAATTACTATCTTTTGTATCAAATGGACATCAAATTATCTTGTTTTTTGGAATATTAGCATTTATAATAAAATGCTCTACATCTTCTTTTGTAGTATACCATTCATCATCATTTTTATAATTAAAAGCATGTCTTATACTATTAATAGTTCTAGCTTTAGCTGATAAGATATATTCTTCAATAATTTTGTCTTTGTTATTCTTTTTTATTTTCATAATATTTATTTTTTTAGCATTATACATTATATTGAAAATATAATTTTAATATTTATGAATATTTAGATTTAATTTTTTATAACTGAAATTAAATTTATTCTACAAAATATTTGAGCTTTAATTAATTATCATTTTCAATCCAATCTTTTAATTTTAAATATTTATCCATCTCTTTATTTTCTTTTCTAAAAATATTAGAATCATTTTTTTATCATTAATATATAATATATTTAAATTGTTTATTCTTGTTGAATCATGGGATAAGAATTGAATTTTCTAAATCAACTTTTTTATAAAAATCATAGTATGTCTTGATATTATCATAATTGATATTTGTATTTTTTTAAATCAATTTATAATTTTATTTCCTTCTTTATCATTATCAACTAATAATTTATATTTTTTTCTAGAAACTAATAAATAAGGTAAATGAAAACCTAAAATTTTATCAAAATTTCCTCCAAAAAGTATAATTATAAACAATTTATTAGAAATATTTGAATTACATTTTAGTCTGAAATTCCTTCTAAATAAAATAGTTTTATACCTATTTAAATCACCTATTCATAATGATTCTATATATCTAATTTCATTATTTTTATCAAGCAATCAATTTGGTATTCCTTTATTTTTTGTTTCTCAAATTTTTTTATAATAGTATCATTTTGATTTTCGATATTTCTCTCAACAACCAATGTACTATCATAATAACTTTCTAAAATCATAAATGGTGAATGTGTACTATAAATAATATATTGATTTACTGTGTTTTCAAATTTGTTTTTTATTCATCTTAGCAATAATTTTTGATATGTAGGATTTAAATTATTTTCAGGTTCATCCAATAATATGATTAATGATGTGTCACATTTTAAAAATGTTGAAAACTAGAATATTATAGATCACATTCATTTTATTCCATGACTAGAATTTTTAGGATCATTATCTCAGATATATTCTTTCCTGTCTCTATTTATAGAATTAATATCTATGACAAATGAATTATTGTTTATTTGTATAAGAAATTCATAGTCCAATAGATAATCAATATTTTTTTAATATCTTCAATAAGATTTTTTATTATCATATTAATTTCTTCATTTTTTTGTTAAAAAATTCATTTATTTTTCTTCCATCTCAAAAAAGAGATATCTCTTTCAATAATGACTTTAAGTCAATATTTAAAATTTTTTGTCATATAATTAAAATTTCCTTTTGATTTGTTTTTTCATTAGATAAATTAGAAAATTCTTTATCTAGAACATCTCAATCAATACTTGTATATTGAAATATATTTACATTTTTAATTTTTCAATATTTATTTTCTACTTAAAATTAATTTATGAACTTTCATAATATCACTAGATATCTTTAAAATTTCATTTTTTTCTTCAAGAGTACTATCTTTTATTCTTTTTATAAATTTATCATATCTTTCTTCTCTGTCAAATGTCTTTAAATCATCTGATATATATGCTTTAGAAGATTCATATTTTGTATTTTTTAATCTTGACAAATTTACTTCAATTTGTTTTTTTAACTTATCAATATATTCCTTATAAATTCCATTATAAATAGTGACTTTATTAACTATTAATTTAAGTGGAACATTTTTTTTCTCATCATAATACATCATTTCTAATTCTATTGAAAGTTCTTCATCCTCACGAATACCATTTAAATACTTGACATATTCAAAATCATTTCAAGACACTCTATCATGACTTATCTTAGAAATAACATTTATAATGTTTGATTTACCTGAGTTATTGTTACCAATCAAAGTCAATATATATATTACTTGATCTACAATCTATATTAATTACTGTTTTCTTGATAGTTCTAAAATTTTTTATAGTTAAATTAAATTTATTTTTATTTTCCATAAAAACATTATAAATT
>JAAVAX010000009.1 GCA_014803855.1 Mycoplasma sp. | reverse complement strand
TTAAAAAGGAGAATTTATGAAAAAATTATTATACTTATTACCAATATCAACTTTACCATTAATATCTCTAACAACAGTTTCTTGTTCTTCTAGTGATTGAAATGCAGGGATACCTAAACCAACTTCTGATGTTTGAATGATTGATACTAGAACACCATTTCAATTTAATGTTAATGGCAATGTTAAATTGTATAAAGCTCTTACTGAGGAAGAAGCAAATAATTTAGTAATTCCTGAAGTTCTTGAACACAACCATCCTACAATTGCTCACGCTCATAATGGATATAAAGTTAAACCATGATTAATTACTTCTGATTTTTTTGGTCCAGATGGTGGTTTTGGTAGAGATAGATTAAAATCAATATCATTACCTAATACTGTTCAATTGATAGCTGGTTTAGAAAATACAAATATAACTGAAATAATAATTCCAAGTTCAGTCAGTGGAATACTTACAATTGCTTTTCAGAATTGTAAATTATTAAAAAAAATTACTTTTTCAGAAAACAGTAAATTAAATTACATTAGTCAAGATGCTTTTTATGGAACAGGATTAGAAGAACATTTAGACTTATCTAAATTAGAATATTTAGAAGAAATTGACAGTTTTGCCTTTCAAAATACTCAATTAACTAGTGTAACTCTACCCCCTAAATGTAGATATCACTATACAGCATTCCCTGCTAGTTGCAAAATTACAGGTGGAATTGAATATGGTAGACCAAGTGCTTCAGAAAAATAAAACTTTCAACAAAAAAATTCCTTATCTAAGAATCTAAAAATTTTAAGCTTAGATAAGGAACATAATTATTACCATCACAAATTGTTGTAGTTTATGATCTAAATGGAAAAATCATTAATCCAGGAATCAATAGTGATGGAATTGCTGATACATCCAATCCAGCATTATATGATTCAGAACAAAATGTAATTGATAACTTACTTAAGACAACAATTGTCAAAAAAGATCCAAAAATGTCTTATTATCGAGAAGATGATGGAACTTATACTTTAATTGAAAATACTACTAACTTTGTTTATAAACTATTTTGAGATAATAAAACAAATTATTTTGCAACATATAATGAT
The DNA here is from genome assembly GCA_014803855.1 of Mycoplasma sp. Lineage (GTDB taxonomy): Bacteria > Bacillota_I > Bacilli_A > Mycoplasmatales > Metamycoplasmataceae > UBA710. Next base: position 25,940 of record JAAVAX010000009.1, on the reverse strand, counting down.
GCAAGAAACTATCTAAGAGATATTATCAAGTTAGATACTATAAAAGTAAAAATTTAAAAAGGAGAATTTATGAAAAAATTATTATACTTATTACCAATATCAACTTTACCATTAATATCTCTAACAACAGTTTCTTGTTCTTCTAGTGATTGAAATGCAGGAATTCCAACACCTACAAATGATGTTTGGATGCTCGATACTAGAACTCCATTTCAATTCAATATCTATGGACAAGTTAAATTATATAGAGCTCTTACTGATGAAGAAGCAAATAATTTAGTAATTCCTGAAGTTCTTGAACACAACCATCCTACAATTGCCCATGCTCATAATGGATATAAGGTTAAGCCACAATCAACTATTTTTGATTTTTTTGGACCAGATGGTGGTTATGGTAGAGATAGATTAAAATCAATAACACTACCTGATAGCATTGTGTCAATAGATGGATTACAAAATACAAATATAACCGAAATAATAATTCCAAGTTCAACTAAGTACATAGATGAATCTGCATTTTCAGGTTGCAAATATCTAAAAAATATTTTTTTTCAAATAACAATCAATTAAAAAACATTAGTTTTCGAGCTTTCTCTGGAACAAATTTAGAAGGTTCTTTAGATTTATCTAAATTAGATTATTTAGAAAATATTTATAATTATGCTTTTCAAAACACTCAATTAACTAGTGTAACTCTACCTCCTAAATGTAGATATCACTATACAGCATTCCCTGCTGAATGCAAAATTACAGGTGAAATTGAATATGGTAGACCAAGTGCTTCAGAAAAATAAAACTTTCAACAAAAAAATTCCTTATCTAAGAATCTAAGAACTTTAAACTTAGATAAGTAACATAATTATTACCTTCACAAATTGTTGTGGTTTATGATCTAAATGGAAAAATCATTAATCCAGGAATTAATAGTGATGGAATAGCTGATACTTCCAATCCAGCACTTTATGATTCAGAACAAAATGTAATTGATAACTTACTTAAGACAACAATTGTTAAGAAAGACCCAAAAATGTCTTATTACAGAGAAGATGAAGGAACTTATACATTAATTGAAAACACCACAAACTTTGTTTATAAACTATTTTGAGATAACAAAACAAATTATTTTGTTACCTATAATGATGCAAGAAACTATCTAAGAGATATTATCAAACTAGATACTATAAAAGTAAAAATTTAAAGGAGAAAAATATGAAAAAATTATTATATTTATTACCGCTATCTACATTACCATTAATATCTCTAACAACAGTTTCTTGTTCTTCAGGTGATTGAAATGCAGGAATTCCAACACCAACTTCTGATGTTTGAATGATTGATACTAGAACACCATTTCAATTTAATGCTAATGGTTTTATCAAATTATATAGAGCTCTTACTGATGAAGAAGCAGATAATTTAGTAATTCCTGAAGTTCTTGAACACAATCATTCCACAATTGCTCATGAACATAATGGATATAAGGTTAAACCTTCATTAATTCTTTCTAATTTTTTTGGACCAGATGGTGGATTTGGTAGAGATAGATTAAAATCAATAACACTACCTGATAGTATTGTGTCAATAGATGGATTGCAAAATACAAATATAACAGAAATAATATTTCCAAGTTCTACTAGACAAATAGAAAAAGGTGCATTTTCAGGATGTAAATCATTAAAAGATATTGATTTTTTAGGTAATAATCAATTAAATTATATTTCTTCATATGCCTTTTATGATACAGCTTTGAGTGGTAGCTTAGATTTATCTAATTTAGAAAATTTAGAAAGTATTGGAAGTTTTGCTTTTGGTAATACTCAATTAACTAAAGTAACTTTATCTCCTAAATGTAGATATTCATATGATGCATTCCCTAATGGGTGTGAAGTTATAGGTGGAGATAAATATGTTTTTAAGTAGCAATCAATGATAAGAAAATCAATAAAAATATTCCTTATCTAAGTTCATAATTCTTAGATAAGGAATACAACTATTTAAAGATAATATTGCTAATGAAAACAAAATTGCAATTAATTCAATTATTGAAGATAACATAAGAAAAAATGCCACCTATTCAAAACCATCGCAAATTGTTGTAGTTTATGATCTAAATGGAAAAATCATTAACCCAGGAATTAATAGTGATGGAATAGTTGATACTTCCAATCCAGCATTATATGATTCAGAGCAAAATGTAATTGATAACTTACTTAAGACAACAATTGTTAAAAAGGATCCAAAGATGTCTTATTACAGAGAAGATGATGGAACTTATACATTAATTGAAAATACTACTAACTTTGTTTATAAACTATTTTGAGATAACAAAACAAATTATTTTGCAACATATAATGATGCAAGAAACTACTTAAGAGATATTATCAAGTTAGATACTATAAAAGTAAAAATTTAAAGGAGAAAATATGAAAAAACTACTATACTTATTACCACTATCTACATTACCATTAATATCTCTAACAACAGTTTCTTGTTCTTCAGGTGATTGAAATGCAGGAATTGAAACACCACCAGAAGATTTTTGAATGATACAAACTGATACGCCATTTCAATTTAATGTTGATGGTAGTATTAAATTATATAGAGCTCTTACTGATGAAGAAGCAAATAGTTTAGTAATTCCTGATGTTCTTATATACAATCATCCTAATAGACCTCAACATCATGGATATAAAGTTACACCCAAGTGAATTGTGCCAGATTTTTTTGGAATAAATGGTGAATTTGGTAGAGATAAATTAAAATCAATATCATTACCTAATACCATTACATTAATTTCTGGATTGAAAAATACAAATATAACAAAAATAATAATTCCTAGTTCTGTTACAGGGATAATTTCTAATGCATTTTCAAATTGTAAATATCTAAAAGATATTGATTTTTTAGAAAATAGTAAATTGCAAGATATTGAAAAATCAGCTTTTTATGAAACAGCTTTAGAAGGTCATTTAGACTTATCTAAATTAGAATTTTTAGAAAGTATTGACAGTTTTGCCTTTCAAAACACCAAATTAACTAGTGTAAATCTACCTTCTAAATGTAGATATGATTATACAGCATTCCCTGCTGGATGTCAAGTCATAGGTGGAATTGAATATGGTAGACCAAGTGCTTAAGAAAAATAAAACTTTTAACAAAAAATTCCTTATCTAAGAATCTAAAAACTTTAAGCTTAGATAAGGAACATAATTATTACCATCACAAATTGTTGTAGTTTATGATTTAAATGGAAAAATCATTAATCCTGGAATTAATAGTGATGGAATAGCTGATACTTCCAATCCAGCACTCTATGATTCAGAGCAAAATGTAATTGATAATTTACTTAAGACAACAATTGTGAAAAAAGATCCAAAGATGTATATTTTAATTAATTATCAATTACATTTAATTCATAAGAACCTATGATCTAAATAATAAATCAACATAAAAATTAATTTGATTACATATAATTTATCAATATGACATTTTGGAGAAAACACATATTAAATTTAGGAGTTGCTATTGCAATAGTATCTACTTCTATTTTTACATCTTGCTTATCCAATGATGATATCTATATTAATTATGATGATTACATTGATATGTATCAAATAGTTAAGGACAATTACCCAGACTCAGATCAAGTTGAGTTCAATAAATTGATATCAAATCAATCAAATAAAATATTTTTGAAACCATATCAAAATTGAATAAATTCTTTAACTAATAGTCCGTGAGATTTAGATGAAAATGGTACAGTAAAGAATTTATATTGTTATTCAGAAAGACAAGCCTTAGCACTATATTCATCTTGTTGAGGACATTTTTGAAATATTCCTCTTCATTTAAATCAAGAACCTAAAGATCAAATGCTAAATAAAAAATTCATTAATATTCCCAATATTGGCAATAAAAATGAATTAGAAGTTAGAGGTAATGATTGAACAAAATTGCAAGGTGCTTTAGAAAGAGCAATTACTCCTTGAAATTTAATTGTATATCATGGTGTAGAGTTTATGGAAAATGCTTTTTGAAATCAATTAGAGCAATTTATTACATATGATGAAACCAACAAAAATTATGATTATTCTAATGTTGTAGGTAAACAAATTCATTCATATGGTTTTCTTTCAACAACTACAAATAAAGATATAGCTAAAAAATTTAGTCAAGGATATGATTGAGTTGAAGAAAATATTAAGTTGCCATTAAAAGAAAAAGTTATGTTTAAGATAAAAATTAAACAAGGAACATCAGGAGTTGCTTATATTTCTGGTTTTAACATTGTTAATGGAGTAGTGGAAAGTGAATCACAATTTTTAATTAAAGCTGATACTAAATTTAATATAACTAACATTTCAAAAGAAGCTGATATCAATGTATTTGAAATGGAAATGATTTAATATACAATTTGCTAATTTATAAATAATGCAAAATTTAAAAATTTATAGCAATCAAAAGTTTAATTGACTTTTAACATTTTAAAACTGTAGTATAATTGCCATTAGGAGGGTGCTATTAAAAGCCTTCCATTGAAAATAATATGTTTTCAATTAGGTTTATTGATTACAATTAATAATTTAATTTTTAGGATTTAAAAACTCAACTAAATAACTTTAAAACATTTTTTGATTCCTTTTATTTTCCTTTATTTATTTTTATTTAGATACATCTTATAGTATATGAATCAAATATATTTCATATATCTAATTTGTCATAAGTTATTGAAATATTTTCATTTTTATCACTTTAAATTAACATTTTTTATATTACATAGGCCTTTTTCTTATTAACATACATAATTTAAAATAATTTCAGATATTATCTTATTTAGCACAGTTTTTAATTCTGTCAATAAATCCTAAAGGTAGAGGTGTTCTTATCTCTACCTTTTTATGTTATAATTAATAATTGACTAATAAATATGTTAATTATTTAATTTTTCTTTTTTATGTATTTTTAATACAAACAAATGGTATTTCAATAATATAAAAAGATATTCTTTTGTTATCAAAAAAATAAACAATATGGAAGAGGTATTTTATGGATAAAAATAAAAATAATTTAATTAAATCAACAATTCAGGTAATTGAAAAAAGGTTTGGTAAAGAATCAATAATGTTATTAGGTGAATCATCTAAAAATGAGGTTTCAACATTTTCTAGTGGTTCTATAGCTCTTGATCATATTTTAGGAATCAATGGTTTTCCTAAGGGAAGGATTATTGAAATATTCGGGCCAGAATCTTCTGGAAAAACCACAATTGCTTTACATGCTATAGCAGAGATTCAAAAACAAGGTGGTATTGCTGCATTCATTGATGCTGAACATTCTATTGATCCAATTTATTCAAAAAATTTAGGTGTAAATATTGAAAATTTAATTTTGTCTCAACCAGACAGTGGAGAACAAGCTTTAGAAATTGTTGATTTATTAGCAAAAAGTGGTCATATTGATTTAATAGTTGTTGATTCAGTAGCTGCTTTAGTTCCTGAAGTTGAACTTAATGGTGACATGAGAGATCAAACCATAGGTGCACAAGCTAGATTGATGTCTAAGGCATTAAGAAAAATAACAGGTAACTTAAATAAAAATAAAACTACAATCATTTTTATTAATCAAGTCAGAGAAAAAGTAGGAATATTATTTGGTTCTCCTGAAACAACTTCAGGTGGTAGAGCTCTTAAATTTTATGCTTCAATAAGAATTGATGTAAGAAAATTATCATCAATTGGTTCTGGTGATGAAATCAGTGGTAATGTTATAAAAATGAAAGTAGTTAAAAATAAATTAGCAGCTCCATTTAGATCAGCTACCACTGAAATTATTTTTTCAAAAGGGATATCTAAAATATCTGAAATAATTGATTTAGCTGAGGAAAACAACATTTTAGAAAAAAAAGGCTCATGATACTCTTATGAAGGTAATAATATAGCTCAGGGTAAAAACAATTTAAAATTATTATTAGAATCATCTAAAGATTTATATGATGTTATTTTTTCAAAAGTTCAAGAAATTCTAAATAATAGTAATGAATAATAATAATTTTTAATATACTATTACTATATATTGTAGTAAAGAAATTCAACATGAAAATATTATTTATAGGTGATATATTTGGTGAATCAGGAATTCAAAAAATTGAAAATGAATTACCAAAATTAATAGATGAAAATAAAATTGATTTTGTCATAGCTCAATCTGAGAATGTTTCTGGAAGAAAAGGTTTAGAACCAAATGATTATAAGAGATTAAAAAAAGTTGGTGTCAATGTTTTTACATTAGGTAATCATGCCTTTGCAAAATCTTCAATATCTGAAATCATTAATAATGGTGATATTTTAAGACCATATAATGTTGATGATGAATATGATGGCATTGGAACTAATGTTTTTGAGGTAAATGGAAAAAAAATAAGAGTTACCTCACTTTTAGGAATAACTTTCAATGATCTTAATTCTCCATGAAAACAATCAAAAGCTAATAATTTTTTTGATGCAATTGATGAAATTGTTAAAAATGACCATTCTGATTTTCACATTATTGATTTTCACGCTGAAACTACAAGTGAAAAAAATGTATTTGCCCTATATTTAGATAAATATTTACCAGGAAAAGTTACTGCTTTATTAGGTACCCATACTCATGTTCAGACAAATGATGCTAAAAAATTAGATAATAATCTTCTATATATAACAGATGCAGGAATGACTGGACCTAAAAATTCAGCCATTGGTGCTGATTTTGAAGATGTATATAAAAAAATGAGATACAATGCTAAAAGCAAATTTAATCCATCTAAAAATGAATCTGAACTAAATTGTGTTCTTTTAACAATTAATAATGGAGAAATTCCAAAAATAGAAGCAATAAAAAAATAGTTTTTTACCCATATCTTTTTTTGTTAAAGAAAATTTTTTATTTTTTTTAAAATTTTTTTATTTTTGTTATAAAATACAAAGAACCTAAACAATTAGTGCTTAATAATATATTGATTATATTATTGTGATTGTTATAGGTGAAGTAGTTCTTTGAAAACTGGTTATAAGAACCATATATGTCAATTTTTTTGAGAGTTTGATCCTGGCTCAGGATGAACGCTCGCTGTGTGCCTAATACATGCATGTTGTGCGGGGTCTTTATGGCCTAGCAGCGAATGGGTGAGTAACACGTACCTAACCTACCTTTTAGATTGGGATAACTGTTGGAAACAATAGCTAATACCGAATACGTATTAAGATTGCATGATTTTTTTATAAAAGGGGCGTTTGCCCCGCTAGAAGATGGGGGTGCGGCATATTAGCTAGTTGGTAGGGTAAAGGCCTACCAAGGCAATGATATGTAGCCGGACTGAGAAGTTGATCGGCCACACTGGGACTGAGATACGGCCCAGACTCCTACGGGAGGCAGCAGTAGGGAATTTTCCGCAATGAGCGAAAGCTTGACGGAGCGACACAGCGTGCAGGATGAAGGTCTTCGGATTGTAAACTGCTGTTGTAAGGGAAGAAAAAATTTAATAGGAAATGATTAAATCTTGACGGTACCTTATTAGAAAGTGACGGCTAACTATGTGCCAGCAGCCGCGGTAATACATAGGTCACAAGCGTTATCCGGAATTATTGGGCGTAAAGCGTTCGTAGGCGGTTTGTCAAGTCTAGAGTTAAAGCCTGAGGCTCAACCTCAGCCCGCTCTGGATACTGACTGACTAGAGTTACATAGAGGTAAACGGAATTCTTAGTGAAGCGGTGGAATGCGTAGATATTAGGAAGAACACCAATGGCGAAGGCAGTTTACTGGATGTACACTGACGCTCAGGGACGAAAGCGTGGGGAGCAAACAGGATTAGATACCCTGGTAGTCCACGCCGTAAACGATGATCATTAGTCGCTAGGGAACTTAGTGACGCAGCTAACGCATTAAATGATCCGCCTGAGTAGTATGCTCGCAAGAGTGAAACTTAAAGGAATTGACGGGGACCCGCACAAGCGGTGGAGCATGTGGTTTAATTTGAAGATACGCGTAGAACCTTACCCACTCTTGACATCTTCTGCAAAGCTATAGAGATATAGTGGAGGTTAACAGAATGACAGATGGTGCATGGTTGTCGTCAGCTCGTGCCGTGAGGTGTTTGGTTAAGTCCAGCAACGAGCGCAACCCTTGTCTTTAGTTACTAACATTTAGTTGAGGACTCTAGAGAAACTGCCTGGGTAACCAGGAGGAAGGTGGGGACGACGTCAAATCATCATGCCTCTTACGAGTGGGGCAACACACGTGCTACAATGGTTGGTACAAAGAGACGCAATATGGTGACATGGAGCAAATCTCAAAAAACCAATCTCAGTTCGGATTGAAGTCTGCAACTCGACTTCATGAAGTCGGAATCGCTAGTAATCGTAGATCAGCTACGCTACGGTGAATACGTTCTCGGGTCTTGTACACACCGCCCGTCACACCATGAGAGTTGGTAATACCCAAAGACGGCTAGTTAACCTCGGAGACGGTTGTCTAAGGTAGGATCGATGATTGGGGTGAAGTCGTAACAAGGTATCCCTACGAGAACGTGGGGATGGATCACCTCCTTTCTACGGAGTACAAAGGCATCATCTTAGTTTATAGATGATGAAAATGATTTATTTTTTAGCTTTTTTAAAATCCTTATTTTAATTTATATAAGGTCTGTATGGTTAGTGATAAGCTAACACTTTATATCTTGTAACCAGTTTTGAGAGTTCTACTCTCAGAAATATAGTTCTTTGAAAACTGAATAGTAAAAACAACGCAACATTTATGAGTCATATTTTATATTTATTAAATTTGATGAAAAAAATAATTGTTGCCGAGTCCAAAAATATTTTTTATTTTTGATCAATCAAATTAGATTACCAATCTTATCAACAATAGGCAAGTAAATTTTTAAATAAGAAAGAGCTTTTGGTGGATGCCTTGGGTATGGAAGTCGATGAAGGACGTGATAACCTGCGATAAGCCTCGCTGAGTTGGACATGAACTATGAAGCGGGGATTTCCGAATGGGGGAACCCAACTGGAGTAATAACCAGTTACTATAAAGTGAATCAATAGCTTTATAGAGAGACACGATGTGAACTGAAACATCTTAGTAACATCAGGAAAAGAAAATAAATAATGATTCTGTTAGTAGTGGCGAGCGAAAGCGGAAGAGCCCAAACCAGTTTACTGGGGTTGTAGGACATTCTACATAGAGTTACAAAATTATTGTATAGAAGAACAAGTTGGGAAACTTGACCACAGATGGTGATAGTCCAGTATTTGAAATACAATAATCTCTTGAATGTATCCTGAGTAGGGCGGGGCACGTGAAACCCTGTCTGAATCTGCCGGGACCACCCGGTAAGGCTAAATACTATCCATACACCGATAGTGAACAAGTACCGTGAGGGAAAGGTGAAAAGAACCCCGGGAGGGGAGTGAAATAGATTCTGAAACCATTTGCTTACAAGTAGTTAGAGCCCGTTAATGGGTGATAGCGCACATCTTGCAGTATGGACCGGCGAGTTATGTTAACATGCAAGGTTAAGTGGAAAAAAGCGGAGCCGAAGAGAAATCGAGTCTTAATAGGGCGCTTAGTATGTTGGCATACACCCGAAACCAGGTGATCTATCCATGAACAGGCTGAAGCTTAGGTAAAACTAAGTGGAGGGCCGAACCGTAGTACGCTAAAAAGTGCCCGGATGATTTGTGGATAGCGGTGAAATTCCAATCGAACCTGGAGATAGCTGGTTCTCCTCGAAATAGCTTTAGGGCTAGCGTGTGAATTTAAGTTATGGGGGTAGAGCACTGAATGTGGAATGGCGGCGCCTAGCCGTACTGACTACAATCAAACTCCGAATACCATTATGTACATTCATGCAGTCGGAATGTGGGAGATAAGTTCCATGTTCGCGAGGGAAACAACCCAGATCGTCAGCTAAGGTCCCAAAACTATGTTAAGTGAGAAAGGTTGTGAGATTTCATAAACAACTAGGAAGTTGGCTTAGAAGCAGCCATCTTTTAAAGAGTGCGTAATAGCTCACTAGTCAAGAGATCTTGCGCCAATAATATAACGGGACTAAACATAGTACCGAAGCTACGGGTACGCAAGTACGTTAGAGGAGCGTTCTAAGGGCAATGAAGCTAGACTGTAAGGACTAGTGGAGCGCTTAGAAGTGAGAATGCCGGTATGAGTAACGATTCAAGGTGAGAATCCTTGACGCCTATTGGGGAAGGTTTCCTGGGCAAGGTTCGTCCACCCAGGGTTAGTCGGGGCCTAAGGTGAGGCCGAAAGGCGTAGTCGATGGAAAACAGGTTAATATTCCTGTACTAAACCTTTGAAATGATGGAGTGACGGAGAGTGATAGCATAGACCACTTATTGGATTGTGGTGTAAGTAACAAAGTGATCATGTAGGCAAATCCGCATGGTATTAACACAAGTTATGATGCATAGTGAAAGTTTCGACAAGTAATGAATTATGTGAGTTAATCTTCCAAGAAAAACTTCTAGTGTTAATTCAAGGGTACCCGTACCGAGAACGGACACACGTCCCCAAGATGAGTATTCTAAGGCGAGCGAGAAAACTAGTGTTAAGGAACTCTGCAAAATGACCCCGTAACTTAGGAAGAAGGGGTGCTCACTTTGTGAGCCGCAGCGAATTGAGGGGGGTAACTGTTTATCAAAAACACAGCTATCTGCTAAGTCGCAAGACGATGTATAGGTGGTGACGCCTGCCCAGTGCCCGAAGGTTAAGTTGATTTGTTAGCTCTGCGAAGCTTTGATATGAAGCCCGGGTGAACGGCGGCCGTAACTATAACGGTCCTAAGGTAGCGAAATTCCTTGTCGGCTAATTACCGACCTGCACGAAAGGCGTAATAATCTCTCTACTGTCTCAACACTAGACTCGGTGAAATTATGGTCCCAGGGAAAGCGCTGGGTACCCGCATCAAGACGAAAAGACCCCGTGGAGCTTTACTATAGCTTCGTATTGAAAATTGTTTTAACATGTGTAGGATAGGTGGGAGATTATGATATGAAGACGCCAGTCTTTAAGGAGTCAACCTTGAAATACCACCCTTGTTACAATGATTTTCTAACTTGCTACCATATACCTGGTAGGAGGACAGTGCGTGGTGGGTAGTTTGACTGGGGCGGTCGCCTCCTAAAGAGTAACGGAGGCGTTCAAAGCTGCACTCAATATGGTCAGAAACCATATGTAGAGCGTAAAGGTATAAGTGCGGTTGACTGTGAGACGTACATGTCGAGCAGGTGCGAAAGCAGGACTTAGTGATCCGGCAGTTCATTGTGGAATGGCTGTCGCTCAACGGATAAAAGTTACCCCGGGGATAACAGAGTTATCTTCCCCAAGAGATCACATCGACGGGAAGGTTTGCTACCTCGATGTCGGCTCATCGCATCCTGGAGCTGAAGTCGGTTCCAAGGGTTTGGCTGTTCGCCAATTAAAGCGGTACGCGAGCTGGGTTCAGAACGTCGTGAGACAGTTCGGTCCCTATCTGATGTGGGCGTTGGAATATTGATGAGAGCTGCTCTTAGTACGAGAGGACCGGAGTGGACGTACCACTGGTGCTCCAGTTGTTTCGCCAGAAGCATAGCTGGGTAGCTAAGTACGGAAAGGATAACCGCTGAAAGCATCTAAGCGGGAAGCCTCCTCAGAGATGAGTATTCCCTTGAGATTCCTTGTAGACTACGAGGTTGATAGGATGGAGGTGTACGTGTAGTGATACATTTAGCTGACCATTACTAATAAATCGATAGGTTTAAAAATTTCAATTAGTTTGATTTGATTAATAATTACTATTCAGTTTTGAGAGAATTATATTTTAAAAAATAAATTAACTTTGAATTCCATTGTGATCAAAGTTTTTTTTATTTCTTTTTTTCAGTTTGTTATTTTTTTTAAATTTATATAATATAAATTTAGTACAAAAATAATTAATTTGGTAAAATATTAAAACAATATTATTTATTTGTTTTGCATTTATGTTAAAGAAAGGAAAATTATATGAAAAGAACATATCAACCAAATAAACGCAAACATGTTAAAACACATGGGTTTCGAGCAAGGATGGCTAGTGCAAGTGGAAGAAAAGTTTTATCAAATCGTAGAGCTAAAGGTAGAGCACAATTAACTGTATCAAGTAACTAATGAAAAAAAAATATATTCTTAAAGAGAATTTAGAATTTCAAAAAATTATTAATAAAAAACAACAGTTGATCAATAAGTTCATAATTATTTATTACATTAAAAATAATGATTTTGAAATAGGAATATCAACACCTAAAAAGTTTGCAAATGCTGTTAAGAGAAATTTAATTAAACGGCAAATTAAATGAATATTAGATTCATATATTGATTATAAAAATATCAAATATAAAATTGTTTTGATTGTAAGAAAGGATTATTTCAATCTTACAATTGAAGAAAAGAAAAAACAAATAATTAGAATGTTTATGAAATTAAATCAAGGTTAAAATAGTGAAAAAATCAAATAACAATGAAAATGATAATAAAAACAAATCAGGATCAGGATTTAATTTTAATAATCAAAAAAGATCATCTAGGTTTGATGATTTAGTTGGTAATAATTCAAGACCAAATGGAGCAGGTATTAATACCTTAAGTCCTAAAGAAAGATTTAAGAAAATTTGAAAATGAGTATCTATTGTTATTTACTTATTCTTAGCTGGTTTAGGTGTAACTGGTTTTATTCAATCTTGTGTTTTGAAAACATCTTCAACAGTAGGGGCTGGGGTTGAATTATATAATTCTAATCAAGATGTAGCTCCTTATGTTTCAACATATAAATTAGTTAAATCTGAAAGAAAAGTTAATAAGTATGATGCTTCAGGTAATCCAATTATTTTAGAAAATGGTGAATTTGAAACTGTTAATGAAACATACTGATCTTTGGTTGAAGTACAAAATAGTAATTATCTAACACCTAATAGTGATATTTTAGGTATTAAATCACAATTAGGAAATGATTACGGAATTGATGTTGAAAATTTATACGGAGCTTATGATAATTTCTCTTCAGCACTAAGAATATTATCAATAGAAGATAATGATGATAAAAGTTTATATCAAGGAGACAATGGATATATTTTTATCAATGATAAAATTCTTAATTATTTAAATACTAATGGAATAGCATATAAACAAAAAAATAATTGATATGATATTAATCTTTTTGTGGTTTCTAGACCTGAAAATTTTGATAATTTATCTAATAGTGAAAAAGATATTTATGGTTTAGGTTCGACTAATATTGCTAATTCATTTGAAACTTTTGAAGAGATAAATAACAAATGAATTAAAGTTGAAACTATTAATGGTAAATATGTTACAAAAGATGTTAATGCTGATGGAATTATTGATTCATCAACATATGTTGAAATTGTTGATCCAATAAGAATAAGTAAATTTAAATATTCTTTAAATGCTGAAGTAGCTACTTTATCATCTAATACAACAGGATTATTTAATTCAGAAATGTTTGCTCGTGATTATTATCAATCAATTAATAATTACATTTTAAAAACACCACAAATGAATGCTTTTTATACTAAAGTTCTTAATTCAAGTATTGATCTTTCAACTGCAACAACTGAAGAAATTTATAATGCTATATCAAAAACTAATCTTGAAAGTTTAGTTAATTCTAGAGTTAATACTAAAATTGATCAAAGAACTTTTGATGCTAATAAATTATTTACATTAGAACAAAAAAATGCCATTTTATCATATCAAAATGAAATGACATCATTAATGAATCAATTAGGTTTTGGTATTAAAAAGCAAGTTTATTCTGATGAAACATCTGATGATTATGTATCAACAAATACTCAACCATTTGGAGTTGAATTCTTACCTAGTATTAAAGATAAAAAAGATATAGTATTAGGAACTGGTGGAGCTGCTCAAAAACCAATTCATTCTTGAGGTGGAGCTTGAAGATTAGGGCCTTTCTATGGTCTTGTAGTTTGACCACTATCATTTATTATTAATGGAATGATGTCACAAATGCCTTCATTAAATGGTTGAGATGGGGTTATTGCAATAGTAGCTGCTATCTTAATTACAAGAATAATTGTTACATTATTTACATATCGAACATTATTTTCATCTCATAAACAACAACAATTAAATCCTAAAAAAGCAAAAATTGATGCAAAATATGCTCCATTTAAAGGTAATCGTGAAATGGAACAAAGAAAGAGACAAGAACTTGCAAAATTATATAAATCAAATAATGTCTCAATGATTGATCCTTTAAAAGCATTATGTATTTCAATGCCAATCTTCTTTGCCGTTTGGCGGGTTGTCCAGGGAATTCCAGATATTAAATCAACAACTTGGTTAGGAATTCAATTCTCATTAACATCATGGAGAGAATTATTTAATGGAGAATGGCAATATCTACCATTACTATTAATGGCAGCAGGAACGCAGGCATTATCTCAATATCTTCCAAGATTATTAAATCGAAAACGGATGAATGAACGCTCCAACATGGCAGAACAAGCTGCATTGAAGAAATCTAACAAAACCCAAAATATTGTTATGATAGTCTTTATTGTAATGTCAGTTATCTTTGAAGCAGGGGTTCAAATTTATTGAATTGTTGGTGGATTATGACAGATTATGCAAGTTCTAGTTGTTCACCACATCGTAAAAGGTAAATGATATCGAACAAAAGGTTATAAATACTTATAAATTATGAAATAACAGGTCTTATCTTGTTATTTTTTTTATTTAAAAATGATTAATTTAACATTAGGTATTAAAAAATTATCAACTTTTATTTTAGGATGAATCATTTCTTTAGTATTCTATATGATTGCAAAAAATAATGTGGCAAAAGCAACTGTATAATTAGATCATATTTGTGAAATTTTATAGATAAAAATTGATGCATATCATCATTTTTTTATTCAATATGTTGTTAAAGTTTGTCAATTCTTATCAATATGTATAAATTGATTTTTGTATAAAATTTTAGGTAATTATGGAATTTAAAGAAAATATAAAATTTTTATCCTATTTAAAAACAGGTGTTAATTGAAAATTGTTATTTATTATATTTTTATTTCAATTTCTACCAACATTATATAAAACAGCAAGAATCTATTTTCTAGGAACACTTCCTGATGAAAATACTTTTAACATTGCCTCTCAAGTATTATGATTAAGTATTCTTTATGAAATAATAATTGAATCTATTGTAATCCCGTTATTTTTTGTATTTTCTAAAATAAGAGAAGAAAATAAAGAAAATAATAAAGAATTTGGCTCTATATTTACATTTATGTCAATAATTATCTTTTTGATTTATTTAATATTTACATTAATAATTTATGCAAATGTTGAAAATATTTTAAGTGGTTTAATAATAAATGATAATAATTTATTTAATAAATCTAGTGATTATATTAAATTAGAAGTTTGAGGGATATTTTTGTATTCTATTTTTTCATATTTATTTTTAGCTGTAACAATTTTTAGAATGGAAAAATATTTATTAATAAGTTTTTTAGCTTGCATTTTCTATACATCATCTTCATTATTATTAGATTTATTTTTGATAAGTAATTTTAATTTTTCCTTGAAATTATCTGTAAATGGAATTGGAATTAACTCTATAATAGTTAATTCTATATGTTCAATTACTTTCATTATATATTTATTTTTTAAGAGGGTATTATTATGAAAAATAAATTTTTCTAATTTAAAAATTCAACAAAAATATTTGAAGAAGTATTTTATTTTATTTTTAATATCATGCATTGAAGTATCAGTGAGAAATTTATGTTTCTACTTTATGATAATTCAACCAATTAATGCATTAAATAGTTCTGGAATATATTGAATTACCAATAATTTCATTTGATCATGATTGCTATTACCTATTTCTACTATATCAGTTTATATTAAAGAAACATTCATCATACTTAAAAGAGAAGATGATATTGAAATGAATAACTTTAAGAATGAAATGATATTTTATAATCTATTCATAACATGTATTGTTTTAATTTGATTAACTACTATACCTGTAAATTGATTATTTATTAAAGAAGTAATGGGCATAAAGAATGAATATCAAGAAGTATCTAAATTAACTAGTATTTTAATTCCATTTTATATTGCTTTTGCTTATAGTAATATTATTGATTCAATTTTTATTAAAGAAGGTAAAATAAGCTTTTATTGTATTCAAAGCATAATTGTAAATTTAACAGTATATCCAGTCTATTTTATTTTATGAAAATTAAATATATGAATACCTACATTAAATAGTATATCAATAATGTTTGGCGTAGGTATGTTAGTTCATTTTATTATTGACATTCCATTATTATTTTTATTTTTAAAGCAAAAACAATTTAAATTTAGAAAAACAATTAGGTTATAAATATATTTATTTTTAATTTTTTGCTAAATTGATTGTTATTACATTTTTTATATAATATATAAAAATGGTTAATAAGAAATTTGTCTTAAATAAGGTATTTACAGGTTCATATGTTAATAGTGAATTAGGTCATGAGTTTAAAAATTTTCTTGTATGTGATGATGGCACTAGAGGAATTTATATTGTTCCTCATGGAAGAATAGGTTCTAAAAATGTTGAATATGTTATTCATGTAATAGGAACAGAATATAATGAATATAAACATGTTTATGAATTAATTGGAATATCTAAAGTTAAAAAAATATTTATTAGTGATGATGAAATTAAAGATATTCTTAATAAAACAGTTAATGGAATAAATTTTAAAAATATCTTCAATGAAGAAATTGAAGTTAAATCATTTTCAGGAATAGCTAATAAATTTTTTGTTCCTAAAAATAAGAAAAGAGTTTTAATTAGAACAAAACAAGAAAATAATAGCTTTACTATAAATGATGATGTAATCATTATTGGTATGTCAGAAAAGAAATTTGGAAGAGGTGAAGCCAATCATATTTTTCCAACAATTAATGAAGCTAAGCAATTTGAAATACTATTTAATAAACATTTTGAAGAATTCTTTATTGAAGAGAAAAAATCAGCATTTGATATTAATAAATTAAGATCTGAATTACCCTTTTGTTTTATCTCAAGTAGAGTTAGGTTAGAGCTAGCTATATCGAATATGATTTCTTATTTTCTTAAAAGAGATCCAATTTTATTAAATAATTTTATAAATATATTTTTAGGAATTAAAACTGATGGTAATGAAAAATTTGAAATCTGCAGAGAAGAAAAAAATATTGATCTTATATTAAAAAGTAATAAAAGAATAATAGTGATTGAAAATAAAATTGATTCTAACATAAATGGAATTAAATCACATGAATATTCACAATTATCTAAATATGTTGAATATGTAAATGAAAAATATTCAAATTATATAAAACATTTTTTTATATTAAAAGCTGATTATAACATCATTGATAGTAGTAAATATAAATATGGAGAAAAATACATTGTAAAAAATTATGGCGAACTTTTTAGCAATGTATTAAGAGACCATATTTATAGAAAGGAATATAAGTATGATGAATATTCACAATTTTTATTTGATGAATTTAAGTTAAATATTGAATATTTATCATGATCTAAATCAAAACAAAAGCAATTAGAGCAAATGACTTTGCTAAAACAAATTATTGATGATCAGATTGATTAAATTAGTAAAAATATTATTAATAATAAAATGATATAAAAATAATAATCATAAATTATGTTATTATGAACTTAATTTAAGTGGAGTAGATTAATCTATATTTAATAGATATTTGGATAATAAATCTTTTAAGTTAAAAGATACTATTAGTGATAATGAAAATGAAATTAAACGAATTGAGAGACAAAATGAAGATATATTAAAAAAGATTAGTTCATATAATAAACAAAAAAATAATATTGAAAATAATCCTGATAATACTGCTACTGATGCTGACCAAATGGCAGAATTAGAAAGAAAATTGGAGTTACAAGGAAATAGTCATCAAAAAAACAAAGGTAGGATTAATGAACTAATTAACCACAACAATAATATAAATGCTTTATTGAGTGACATAGAGAATTTGATAAAGAAGCAAAACCATTTAAATTCATTTATTGACAATTTTAAAAAAATATATAGTGATTTTAAACAAGAATGGACAATCATTAACAATGATAATAATAAAAAAGAACTGATTAACATTTTAAAACAAGAATGTTTAAGATTGAAAAAGGAAGAAGAAAATACTTTTAATACATTAACAAATATTTTTAATTATGAAAATCTAGAAGTGAATGTAATAGATAAATTACTTTTTAAGTAATTGCTGTATAGGGTTTTATTTTGAAATTAAAGTTTTAATAATAAGATATTAATTTTAATTATAATAATTATTTATTATGAAAGTAAATAGTGTTAATCAAAAAAATGAATTATTTAAACATATTTGGAATATAGCAGAAGAACTTAGAGGAAAAGTAGATGGATGAGACTTTAAGGGTTATGTCTTAGGTTTCTTATTTTACAAATATATTTCTGAAAATATTTGTCAATATCTTAATGAAGATGAATGAAAATCAGGTAATAAAGATTTTGATTATGCTTTATTAAGTGATCAAGAAATAAGTAATGACATTAAAGAGGATATTATTAATTCAAAAGGATTTTTTATTTATCCTTCTCAATTATTTTCTAATCTTGTTAAAAATGCATCAAAAAATATTGAAGAACTAAATGTCATTATAAGCAATAATTTTAAAGATATTGAAGCTAGTGCAATTGGTACAAAAAGTGAAGATAATGTTAAGGGAATATTTAGCATAATTAAATTAGATTCTAATGATTTAGGAAACAATGTCATATCAAGAAATAAGAATCTATTAAATGTTATTAATAAAATTAATGAATTAGATTTAGGTGATTTTAAAGATAATCAAATTGATTTATTTGGTGATGCATATGAATTCTTAATGTCAATGTATGCTTCTCAAGCTGGTAAAGCTGGTGGAGAATATTTTACACCACAGGAAGTAAGTAAGTTACTAACAATGTTAGCAATTGGTAATAAAAAGGAAATTAAGAATGTTTATGATCCAGCTTGTGGTTCAGGTTCATTATTATTACAAGCTGCTAAATTGCTAGGTTCAGAGAACATCTCTGATGGTTTTTATGGTCAAGATTCCAATCCCACCACTTACAACTTGTGTCGGATTAATATGTTTTTGCATAATATAAATTTTGATAAATTCAATATTCAATGAGGTGATACATTAATTGATCCTTATCATAACTTAGATAAAAAATATGAAGTAATAGTATCCAATCCTCCATATTCCACCAAATGAGAAGGAGATAATAATATTACTTTAATTAATGATGAAAGATTTTCAGGTCCTGGAGTATTATCACCTAAATCTAAAGCTGATTTTGCTTTTATTTTACATGCTCTACATTTATTAGATGTAAATGGTAAAGCAGCAATAGTATGTTTTCCAGGTATTTTTTATCGTGGAGGAGCTGAAGCTAAAATAAGAGATTGATTAATTAAAAATAATTACATTGATTTAATTATTTCTTTACCATCAAATTTATTTTTTGGAACATCTATTCAAACTAATATTATGGTTTTATCAAAATCTAAACAAGATAAAAAAATTATGTTTATTGATGCTTCTCAAAAATATATTAGACAAACAAATCAAAATATATTAGGTGATGAAACCATTAATTTAATAGTTGACACATATTTAAATAGAAAAGAAATAGAAAATTTTTCTAAATTAGTTGATATTGATTATGAAAAATTAAAAGAAAATGATTTTGATTTAAGTGTTAATAACTTTATAGAAGATACATCAAATATCAAAGAAGAAAAAATAGATATTGTTGAATTGAATAGTTCTATTAATGAAATAGTAAAAAGAAATGAAGAATTAAGAAAAGAAATAGATTTAATCATCAAGGAGATAGGTGATGAGTAAAATAGAAACTAAAAATTTAGCAATTTTTAATTATTTTAAATTTTCTAATGATTCTTCAGATCTTGAACTTGACAATAAAAAAATAAATTTTATCTATGCAAATAATGGTTCAGGTAAGTCAACATTGGCTAAGTATTTAAATTTAACATGCAAAGAGAATTTTTATTTAATAGATATCAATAGAAATATTTATATTCAAGATTCAAATAAAATGATAATTTCAAAGAATATCTCAGAAATAAACAGTTTAAAAAATAAAGTTGAAGAAATATATAATACTTTTTCTCAAGAAGTAAAAAATATAATAAACTCATATAATTTATCCACTAGAGATTCAATGTGAAAAAATTTAATGAAACCATATTACAATTCTTTTAAAAAATTTAATGACCTTGTTTTAATAACAGACAAAAGTAAAAATGATATTAAAAATTTGCAATTAACTTATGATCAAATTATTAACTTGAATTTAGAGTTAAATAATTTTGATATTGATATCACAGAAAGTTCTGATTTTAAATTTGATAAAGAATTATTAATTAATGAAGGATTTGAAAACATTTTAGTATTAAAAGGAAATATTGAAAATAAATTAAAGAATTTTGAAATAGAGGTTAAAAAGGAAGTTATTAAAGAATTTGAAAAAACAAATATAGATATTTATGTTTTAGAAGAAATTTACTCTTTAATTAATAATATTGATAAAATGGAAAAATGTTATATTTGTAATAACAATATTCAGGATTTCAATAGTATTAAATTATCAATGGAAAGAAGAATAAATGAATTGAGAAATAAATTTAGTAATCTTATTGATTTAAATGATGATCTAGATAGATGGGATAGTATTTTCAATACAACTCTTGTTAAAGAATATAAAAATAAAAAATCTAATGAAATCAATTTTATTATTAATCAATCATATGAAAACTTATCTAATTATTTATTAAATTATGTTTTTGATTTAAAAAAAATGATAAATGAAGAAAAAAAAGTTGAATTAATCAACAATCTCAAAAGCCATATTGCAAAAATTGAAGAATTAGAAAAAGATAGAAAGTTAAAATCAATAAATATAGAAGATTTCAATGTTTTTAAATCTATTATTAGCAATCTTCTGGGTGAGGGAAGAATTAAATTTAATTTTAATAGTAATAATTTTATAGAAATAAATTTAGAAAATCAGGATAATCTACCATTTAGTAGTGGGGAAATTAAAATAATTAGTTTCATATTTTCAATGATGTATTTTATTTCTTCATTTGAAGATTATACAAAGAGATTTGTTATTATAGATGACATAGATGAATCATTTGATAATCTTAATATAATTAATTTTGTTCACATTATGAAGACATTTTTTTATGATTATAAAATAAGGTTTTTAGTATTAACTCATAATAATCAATTAATAAAGCAAATTTATGATTCAGGAATTAAAGATGTTAATATTTTTTTGATTTATAGACTTGTAACATTTGAAAGAAATTTAATTAAGTTAAATAATAAAAATATAGATGAAGAGATAAGTTATCTTGGTTTTAAAACTGGAATTAAATTATTGAAAGACAAAATATCCAAAGATTTGTCTAGATTTAATGAAAATCAATTTACATTAATTTTTATCTATACACAATGAATTTTAAGAATTATAAATTTGATAACTAATACTAATAATGAAAATAAAAACTATTCACCAATTTTAATTTTAAAGTATGAAAATTTATTTGGAAATAAAGATAAAGAAGGTGAAAATATTTTTAATAAAGCTAAAGATGAATTTAAAAAATTTTACAATTTAGATGATGAAAATTTTTTAAACAATATTTCATATGATAGTTTTATTAAATCAATTGAAAAATTTAAGGATTTATTACCTAAATTAAAAATAGAATTTGATGATATTCCTAATATTATGATTACAAATATTACAAATATTGTAAAATTTGTCATTTTGAGAGAAATGATTAAGTCATATTTAATGAAATTAAGTGCTAATTTTACAGAAGAAATTAATAATGAATCCATTAGATTAATTTTAAATAATCTTCATTCTAAAGGAATAATTTCATTGGAAAATAAAAAAAAATTAAATTATTTATGGAATTTTTTAAGCACCTATTGTCATGTGGAAATAACTCCATCCCTTTTATTAAATGGCATTGAACTTAATGATTTTATTGTTCACAAAGTTATTAATGATGCTTTTGAATTGATAGGAGATAGATAGTATGATTACAAAAAAAATTTCAGAATTATTTCATATTTTCAATGGAATGACTTCTGTTTCTAAAAAATGACAAAGTGAAGGGAATTGTCAATTTATCGATTATTTAAATGTATTTAACAATTTAAGTGTTGATACAAGTAAATTGAATTATGCTACTGTAAAATCTCACAAACAAAATACTCTATTAAAAGGAGATATTTTGTTTACTTCTGCATCTGAAACTATTGATGAGTGTGGTTTATCTTCTGTGATTGAACAAGATATTAAAGATGGCATTTTCTTAGATGATCATTTATTTGGTATAAGAATAAAAGCAGAATATAGAGATTTTTTAAATCCTAGCTATTTGAAATATTATTTTAGATGTGGATGGTTTAGAAAGGAAATTAAAAAATCTGTAAAAGGAATAACTAGATTTTACATAAAAAAAAGTTTATTTGAAAATCTTCAAATCCCTATCCCTCCAATTGATGTTCAAAATAAAATAGTAAAAATATTAGATAAATTTACTAATTATAAAGCAGAGCTTACAGCAGAGCTTACACTTAGAAAAGAACAATATAAATATTATAGGGATATGTTGTTAAATAATTTAAATGGTCTTGAATGTAAAAAAATAAGTGATATATTTAATATCAAAAATGGTTATACACCTTCAAAAGTTAAAATTGAATATTGAACTAATGGCACTATTCCATGATTTAGAATGGATGATTTAAGAGAAAATGGTTTTGTTTTATCAAAGTCAAAACAATTGATAACAACACAAGCAGTGAAAGGTAAATTATTTGAAGCTAATTCAATCATTTTAGCAACAACTGCAACAATAGGAGTGCATGCTTTAATTACATCAGATTTTTTATGTAATCAACAATTTACAAACTTTAGTTTAAAAGAGGAATATAAAGAAAAATTTAATATTAAATTTTTGTATTATTACTTTTTTATAATTGATGAGTGATGTGTTAATAATACAGTTTTTTCTGCCTTCCCTTCAGTTCAAATGAATAAATTAAGAGCACTACAAATCCCTATACCCTCAATTGAAATTCAAAATAAAATAGTAGAAACATTAGATAAATTTAGTTCTTTAATTAATGATATTTCTGATGGATTACCTAAAGAAATTGAGTTAAGAAATAAACAGTATGAATATTATAGAGATTTATTATTGGATTTTAAGGAAAAAAATGATTAAGAAGATAGAAAAAGAGATCAAAAATGTTTCAGAATTATCATTTTTAAATATAGATTACATTGAAAAAGAAATTTTCAATATTGATAAAGAAAATGAAATAGACAATTTAATTAAAAATGATAAATTTCAAAATGAATACAATAATAAAATATTTAATCATTTAAAAATTGAAGAGTCTTGATATGGTGATGAGGATTGAAAGAGCAGTTTGGATAATTTATTAAAAGAAATACAATACAAATTGATTAATTCTAAAAATGATAATAAGGATAGGTATTGAAATTTTTCTGAAATGATAATGCCCCTAAAAATTTCTGAAAAATATAAAGATATTAATTGAATTTACTATAATCAATTTTATAAATTTGATGAGCCAGGAAATACACAAAGAGGTATGGATTGTATATTTTTATATAAAGATACATCATTGATTTTTTCAGAGATTAAATCAACTCAAAATAAAAATTCTATTTATTCACAAACAATGGATGCTCAAAAAGAATTAACTAATTGGACATTTAATTATGACAAATTGAAAAAATTATTGGTTGATCTTAAATCCTGATTATCAAAAGATACTAAAGAAATTATTAAAAAAATTTCAAGTGAAAATCAAAAATTTTTATTAATATTTTTGAATATTAGAAATTCTAATGAAGAATGAGATACTAGAAATAAAATTCATGTTTTGGAACATTTTGAAAAGAAATCATTTTCAATTGTTGAAGGTAGAATGATTAATAATGTTTTGAAGAAAGAATAAACAATGCAAAGAAAAGAAGTGGTAGAAAGATTTTTAAAAAGTATATTTATAAATAATGAAAAACAACATCTTTTTAATGATGAAGAATTATCTTTAATTTATAATGATAAATATAAATTTGATTGTATACTTGATGATGATAAATCAAAAATAAAATTACTTTATTTGATTGCTAATTTTGAAAGTAATCTTAGTCAAGATTTCATAATTTTTGCTAAAAATTTTTTGAATTTACTAAATGGTTTTTATTCAGAAAAAGAAATTGAAAACTGAGATTATTATGGAATTAAAGTAAAAGATTTAACCAAAAATACAATTACTATTAATGACAAGAAATTAACATTAGAGCAAACATTAATTTATGAAATAATGCATAAAACTGATATTTTTCTTAAGGCAGGAACAGGTGTTGGAAAAACATTAATATCTAGTCATTTTCTTATTGAAAAATATAGAGAATATATTAAAAATAAAAATACAAATTGTAGAAAAGAAAGGTTTGTTTTTATTGTCCCAACAGAGATTTTAGAAGAACAAATCAAACATAACTTATCTAAATACAATGAAGATATAAAAAGTGAAATAGGAAATTCTATAGAAGAAAATAGTATTTTAATTATTACCTGAGAGAAATTAGCTCCATATGTTAAATGAGATGAGTTAACTATTAAAATTAATACCTTAATACTAGATGAAGCTTTTTTATTGTTTGATAAAAATAATGACAGAAGCCTATTTTTAAAACACATAATTAAGAGTTACATTAAAAATTCAATAACAAAAAATAGAAATGTATTTTCAAGAATTATTTTATTATCACCTATTTCACCATCCAAAGAAAATATAATTGAATTGAAAGAAATATTTAAAGATACAGATCATAAATTTAAATATTTGGATTTTGACACATCTAATGATGTATCAAATAAATTATTTATTAATAGATTTGATATTACTGAAAATAATGAAAAAAAATTTGAAAAGGCAATAGAAAAAAGTACTAATGACTCTACATGTATTTATTTTGAAAATAAAACTAAAGCAAAAAAACAAATAAAAAGTTTGTATAAAAATCATGAATTCATTAAAAAAATAAAATTAAATAATAGAGATATATTTACTCAGGAACAAATAAATTCATTTTTTAATGATGGTGATTTAGAAATATATGATGGATATAATAATTTTGAGTTTATAAAAAGTGGAATATGCTATTTAACTTCTGATACTCCAGATCATATAAAAAATTTAATCATAAGACTAGTTGAAGAAAAGTATATAAAAATAGTTGCAGCAACATATATTATTATCAATGGAATTGACTTGCCTTTTGATAATGCTTTTTTATCAAGTAATTTGGTTAATAAAAAAATGTTGACTACAGAAGAGATTGTTAATTTTATTGGTCGTTCAGGTAGAAAAAATAAATTCAAGAAAGGATATTCTTTAGGTAATGTTTATATAAAAGTTAAAAAGCAAAATATTGAATGATTTAAAAAAAATAAAAATGATTTAATAAATTATGTGGAAAATAACAAAAAAATTAAAAATTATTCAACAAATGAAATAAATGAAAAACTTTTTATAAAAGAATCTTATCAGTTGTTTAATGAAACTAATGATTCGTATTATTTGATTGATCCTAGAATAAATCCAAAAACAACAGAATTTATAATTAATAATATAAGCATTGAGGATTATAGATACATATTATCAATACTAACAAGTAATCCAAATT
>JAAVAX010000008.1 GCA_014803855.1 Mycoplasma sp. | reverse complement strand
TCTCCAGGTACTTTATCAAATGGTGATCAAATTAGTATTAGATATCAAGATGATACTATGGCTTCATATTACCAATGAAGTGCTCCTGAAGTATCTGGTTTAAAAAATAAATCAGATAGTATGTCATTATTAACCTATGTTGGTATTGGAGTTGCTTCATTAGTGACTTTAGGCGCTTTTGCTCTAATCTACTTTAGATCAAGAAATAAAAAACTAAAGAAATAGTTTTAGTTTATTATGATATTAAAAATCAAAGTTAAATGCTTTGGTTTTTGTTTTTTAGCATTTAAAGTTTATATGTTTATATTTGTAATTTTTATATTTAATTTTTATAATAAACATATCATTTTTGAATATAATAAATTTTAATAAAATAAATTAATATCAAAAAAGGGGAGAACATGAATTTAAAAGGAATTGGAGCTTCAAGAGGTATTGCTATTGCAAGAGTATTTGAACTAAAACATTATGATATAAAAATTGATAAAAAAAAGATATCTAATGTGGAACAAGAAATACAAAAGCTTGAATCATCAATTAAAAATACAGTAGAACAAATTGAAAAAATTAAACAAATTGCTTCTAAAAATCTTGATGCAGAACATGCAGCAGTTTTTGACGCTCATATCCAAGTTGCTACAGACCCAATGATGAAAGAAGAAATGATTGAAATAATTAAAAATGAATCATTATCTGCTGAATATGCTGTAGATGAAATATCAAAAAAATACATAAATATGTTTTCATCAATGGATGATGAATATATGAAGGAAAGAGCTGCGGATATTCAAGATGTTTGTCAAAAAATGATATTTAATTTATTAGGTATTGTTAAAGAAGATCTAACTTCAATTAATGAAGAAGTTATTATTGTTGGTGTTGATTTAACCCCTTCTGAAACATCTCAATTAAATAAAAAATATGTTAAAGGATTTGCAACAGATATTGGTGGAAGAACCTCTCACTCTGCAATAATGGCTCGTTCATTAGAAATTCCTGCTGTACTAGGTATTGGAGATATTACCAAAAAAGTAAAAACTGGAGATATTATTGCAATTAATGGTACTACTGGTGAAGTATTTGTTAATCCATCAAAAGAATTACAAGATAAACTAAAAAAAGATATTGAAGAAGAAGAAAGATTACAAAAAGTATTAGAAACATTTAAGGATAAGCCATCTATTTCTAAAGATGGTCACCATGTTGAGATAGCAGGTAATATTGGTTCTCCACAAGACGTTCCTGGTGTATTAAATGCAAATGGTGATGCTGTAGGACTTTTTAGATCTGAATTTTTATACATGGATTCAAATGATTGACCTAATGAAGAAGAGCAATATCAAGCTTATAAAACTGTTTTAGAAAAAATGAATGGTAAAAAAGTTATCATTAGAACATTAGATATTGGTGGAGATAAAATATTAAAATATTTTACTTTCCCAACCGAAATGAATCCATTTTTAGGTTATAGAGCAATAAGATTTTGTCTAGATCGTAAAGATGTATTTAAGACACAATTAAGAGCATTAATTAGAGCCAGTGAATTTGGAAAATTAGGAATTATGTTTCCAATGATTGCTACTGTAGATGAATTTAAAAATGCTAAAGAATTTTATAATGAAGTTTACAATGAGGTAAAAAAAGATTATCCAAATGTTTCTAGCACAATTGAAGTAGGAATGATGGTAGAAATACCTGCTGCTGCAGTAAATAGTGAAAATTTTTGTAAATATGCAGACTTTGTATCAATAGGTACCAATGATTTAATTCAATATACAATGGCAGCTGATAGAATGAGTGAAAAAGTTTCATATTTATATCAACCATTAAACCCTTCAATCTTAAGATTAATTAAAATGACTATTGATGGTGCTCATAAAAATGGTAAATGAGCTGGAATGTGTGGAGAAATGGCTGGTGATTTACAAGCAATACCTGTTCTATTAGGTTTAGGTCTTGATGAATTTTCAATGTCTGCTTCATCAATTTTATCTGCTAGAGAATTAATCTCAAGAATTAATTTCAAAGATGCTCAAGAAATAGCAAATAAATGCTTATTAGCTGATAATGAAGAAGAAGTAATTAAAGTATTGGAAAATAATAAAAAGTGATAATTAATTTTGTTTAAAAAATATACAAAAAATCTAATTAAAAAATTAGGTTTTTTATTTGAATTAAATTAGTCTTTCATAGAAAATAATGACCAAAACATGATATAATTTTAAAAAAAAATAGTTTAAAGGAAATAAGGGAGTAAAAATGGGTATATTTGATAAAGGAATTATTCAAAAACCAAAAAATTTAGTTAATGCTAAAGATATGGTTAAAAAAGCACTTGAAGGAAAATATGCTGTACCTCATATTAATATTAATAATTTAGAATGAACAAAGACAATTTTATTAGCTGCTGAGGAAGCTAAATCACCTATTATCTTGGGTACATCTGAAGGTGCTGTTAAATATATAGGTGGATATAAAACTGTATATGGAATGGTTGCAGGTTTAATGAATGATCTTAAAATAACAGTTCCAGTTGCATTACACTTAGATCATGGTTCATTTGGAGCTGTTAGTGTGGCTCTTGAAAATGGTTATACTTCAGTTATGTATGATGGTTCACATGAAACATTTGAAAAAAATTATGAAAATGCAAAGGAAGTTGTAAAACTTGCTAAAAAATATAATGCTTCAGTTGAAGTTGAAGTTGGTTCAATTGGTGGTGAAGAAGATGGAATTATAGGTGAAGGAGAAATTGCTGATCCAATTGAAGCTAAAAAAATGGCTGAACTTGGAATTGATTTCTTAGCTGCTGGAATAGGTAATATTCATGGTCCATATCCAAAAGAATGAAAAGAATTAAAATTTGTTGCTCTTGAAGATTTATCAAAAGCTTGTGGAATTGGTATGGTTCTACATGGTGGTTCAGGAATTCCAAAAGACCAAATTAAAAAAGCTATTTCACTAGGTATTTCTAAAATAAATATTAATACTGAATTGCAACAGGCAAATGCACAAGCAATATGAAAATATATTGAATCTGGTGAAGCTAAAAAAGGGAAAAATTTTGATCCTAGAAAATTATATGCTCCAGGTATTGAAGCTATGAGAAAAACAGTTTTAGAAAAAATGGAAGAACTTGGTTCAAAAAACAAAGCATAAAAATGCTTTGTTTTTTTATATCTCATCTTCAATAGTTAGTAGTATATTTTTTGTTTCATCTTGCTCATTAATTTCTGACTATTCATCTAATATATTAGTTAGCAATGTAATTGATGGAGATACATTTGAAAGTGATAATAAAAAATATCGAATTTTAGGTATTGATACACCTGAAGTATATGATTCAAAAAATAATTTTTTACCAACTACTGGTTTGCAATATTTTTATGGTAAATTAGCATCAAATGTTGCTAGTGAACTTTTGTTAAATAAATGAATAGAAATAGAATCACTAAAAACTGATAATTATAATAGATTAATAACAAAGGTTACTATTAATAACAAAATTGATTTTTCATCATATATGGTTAAAAATGGTTATGCTAAAGTTAGATATATATCCAATAATAAAAATAGTCTTTTTTATTATTATGATAATGAATACATTAATAATCTTAATATGTTAGAAGAAGAAGCTAAATTAAATAAAAGAGGATTTTGAAGGGAAACTAAAGATAATATCAATAAAATATATCCTTCTTAATAGTTTTTAGTATAATAGTTTTTACAAACTTATGTTTGTGTAGAAAGGTCATAATGACTAAAGTTCAAATACTGATAACAGTTATTGCTTCTATTTCAGCATTTGTAATTGGTATTCCATTAATATATGGAGTGTTATTGCCAATTTTTAAACCAAAAATTAGTAAGAGAGCTAATAAATATTTATATGCTTTTTCTTCTGGTTTTTTCATTATGATGTCTACTGTATTATTCATAGGAGAGTCAAAAACTCATCTTGAAGAGCAGTTTACAATATTAGTTAATAATGATACTATTGCTGCTAAAGCAATAACTGGTTCTATCATTGCTAGTGTTATTTTATTAGGTTTATTATTTTCATTAGGAATAAAATACTTATTTGCTAAATCTTTTAAGGGCAAGGCTATTAACACAAATAATCATGATCATGATCATGATAAATTGATTTTCAATTTAGATGATCATAATCCTAGATCAAAAGCATTTGCAATTTTTTTCCTACTTTCACATCGAATTCCTGATGGATTAATTATTGGAATGCTTGCTTCTCAAATTGCTAGAGAAGGTGTTAATGTCACAAATATTGTTTTTTTGTGTTCTTTTGTTATTCATGTTATTCCTGAAGAACTGATTATATATTATCGTCAAATTGATATGGGTATAAATAAAACAAAAGCTACAATTAATAGTTTAATTGCTATATGTGCTATTATTCCTTTAATAATCATTGGTTCAGTAATATCTTGATTTTCATGAGAAAATGAAATAGCTATTCATGTTATTCAATTAATATCTGCTTCATTTTTATTATTCATTTCAGTTGTGGAATTTATCCCTGAATTTATACATGATATCAAAAATAATGGAAAAGATTGATATATTACTATATTGATTTGAATAATTGGTATTGCTATTGGAATATTTGTATTATGTTTCCATGATCACTCAAATCATTCACATGAGCACAATATAATTAATGAAATAATTACAAAAATAAATTAATTATAAAATTAATTCATAATTAAAAATTTATATAAAAAAAATATTGATTTTTAAGGTAGTCAATATTTTTTATTTTTATATTTATTTCTAATTTATTTAATTAAAAGTCAATATCTTTAACATATTTAGCATTTTCTTCAATGAATTCACGTCTAGGTTCTACATCATCACCCATTAAAATGGTAAATACTTGATCAGCAATAGCTGCATCTTCAATTTGAACTTGAAGCATTTTTCTAGCATTAGGATCCATTGTAGTTTCTCATAATTGTTCTGGATTCATTTCACCTAGCCCTTTATATCTTTGAATACTTATTTTTTGATTATTATTTGCATCTTCAATTCTCTTAATAATTTCATCTTTTTGTTCATCATTATAAGCATATTCAAAAGTTTTTCCATATGTTATTTTATATAATGGTGGTTGAGCAATATACACAAATCCATATTCAATCAATGGTTTTAAATAACGGTAAAAGAATGTTAATAATAGAGTTCTAATGTGAGAACCATCAACATCAGCATCTGTCATAATTATTATTTTATGATATCTTAATTTGTTAACATTAATTTCAGAACCTACACCAGTTCCTAAAGCAGTTATAATAGATGCTATTTCAGCATTTTCAAATACTTTATCAATTCTAGCTTTTTCTGCATTAATAACTTTACCTCTTAATGGTAAAATAGCCTGAGTTTCACGATCACGACCCATTTTAGCTGAACCACCAGCTGAATTACCCTCAACAATATATAATTCAGATATTTCAGCATTTTTTGATGAACAATCAGCTAATTTACCTGGTAAAGAATTACCATCAAACAATGCTTTTTTTCTAGTTGTTTCTCTAGCTGTTGTAGCAGCAAAACGAGCCCTTTGAGCTAATACTGCTTTTTCAACAATTTGTTTTGCTTGTTCAGGATTTTCAGCTAAAAATCTTTCTAAAGCTTGAGACAAAGTTTTATTGACAGCAAAACGAGCATCCTTATTTCCTAATTTAGATTTTGTTTGTCCCTCAAAAATAGGATCTACATGTTTTACAGAAATAATTGCTGTTAATCCTTCTTTTACATCTTCTCTAGTTAGTTTTTCTTCTTCATTTTTAAATAATTTATATTGACCAGCATAATTATTTAAAATTCTAGTTAAAGCATCAGTAAATCCTTGCTCATGAGTACCACCTTCAATTGTTGATATGTTATTAGCATATGAAACAACATTAGGTTGATACCCTTGATTATATTGCATAGCAACTTCAACTAAGACATTACCAGCATCTCCCTTAACTGATCCATCAGCATAAATAATTTCTTCATGAATTAATTGTTTACCACGATTTAATTCACGAACATATTCAATAATTCCACCTTCAAAGAAAAATTCTTTTTTAATTGGTTTTTCACCTCTTAAATCACTTATAACAATTGTTATACCTTTATTTAAATAAGCAATTTGTTTTGCTCTATCAGCAATTACAACAAAATCAAATTCATTAGGCTCCATAATTGTAAAATCAGGCTTAAATGAAATTTTTGTTCCAGTATTGTTTTGTTCAACTTCACCTATAACTTTCATTTGTTCAACACGGTGACCACCATCTTTAAATTCCATGAAATGCAATTTACCATTTCTTTTAACTCAAACTTTTAAATTAGTACTTAATGCATTTACAACAGAAGCTCCAACACCATGTAAACCACCAGAAACTTTGTAAGTTTCAGAGTCAAATTTACCACCAGCATGTAAAACTGTTAAAACTGTTTCCACTGTTGATAAACCAGTTTTAGAATGAATGTCAGTAGGAATACCACGACCATTATCAGTTATTGTTACATAACCATCTTTATCTAATTCAATTGTAACAACAGAAGCAAAACCAGCCATTGCTTCATCAATTGAATTATCAACTATTTCTCATACTAAATGATGCAAACCTTTTTTACCGGTTGATCCTATATACATACCGGGTCTTTTTCTAACAGGCTCTAAACCTTCAAGAACCTGAATACTATCTGCTGAATATTGATTTGACATATACCCTCTTTTATTTGTTAAATTTTGCTTAATTAAGTATTTTTATATTTATATAAAAATTATAGCAAAATATAAAAAGTCTAAAATCTAATAAATTGATTATTATTTTAATTATCTTTTCTTATTTCAATCTATTTAATTTTCTAAATTTACATAATACAAATTAATTAAACTCGCATTAATAAATTAAACTATTAAATTCCAAAAATATATTTTATTAGTCTAATTTTTAAATTTACTGGTTGTTCTTTAAGAAAAATAATCTATATAAATGAATTAACATATTTATTAATAAATATAACAACACTAAAGTAGTGATTATACAAAATACTATTGCTATTACACCAAATATTCATACTAGATCGCTAATAAATAAACTTGATTGTGATTCTATTGCTTTTAGTGCTCTAGCTGCAAATAAAATAGATGTAACTCCTATTGCACATGGGAATGATAAAGAGCATAAAATTGGAGAAAAATTCTTGTTATTATTTTTTCAACGATAAATAAATACTCTAAAAATAAAAAAGTACAACAATATTGTAGTAGCAAAACCTATCATTGTTGTTATAACTGCAATTGAATTTAAAAATAATGATGGATAAAATGAGGTATTTCTATTAGATGCTAGTAAGAATGTGTGTAAAAATCCAGCACAAGAAAGATTTGCAGGAGCAAATCAAATAGCTATTGTTGGATATTTATCGACACCTATGCTTTTATTCTTAAATAATATTATGTAAGTAATTATTGGTAAACTAAAAATAAAAATAGCATAGCCTATATATCAAATAATTTGAAAGAATACATTAGGTAATAATAAAACATTGTTAGAAACTGTGCATGAAGTTAATAAACCAACTGTGGGAACAAAATATGAACCATATATATTCTCTTTATTTTTAAAATTATTAATGATGATACTTCTTACAAAAAAACTAATTAAAATAAATTGAATTAAAATTGCAATAGACATAATTATTGCTGCACTAATTTGACAAGGATTAATTTTATCAATATCTCTATCTCACATTCCTATAAATCCTGCTACTAGCATTAGAGACATTGAAAAAGTAGGTAATAAAGAAACAGACAAGGCATTATTAATATCATTCTTTAATAATCTAGGGTGTAACACATATTTAAATAAAATTAATAATAAAAACATTATTGTAAAAACATAATTAAAAATAGAAATAAATTTTGCATCAGGTATTCCATTTAACGAAAATAATGAAATATAAGTATTTCCTAAACCACCTATTCCTAATCCTAAACCAGTGCAAGCTAGTGGAACAGAATAAAATTTATTTTTGTAACTATTTTTCATATTTATATTAATTCAACTTTTTAGACTTAAATAATTAATTAAACAACTCTTGTACCTATTCAAGGTAATTTTTTATTGATTAATATTTTCTCCTTACTTATTGATTGTTTTAGATTCACTTTACATCTAATTTTAATTCTAAATCATAAATTGTCAACTCTTTTGAATCTAAATTTTTATGATTTTTTAAAGATATTGCATTCAATCTTGTATTCTGATAAGTTCTATAATACATTGACATAGTTTTTGAACTATAACAGTTAGAATAAATAGTAATTTCACATCTAGATTCATGAGCAACAACAGTCCCTCTTGTTTGAGCTACAGAACCTAAAATATGCATATACTGAGCTACATCATCATCCTCATTGTCATTAGACATAGAAGTTAAATTGGTGTAAACAGCTCTTACAAAACGATCCTGAGAAGAAAGTCCACCAGGTAAACCTGCTGTTCCAGCACCATTAGAAACAATTTTAATGTTATTATTAAATAATTTGTCTCTTGTATTTGGAGAAACATTAACATAATTATTGATATTTTCTAAATGGTAACTAAATTTAGGACTGTTTGTCAATGTTTTATAAGGATTATCATATATCTTTAATCCACTTTCTGTAGATTCAACAACAATACATTCTTTGTCATCTGCAATCATTCAATGCATTGGAGTTAGAGGTAATTCTTTACTAAAGGAGATATTGACTAAATTTATATTGTTCAATTTTTCTCTTGCATCTTTTACCGAAGCACAAAAACCCAAAATGTAAGGAACAAATTCAAAAGGACTAATATTATTTTTACTTATATCATTATCAAAATATTTGGCATATCCTAAAAAATATAAACCAGACATAAATAATCCTTTTTCATTCATTCCATCATAATATAATGGATATTTATTAATTACCATGCCCATTCCAATAATTGCATATTTAGTATTAACTGCTTTTTTATTAGAACTTAATGTGAATTCATAATTTCTTGGAGTTAAAACAATTTTAGTTCCAGGTAATTCAAACTCTAAATCTAAATTTCTACCAAAGTAATTATTTTTATATTTAATAGCTGTACACATACTTTAACCTTTATTTTATGAATTTATTTATACAATAAAATTATATAAAATTATGCTAATCTAATTACAAATAAACATCTTATTAACAAGATATTAATACTACTTTTTTTATATATTATATATAAAATTATTCAGCTCATTTTTTTCTAAGTGTAAAAGAGAAAGTTGTAAATGTACCTGATTTACGAGAATAAGTAGAACTATTATTTACAAATATTTCCATTTGAAAATTATCATTGTTGCCTAGCAAGAAAGTATAAGCATAATCACAATACAATGGATTTGTAGTATTATCTATCATTGGGTTCATGCCTTTTTGAAAATTTCAATATCAAGTTCTTAAGTCAAATTGATCAATGCTATCACCAGCAGTCATATCATGATTGTAACCTGGTTTTCATTGAGTGCCTTTGTTTGGGTCATAAGTAATTTTTACTTTTACTATATCTCCTTTTTTAAGGTTGCTTCTTCTTATTAAATCATAATTAGGATTTTTAATTCCATTAGGATTTTTAAAATATGTTTGGAAATAATACACTGTATTAGGAGCATCTTCTTTTATGACACCTTCAGCTGTAAATGAAACATTACCAGAATTTTCTTCTTTAACATAATAATTAACCTCAATGAAATTTTCAGAAAACATTTGATATAAAGCAAATCTAACTTGATACATTAATTCAATTTTTCATTGATCTCATGTAAAATCAACTAAGTATTTTTTTCATTGATTAATAGAGCAACTTTCAATATCTGAAATTAAAAATCTTTCTAACTCACCTTTATATGAAACTGCTCCATCAGGTGTTTTTAATAATTCAATAGGTTTGGAATCTAATTCTCCAATTAATGAATTATCTTGTTTAAAATCATTAATTGTATATAAAATATTTTTTTTCAAACTATTATTAAGTAATTCTAATTTGACTTCTATACTAAACACAATCTCCCTTGATTTTTTAAAGTCAAATTTATTTTTATTTCATGATATAACTAAATTTTTAAATAAGGGGTTTTGTTCACCTATTATTTTATTTAGTTCATTTGTATTTATCATGAAATAATTTTTTCATTCAAAACCTAATTTATAGTAATTCTTAGCAGTTATATTCTTGTAATTTAAATTTGGATATTTAGAATTGGGTATTAATTTAACATTGTCACAAACTTTATTAAAAAAATCATTTACATCCACATCATAAATATCATATTTTACATCTAATAAAATTGGAGTTTCAATTTCTTTGTCATCTCCAATAAACATTAATGAAATATTTATTTCTATTATTTTGTTTTGTTCATCTTTGGAAAAATTATTTAGTTTATAATAAAATCATCCATCTAACTCGCCAAATAATCAAGTATCTAAATATCACTCAATTGTATTATTTGTTAAATTAGCATTTTCTTCCTTAGTTAAAGATATTTGCTTTGTTGAAACAATATTTTTAATTTTATTTTCTTCTTTATTTATTCAATCTTCAACACTCAATATTTTATATTTAATTATCAAATTGGTATTTATGAATTTATTTGAATTATTTATTAAAAATAAATTTAGAGCAAAACTAATTTCTGTTTTAGTTTCATCCTTATTTATATTACTAATTTTAAAAGATACAGATGTATCTATATTTTTGGATATTAAGTCATTTAATTGATCATTGATTGCAATATCATATAGACTTCTATCTTCATTTTGTTCAATAGTCAATGTTATATTACTTTTATTAATAATTTCAACAACTTTATTTTTTTCATTTTCTAGCAACATATTATCATTAATGTCATTATTATTTTCATTATCATTTTTATTTGTTGAATTACAACTAATGGCATAAGAACTAACTCCAATCATTGGAATTGCTAATATTGTAGATGCAATAATTTTCTTTTTACTCATAATGTTAAAATTTTAATAAATTTAGGCTATATGTATATTAAAAAAATAATTTATGTATTGAAATTTCAAAAAACTAATAAGAAAAAGCTATAGATTATGTGATTAATAATTTTTGTAAATAACAAATATAAATAAAAAGGCAGATAAAGCCTCTTTATTTATTAATTAATATTTATTAGTGTAAAAGCAGGATTAATCAAAAGTTAATAAAACATTATTTTGTTTCTGTAGGTAAAAAATTATATTTATCTTCAACAATTAGAACTTTTTCATCTTGTCCTCAAGAAGATCAGTTAAACTCACTTAAAGTTCTTTTTGTTACTCTAACACCTCTTCAAAGACCGGCAGCTCCATTTTGAATTAATTTACCAGATGGATCAAACCCTAAAATTGGAGAAGTTGAAGTAGTTTGTTCATTAAATATTTCAATATTATTTAAAACTTCAAATTGAACATTTTT
Source organism: Mycoplasma sp. (assembly GCA_014803855.1). Lineage (GTDB taxonomy): Bacteria > Bacillota_I > Bacilli_A > Mycoplasmatales > Metamycoplasmataceae > UBA710. The sequence goes on along the minus strand of JAAVAX010000008.1, from coordinate 14,066 downwards.
AGGTATTGTCATATTTTTGATAATGGTATTATGTCCATTTAACCTTAAACTATAGATAACAAATGCTCCAGTTTCAGGGTATTGTTGCATTTTTAAATTTGGATTTGCAACATCATCATAAACAAAGTTATCTTCTGTTACATTGTATACATAATGTCTTGATTTAAAATCAAATTCTCATTCACCCAATTTTTTTTGCCCATATGTAATTGATGCTTTTAATTCACCTGATACATAAAAATCATCAGCAAATTCACCTTCTGGTAATGTAAAGTGATAATTGTTTTCATCTACCTTAGTTACACCTAAAGAGTAATTTGGATTAGCAGCATCATATACTCAGAAATTAACAACAGTTAGAGTATCTTTATATTGTTCTTTAACATTAACTTTAACATGAACTTGTTGACCTCTAACAACAGTTATTTTGTTACCTAAAATTAAATTTCCATTGTTATCAACAAAATTTACTTCACCTTTTTCATCATTATTGAATAAAGTTAACTCATATTGTTGTTGAGCATCTCTTGATACTGATGAAATTGGTGTAATTCCAATCTTAATTCCATCTTTTGATTCAACTTTAACAGGATCTTTTGATGCTTCTGTGTTACCAGCTACTACTGTACCTGATGTAGAACCTAATTCATCTCTATTTATAAATGGATTAACTCTATTTTCTGTTTTAGGTAAAAGAGCAATAGATACTGCACCAGCCACTGCACCAGCAGCTACAACTCCACCTAAAGAAAATAAAGTGATTTTTGTACTTTTGTTCATAATTAACACTTCCTTTCTAAAATTTTAGGTCTAAATGTTGTCATCTAAACCAAAATTGTATTTTCCTACACAACATTATTCTAACGCGGATAAATGAATTAGTATTAAATATAAAATTTGATTAAAATAAGAGTAAAGACTATAAATTACCATTTATAAGTAATCAAAAAATGCACTGCTCTAGTGACAAAAATTTATTGTTTCAATGAAATATTTTTAATAAAAATGAATGTAATTTAAATATTATTTGTTATTTTTTTGTCTTTTTTTATAATGAATATAACCAATACTTCCACCAATCACACAAGCTATACTAGAAGGAACTAATGTTGAAATTAATATAACTTGTAAATTATTATTACTATTGCTTGGATTATTATCTAATTCACTATCAGAAACTAAATCATAATTGAATACAAATTTTTTTGATGTTAAAAATAAATTATCATTTGTTTTGTTAATTTGAATTCACAATTCAATTTTATTTTTTTCAGTATTTGAAATTATGAATTTATATTGGAATAAATTATTTGGTTCTCAGTTGCTTAGGTATTCAATAATTTTTTCAGGATTATTGTTAATATCAGATATTTCATCTTGAGTTAATAAATTTTTATTTTTTAATTTTAAATTCAAATTATTAATTCTGTATTTCTCTAATTCTAATTTATTATCAACATCAACAACTTTGTTTATTAATATTGTGTATGATAAGTTAAATTGATTTGTTATTTTTGATATAGAAACATCTTTTTTTAAATTGACTTTAACACTAAAAGTAAATCTATTATTATGCTTTGTTAAATTTATTATTTCATACTTATATTTATCATTAATTGCTATTTGATTTCAATTGGTAATATAGTTTGTCAAGTTATTAGCATTAATATTATCAATTTCATTTTGTGAAAAAGTATTTTTAACTAAATAAATTTGAACCAAATTAATTCTTTTAATTTCTTTATCTAATAATGTTTTTTCATCTTCAGGTAAATTTATTATTGTATATTTCAAAGCAAATTCTTTGGAATTTATTGATATATTATCTTTAGAAACTTTGATATTAAATTTAAATTGACTATTATAATTCTTAAAATTTATTACCTCATAAGCAAAATTAGATATAGAAACTCAATTAGAAATATTATTTAAGATATTTTGTTGATTAATATTATTTATCTCATCTTGAGTTAAACCACTCTTCTGTAATCTTAAATCCAATTTATTAATTCTATTAATTTCTTCTTGAACTCCATTATTAACATTTTGCAATTGTCTAGAATCATCAGTATTTAATCAAATTGTCTTTTCAAATTCTTTAGTTGTTGAAGAATTGCTACTATCTATTTTTGATGTGACTTTTACTTTAAATTTATATGCATAAAATACAGAGCCATCCACCCCTGGGTATCTTTTAGAAAAATCAATTACCTCATATTTGCACTCATCATTATTTAGATTTAAATATTTAATTTTTGATAATAAATTAGATTTATTAATTTTTTCAAAATCATCTAATTTACCTTCTTTATATTCTAAATCATCAATAACTATATAATCATAATTATTTAATCTAACTACCTCGCTTGAAACAATATCAGGTTTATAGCTAGGATCTTCATTTTTAACTACTTCTACTTTAATTTTTTGCACAGAATTTGGGTCCTCTTTAATGTCAGAAATTGATCCTTTGTGTAAATAAAGTAATTCATAATTGCCAATTTTGGAAATATCTACATTATTATTAATAACTAGTGGAGAATTTGAGTTTCTATTAAAACCATTGTCAAATGATCCTGATGAAAACAATGTTGATCCACTTAAGTATTTCATATTATAGTTCTTATCTCCTTGAATTATCTTGATATCTTTTGAAAAATGATGAACAGTTGGAGAATTTTTAATGCAATAAGTTATCTCATTTTTATTTGAAATATTTTCATAGTGATAAATGCCATCAGAAAAAACTACACTTTCATTTCATGTTTCATTGTAGTTGCTATTTTCATTATTAAATTTGGATAAATCATATATGAAAAAATCAGATGAACTAGGTCTAAATGTTTGTCCCTCATATACTTTTATTGTTTTCTCTTGAACAATTTGGTTATTTTTATTTGGATCAATTAATTTTAATTTAAGTTCTTTATACTTCAATTTATCATAATAATAATTAAATGTTAAATCTTTACCCGAGATAGTTATATCATTATTATCAATTTTACTTTTTGATGAATCTAATTTATAACCATTAAATAATATTTTTTCTAATTTAAATTTAGTTCCATCTCTCTTAACTAATTGAGTTGGTTTAATATCTGGTAGAGGTTGATTATTGTTTTTATCTAAAAAGTTAATTGTGACATTATAAGTATTTTTACCATAACTAGAAATTAAATCTTTTTTATCTTTTTTATTATCTTTATTATTAAGATAATAATAATTTTTACGATCAAGATTTGTAGCTAAAACTTCATTAGTTTCTGCATCTATTACTAGTCCTATTGCTTCATACTTGTTATTAGATAAGTTATTAGGTGCTTTATTATTAGTTGAAAACAATAATCCTTTTAGTTGCCCTGGTTCTAAAGTAAATATTTCTGATTCTTCTTCAAAGACATTTTCTTTCTTGTTATCAAGATTAATTATATTTACTTTTAATTTGATTTTTCTAGGTTTGCTAGTTAAATTATCAATTACTGTCCTAAATTGAAGGTGTTTACTTTTAGCTGTGCTTATATTTTCTTTATATAATTCTTGTTTTTGCAAATAATCAATTGAATATGTTCAATTAATAAATTCAGGTCTTCCTTCATGAGGTTGTAGTTCAGGATCAGCAATATAAAATAATTCTCTTTGTAATCCTTTAACAGAATTTTTAATTATGCGATGAGTACAAACTTCACAAAAATCAATTTCAGGCTTTAGACTTCCCATTATACAATCTCTAGTTGGAACATATGAATTTTCTTTTGGATTAGGTTTAAATGCTCCTATACCTCTAAAATTTAAAAATTCTTTTCATGTAATTCTATCTTGAATTTCACTATCATTATTTAAAGCACATCTATTAGGTCCAGTAAAAGATTCATTATCACCTTCAGAATATTCATCTGATAGTCCCCATATAGAATGACTCATTTCATGAATAAATACAGATGTTCCATTTTCAGTAGTTGATAAAAAATGAGAAAAAAGTTCTGCATTTGCTCTGCCTTCTCCACCATTTCTAATAACTGCTAAGGAATTATTTCCAATAACACCTCCATCTTCTAAAAAATTTTTAGTTACATCATATTGCAAAATATTTTTCTTAACATGTCCAAAGTTCTTTAAACTTAAAAGTCTTCTTTCTGATTTTGATGAGAGATTCATTCCAAAAAAAGTATCATGATTATTTCTTATTGATGATACAACTTCTCCATAATTTGGTTGAATAGTGTAGATGTTAATTTTATCATTTAAAAATGTTTGAAATGGTATCCTAACTCCCCTACTCCTTTCAGATTTAGCAATAGAAGAATCATCTGGTGTTTTAGTTGACAAGGCAGGTTCTACAAATTCATTATAGACATAATTTGAAAATAATTCATCATTGATATTTTGACTATAGTTATCACCTAAAAATAACAGATTAATTTTATCTTTATCACTACCTGTTTTTCTCAATATTTTAACTTTATATAATGGATCTACCTTAGCATTTTGATAGATATTGTCATCTGCCATTCTCTTATTAATAGTATTTGCAATTGAATCAATTGTTCTTTCTTTATTAGCAATGAAAATAGACAACAAGAAAAATGGAAGGAATAATAATATTAACTTATTTTTGTTTTTAAATTTAAACATAATACTTACCTTTTTAATTTTTTTAACAAAATAAAAATAATAAAGATAACATTAATAATTTTAAATCGAATTAACAGTTATTAACACAAAAAACATTTTAAGCAAAAAGAATAAATAAAAAAACAAAACTATAAGTTTTGTCTTTATTTGTGTATTTAATTTAGCAAACCAACAAAAAATATTAACTATTTTTTATCTTCTGTTTTTTCTGTTTTCTCAGTTTTTTTATCAACTTTTAAATCTAATGTACTAGTTTTTGCCTGCACTTCTTTAGGTGCATCATTTTCATTTTGGATTGCTTCCACACCAGGAAGTGGTGATCCTTCAAGCATTGCTAGACAAGCTCCACCACCTGTAGAAATGTGTGAGAATTTTGATTCAAGTCCTAATGATGTAATAGCTGCAACACTATCACCACCACCAACAATTGTATAAGCACTTGTTAATGAACCAATAGCTTTAGCAATTTCTTCAGTACCAACTGAATAATAACTAAACTCACATACACCTAGTGGACCATTTCAAATTACAGTTCTTGCACCTAAAATTTCTTTTTTAAATAATTGAATTGATTTAGGACCTATGTCTAATCCCATGTAACCTTTAGGAATTTCTAAAGAATTTTCATTGTTATAAATAGGTTTAATATTTTCAAATTTAGAAGATAAAGCGGCATCAATAGGTAAAACTAATTTATCTTGATATTTTTTTAGATATTCTTTAGCTAAAGGAATTTGATCTTCTTCAACTAATGAGTTACCAATTGATAAACCTTGCGCTTTTCAGAATGTAAATGCCATTCCCCCACCAATAATTACTTTATCAACATTTTTAACCAGATTTTCAATTGTTTTAATTTTGTCTGATACTTTTGCACCACCAATAATAGCAATAGCTGGTCTTGGAGGGTTATTAATTGCTCTAGAAATTTTATCTAACTCATCAGCAACTAGATACCCAATTGCAGATTCAGATATATTAGAAGCAATACCAACATTAGAAGCATGAGCTCTATGTGCTGTTCCAAATGCATCATTAATAAATACATCACCTAATGAAGCTCAGAATTTACCTAATTTAGGATTATTTTTTGATTCTGCTTTATTATTCAAGTCTTCTCATCTAGTGTTTTCAAGCATAATGATTTGACCTGGTTGCATTTCTTTTACAGCTGTTTTCACTTCAGGCCCTGAGGTAAATGGAACAAATTTAACTTTTACACCTAATAATCTAGTTAATTCTGCAGCAACTGGTTTTAAAGATTTTTTAGCTTTATCTGATTCCTCTTTAACTCTACCCAAATGTGATAGCAAAATAACTTTTGCTCCTGATTCATAAGCTTTTTTAATTGTAGGAATTGCAGCAACAATCCTTTTATTGTTGGTTATTTTACCATCCTTCATTGGTACATTAAAGTCAACTCTAATAATAACTTTTTTATTTTTCAAGTTTAATTGATCAATTCTTTTTTTATTATTTAACATAAGAAACATCCTTTTTAACAAATTAAATTTTTGAAAAATTTAATTCTTTAGACAATTATAAATTTAAATTATTGTAGAACTTTTGTAACTGAACCAGCTCCAACAGTTCTTCCACCTTCTCTAATTGAGAATTTTGTTCCTTCCTCAATAGCAACTGGATAAATTAAATCAACAGTTAAATTTACATTATCTCCAGGTGTAACCATTTCTGTTCCAGAAGGTAATTCAATACCTCCAGTAACATCTGTTGTTCTAAAGTAGAATTGTGGTTTATAGTTTTTAAAGAATGGTGTGTGACGTCCACCTTCTTCTTTTTTAAGTGCATACACAGCAGCTTCAAATTTTTTGTGAGGAACAATTGTTCCAGGTTTTGCTAATACTTGACCTCTTTCAATGTCTTCTTTAGCTACCCCTCTTAATAATAAACCGGCATTATCCCCTGCCATTGCAGCATCAAGATTTTTTCTGAACATCTCGATACCTGTAACAACAGTTTTTTTAGTTGGTTTAATACCAACAATTTCAACTTCTTCATTTAATTTTAATGTTCCACGTTCAACTCTACCTGTTGCAACAGTACCACGACCTGTAATTGTGAAAACATCTTCAACAGCCATTAAGAATGGTTTATCTGATTCTCTAGCTGGTGTATCAATATATGAATCAATAGCATCCATTAATTCAAATATTTTAGCTTCATATGCAGCATCACCTTCAAGAGCTTTTAAAGCTGATCCTTTGATAATAGGAGCATTATCTCCATCAAATCCATATTCAGATAATAATCCTCTAACTTCAAGTTCAACTAATTCAGTAATTTCAGCAGCTTCTTCAGGTGAACCTAACATATCAACTTTATTCAAGAATACAACAATTTTTGGAACTCCAACTTGTTTTGATAATAAGATGTGTTCTCTTGTTTGAGGCATAGGACCATCTGTAGCAGCAACAACTAGAATTGCCCCATCCATCTGTGCAGCACCTGTAATCATGTTTTTAACATAGTCAGCATGACCTGGACAATCAACATGAGCATAGTGTCTTTTTTCTGTTTCATACTCAATGTGTGATGTGTTAATTGTTATACCACGAGCTTTTTCCTCAGGTGCATTATCAATAGAAGCATAATCTTTAGCTTCTGCTAATCCTTTTTTAGCCAATGTAGAAGCAATAGCTGCAGTTAAAGTTGTTTTACCATGATCAACATGACCAATGGTACCAATGTTAACGTGCGGTTTACTTCTGTCAAAATTTTCTTTTGCCATTTTATTCTCCTTATTATATTTTTTTAAATTTGTATGTTTAATTTAATATTGATGTTTGATATTTTTATTTTTTCTTAGATTTAGATGTTTTTTTAGATGTTTTAACTGTTTTTTTAGCACCTTTATCTTTTGTGTCATTTTTACATGAAGTGCAACAAACATGTCATCCAATATTGTGGAAAGCCTTTGATCCTGGGAAAACAGCCACATCTCCAAGTTCTTCTTCAATTACTAATAATCTATTGTATTTTGCAATTCTATCAGTTCTAGACATAGAACCTGTTTTTATTTGCCCTGTATTTAGAGCAACAGCTAAATCAGCAATTGTGGTATCTTCAGATTCTCCTGAACGATGTGAAACAACAGCTGTCATTCCAGATTTGTGAGCTAGTTCAATTGTATCTAGTGTTTCTGACAATGTTCCAATTTGATTTAATTTAATCAAAATTGAATTAATTGTTTTAGTTTTAACAGCTTCAGATAGAATAGCTTTATTTGTAACTGTTAAATCATCACCCATAATTTGTTTTGAATCACCAAATTTGTCATTCATTTTTTTGAAACCATCTCAATCTTGTTCAGCAAAACCATCTTCAACTGAAATAATTGGGAATTTTTTGAACAAGTTGTCATAATAATCAATTAGCTCAGATGAAGTAAATACAGTTTGTGATTTAAGATTTTCAAATCCTGGTCTTTTTTCTTGAATAGCTTTTTGTAATTTACCAAATGTATATTTTTTAGTTTTTACATCATATAGTTCTGATGATGCAGCATCCATGGCTATTGAAACAGCTTTATCACCTTTAAGTGCTGGAACATATCCTGCTTCTTTAATAGCTTTAACTAAGAATTCAAGAGCTTCTTCATGAGATTTTAAGTTAGGAGCAAATCCACCTTCATCACCAACTTGTGTACCATGACCAGCTTTTTTTAACAATTTAGCTAATGTATGGAAAACATGATTTGCCATTTGTAGAGCTTCTCTAAATGTTTTAGCTCCAACAGGCATAATCATAAATTCTTGGAAATCTAATGTGTTTGAAGCATGTTCTCCACCATTAATAACATTTAACATAGGTAATGGTAATACTCTTGCATTTGTTCCACCAATGTATCTGTATAATGGTAAACCTAATTCATCAGCGGCACATCTAGCAACAGCTAATGATACTCCTAGAATAGCATTTGCACCTAATTTAGATTTTGTTGGTGTTCCATCTAATTCAATCATCATCTCATCAATGAATCTTTGATCAGTAACATCTAATCCAGTAATAGCAGGTGCAATTATTTCATTTACATTATCTACTGCTAACATTACACCTTTACCACCAAATCAATTATTTTTGTATTTAGCTGAATTTTGATCTCTTAATTCTAAAGCTTCTCTTGTACCAGTAGAAGCACCTGAAGGAACAATTGCAGAACCAAATCCTCCAAATTCTGATCTTACTTCAACTTGTACTGTAGGGTTTCCACGTGAGTCTAATACTTCTCTTGCGTGAATACTAATAATTGCTGACATTTTCTCTCCTCTTTTTTCGAATTACATATTTTTTATATTTTACATTGATTAAAAAAATTTTTTTGATTTTTTGCTCAATTAAAAACAAAGTTCCTAAATTCTTACAATAAATGATTTATTTGAAAAATCATAGTTAATTAATAGTTAATTAAATGTTTAATAATTTATTCAATCTTTTTGATAATTTCAAACAAAAAAATTCCAGTAGAAACAGATACATTAAGTGATTGAACTGTTCCATACATTGGTATTTTAATTAATTGATCACTAGCATTAATAATAGTTTTACTTACACCTTTTGCCTCATTACCAACAACCAATGCTAATGGAAAGTTATAATTTACTATTGAATAATCTATGGATTTTTCATTTAATGCTGTTGTGTATATTCAATAATTATTTCTCTTTAATTTTTCAATTATAGGTTGTAATGAAGGAACCTTGGATACTTTTAAATCAATAAAACCACCAGAACTAATTTTTAACACTGCGTCATTAATCTGAGCACATCTTTTATCAGGAATAACAATATGCTTTATACCAGCTGCATTAGCAGTCCTTAGAATCGCTCCTAAATTATGTACATCTTCTATATGATCTAGAATTAATATGATGTTAGGTTTATCTTTAATAGTTCTTCCAAAATCATAGTAACTATAATTGTCATCAATAATAGCAACAATACCTTGATGATTTAATGAAGTCAATTTATCTAAAAAATTTTTATCAACAATTTCTATTTCAATATTCTTACTATCAAAATTCAATGGTTTAATTGAAAATATCTTAGTGATTTTAAAATTGTTTTTTATAGCATCAACAACAGAATTTTTGCCACAAATGAATTTAGACATAAATTTTATTTTTTGTCTCTTTTTGCATTTTGCATTGAACGCATAATTGCTTTAATTTGTGCTTCAGATGGCTTTCTTCCCATTTGCAGGAACATAGCTCTAATCATTTTTTCAGTTATTGGTGGATTTTCTTTAATTTGTTTTTCAAACATTCTTTTAGTTAAGAAGAAAGCAAGAGCAGCACCAACTAAAAATAAAACTATCCCAATACCAATAATTAAACCTATTGCAACACCTGTATCCATTAATACCTCTTTTTAATCACTTATTATTTTGAATAGAACTCAACAATTAATGATTCATTAATTTCGCTATTTAATTCTTTTCTTTCAGGTAACCTTATTAATTTAAATTTAAATTCACCATCTTGATTTAATCAAGGTGCAACTTGTTTTTGTGTTTTAGATTCTAAAATTTGTTTGTTTTTTCTAGATTTTTCTTTTAATTCAATAACATCATTAATTTTTACTTGCATTGAAGGAATATCAGCTTTGTGACCATTTAAAGTAAAATGACCATGATTTACCAATTGTCTTGCTTGTCTTCTAGTTTGAGCTAATCCTGTTCTATATACTAATGAATCTAATCTTGTTTCTAGCATTTGTAGAAAGTTAACCCCAGCTTGTCCGTGTCTTTTTGATGCTTTATAGAATGTATTTTTAAATTGTTTTTCAGTAATTCCATACATAAATCTAACTTTTTGTTTTTCATATAGATGTAAACCATAATCAGATAATTTTGGTTTTCTTTTATTTCCATGTTGTCCAGGAACAGTTTGTCTTCCTTTACCTTTTGCAAATTCTTTTCCAGTTTCCAAAATTGAAAAACCTAATCTTCTAGATCTTTTAAATGAAGACCCTCTTAGTGTAGCCATAAATAAATCTCCTCAAAATAAAATTTAAAAATTATCTTAATTTTAAATTTAGTAATAAATAAATTTTTGACTTTCATCTATAATAATTTATTTTTAATGCTTTCACATATAGCTTGTTACTTACAAATGTCACATTATTATGTTTAAAATAAATTAATTATAATTGAATTCAAAATTGCTATAAATAGCAAACATAATTTTATTAAATTTTGGTTAATTTTGAATATAAAACGTGATTATTTTTTAATTAATATATTTAAATATTTTATAACGACATGAATAATGCAAGCAAATTACAATCTCATACTTAATACGCTTGCTAAATAATATATAAATTAATAATATATAAATTAATATAGTGTTAGTTTTATGTTTAATGAAATTGCATATTCTTTGAAAAAGTTGATAAATTAGAATAGTTTATGTATAGACAAAAAACTAAATTTTTCATCCCTCATAGGATTCCAAATTTAGTAATTGTTTCTTTGTATCTCATAGTTAACATATTAGGAAATAAAACTTATATTTCTTTTCTCAATAATTTACAAAAATTGTAAATTTAAATTAAAAAGACATAGAAGAAATAATTAATTTTGTTATTCAGTGATTTTATATCCATCAGGAAATAATTCTTTTTTTATTTCTTCAGAAATAAATATGTCAATTTCACTAGAACTATTATCAGAATTAATTAAAGTAACACGATATTTACTATCATTTAATGCTATGATGTCAACTCTCTCATCTCTTACATAACTTAAATTATATTTCTTAAAGTATCTATCTATTAATGCAGCATGAAAAACATCTTCATTTTCAAACATTTCAGGATTTTCAGGTTCTGGATCTGGTTTTGGGGTTTCTGGTGCTTCTGGATCTGGTTTTGGGGTTTCTGGATCTGGATTTATAGCATTGTCAGGATTTTCAGAATCAACTGGAGGTATTGTAGGTTGATCTGGTTCTGGATTAGTAGGGGTTTCTGGATCACTATTAAATGTGTTACTACTATTACATGATATTGTGTTCATCAATAATGGAACAGAAATTAACAATGATGATGTTAATAAAATATTTTTGATTTTTTTCATATTCTCTTATCTCCATTCTCTTATTTCTCTTATTTATATTTAATTATCATCTACTATAATTAGCTTCTGAATTTCATCAATATAATATAGGAGGATTAACATTTCATTCTTTTTTGTATCATTGATTATTCATCATTCTTATGTTATAACATTCAATACCAGTTGTATAATAAGCATTTTTACTTTGAGACCCTATCATTTGTGGGTCTTTTCATCATTTTCCATCATTTGTTGGACTAAGTCCAATAGGAGGATAATAAATTTTGTTTGTAGGTGTTTGCCCAATTTTAGTAATTGTACGGTTTCTAATAACATGAACAGGGTGAAGACCACCAGCATTATCACTAATATTTTGTTTAAGAGTTCAATTGCTTATAGAGTAATTAATTTGCTCATGACTCAAAACATTTAATTTATCTCAAAAATGACCAGCTACATCACGACCCATTTTGAAAAAACCACCTACTTCATCTACATCATTCATGTCTGAAATCTCATGAATTTTATTTCCCATTGCTTCCATAGTTCTAGTATCCCAAAAAGTTACAGTTGTTTTCTTGTATATACTAAAATAATTATCAGTTTTTTTAGTTTTAATTGATTCTTCAGGTTTATATAATATTTTTTGATCAATTTCAAATGATGATGTATAGATAGTTTTTAATGTTAAAGGTAGTGAAACAACACTATCTCTACGATATCTAAGTAGTTTATTAGTTTTGCTATCATAAGCAAATATTCAAAATTTGTTATATGCAAAAGCAAATTCACATATAGTTTCTATATTGCAATTACCAAATAAAAATTCGCCATTAGATAAAGAATTTTTTGCAAATACATATCTATTTATTTGTTTTATAAATTTGTTTCACACAATAGCACTAATATTATTATTGTAAAATGCATATTCTCCAATGTAATTCACTTTTGTATTATAAAATTCAACACGTTTAATATTATTATTTGCAAATGCATTTTTTCCAATTGATTCTAATGTTGAAGGTAATTTTAATTTTGTTATATTATGAGATTTGAAAGCATCATCATCAATTCAAATCAAATTTCTAGTCTTTACATACTTATTGATATCATAATCTCACACCAAGAAATTATCTTGTAATATAATTTCTTTTTGTTGTAACTGACTTAAAACTGTTCCCAATACTCTATTATCTTTGATTCTTATACCATCATTGGTAACATATTCAAAACCAACTTTAGCAGCATATTCTTTTTTAGGTAAAGGTCTAAAATTCTTGAATGAATAGATTTTTGTTGCTAAATTTATTTGACTATCATTTGATTTAATTAAATATCTAATTTTAAATTCATCTAAATATTTTAATTCCTCAATAGAAACATTCCCATCAATTATCTCTAATGTAATAGAACAATTTTCTCCTTCTAATTCAGAATTATTTTTAAAAGAAGTATATAAATTTAAGAAATTTTGCAATATTGCATCATTTTCCAGTGGATTTTTTCCTCAATTTTTATTATTTCAATCATTAGATTCATCAAAAAGTTTTTGCTCTATATCAGCAAATGTTTTATTAATGTTTTCTTCCTTTATTGAAATTAAAAAACTTCCAAACTTAATTTTCTCTTCATGAATTTTTTCATTATTATTATCAAAGATAGACAAGAATCATTCTTTGTTTTCAAAAATGTTAAAATAATCATTTTTTTGCTTATTAGCAACTAAAATCACTTTTTTGCTAGTTGCATTATCAATATCAAAATAATATCTATCTGAAATTTCTGAATTATTAAAACCGTTTAAAGTAAATCTATAACGTGTATTGTCATTAATTACTAGGTTTTCTCCTTCTACTACTACATAAAATTTGTTAATTCCATTTTTGACACTTATTTTTGAAACTGAAGCTAATGTTTTTTGATTACTATCATCTTTTTCTAATTCTATATTTTCTATATTATCCTTGTCTTTTTCAATTTCAATTTCTTTTATTGAATCACAATTTTCATCTACAGAGTTTATAGCATCATTAAAGATAACATTATCATTACAACTATTAGTCAAAACTATTGCAGTAGCAGATAAAGTAACACCTAACATACAATTAGCAATATGGCTTTTGAATTTCATAAACTTCCTCTTTCAATTATCATTACATAGTTACTAAATATATCTATAGTATATAACATATATATAATAATTTTGCTATTAATTATATTTAGTAATTTGAAATGCAAACATTATATAATTTTTTAAATTAAAAAAATATTTATAAATTTTTATTTTTACTATATAATTATTCTTGAGTGCTCATACCAAATAACATCACCTGAATCCATCCCGAACTCACAACTCAACCCC
>JAAVAX010000007.1 GCA_014803855.1 Mycoplasma sp. | reverse complement strand
TTGTTAATACTACTAGTCCAACTAGACAAGAATTTACATTTGAATATCTAATTCAACAAGGTTACTTGAAATTCTATAGCAACAATATTGAATTTAATTGAAACCAAATAAAAGATAATAATGGTAATTGATTAATATCTCCAGGTACTTTATCAAATGGCGATCAAATTAGTATTAGATATCAAGATGATACTATGGCTTCATATTATCAATGAAGTGCTCCTGAAGTATCTGGTCTAAAAAATAAATCAGATAGTATGTCATTATTAACTTATGTTGGTATTGGAGTTGCTTCATTAGTAACTTTAGGTGCTTTTGCTCTAATCTACTTTAGATCAAGAAATAGAAAACTAAAGAAATAGTTTAAGTTAAAACAATATTAAAAATCAAAGTTAAATGCTTTGGTTTTTTATTAAATTAAGCTCAATTTTTAATAATTTATTGTTCAAAATATTCATTATCGTTTTATAAGCAAAACTTTTAATTAATATTGTAAAATAGTTATGAAATAACTATGAAATGATTTAAAAACTTTTTTAAAAATAATAATCAAAGTATTGAATTTAAAGAAAGTCTTGAAAATAGAAAACAAGATTGTGTATTTGAAATTGAAAATTTATCATTATGATATAAAAATGGGGCAAAACAAGCTCTTTTTAATATAAATACAAGAATAAAATTAAATAAAGTTACAGCTTTAATTGGACCGTCAGGATGTGGTAAATCTACATTCTTAAGAGAACTTAATAAGATGAATGATGAAATTGAAGGGATAACAAAAGAAGGTAATATTTTCTTTGAAGGTAAAAACATTAATTCCAAAAAATTTTCAACAACATTATTAAGATCTAAAGTTGGTATGGTGTTTCAAAAACCAACACCATTTCCATTTTCTATATATGACAATGTTGCTTATGGACCAAGGTCTAATGGAATCCATGATAAGGAAATATTAGATAAAATTGTAGAAAAATCATTAGTAGATGCTGCTCTTTGAGATGATGTAAAAGATAATTTATCTGAATTAGGTACTAGTTTATCAGGTGGTCAGCAGCAAAGATTATGTATTGCTAGAGCAATTGCTCTTGAGCCTGAAGTTCTTCTAATGGATGAACCAACATCAGCTTTAGACCCAATTGCAACTGCAAAAATAGAAGAATTAATTTTAAGATTAGCTAAAAAATATACAATAATTATTGTTACCCATTCAATGGCTCAAGCACAAAGAATTAGTAATGAAACTTTTTTCTTTTATAAAGGTGAAATTATTGAGCAAGGTAAGACAAAGCAAATTTTCTTAAGACCTAATAATAAAAAAACAAAGGATTATATAAATGGAAGGATTGGATAGTATCAATGTCAACAAATTACAATATATTATTAAAGAGTGAAAAAAAATTAAAAGAGTTGATCTTATCTTATATCTTGCTAGCTCATGAAATTCATAATAAATTATGACTAGATGCTAATAAATACTTAAATGAGAATCTACATTTAATTTTTGATAATGTTGAAAGGAGAATGAAACGATCTAGGGACATGGAGGATGAGTTATTAGATGAATGTATTTGAACAATTTCAAAAGATGACCCAAGAGCAAATCATTTAAGATTTATTATATCAATCATTTACTCAACAAAGGATATTTCTAGGTCATGTGAATATGCCCAATCTATTGCTAAAATAATTGTAAGAAGCAATCTAAATGAAAAGATAATAAAAAGTATTAATCCATTGTCTAAATTATATTTAAATTACATTGAAAAGATATTAGAATTAAATAATAGTGATTTAGAAAATAAAATTGATCAATTTGATGATTTAAATTTAGATTTTGAAAAAAACTATGAGAAATTCATAAAAGAGAATAGAAAAGTTTTTGAAAATGATGAAGTTGTTCAATATCAATTAACACAAATATGTAGATTGATTTTTTCAGTAATTGAAAGATTGCAATCAATTTTTTCAACAATATTCTTTTCTAAAAATCAATCTAAAACAACCACTATTGAAATTATGAAATTTAATAAAAAATAAAAAATAAATTGTACATATTCCTAAATCATGCTGTAATTTTAATGTTTAAATTATTATATTTTATTAAATAAAAGAATTTCAAATAATAAGACTTATTTAACCATTCATGATGCAAGCACTGGAAAAGTATTATTTTCTAATACTAATTCTAATAATAATTCAAGTGGGGTTAGTGGTTGAGATTTTAGTGGTATTTTTAGTGCAAGTCAATTAGATTGAACTGATCGAGATGATTTTAAAAATGATCTTTATTACCAAGATATGATTTCAATTGGAAATAATAATGACATTTTGTGATTTTACATGCCTAATCCCTTAAAAATGAAGGATACTGGTAAAAACAATTTAGTTTCTATTAAAACTTATTCTAATGATGTTGTTTTTTCACCTAATAATTCATTAGCTAAAGTTTTTTTAATTAAAAATAGTGATATTGAAAATGCTAGAAATAACAACAATAGCATAGACACAATTTATGATGTAACTAATAGTATTGCTGCAGAATATCAATATACCAATAGTGCTACCAATATAATGTTGATTGCTCCACTAATTCCAATGTCTAGACATCAAGAACACAGTTATGGTAGTGCAGGTAGACGTGATTTTAAGTTAATGACTTTCACATATAATTCTACAAATAGTAATGCATTAGTATATCAAGGTCCATTTCAATATGATGAAAGTAATAATACCATTCAAAAAACAATTAATGGAAATAATAATACTGCAGGTTCATCAAATTTATCTGCTGATACTTCGTCTAGTGATATTTTTAAATTTGACTCAAGTGGATTTAATGGTGGTTGAAAAACTTGAACTAAAGAATTTAATAATGCTATGTTAATTCCCACAAGAAATATGTTTAATGAAAATGTTGTTACATTTGCTTATCCTTATGCTTCACCTGAAAGTTCCTTTTCTAATAGTGTTGTTTTACCTATATTTAATGTCTGACAATTAAGTATAACAGATCGAAATGCAGGTAATTCAGGTAGTATTGGTAGTGGTAGTTTTACAAAAGCATTTAACTTTGGTGAGAAAATATATGATGCATATAGTAATAATGGATGAAGTTCACAACAACCAAATAGTAACACAATAATGTGGTATCCTTGACCTGGAGCTGTTAGAACTTCTAATACTACTACAAACAATTATTATTCACAATACACCAATCAATTATATAATCGTTTAATTAATGTTAGTCCCTATGATAATGCTGTTGTTTATGCAGCAAGACCTAATTTTACTATTGACTACACTTTTACTCCTAGTATTGGTGATATGTTAAATGGTAACAATAGTTTTAATGATCAATATGCTAGTTTTTGAATTGGAAGAAGTTTTAATAATTCCTCTAGTTCTACAGGCACTTATGTATCAAATTTTACTATTTCTAATTCAAATAGCATCTCTACTAATGGTCAAATTAGTTCAGAGTTAATAGGTGGTAGTGATAAAGAAAAAATAAATACAATTTATCAAAATGGTTTTTGATTTGATATTAAATCTATTTATGCTGATGGTGCTTACGGAGATTATGCTAATTTATATTTCAATACCAATGGTACTTTAAAAGATAAAGCTATAAATAATCAAAATAGTGAAGTAAAATCTAGTCCGATTGGGATAATTAGACCTAATATTGGTAGTATTTATTCTAAAGAAATTTCACAAATGCTTAATATAGTGACTCAAAATAATCAAATGAATAAAATAACTATTAAAGAAAGTGCCAATTATAGTAGTTATATTACTTCTCGTGCTAATTTAACTAAATGATATCCAAATATGTATCAAAGTTTAACTAAAGGGGTTAATACTATTACTAATGGTCAATTATTTTTATCCTCAACCATCAGTAATAAACAAGTAGTTACAAATTTTGAATCAAAAGTAACAAATGATTCAAATAGCCCCTATGAATTATTTTCGATTTGAAAACAAAGCAGTAATTATTATTACATTCCAACAGCTACATACACTATTAACACCAATAATAATGGTTTAGCCAATACTAATTTAAATCTTTCTACCAAATTTCAATTAGGTAGTTGAACTAATAGCTTTATATCTAATGCTAGTGATATAGATAAAGCTAAAACTATAGAAATTCCAATGACAGTACCAAATGTATCTTGACAATTTTTAAATAGTTGATCAACTAATGCTAAATTAAATAATTACAATAGTCCAACTAGTGATGACATTTTAGGTAATATGAGTTTAAATTGAATTAGCAATAGTAATGATCAAGGTATTTATGGTGATGGTTTTGGTTCACAAAACAATATGGGATATTGAAATAGCAATGATAGTAATTTAACTTTTGAAAGTATTACATCAACTGGTAATAGTGTTGAATTATCAAATACAACAGAAATCAATAAATATCCTCTAAGAGTTGTTTTTGCTATTAACCCTGATCCTGATAATTTATTATCAGATGACTCTAGTGCAAATTCATGATTAACTAAATTTAAAAGTGAAGGGAGTGGTAAATTCACTAAAAAATATCCTTTAGTTGCTACTAATAATGATGAAACTAGTTTTAATCAAATATTAAGAGAATACATTGATTGAAAAGCTAAAAATTTAACTTATTCAAATAATGTAAGTAACCCTTCACTAGGTTCTTTAGGTCTAGGTCAAATTACTATTGATGCCTATTTAGAATTAAATCCATATTGAGAAAAATTAAATAATGGTGAAAGCACTACTATTTATACTTTGCCAGCTAATACAAAAATTTTAATTGATAACACAACTAATATTAAATATATTTACAAAGATGATTATCAAGGTTCAAGATCTATCTATAAACAAAATTCAACAAACTTTGGTGATAATAGTAAATATGGTTTTGGTACAAATGTTGTTAGTGATTTAAATAAATCATGAAGCGACATCCCAAATCCATCTTTAAATTTAAAAATGCCAGTTGATCCAACTAAAGTTGCTAATGTTTTAGTAAGAGATGTTAGCACAACAACCAATAATATTTTTACTGCTAGATATATAGAGGATTCTGCTAATATTATTTTGGAACCTAAAGCTAATAAACTGGATTGAGCTAAAACTCATTTACCAACTTATTCTTTAATGACAGGAACAGGAATAATTTTTGAATATAAAACTAAAGATTCAAGCAAATGACAATCTTTTAATACTACCAATAGAAATTTAAAATATGATGAAAATACTGGTAGTTATACTATTACAAATAGTGAAAAAAATATAGAAAGTATTAGATTTAGATTATCTCCATTAAGTAGTGATGGTAATGGAAATATAGTAACTAAGTATGATAATTGAAATAATGGAAGCATTTTAGAAACATTTATTTCTGATGAAGTTAAATTAGAAATTATCCAAATAAATGTTGATTATAATTGGTTTAATGATGTTACTCTAGCTTTTCAAGGACAAGATACTTGAAATAAATTTTTAAATGATGAAAATGGAGAAGGTCAATTTGTTCAAGCAATAAATACATATGAAACAAGTATTAAAAATAATTTATCAAATAACACAATTAAAAATATTATTCAGATTAAATATTCATTAAATGAAAGTGATCAAACTTATGTAGATGCTAATAATTTATATAACCAATTAAAACGAAAATGACAAAATTATAATAGTGATAATGGTGGAATTATAGCATTATATAATGAGGATAAAACTAATACTAATTCAACAAAGATATATACAAAATTTGAATTAAACAATGAAAATGCTATTGGTAATTATGAGTTAAATGAAATAAGTAAAAATGGTAATAATTACATCAAAAAGACAAATATTAATTTTAAAATAAATCTAAAAGAATATGTCGATGTACTACAATCTACAAAAACAAGTGTAGTTTTGGGAAGCGGTGGTAATGGTTCTATAGCTAATTTTACCCCACCATCAATGACAGGAGATTCTGGAACTACATTTTTAGCAGGTAAAACTTTTGATCAAATTGTTGAATTACTTAAAAAATTTGGTGTTGGAATTGAATATCAAAAAAGTGATAGTAGTTGAACTGAAAATAAATTAGAAATTACTTCATATAATCCAACTGATCCTAAAATTAATATTAGATTTAAAGAAAGTGTAACATATAATGTAAAAACAACAATCACTGGAACAGGAACAATTACCAATTCATCTCAAGTTTCATTGCAATTGAATGTTCCTTTATTAATTCAATGAAATGATAATATATTAGATGATTTTAGAACTGACTTTATAATAGGTAATACAAAAAATATAGTTATTGACCAATCTAAAGAGCAAGAATTAATTTCAAAAATTGCTGAATTTAATAATAAAAATAACAATAATGATTCAAACAATGAATTATGAAACAATTTAAGTACATATTTGGAAATTCAATATGCTATTGGTGATATAAATAATGTAAATAGCAATTATTATAATAGGGAAAATTTTATTACCCATTTGAGTAATTTAACTGAAACACAATATAATAATCAAATTAATATTAAATTAGTCTTAAAAGATAGTAATATTGTTGATGATGAAGCAAAATTCATTTTGGATTCAAATGCTGATCAAAATCAAATTTTATATCAAAATAATAACACTAACATCAAAATATTTATTATTAATAACTATACTGACTTACTTAGTCAAATTCGAATAGCACCTAACAGTACTTCAAGCAATATATCTTTTATTTATCCTGAAGAATTAGATAAAATTAAAAATGGAGAAATTGAAGGTCTTCAATTAGCTTATTCATTAAAACAAAATATTAATTATAATGATCCTACAGGAAGTGATATTAATAATAGTTGAGTAGATATTGAACCAACATCAGTACCAACAAATGCAACTATATTAAAAATTAAAGTATATACAAGTGATACTAATAAATATATTTTTGAAGGAACAACTATTATTGACATTGATTTAACCAAAATTCCTAAACCAATTGATGTTGATAATAATTGATTTAGCAATAATCCATTAACTATTAACAGCAATGGTTATTTAAAAGATATTCAACTAAATGACATTACTGATTGAGAGGAAAAAATTTGAAATAAATCTAATGCAATTCAAACTGATAATTTATTAAAACAATATGTGTCAATTAAATACAATATAGATGGAAATGGTTCCTATAATGCTCAAGAATTATTGAATGAGTTAAAGAGAATGCAACAAGATTATTCTTCATCTAACTTAGGTATTGTTTATTTATGAGATGGAGTTAGGGGTACTAAAATTAATGCTACATTCACAAAAAAAGATGATTTAATTGTATTCACTGATGAGTCTGGCAATTATAATGAAAATTTAACTAACTATGTTCAAACAAATCAAATTAAAACTTACATAGATTTATCAAATTATGCAAAAGTTCTATCAACTAATAAGACATCTGTTCAATTAAAAAATGGTCAGATTGGTACCATTGAAACTTTTACTCCACCTATAATAATTAATGAAGATGGATTTTTAAGTGGTAAAACATTTGATCAAATCAGTGAAGTATTAACTAGATTTGATGTTACAATTAAATTTAATAATGGAATTAATAATAATTGAGAAGTAAAAAACTCTATAAACTCATACAATCCAAATAATGCAATTTTATATCTAGGTGTTGAATATAATGATCAAGCAAAACCAAACATTGTATTTAACTTTGGAAATAATAATACAAGTGTGGAAGATACCACTTTAATGGCAAATGAAAATGCTCTAACAATTTTAAAATTACAAGCACCAGTAGCCATTACAGTTGATTTGGGAGAATTAAAAAAATTGGCATTTCAAGGTAATACAAAAAACATCACTAATGTTGATAATATAAAAGAACAAATAATAGATATTGTTAATAAAATTAAACAAGAGAATTTATCTGCAATAACTGATAATGATCTAAATTTAGAAATAAGATTTTCATTGAATGAAATTAAATTAGAAGAAAATATAAATGACCCTAATAGTACAGATGATGGTATTTGATACACATTTGATAGACTAAATGAAATATTATCAAGTTCAACAACCAATTACAACAGCAATAAAGTTTTAGCAAAATTCCACATTAAAAATAATCCAGTTCTTGAAGGTGGAATAAATAAATATCAATTATCAAGTGATATTTCCCAAATAATTAATACAGAAAATTTAGATAGTAAATCTGACTTTAATATTTATATTAATGATACAGAACAAACAAAAGCACAGTGAATTAAAGAAAATATTAAACTAAGTGGTTCTCAAGATAATTTTAATATTAATGGATATGATGACTGGCAATCTTCTCTTCCTCAAGGGTTAACAGTTCAATTTAATATATCTCCTGATTCAACCCTTGGGACTAATGATGAAAACCAACCAGATAATACTAAATGATTAGATGATTTAAATAATGCTAGACCAATTAGTGCAACTCGTGATTTTTGAATAAGATTTAAAGTTGGAGAAGCTTATGTTTTTGAAAGTGCTTCACAATCTGACACTTCATATTCAAATCCTATTAAATTGGATGCTTCGGCCATTTTAGTTTCATTAAAGATAAAATCTGAATGATTAAAACAAATAATATTAACTGGTAATTTAAAGGATTTAACAATCAATGAAGAACAAGCAATTGAAGCAATTAAAAGTGCTGGACAAATGCCTCAAAATGACATTATTAAAATTGAATATACTTATGATGAAATTCATTGATTAAATAAGAAACAATTTGAAGCAAAATTACAAGAATTAAAAGGTGCCAAAGATGATATTAATTGAATTATTTTAAGAGAAGATATCAAAGTTCGTTTTGTACTAAATAAGGAAATTAATGATGATTTGCCTAATAAATATGTATTGGAAATTGATGGTGACAATATATATGAAGATAATTCAAACAATATTAATGTTTTATTAATTACTAATTCACTAAATAGTGATGTTAAAGGATATATCAATTTAGATAAATTTAATGAATTTAATGCAGATAATTTTAAAGTTACTGGTACTAATAGCAGCGCTAATTTAATAACTTCTAATGTTAATGCTATTAATGATAAATTAAATCCATATTCATCAAATGGTTTATTTTCAATTTTATACAAATGAAACTCAAATAGTGATTATTTAGATACTAATAAAATTTGAATTCCTGGACAAGATATTAAAGAAATAACACAATTAAGTGGGACATATGAAAATAGATTCTTTGGTATTCAGTTTAAAATGGATGATACAAATTATGAACTATATAAAAATGATATTAATCAAGCAAATAATTACGAAATTTCAACAATAACTACTCCAGCAATTCAAATGCAAATTTCCATTGAAATAATAAATCCATTTACTTCAACTAATAGCCAAATTAATGTTAAATTTCTAAATGTATCATCAAAACCACAATGATACAACAATGAAGGAGCATTTACTTTTACTATAGAAGAACCTCAAACAAGTGGAGGAACTAAAATTTACAATTCATTTGATGGATTTATTTCAAATTTAGGTTCTTCATATACCAATGAAATGAAAAATGCTCTTGAACTTGTATATTATGTTTCTGCTACTGAATTAAATGAAGAAGAATATAAAGAAGCTACTTCAGTAAATGAAATTAATAAATATGATAAATCTAGTGAAAAATATAATATTTGGAAAACATTAAATGATTCAAATGATATATCTCAATTAAACTATCATTTAAAAGTTGGTGATTATGTAATTATTGCTTTAAGAATAAAAGAGAAATCATTAACAACTGATACTAATCCAAATGGATATGTATTAAAAGATAATCAACATAGTCCAACTAAAGCAATTAGAGTTAGTGGATATAAAGTTCATACTGACTATATTGATGTAGATTGAAGTTCAATGAAATTAAGAAACATTGGATTAGCAGAATCTGCTTCTTATGGTCTAGATGGCTATGCTATGTTAGATCAAATATCTTTAAAACAAAGTAATAATAATGTTGATAATAGTAATGATTACCTAAATGTTTCTTTAAGATTAAATTACTTTACAGAATTCTATGAAAAAAATGGAGAAGTACTAGTTTCAGGGTCTGGATCTAGATTAGTAAAAAGGGATCCGAATGAAGCTACAAAAGACGGCTATTACAAAGATTCTGAAGGTAA
>JAAVAX010000006.1 GCA_014803855.1 Mycoplasma sp. | reverse complement strand
TTTACTATATAATTAGTCTTGAGTGGTCATAGCAAAGGGGATCACCTGAATCCATTCCGAACTCAGTAGTTAAGCCCTTTAACGCCGAAAATACCAGCAATGGGAAGATAGGAAACTGCTCTTTTTTTATGCCAAAAATCAGTACAATTTAAAATATAATTATGAATTTTACATTTGAAATAAAAAAAGAGATTGTTTCCAAAGTAATGAATGATAGAGAAATTAAAGCATTTATAAGCGGAGTTCTTTTTTCTAACTTTGTAAATGAAAAAATAATAAAAATTAAATTAATAAATGAGGAATTGTTTCATTCTGTTATTGAACTAATAAATAAAGCTAAATATTCATATAATATTGATAAAAACATTATCCAAATTGATTCAGTAAACTTATTACCTATTAAACCCAATTATGCAAATGCTTATTTTGCTGGGATTTTCTTATCGTCAGGGTCAATATCTAATCTAAATTCTTCCTCCTATCATCTAGAAATTAGTTTCAAAAATGAGTTAAATTGTGATCAAATTATGGATTTTGCTAAAAAACACATTCATTTTCACAAAATAAAAAATAAAAACAACTATGTTTTATATTTAAAAAAAAATGAATATATTTCAGATTTTTTACAAATAATTGGTGCTCATCAATCATATTTTTCATTTATTGATTCGATTATTGAAAGAGATTTTAAAAATCAAATTACAAGAATATTTAATTTGGATGTCCATAATCAAAATAGATTAGTTGATTCTAATATCATTTTTAAAGAAAATTATCAATATATTTTAGATAACAATTTGACTACTAGATTTAAACCGATTGAACTTGAATTTTATGAATTTAAAAAGAAAAATGAATTTCTCTCTTTATCTCAACTAAGTGAAAAATTATGAACTCAAAAAGGAATTAAGAAAACTAAAAGTGGTTTGAATCATTGATTAATCAAACTAAGAAATATTTGTGAAGAACATGAAAACTGTAAACAAAAAAATAATTAGTTTTGTAATGAATGCTATTGTTTTAATGACTTATTAAGTATTTGATACTTATTTGTTAATTTTTTTTAACAAATTTAATTTCTATTTTTATTAAATTACTAAATAATTTTTCTTGAAAGTATTTGGTTATCTGAGGAGATGTTTATTATGAGCATTAAGAAATTGAAACAAAACAAATTTTTTTTAACCCTTCCATCTATTTCCTTTTTACCAATGTTTTCTGTAATTTCATGTATAAATAATCAAGTATATGCAACAACTGATATTAGTAATATCAATAATGTGTTTGATCATGAACTAAAATCAAAAATAACAAATGCTGTAAATTCAGATGAGTCACTTCAAGATATCAAAAACAAAAAGATAATACAAATAACATTAGCTGGAAAAGTTAATGATAATTCTTTTAATCAAATGACTTGAGAAGCTATATCTGAATTTTCAAGAAATGTTAATATTGCTAATAATACATATAAAGAGACAAAAGCACCTGACTTAGCTGAAATTCATAGAGCATATACTAATGCTTTAGAAAAGGGATATGATATTTGAGTTTTGACAGGGTGGTCACAAGAATCATTTTTTAGTTCTTGGATAAGCAAGGAACAAAATAAAAGAAGATTTAATGAAAAAAATATAAAAATTGTATCTATTGACTGGAATGTTTCTCCGTATGTTGATTCAGGTCACGGATTGGCATTGAACTTTAGAACTCAAGAATCTTCATTCTTGGTTGGATATGTAGTTTCTAGATTTTTAGCAAATAAATATTCTGGTGAAGAAAATAAAAATAAAAGGATCATTAATTGTTCTGCAGGTGCTGATGCTTCAGGATCAACAAATTTTAACTATGGGTTTTTAGAGGGTGTTAGAACTTGAAATAATGAACAGAGTTCAAATGATACAAAAGTTTCTTCAAATGTCTATAAATCTACTTCTAAAGTATTTTTATCTACTACATATGAAGCTAATAATGTTTCTACAAGAAATGATTTTAAATTATCAATAACAGGAGAAGGTACACAGATTTTTGAGGGTAGTGGCCCTACAATTGTGATGCCTGTTGCTGGTGATTGAAGTAAAACTGCAGCAAATATCATTAAGGAGACAAACAATTTTAATAACAAATGAGTTGTTGGAGTAGATTCTAATATGGCAATTTCTTTTGGTGATACATATAAAAACTATTTCATAACTTCTTCTGAAAAAAGAATTGGTATTGCAACATATAAAGCACTTTGTTTTTTAACAGGAATTAGTAATGTTGTAAATGATCAAACTTTATATCTTGACATTGAAGATACAGATTGAGAAATGAAAGAAGGGTTAATATTCAATAAAACTGAAAATAAAACTCTTAATTGGTCCATTATGGGTGGTGTAATATCAGGTTTTGTTGGAGCTTCTCCCTCAACATTATCAAATATTCAAGATGCTAATAATTTTGATAAATGAATTCAAGAAGCTGAAATGAAGTTTTTTGGAAATGGAACAAATAATGGGGAGTTAATGATAAAACCAGAAAACCAATCAAAATTAGATGCTTTCAATGAAGCTAAAAGAAATCCAGGCACTAATAACTCAATATACAACCAGACATTATTTGAACTATCAAATGTATTATATGGAGGAATGACCACTAACAATAATGGTTACTTTAATTTAGTTGTTGATGAAATAAATAAATGAAATAATTAATTAAAATCACACTTTACTACAAGTTTCACATATTAAAATAAATAATTTTTATTTATTTGTTAAAAAAAAATAACAAGTTAAATGAATAAAATTATTTTAAAAAAAGATAATTAATTTATATTCAAAGAATTAAATTATGCAAGAAATATTTGAAGGTATATCTTATGAATAGGAAAATATTAAATATTAAAAAAATACTATATATTCCATTAGTAACTACACCAATTATATACACTTCATCTTGCTTAAGTGATAATGTCTATGCTAACACAGACATTTCTTCTATTAAGGATGTGTTTTCTGAAGAATTAATATCTAGAATATCTAACACGGTTGAAAGTAATCCAATTTTAAAAGAAAATATTCAAAATCAAAAAATAATATTGCTTACAACTGCTGGAAAAGTTAATGATAATTCTTTTAATCAAATGACTTGAGAAGCTATATCTGAATTTTCAAGAAATGTTGGAATTAATAATAGTTCATACAAAGAAACAAAATCATTAGATTCTACTGAAATTCATAGGTCATATACTAATGCACTTGAAAAAGAATATAATGTTTGAATTTTAACTGGATTCCAACATCAGACATACTTTAAATCATGATTAGATAGAGGAATAAATAGAAATAAGTTTATTCAAAATAAAATTAAAATTATATCTATTGATTGAGATGCTAATCATTTTGTTCCGGAAGGACAGGGACTAGCTCTAAATTTTAGAACTCAAGAATCATCATTCTTGGTTGGATATGTGGTTTCTAAATTTTTAGCAAATAAATATCCAGGTGAAGAAAATAAAAATAAACGAATTGTTAATTGTTCTGCTGGTGCTGATACATCAGGATCAACAAATTTTAATTATGGATTTTTAGAAGGTATTAGAGCTTGAAATGATGAACAAAGTTCAAATGATACAAAAATTTCTTCAAATGTTTATGAAGATTGAAATGGTGGTAAAAAAGTATTTTTATCAACTACATATGAAGCTAATAATGTTTCTACAAGAAATGATTTTAAATTGTCTATAACTGGAAAGGGTAATCAAATTTTCAAAGGCGATGGTCCTACAGTGGTAATGCCAGTGGCTGGTGATTGAAGTAGAACTGCTGCAAACATTATAAAAGAAGAAGAAAGCTTAAATGAAAAGTGGGTTGTTGGTGTGGATTCTAATATGGCTATTTCATATGGTAAAACATATGAGAATTGTTTTATTACCTCTTCTGAAAAAAGAATTGGTATTGCAACCTATAAAGCACTTTGCTTTTTAACAGGAATTAGTACTGAATTAAACGATTCAAAAATAAATTTAAATGAACAAAGTTTAAATTGAGAAATGAAAGATGATTTGATATTTAATAGAGTAAATAATGAACCATCAAATTGATCTGTTGTTGGAGGAATTGATTCTGAGTTTGTTAGTGCTTCTCCATCAACACTATCTAACAAAGAACAAGCAGAAGAATTTGATACATGAATTAAAGAAGCTAGAATTATATTTTTTGGTGATGGAATTAATGAAGGTTCTTTGGCAAAAAATAAAGATCAGGCAAAATTAAATGAGTATTATGAAGCACAAAAAAATCCGGGAGTAAATAATTTAACCTATAATCAAGCTCTATTCAATTTAGCAAATGTTTTGTATGGCGATATGACTTTCAATAATCAAGAATATTTTGACATGATTGTTGAATATATAAACAAATGATAATGTGAAAGGAGTAAGCAAATGTATAAGTTAGAATTGTTAAAAATTTCAAAAGAGTTTTCAGGTTTCTACGCCAATAAAGATATTACATTAAGAGTAAGGCAAGGTACTGTCCATGCTTTAATAGGTGAAAATGGTGCCGGAAAATCAACATTAATGTCTATTTTATTTGGTATGTATTCACCAACAAGCGGTTCTATTAAAGTAGATGGTAATTCTGTTGTTATTAATAATCCAAATCAAGCTTTGGATATTGGAATAGGTATGGTTCATCAACATTTTAAATTAGTAGATGATTATACTAACTTACAAAACATTGTTTTAGGTTCTGAATTTACTTCTAAATTAGGTTTTCTAGATTTAAATAAATCAAGAATTAAAATTGAAGCATTTCAAAAAAAATATAAATTAAATTTTAATTTAGACCAAAAAACTAGTGAAGCAACTGTATCCACACAACAAAAAGTAGAAATAATGAAAATGCTTTATCGTGATGCTAATATTTTAATCTTTGATGAACCTACTGCTGTTCTAACACCTCAAGAAATTGATGAATTGCTAAAAATAATAATTGAATTAAAAGAAAGTGGAAAAACAATTATTTTTATTTCACATAAACTTTGGGAAATAAAAACTATAGCTGATGAAGCTACAATTATAAGACATGGTAAAGTTGTAAAACACTATGAAAATCTTGATTTAATTGAACCCAAACAAATAGCAGCAGATATGGTAGGAAGAACAATTGTTGAATCTAAAAATGAAGATCATAATTTTTTACCTGAAACAGCATTAGAATTAAAAAATATTTTTTACAAAAAACTTAAGAATGTTAATCTAGATGTTCATAAAGGTGAAATATTGGCTATAGCTGGTGTTGAAGGTAATGGACAAGAAGAAATTGAAGAAATTCTTACTGGTATATACAAGCCAAATTCTGGACACATTATTATTAAAAATAGAAATGGTGTGAAAGATATAACTAATTTCAGCACTAAACATAAGAATCAAGAGTTTATATCTATCATACCTGCAGATCGACACAAACATGGTTTAGTTTTAGACTTTTCAATTAATGATAATTCTATTATTAGAAAATTGGATGATAAAGAAATATATCAAATCAAAAATAATTTTTTAAATAAAATCAATAATTTTTTTAAATTTATAAACAAAAAAACTAGAGACAATTTTTCAAGAAAAATTATTAAAAAGTATGATGTTAGAGGTTCTCAAGATGGTTATGCTCTTGCTCGTAATTTGTCTGGAGGAAATCAACAAAAAGCAATTGTTGGAAGAGAGATATTATCTGACCATGATTTTATATTAATTGTTCAACCAACTAGAGGATTGGATATAGGTGCTATCAATTATATTCATGATCAAATACTTAATGATAAAAAGAAAGGCAAAGCAATTATTTTAATATCATATGAGTTAGATGAAGTATTATCATTAGCTGATACAGTTGCAGTTATTAACAAAGGTGAAATAGTTGATAAAGGACCAATAAGTAATTTTACTAGAGAAGATATTGGTTTATTGATGGCTGGGAAAGTCCAAGCATCAAGGACGAGAGGTTAAATTATGGAAACAACAGTAACAAATAAATTTAATATAGCATGAGATAAATTTATTAATAAGTTTTTTAACTCTCATAACTATTCTACTAGAAGAAAATTTTATAATTCAGCATGGTCTATATTATTAGGAATATTGATTACCATAATTATTATTTCTGCCTTTGGATATAATCCATTTGTTGTATTATTCTCATTCATTCAAGATACAAATGTTTTTGGTGATTTTGTTCCGATACTAGTAACATTCATTCTTTCAGGTTTATCAGTTGCTATTTGTTTCAAAGCTGGTATTTTTAACATAGGCATCCCTGGTCAAATGATGTCAGCAGGATTTATTAGTTTACTCTTAATAAGAGGAGAAATAGCAAATAGTGGTGGTTCTTTTAATCATGGAACAGTAATTGGAGCAATATTATTATCTATTCTAATTAGTGTATGTGTTGCCCTACTAATTGGTGTTTTAAAAGCATATTTAAATGTAAATGAAGTTGTTTCATCAATTATGATAAATTGAATAATTTTTTTCATAATTAGATACTTTGTAGGACTTTATCAAAATGATTCAGGATTCCACCTAACAACTAATGAGTTATTTGGTTATTCTAAATCAATAAGTTATGCTACAGAAATGCCTGATTTCTATTTTATTGATTCATGATATAGTTCTGGTTGATCATGAATATTAATAATTTTTACAGCATTAATTACATTAACTATATGAATGCTAATTAAATTTACAAAATTTGGTTACAAAATTAAAATGGTTGGTTTAAGTTCAACAGCTGCAGATTATTCTGGTACAAATAAAAAACACTTAATTTTAGCAACAATGAGTATAAGTGGTTTATTAAGTGGACTTGCTGGATTTGTTTGATACTTTGCATATCAAAAAGGAACAATAGATATATCTATTTCTAATGGTCCTCTTTACATTGGATTTACAGCAATAGCAATTTCATTAATTGTATTTGACAATCCATTAGCTATATTATTATCATCATACATATTCTCAGTTATTTATATAGGAACAGATACAGCAATTTCATTCCCTGTGTTGCCAAATGAAATGACTGACATTATTTCTGGAGTATTTATTTATTCAGCAGCTCTAGCATTTGTATTCACTAAATTTTTACCATATCAATGAATTAGAAATTTTATTATCCTAGTTAAAAATCCTGAATATCGTAAAGTTTACTGGAAAAATTGATGAGAATTCTTTAATTATCATTTTTCTTGATTTAAAGAAAAAAAAGAACTATTTAACTTGTGAAAATCAAATCATGAGATTTGAAATGATATAAAAAAACACATTAAAAATAAACAAAAAGAAGAAATTAATTTATTGATTGGTCCAAATAAAAAAGTTAATTTCAAAAAAATGGATAATGAAACACAAATTCAATATTTAGAATTGTTGTCTAGAATGAAAAAAGAAAAAGAGTTGTTACTATCTCAAGAACATTACTTTGATGTTTATAAAATAAAAGCAAAAAGAAAAGAAGTTTATTCAAGTTGAAAACATGAATATAATGCACTAAAAACAAAAATAATTAAAATGCATTTAAAAATTGTTGAAGAAAAAATTCATGATACTACTAATGAGATAGTTGCCAAAGAAAAAGAGTTATTAGATAAGAAAAACAAAAAAGGAGGTAAATAGAAATGAGTTCATTATTTACAACGCTATTGCCCTATTTTTGTATATTGTCATTAGCTGCTATAGCAATTATTTTTACTGAAAGAGCAGGGATAATTAATCTAGGTATTAATGGTGTAATTGTTTTTGGAGCTACAACATATATGATATTTGCTTACATGATAGCCCCTGGATCTGGGCCTGAAATGAGTCCATGATTAAATATACCATTATACATATTTGCAGCTCTTGGTGGTATCCTATTCTTATCTTTACATGGTTTAATTTCAATTAAATTAAAAGGGAATCAAGTTATATCAGGAATTGCTTTGAACATTTTAGCTCCTGCACTTACTTTACTTATACTATATTTATTTGGTGAAGCAAATGCTATGCCATACAATGTTGGAAGACTTGAATTAGGTAATTCTGCTAATTATGAAGTAATTTCAATTATTTCATTTAAGACTTTTATAACATTAATTATTATTATTGTAGCATTTGTTATGTTTACATTTACAAGATGGGGAATAAGATTTAAGTCTGTTGGTGAAAATCCTCAAGCTGCTGATTCAGCAGGTATTAATGTAAATAGAATGAAATGAAAATCTATTATTATTTCAGGAGCTACTGCTGGAATAGCAGGAGCTATCTATATTTCAGAATTTTCAACAGGTGCAGCATTTAAATCACAAGTTACTGCTGAAGGATTAGGTTTCTTGGCAATTGCAATTGTAATTATTAGTAGATGAAGGGTTTTATTATCATCACTTGTTGCTATTGTCTTTGGTTTGTTATTTGCATTAGGACAACAAGCTAGCAATCTATTTTTTAATGGAAATGAAATTCAACCAATTTTAATGATGTTGCCATATCTAATAACTCTATTAGTCTTGATTTTATTTTCAACACCTAGTTTAAAATTCTTATCCAAATTATTTAATAAAATGTCTGGAAATGTTTCTGGGCCTAAATCCCTTGGGCAACCATATGATAAATCTAAGAGATAAATTATTTATAATTTAATTTATGGATAATTCAAAATATGTTTATTTATGTGGTCCAACAGTGTACAACAAAGTCCACATTGGTAATATGAGACCAATAATTACATTTGATCTAATATTAAGAGGATTAAAATATATTGACAATAATACCATTTTTATTCATAACATTACAGACATTGATGACAAAATAATTAATCAAGCTAAATTGGAAAATGTAAGTGAAAATGTCATTAGTGAAAAATATTACATGTTTTATCTAGATATGCTTAAAGAATTTAATATTAAAACAATTGATATTATGCCTAAAGTAACTGAACACATTAATGATATTGATGTATTTATTAAAAAAATAATTAATCTAAGATTTGCTTATGAAACTAATAATTCATACTATTTTGATACATCTAAATTGAAAAATTATGGTTCTGTGTCTAACATTAAACTAGATAGTTTAAAAGAAAACAAAGCACTAGAACAAATAAATTCCTTTGATTTTGCTTTATGAAAAAATAAAATAGATGGTCAAAATTGAAATATTTCACTAGGAAATGGAAGACCTGGATGACATACAGAATGTGCTGTATTTATTGATAAATACACAAATGGTAATTCATTAGAAATTCATGGTGGTGGAATTGATCTTAAATTCCCTCATCATGAAAATGAAAATGCTCAGTATGAAGTTGTAAATAATAAATCAATTACAAAATCATGATTACATACAGGTACAATTAATGTTAATCATCAAAAAATGTCTAAATCTATTGGAAATATTATTAATGCTGATGAATTTCTAAAAATGTATTCTGACCAAACCAATGCTGCAGACTTATATAGATTATTAATATTAACATCTGGTATTAGTGCAGCTATTGAAGTAAATGATAATACTCTAAATCCATTAATAAAGAAATTAAATCAAATTGAAAAAATAATTAATCACTTGATATTAAATAATATTCAATTAGATATTGAGAAAAAAATGATTGATGAAATTGCCAATGATGTATCTAAATACATGTTTGCTAGCATATGTAAAAAACTTAATTATCATATTAAAAAATTTAATGAAACAAAAAATGTGGAAAATGGAATAATTGTATATCATATAATGAAATTTTTAGGGTTTCATGTAGCAAACAAAACAATAGATATGGATTTAATAAAGATATACCAAAATTATAGAGAAGCATTATCTAAAAAAGATTTTAAAACATCAGATGAGCTAAGAAAAAAATTAATTGACTTCAATTTAATTTAGAATTATAAAAAGTAAAGGAGTAATTTATGACACCACATATCAATGCTAAAAAAGGTGAAATTGCTAAAACGGTTTTAATGCCTGGAGATCCTTTAAGAGCAAAATTTATTGCTGAAAATTTTTTAGATAATGTAAAACAAGTTAACACTGTAAGAAATATGTTTATGTTTACGGGGACATATAAGGGAAAAGAAGTTACTATTGCTGGTTCTGGCATGGGACAACCATCAATAGGAATTTACTCATATGAATTGTATAAATTCTATGATGTAGAAAATATCATTAGAATTGGTTCTGCTGGTTCATATAAAGAAGATTTGGGATTATATGAAATTGTATTAGCCACTGATTCATATAGTGATTCAACAGCATTTGGAGAATTAGTTTTAGGTGAAAAAATACATATTCAACATCCTTCTAATGATTTAAATAAAAAATTAGAAGAGTCAGCTCAAAAATTAAATATTAAAATTCACAAAGGTAGAGTTCATTCTTCAGATGTATTTTATGCTTCTCGCCCATTAGATGAAACACTTAATATCACAAAAGCTGATTGTGTTGAAATGGAATCTTATGCCTTGTTTACAAATGCAAAAAAGTTAAACAAAAATGCAGCATGCTTAGTTACAATAAGTGACAATTTAATTACACACAAAGAAACATCTAGTGAAGAAAGAGAAAAAAAATTCATGAAAATGGTTGAAATTGCTTTGGGAATTATTTAAATTAAAGTAATGAAAGTTTTTAATGGTTTTGTTCAATATTACAACCAGCATGGAGAAGGTGTTGTTTTTATTGATAATAAACCAGTATATGTTTATGGTGCAATTAAAGGTGAAAAAATAGAATATGAAATTGTTCAGACATTTAAAAATTATCATATAGGTAAATTAATTAATATTCTAAGTCCATCTGAAAATAGAAATTATCATAACATTAAAAATGCTCATCTAATAGGTGGATATGATCTTATTCATATGAACAATTTTGAACAAAAAAAATTTAAAATAGAAAAAGTAATCAATGATTTTTGAAAAATAGCAAAAATCAAATTAGAAAATATTGAATGATTAGAAGGTAAAAAGAAAATAAAATATAGGAACAAAATAACACTTCATGATGGTTATTTTTATCAAAAGAAAACCAATGAAATAATTGAGATTGAAGATTTTTTACTTTCAGACATAAAATGGGATAAAAATAAAAAAGGAACAATAATTTATCGTCAATTAGATACTTTAATTTCAGGTTCTAAAGATGACATAAAATATACAACTGATAAATTGTTAAATTACAATTTTCGTATTGGTTTAAATTCATTTTATCAGGTAAACAAAGAAGTTACTGAGATAGCATATCAATATATTAAAGATAATATTATCAAAAATGCAACTATCTTAGACCTTTATTGTGGCATAGGAACTATAGGGATAATATTATCTGATATATCTAAAAATGTTGTAGGAATTGAAATTAACAAAAATTCATATGAAGATGCTTTGTATAATAAATATCTCAATAATATTAATAACATAAGTTTTGTTAATGACAATGTTGATAATTTTGTAAAGGAAAACAAGATTAAATTTGATAATGTAATCCTAGATCCACCTAGAAAAGGGGTGGATAAAAAGACATTAAACATTATTAAAAATGAAATTAAACCAAAGAGAATAATCTATATGTCATGTAATCCTGCAACACAGGCATCAAATATTAATTATTTAAGGGATAAATATCATATAAGTAAATTTTCAATAATTGACATGTTCCCACAAACCTATCATATAGAAACAATAGCTATTTTAGATATAGAAAATATATAAATATATTTTAATTGTTTTGTTAACATTTCATTTATATGAAAAAATTATTTAAAGAGGTATGAAAATCTTTTTCTAATTCAAAAGTAATACTAATTGGATTAATTATTCTAATTTTTCTATCTTCTGGAATAATTACACTTATATTTGATGTCGTAAATTCATATAGAACACAATATGAAACATTTAAAAAGCAATCTATTAAACAAGATGTAGTAATGAATACTAATTTTAATTTATATGGATCTGCGCCATCTATATTCTATAAAGAACAAGACTTAAATACTTCTTATAAAAATAATGATAACCTATTAGATAATCAATGATTTTATATAGAAACTAATAATTATATTGATTCAATAAATATAAATACCAATTCTGAATATTATAATTTATCTAAAATTATTCCTAGTTATTCAACAAATGTTTATGTTAAAACTAAAGATTTGTCAATGATTTTAAATGCAAATTTAAATGCAGGTAATTCAACTTTTAATAATAATCAAAATATAGATAAAATTAATGTTGTTTTAAATTCAACTGGCAATAATTTTTTAGAAACATACACATATGAAAATGGTGAATATGTGCCTAGACATCAAATTTATAATACTATGTCTGAAATATATGATACCTATGATTCAGGGTCAGGAGTATGAACTGCATCTAAGTCTGCTTCTTCATTATTTTCTAATAAAAAATTTAATTCAATTGTAATTGATACTGAATCAAACAAAGCATATGTAGAAAATTCATTGAATAACAATAAATCATCAGCAGAATATAATAAATATTCAAATAAAAAAGAGTTATTCAAAGTAATTTCGAGTGATGAAGTTGCATCAATGCTTGGATTTAAAAAAACTGGTTTAATCATAACACAATGAAAATTAGATAAAACTAAGACATGAATTTTAGATGCTAATATTAATACTTATCCAAATGAAATGACTGCTGATGATTTCTTTGCACAAACTTCTATCCCAAATCTAAAAAGTGAAATATTATTACCTAACATTATTAATAATGTTAGTAATTTTGTTATTCCTACATCATGATTTATTTATTCACAATATAAATATATCTTTACAAGGAAAAAATATAAATTAGAAGGAATAGAAAGTGTTGGGAATGATTTTTCAAT
This sequence comes from Mycoplasma sp., assembly GCA_014803855.1. Lineage (GTDB taxonomy): Bacteria > Bacillota_I > Bacilli_A > Mycoplasmatales > Metamycoplasmataceae > UBA710. The sequence goes on along the minus strand of JAAVAX010000006.1, from coordinate 176,916 downwards.
TAATAATAATATGTGAACTGGATATTATGAAGAGTGATTAAATAATTTAAAAAATGATGATGATAAAAAATTTAGAGAATTAGTTAATTGAAACTATTGAACAAAGGATATAGTAGTAAATAATGTAGATAAGAATGGCAACATTATTTATATACAAGATTCAAATGGAAATGATGTGATTGATCAAGAAGGAAATAAAGAAATAAAAAAATATGATTTTAATGTTGCATTAGAAATGAGTGATATTACACAGGAATTAAAAAACAACAAAGGAGAAACTAGTACCATTAAAGATATAGAACAAACAACCAATTTGGATGAATTGTTTTTGAATATTAGCACTAATAAACAATCTGAAAACGAAAACTATATTAATACTGAATCTAAGAAGTTTCAATATCTAAAAATATATGAAAAAATTGAATCACTTGTAGATAAAATGGGTGTTAGAGAAACATTGACAGTAAGTACAAATTCTAATGAATCAAATAATGTGTATCAGTTCATAAATTTAGGTAATTCAAATAATGAAATAGATTGAAATGGAATCAAAATAAAGCAAGAGGTTGGAAAATTAATTTCTACTAATCTAAATAATGATATTTTTTCTTTGAAACCAAGCATAAATACTAAGTCAAGCCAAGTACCAATTGAATATGTTCCAAAAATTATAGAAAAACTATTAAATGGTTTATCTTTAGATCGTAGTTATATTAATACGACAATCTCATATGGCAGTTTTACATATAGTGATATTGACAATAAAAATGTCAAATTAAGTAGTAAAAAAATAATATGATTAACTCAAAATGGAAATAAAAACATAGATGATATATATGGAATAAGTTCTATAAATTTGAATAGTGAGAATATTTATTTTATATTGAAATCATCAATAGATAATACAACAAATCAAATATGAATGCCATTAAATGGTTATGAGTTTGGAATCAATTATGAAAAATTAAGTGATTTTATTATCAAAAATAACCTAAATTTTGCACCATTTGATTGATATGGAAATGATATAAATGTTGTGACTAATAAAGGATGGGCAAGAGAAGATGCACAATATTCAGATAATTACTCTATCCCATTTCAATATTTATTACCAAGTTCTGACATTATCAATGATTATAACAGTGCATTAAATGACCCAAATTCAGCTCTAAATAATCCTAATAATATTAATGGTCAATATGGAATGGAAATTTTTAGAGATAATTTAATCAACTCATTAACTTTATCAGTAAAACCATTGATATCAGCTGAAAATTGAAGCATATTAACAAATTCTATAAATATGTCATTTTCCAAATATGGTTTTGGTGATTCATTAACTCCTCCAGCACAACTTACAAATGCTAGTTTTATAAAAATTGTTATTGGAGTATTGCATGATTCTGTTTTATTAACTAATGAAAATTTCTTTGAAACCTTATTTGCAAACATATTTGATGGAATTGAAAGATATATAAATCCTAATGGAAATACATCTCTAGATGAACAACAAATCATTTTAGAAAGTGAATTAAATAAAATATTTAAGATTGTTGAACTTTCCACCGGTTCACCAGTATCACTGGACTTCATAATTGACTTTGTAAATCAAATAGTTGGAACACAACAATACACCAAATTATCTGAAATAATAACTAATCCATCTCAATTTATAAATGGTATTAAAAAAGTTCTTGCCTCTATTGATTTTGATAAAACAATTTTGGAGTTTTGAAATAACTTTTATGGAAATAGTTCAAATGATATTAGACGTACAATTGGTGTAGGTGACTTTTTGCCATATTTATACAAAAACATTTATAGCATTTCGGATTTTAAAGCAGGATTAAAACAATTGATATCATCAACAGTTTTAGCTAATGTAAAAATTGCTGATGCTCTTGAAAATATATCTCATTTGCTTCCGCCTGATATTCAATCATTATTGCCACTCATCAAAACAATTTTAGGTACTAGCACTATTCCAGAATTGATTGATTGAATTGTTATGAAAGATACATCAGAGGGGTATGAATATCTTAAAAATTCTATTAAGCATAAAACTAATGATTTATTTAACATTAATTACGACACTATAAATTTATATGACGTTCTAAGTTTATTTAAACTAGAAATACCAATAGGAATATTGGGTAAATATACTATTGAATTCAATTCATTTGTTACACAAGATGACCCAAATAATGATATTGAAATTCTGTATGAACCAGAGGAAATAATAAAATTAGAACTAGACCTAGATTTATCTTGATATTTATTAAATTATGTATTTAAAAATCACAATGATAAAGCTTCTAATAATGTTGAATTATTTGGAATTGATATATCTAACATTTTACAAAGTGGAATATCTTCTATTACAGAAATCAAAGATGATTATAATCAAATTGTATTAAATGAAAATTTAGGAAAAATTGCTATAGTAAATCAATCATTTTTAGATAGCAATAATAAAAAAGTTTATCATTCATCAACACTAGAAGCTGATCTAAATGACTTGAATAAAATAGATGACATATATAAAATTAATGTTGCAGGTGTTGAGTATGTCATTATAGGTCAAGATTTTACAGTGGATTATATGTATCCTGTGATTAATTCATCTAACATTAGTGTTAATACTAAAACACAAGCACTTGTATATGTTAACCAATATGGATATGATAGAGTTAAAAGATCTAATGTTAGTGCACCAACTGATAAATACTTTTTATTTACAACTAAAAGTGGAATGAGCGCTAATGAATTACAGACAAAATTAAATCAATTATCATACTTTGTTTTTACTGGAAATGAATACCAAGGTTCAGATATAAATAGCAACTCTAATATTTATAAAATGTGTTATTTAGCTAATGAATCGTCATTATTAAATCCTGAAAGGAGTTTGAGATTAACTGTTATTGAAGATGTTATTAAAAACCTAGAATTAATTCAAAAAACAGTAGGTATTATATTGTTCATTATAGTATCAATTGTTATTATATTTGTAATTAGAAGGTATATTAGTTCTAGAGCTAAAGTTTTAGGTATTTTAAAGGCTCAAGGATATTCATTATTAGAAATAGCTTCATCATTGTGTTTATTCCCATTATTTGTATCAATTATTGGTGCTACGCTAGGTTATATTGCTGGTTTATTATCTCAATTATCAATATTTCAATTGTTGTCCATATTTTGAAAAATACCATTTGTCATTATTCCATTTAATTGAATGACATTTATTTTAACTCTCATTATTCCAATAATTTTTCTATCTATATTAACTATACTTACCACTTTTTGGTTCCTATCAAAAAATAAATCATTATCCATGATGAATGGTTCTATGGAAGTTAATCAAACCTCATTTGCTAATAATGTGAGAAAGTTAGCAAGTCATATCTCTGTAAAAAATAGATTTTCTGTTTCATTAGCTCTAGGTTCAATTGGAAAATTAATTGCTCTATTTATTTCTACTTTACTTACATCTGTTGTAACTTTATTCTTTATTATTTCATATAAAGGGTTTGATAATTCAGTTCAGTGAACATATAAAGACAAAAACTATAAATATTTAATAAAGTACAATACCCCTACAGTTGAAGGTGGAGAGATACAAGCATACAATGCAAATAGTGTAATTGATTTTAATAACATATTATATGTTCCAGTAGGTGATGCAGCAGAAGGATATGTGTATCTATCCAATTATTTTAAACCTGGATACAATGAAATAATAAATAAAAATGGCATGAATGGTAATTTATCTATTACTGATACAACAACACCACATATCTTTACTAAATCATCAGTGGATTTAACTGTAGCAGCTGGTGGTCTAAGTATGAATGTTTGGCAAAATTTATATAATGCAATTCCAGAATCACAAAGAGTATCTATTACAAATATCTCACAAAATTCTTCAAAATGAATGGAATGAACACAAGAAGGAATTGAATATCAATTAGATGGCAAAACATATATTACTAGATTTGTTAATTTTGGCACAGAAAATGAATATCTTTCATTGTGAAATTTAGATAGCAATACTTTCTATACAATTAATGAATTAAATATTAAGACTGGTTTAATAGAAAATAAAAACATAAAAATTGATTATTTTAATTATGAAGTAGATGAAAATAATCCTGAAAATTCAAGATTTGTTTATAGAGAAGTAAAATCCAATAATTCATATAATGACACAATATTAATAATTACTGGTGAAGAACAATCAAATAAAGTAAGAAGTAAGTATAGGGATTATTTGGTTAATGCATATAATATAATGTTTAATTTCAATAAAAATAACATTTTATCTAATAAACTACCAGAACATCTAAGGTCAACAATGCCAGAATTCCATTTTGATTATTTTATATCTCCTGGTGCATTATTATTATCTTATAATGAAAATAAAAATACTAATGATGAGGTATTCACTTACATAAATGCTGTTGATATTAATAATCAAAACATAAAACCTGAAATAATTGGTTATAATGAAAATTCTTCATATGTGCAAATTGTTGATTCAAATTCAAATAATTTAATTAAAATAGCTAATTCATTTAATGAAAATGGAATATATCCACTAATAATAAATCATGTAGTTGCTCAAAAATATAAATTAAATATTGGAAATACCTTAAGTCTTGAAATAACTAATACTAAAAATAGATTTGAAAATAAATTAAAAGAAAATCTAAATAGTTCAAGTGATAAAACAATTGTTCAATTTAAAATAATAGGAATCAATGAGACATATATTAATGAAGAATGAACCACTTCTATTGAAATAGCAAATAAAATTCTAGGTCTAAATTCAAGTGAATATAATGGTTTAATTTCAGATAGTTCAAGTCCTATATCACTTGAAAATAACTTACCACTATATTCATATAATGGTTATTGATCTGCAGATAATAAGATAACATATTCAAATTCATCATCTATTTCTAGATTAACTGATTCTGAAAAGCAAAAAATAATAAATACATATAGACAGATTTTTTACAATTTAAATTCTTATAATGACAATATATCTTTATTTGCAACAAATGTGAGAAGAATATTCCCTGAATATAATAATGAACAAATTAATGAAATCATTTCCAATTTCTTAAATCTAAATAATTTGAATTTAGTGTTCAATTCTGGTTCTATAGATCAAACTGAAAATAATTTGAATACTGAAAGAGCTAATAGTGCTATTAAAAAATTTATTGATATTTATGGTGATGATGCATTACTATCAGCATTTTTAGCAGCAACCTCAAAAGGTATGGAACAAGAATATATTGAGAATGCATCCTCTATTGCAAATAAAGGAATGATAATCATAATTGTTATTTCTTTTGCAATATCATTAACAATATTAATAATGATTTCATCAATGATTATTAGTGAAAATGAGAGAAACATAGCAATTTTTGGAATATTAGGTTATATGTCTAGGGAAAAAATAATGATGTTTTTCTCAATATACATACCAATTGTCTTAATATCTATATTAATTTCAATAGGAATTGTTTGATTATTCATACCATTATTCTTATCTGCAGTGCTATCAACTACATCTATCTTAATTCCTATTAGTTTAACATTTTGACACATTCTAGCTACATTAGGTATTGTATTATTTATTTTTGTAATAACTAGTCTTATTTCTTGAATTATCCAAGGAAGAATAAAACCAATTATTTTATTGAAAGGAGTGTAAATTATGAATATTTTTTTTCAAAAAATTTTTAGAAAAAGAAATAAAAAAATAAAGGAACTATACAAAAGGTCAAAAAATATAGTAAACCCTAATTACATTCATGATAATTCTTATGAAGAATTTTTTGTTGATACTGGTGATTTAAAATTTAAATATGATAACAATAATAATTTTTCTAGTGAAAAAAATAATGATGGTTCAAATCAGGAAATAATAACTGTTGATAGAAGGTATATTAAGATAATAAAAAGAAAAAGAAAAAAAGATAGATTTATAAATTTAAATAATAGATATGGTTATATTATTGAATTGAAAAATGTTTCAAAAGATTACATTGTTGGAAAAAATAAAATAGTCAAAATATTAAATAATTTAAATATTGATATTAAAAAAGGAGAATTTGTAATTCTATTTGGTAAATCAGGTAGTGGTAAATCTACACTTTTAAATATCATGTCTGGTTTGGATAGAGCAACACTAGGGAATGTTGTTGTAGCTAATACAAATTTGCCATATTTATCAAATGAACAGTTAACTAAATTTAGGAGACAAAATGTTGCATTTATATTCCAACAATATCATCTTTTAAATAATATAACAGGATATGAAAATGTTGAAACAGGAGCAATATTACAAAAGAACAAAAAAGATATTGATATTAAAAAATTATTTGAGGAATTTGATCTATTAGATGTTATGAATAAATATCCTTCTCAAATGTCTGGCGGGCAACAACAAAGAATTTCTATTATGAGAGCTATAGCTAAAGATGCCAATATTATATTTGCTGATGAACCTACTAGTGCTTTAGACAAAAATACTAGTGTTGCTGTAATGGAATTATTACGGAAAATTAATAAGGAGTATGGAACTACAATTGTTATGGTTTCTCATGACCCAAATATGATTAAATATGCAAGTAGAAAAATTTTTCTAAATAAAGGTAAAATAGTAAGTGATGAAAAGGTAGAAGGTTAGTTAATATGTTGGATTTAAAACCTATTTATAATACTGGAACAATTACTTTTATTGAATCTCCTGAAAAAGTTTCTTTAAAAAAAATAGATTCTTCATACATTAGAGATCCAAAGGGGATAATACCTAATGGTATTTATAAAGTATTTAAACATGAAAAAAATAAACAAAATTTCTTAATATGTTTTTTATCAACAATTCTTTTAGCTATTAGCATATGAATAATTCTTATATCTACTATTTTCTTTGAGAAAACTAATAAATTTTGATTTATACCTGCAGCCATAAGTTTTATTTTAGCTAGTTGAAAATTAATTAGCGTTATCTTAGATACAAAACATTTAAATATTTCAATTAATTTGTATAGGGAGTCTATAGTAGCTGGCTCTAGACTTACGCCACCATTTGTTTCTAATATGTATCTAAAATTATTTAAATCTCAAACAAGACAAAATTGGATAGTTATAGCTTTTTTATTTTATGGAATTATTTTTACACTTTTATTTTGATGATTAAAAGATGTTAATTGATGAATATTTAGATTTAAGGATTGAATAAAAGCTATTGCAAATAATCCTGAAAATATTGGATTTGTTTTAATTTCAATTTTAATTATTACATTAGTGCTTCATATTTATTTCACTATATATAGAAAAAAAAGAATAATTGACATTCAATCATTCTTTGGTAATGAAGTAATTTCTCAAGTAGAAATTGATGAAATGGTTAGAAATAAAAATAAATTATATGCAAAAATATTTTTTATGTCAATTTTAATCATATTAATATTCCCATTCTTAGGATGAATAATTTATAAAAAATTCATCAAAAAATAAAAGATATTAATATTAAATTTTAAATTTTTTAAGAGCATTTTTAGCAGAATTAATTTCTGCTTCTTTTTTTGTTTTTCCTTGTCCTTTGCCATATATTATATTGGAACATGTAACTTTGCAACTTCATATATTATTATTTTGTTTACAATCATATGAAACAGGATTTTTAAACATTGGCTGTAATAATTCTTGCAATCTTGTTTTAGGATCTTTTAAATTTTCAGTATTATTCTGATTAGTTTTGATATTTTTAAAAAGAAAATTATTTAGAAATTTTAATGCTTGTTTTTCACCTAAATCTAAATATATTGCAGCCAATAAAGATTCAAATATATCAGAGCATATTTTATTATTATTCATTAATTCATCAGCATTATTAGAGCATATTAAAAATGCATTTATTTTATGTTTTTTAACAATTTTTGCTAGAGAATCAGAAGAAACATTATTAGCTCTTATAATACTCATAGTACCTTCATAATCATTTGGAAATGTATTAAAAATATACAAACTAGAGTACATTTGCAAAATTGAATCTCCAAGAAATTCTAATTTTTCATAAGATTGAAATTCTCTATTTTCATTTGAAAAAGTTTTATGAGTTAATGCTTGGTAATAAAACTTAATACTTTTAGGTTTAATGCCTAATATTCTAAATAGAGGTTCTAAATTATGTTTATATTTCATTCTTTATTTTTCCAATGATTTTTTAAATTCTTCCAGAGCATTTGACTCAATGGCTGATTTAATTTGATTTAACGCTCCAATATAAGCCTTAACATCACTATTACCATGTGCTTTAATAACAATACCATTAACACCTAGTATTCAAGCAGCTCCAACATTTCTATAATCCAATTGTTCTTTTACTTCTTTAAAAGCTCCACGCATTAAAAAAGCACAAAATTTTCTCCAAAAATTCTTATTTATTTTAGATTTTAATAATTTAGTAAATGATAAAACAGTTCCTTCTAATGATTTTAATGCAATATTTCCACTATACCCATCAGCTACAACAACATCAGCTTTTCCTTCAAGTAAATATCTTGATTCAATAAAACCTTGATACTCAAATTTTAAATTAGATGATCTCAATATTTGATTAGCCTTTTTATGATAATCAAATCCTTTGTATGATTCTGTACCTATATTTAAAATTGAAACTTTTGGACTAGTTACATTTAAAATACTTTTTGAAAATGATGCACCTAATTTAGCTCATTGAATAAGGTATTCTTCATTAGTATTTAAATTAGCACCTTCATCCAATAAAATAAATTTTTTACTTGGATGAATAGTGGGAATTATAGACATAAAGGCAGGTCTAGTTATGTTTGGTAATCTTTTTACTATCATTATTGATGAAGCTAAGTATTTGCCACTATCTCCAGAAGATAAAACAGCAGCACCTTTTTGTTCTTTTAATAGTTTAAGAGCACTATTCATTGAGTTATCCTCTTTGTATGAATCAAGTAAATCTTCAGTTGATTTAGAAACAGTATTAGGATTATGAAATATTTTTATTTGCTCATTTTCAGAACAATATTTTTTAATTTCATTTTGATCTCCTACAAGGATTAATTTATACTCAATATTTGCATGAACAAAATCATATGCGGCTAAACATGCAGCTTTAACCCCATTATCATTACCCATTACATCAAATATGATAGTTTTTTCCATTATCTACTCCAATCCAAACATATAATCATAAATATATTGATCACCATTTTGAATTTGAACTTCTACATCATATTTACTTAAAACATATTTTTCAATTTCTTTAGCATCTAATTCAGATACATTATTTCCATAATAAATAACTAATAATTGACATTTTTTATTAGCTTTAATCATTTTGTCAATTAAACTTTTTGAAGCTGAAATTGCATCTTTTTTGGTTCCAATAATTTTGTGATTCATCATCATTAAATATGAACCTAATTTAATTTTCACATTATCTATTTTAGTATCTTTAATAGCTTGAGTTATTTCACCAACAGTTAAATTTTTTAAGCTTTGTTCAATTTCTTGTAAGTTATCTTCTACATCTAATTCAGATGAATAATTCATTATTGCTGTAATACCTTCAACTTGAGATTTAGTTGGAATAATTTGTATATTTCTATCAGATTTAATTTTTGATGCTTGTTGAGCAGCAAGAATAATATTAGAGTTGTTAGGTAAGATAATAATATTTTCAGCATTTACAATATCAATAGCTTCAATAATGTCTTGAGCAGAAGGATTATTTGATTGTCCACCCTCAATAATGTAATCACACTCTAACTCTTTCATAATGTTAATGAACCCAGAACCAGCATTACATGATATTACTCCATTTTTTTTGGTAGGTTGAACTCTAGTCATTTCATAATTTTTAATACCTTCAACATTTGATTTGGTATTGTTTGCTTGCTCAGTCATATTTTCAACTTTAACACTCATGAATTCACCAATTTTTTGACCAGTGTTTAGAACTTTACCTGGATGAATAGTGTGAATGTGTAATTTTAACAAATTACCATCATTAACTATGACCATAGAATTACCAAGTTTTTCAATTTGTGAAACAAATTTGTCTTTTACAAATTTTTCTACATTCTCTATCTTGATAATCAATTCAGTACAATATCCAAATTCACCTGAATAAACTTCAGTATTAGAAACAACAGATAAAGGTTTAGTTGAATTTAAATCAATTTCAATATCATAACCATCAATAGATGATTTCATACCTTCCAATATCATTAATAAACCTTCACCACCAGAATCAACAACACCGACTTCTTTTAATACTGGTAAGAGATTTGGTGTGTTTTCAAGAGATTTTTTTGCATATTGAACTGCAAATTCAAATACTTTGCTCATTGTTGTGTGTTTTGTTATTTTAATTTTTTCCAATCCTTCAGCAGTTTCCCTAATAACAGTTAAAATGGTCCCTTCAATAGGTTTTAGAACAGATTGATAAGCTGTTTTAGAAGCTTCTGAAAATCCTTTAATAATATCATTTATAGTTAATTCATTCAATGAAGATCATGCATTAGAAAAACCTTTAAATATTTGTGATAGTATAACTCCACTATTTCCCCTTGCAGATAATAGCATGTTTTTAGATACTGTTTCAATTAATTCACCCACTGATTTAAAATCATTCTTTTCAATTATTTGAATAGCTTTTTGAAATGTAGAAGACATATTAGTCCCTGTATCACCATCTGGTACAGGGAAAACATTTAATGCATCTATTCTCTCTTTATTATTAAATAATTTGTTTGAAGCAGATTCAATAATTTTTTTTAGTTTAGTGACTTTCAAAGTTTCCATTTTACACAACCCCTTTTATATATATGTTTAATTTTTTTAGACTATACAAGTTTTTTTTGTTCTTGAAACTAAAATTAATTGCTTTATAAATATCATTAGATAAATTCTTTGAAGCAACATTTCTATTTATAATAATACCAATAGATATTTCTAAATTATTATTGTTTTTATGATCAACAATGCTGCATGTGGTCTTATTATTATTTTCAGCATAATCAAATATTGGAGCAAAACCAACAATTCCAGGAATAGTTTCTAGTATTAGATCTATTTGTTTAGTTAATTTAGTTAATGCATTGTTTTCCATATTTTAGATATTTAATTATATCACAATAAAATGTTAGGATTTTAAGACTATAATTAATATTCCTTCTTAGGTATTTTTAATGAAATGGTGGTTGCAATTGTTCTTATATTTTTTTCCATATTATTTTTTGAATTTAAATTAATTTTTGTTGTCTCAAATAAATTTTCTTCTGTTAACAAATTGTATTTAGAATGTAACTTTCTATTGTATGTATTTAATTTTATTAATTCACTCATAACCATATTCATATAATTAAGTTCTTCTGCAATAATTTTTAGATATCTCTCTTGTAAATGTTCTTGTCTCTTATTTGATGATTCTCAAATATTATTCATTCTCATTTTGTGCTCTTCTTGTTCTCTTTTAAGTTCTTTATCTAATCTGGATAATCAATTTTTCCTAGATGAATTAAAATTAAATGTTTTTGTTATTCTATTTCTAAAATTAGAATCCATTAAAATTTTCTTAATTGTTTTCTCTAAAGTATGATTGTTTCTATTATCTTCTAAATCACTCGATTTAAAATTACTTTCATAATTAATATCTAGTGTATCATCTATATTATTTTGTCAATTTGCTATTTCTAACTCATTAGTTAATTCATTTTTGATTTTTTTCATTTTTTTGAATTTTGAATTTTTCATCTTGCGAGCCTTATATGCATTAAATTCAATTGTTCTTAATATTTCATTATCATTAACTTTGTGTTTAGAATATTCTTCATAATTACTAAAAATATTTCTACAAATAATGAATTTATTTTTTAAATCAAAAGACAAAATAGATTTAATGGCTTCATCCTTGTTTTTTAATTTTGAACCGGATATATTACCTATTTTTGCTGCTTTTTGTAAATTAATCAAGTCAAAAGATTGTAAAAAAATTATCTTACCATCTAATGTTGGAAATTGCTCTTCAAATTTAATTTTATTTTTATTATTTTTAGACATAATTTAATGATACTATAATTTTTTACTAAAATTATTTCAATTGAATAAAATGACTTTTTTAGTTTATCTTTTAAAATTATAAAGATACACATGATTAATATCTAAATAATATGAATAAGTAAATTTAAAAAAGAATGTTCTAATGATTACTAATGTGATTTTTAAGTGTTTAATACACAAGTATTTAATTCCATTATTTTTAAAATTAGATGTTTAGTTAAAAAGTATAATTTTATATAATTATGAATTTAATTGGTACCATTTTATTATCAACACTTATACCTATTCCCATAGTAATAATAATACTTTTTATTGCATTAAAATGATTGTATCTAAAAAAATATGCAAAGTATCTAGATGAATTAGAAATTTTTTTGAAAGAAGAGCCATATATTGACACATTAACTGTTTTGCGTACTGTAGATGTTAGACTACAAGAACAAGAAAAAACATTAATTGAAGAAATGACTTCTTCTCCAAATGATCAAATAAAATTGAATGACATTAAGATGGATGATTTAAACAAAAAAAAGGAGCAATTTGCATCTCAAACAATAACTATTGAAGAAAAAATAAAAAATTTGGAAATATTAAAAAATGATTTATTAGATAGATTAAAAAATTCAAAAGTTTTTTCATGTAAAAAAATTGTTTTTGAAGTAGAAGAAGAAAAAAATAAACTTAATGATATAAAGAAGAATGTTAATGAAGAATCATTGAAATTCATTAATCCTATAATAGAATTTTCTAGAAAAAAATATGAGTATGAAAAAATCTACAAAAGTATTGATGAAAAAATAACAAAATGATTAAATGAAATTAACAATGATGATTTTGTAAAAAATATTAATGATAAAATGCAAAAAATCCAAACATATCTTGGTGAAGCAGAGGAAAGTGTAAATAATTTTAAGCAAGATGAAGAAACATTTGGTTCTTTTGCTAGATTTAAAAAAATGTTATTTGAATTACTAATTTTTGATAATCACTATAAGAGTTTGAAAAAATATTTATTTGATAATAATGATTATTTAAAAATTAAAAAACATATTGATTCATTAAAAGAAAGATTTGATATTAATTTTGATAATTTAAATGTAAATACATATTTAAAAAATATTGAAGATGAATTAATGCAAGCAAAATGACATTTTTATCAATTAGATACACACAATGCAGATCTTTGAACAAGAAAATATTTAAAAAGTTTAAGCGGGTTAGTTCAAGTTCTATCTCAAGAACTGAGAGCTTGAAGTTTTTTTAAAACAAATGGTCTAGAACAAATTAGAAAATATCTAGGGTTATTGAATAATAAATATAATGAATTAAAAGCTGCTTGCGAGAGTGTGGTTCACATTGATAAAATGTTTTATTGAAACTTAAAATCAAATTTATCTGAGATTGAAAATTTAAATAATACTATATTATCTTCAATTTTGACATATTCTGATAGTATGGTTAATAAAAATGTCTCATATATATCTAAACAAGACCATTATAAAAAGGTATTTTTGCTAATGTGTTCTTTTGTTGATGCTTGTAATGAACTAGACAAAATAATTGATTCATTTTATACTGAAGGAATTAGCCAAGGTTTGAGATATAATAGATTAAAGAAAATATATATATCCGGTTTATCTGATATTAAGAAATTCAATATTAAACTAACAAAAGAAGATGATGAGAATATATTTTCAATTGAAAGAAACAAACAAAAAATAGATTCTTACATTTTAGATAATATTAAATATGATGAAAAAACTTTGAAAACTCATGTTGATGAATTATTTAAATTAATAGTGAGTTTCATTAATAATGTCTTAAAAAAAGTTGTTATTTTAAAATCATTTAGTTTAATTAACACAGAATATGCATATAAAAGATTAGTTAATGATATATATGATGACAAAGTTTTGAAAAGTGAAAAATTAATTAAAGATGGTCAATATATGACTGGATTAAAAAAACTAATAGAAAGTATTATAGAGGTAAATAACTAATGTTTGAAAAAATATTAATTAGATTTGGTGAGCTCTCATTAAAAGGTAAAAACAAAATGAATTTTGTAAATAAATTAGTTCAAAACATAAAGCACATTTGTTTACTAAAACACTCAGATATTGACATTCAAATAGATAGATTATTTATCCCATATAGTGAAGATAATATGAATAATTTAAATTATGTATTTGGAATTTCTTCTTTCTCTTCTGTTATAAAGACTACTTCTACATTGGAATCCATAGAAAAAACATTATTGTGTTTAGATTTAGATAAATACTCATTCTTTAAAGTAAATTGTAGAAGAAAGTGAAAAGAATTTAATATGAATTCTCTAGAATTAAATAATCATTTAGGTTCTTTGCTACTAAATAAAAATAGTAACTTATCTGTAAAAGTGAAAGATCCTGACATAGAAATTAATGTTGAAATTCATAAAGATTATTCATACATATTTTGAAATAAAATTGATGGATTAGGTGGTTTGCCAGTTGGAATAAGTGGTAAAACAATTCATTTATTGTCTGGGGGAATAGATTCTCCAGTTGCTGCATTGGAAATGATAAAAAGAGGAGTAAAAGTTGATTTTTTAGCTTTCATTTCTCCACCACATACTGATGAATTAACAGTAAAAAAATTAAAATTAATTGTTGAAGAAATAACTAAATATCAAATAACATCTAAATTATATTTATTTAACTATACTGATTTAATGAATTACATAGGTTTAACATCAAATCAAGGTTATAAAATAATATTAATGAGGAGAAGTTTTTATCGAATTGCTGAGACAATTGCAAGCTGAACCAATTGTCTAGGTATTTCTAATGGGGAGAATTTAGGTCAAGTAGCTTCTCAAACATTAGAATCAATGAAAATAATTCATAGTCAAACATCATTACCAGTATATCAACCTCTTCTGACTAATGATAAAATTGAAACAATAAGAAAGTCTGAAAAATTTAATTTATTTCCCATTTCAATAATTAAAGCATGTGAAACATGTGAATTATTTGCTCCTACTAAACCTGTGACAAAACCTCATGAAGAAATGGCAATTAAATTAGAAAATGAATTAGATATGTTAAGTGAATTAGAAGAAAAATCAATTCAAAATAATATTGAGAAAATCATCTTTAAAAATAATAGTTAATTTGTTCATTAAGTATTTAAGTTAAAATTTATTTGCATATATTCTAATATGGAGGCCTAGTTATTATGGAAGGTAAATTATTTAAAGTGTTGGTTGGAAATAAAATTATTGATGATTTTAATGATGTACTGAATATTGTTTCACCAATAAACAATCAAATTATTGGTTCTATACCCAGACTTAAAACAAAAGATCAAATTGATGAAGTGTTCCATCATGCTAAAAATTCATTTTATAGATATAGAGAGACTTCCTTTGCTTCTAGAAAAGAAAAATTATTGAAGTTTTCTATTTTGCTAAAGGAAAATTGAGATGAAATATCTAACCTTATGGTATGAGAAATAGCAAAATCTAAGAGATCTTCAATTGAAGAAATTGATAGAACAGTTGAATATATTAGAGAAACAATTTCTGAATATGAAAAGATAATGAATAATCCACTAATTATAGATGAATCAATTCATAATATTAAAGGTAAAACTGGTTATTTTACTTATGAACCTTTAGGTGTGGTGCTGGCAATTAGTCCATTTAATTATCCGTTGAATTTATTAATATCTAAATTGGCTCCTGCATTAATTTCTGGTAATACAGTTGTATATAAACCTTCTACACAAGGTTCGTGCTTAGGCGCATACATAAGTATACTTCTATGCAAAGCAGGGTTTACTAATGGTGAAGTAAGTTGTGTAATTGGTAAAGGTTCTGAAATAGGAGATTATATTATTGAAAATAAAAATATAGATATGATTTCATTTACAGGCTCAACAAAAATAGGTAAAAAAATAGCAGAAAAAAATCCTTTTATTCCCGTAATTCTTGAATTAGGCGGAAAAGATGCAGCTATTGTTTTAAAGGATGCAGATTTAAAAGAAACAGCTAAAAGGATTGTTGCTGGTTCTTTTTCATATAATGGTCAAAGATGTACTGGCATTAAACGTGTTTTAGTAGATCAAAAAATTAAAGATGAACTTGTTGAGCATATTGATCAAGAAATAAGTAAATTAACAGTTGGTTCAGCTGCATTGGGTAATTATGATATAACTGAAATGATTGATGATAATTCCATTAAGTATAATTTAAATTTATTATTAGATGCATATAAAAATAATGCTAAAACTAATCAAGAAATAAAGAAAAAAAATAATATTCTTTATCCAATTGCATTATACAATGTTAATTTAAATTGTAGAATTGCTTGAGAAGAACAATTTGGGCCAGTTTTACCAATCATTAGTTACCACAATATTGAAGAAGCTATAGATATTCATAATAAATCAGAATATGGTTTACAAGCATCAATATTTACAAAAGATATAGATTCTGCCAAAAGAATTAGTAAATATCTAGAAGTGGGTACTGTTAATATTAATAGAGCTCCTTCAAGAGGACCTGATGTTTTTCCATTTGGTGGAGTAAAGAATTCAGCAAAGGGACTACAAGGAATTAAATATGCAATAATTTCTATGAATAAATTAAAAGGTGTAATTGAAAATGATTAACTATTTTTATTTATTATTTACAAATTAAATAATATAAATATAAAAATTTACCTGCACTATCCATTTTTAATCAAATATCAAAGTTAGGATTTATTCTTTTTATATATTCTTTATATATTTTTAGTGATTCTTTTTTATCGTTGTAAAAACCTTGTTTGTATACTGAAAATCAATCATAAACAACCATTTCTAGTGAAAAAACTCTTTTATTTTTAAATTTAGATTTTAGTGCTAAATCAACACAAATGAGATTGTTTTCACAATTTTCTTTTTTTGCTCTCATCATTGAATTATTACTCAAATATAAATTGTAATTAAATGAAAATATATGTTTATATTTAAATTTGGTATTTAAATTCATTAATTCCATTTGAAAATAACGGTCCTCACCATATTTTATATTTTCATTAAATTTTAGATTGTTATCAATTAAAAAATTTCTATTGAACATAAATGTTGAAACTTGTGGTGAATATTTATTATTTCATGGAAAATATTTTAAAATCATACCTTTAAATTTTCCATTTATTTTTTCAATATTAGGAAATCTATATACATTTATTTTTGTATTTAGTTTGTTTTTATTTAAAAATTTTATGAATTTAGTTCTTGCTTCATCATCATCATCAATAAAATATATTCACTCTCCCTTAGACAGTTCAAGACCAATATTTCTTGCTTTAGATAGATATAATTTTTCCTTAGAAGAATATAAAATTATGTTCTCTTTCTTTCTTATGTTATTAATATTATTTTTTAATTTCTCTAAATTTTCAGCAGTAGAAACATCATCAACAATGATTATTTCTTTATTTTTTAGTTTTTTAAAAGAATTAATGGTATTCATAATTATGTCTGGTCTATTAAAATGAGGAATAATAATTGAGTATTTAATCATATTAAAAATAAGAATACCATAAATAAAATATGTTTATTTTATTGTTTATAATATAAGCAATAATAATTGTGGGGTAAACATGAAATTAATTAAAGTAGAAGCTGAAGGATTTAAATCATTTGCTGATAAAATTTCATTATCTTTTAATGGGGGAGTTGTTGGAATTGTTGGACCTAATGGTTCTGGTAAATCAAATATTAATGATGCTATAAAATGAGTATTAGGTGAACAGTCTTCTAAAGCATTACGTGGTGATTCAATGGAAGATGTAATTTTTTCAGGTTCTAAAACTGAAAAGCCAATGGATAAGTCTATTGTTACATTAACATTTGACAATAGTGATGGTGAAGTATCAATTCCACACAAAACTTTTACTATTTCTAGAGTTTTAGAAAGAGGAAAGGGAAATAATGTTTACTATATTAATGATCAAGTAGCAAGATTTAGAGATATTAGAGATATTGCTTTTGAATCAGGAATATCAAGATCTTCATTGGCTATTATTTCTCAAGGAACTGTTAGTGACATTGCTCAAGCAACACCTGAACAAAGAAGAGGGATAATTGAAGATGCTGCTGGTACTTCTAAGTACAAAGCTAGAAAAATAGAAGCATTAAGAAAATTGGAAAAAACTACAGAAGCTTTAGATAAAGTTAATACAGTAGTTGAGGAATTAGAAAAACAACTAAGACCATTAGAAAAGCAATCTGAAAAAGCTCAAATATATATTGCTAAATCTCAAGAGCTAAAAGATGTTGAAGTTGGATTATTAGTTCATGATTTATTAATGTATAAGGAAAGAATAGAAATATTAAAAAATGAAATTGATGGTTTTCAAGAAACCAAAGAAGACTTAGAGCAAAAAATTCAAATCAATGAACAAAAATTAGATGATAATTTAGAATATAAAAAACAATTGGATGATGAAGTAATTGAATTAACAAAAGAGTTAGATAATATCAATGAAAAGCTACACAACCTTGAAGTTCAATTTAAAAATGAAGAAGTGAGAAGAGAAATGATTATTTCTGGTCAAATTTCTTCAGCTACAAAAGAACGTATAGCTGCAATTAAAAAGGAATTAGAATCTTTATCATCACAAATTAACTATTCTGAAAAATGAAAAGAAGATACTTCAAATGATTTAGCTAATAAGAGAAGAGAAATTGAAAAAATTGAAATGCAAATTGCTGAATTAAGAATGAGAGAAAATTCTTCTAAAACAAAATTAATGAAAGCTAGATCAAAATTAGATGTATTAAATGATTACAAAGATTCTAAATCTAATTTATTTAAAGGTACCAAAACTGTCCTAGATAATGCTTCTTTATTTAAAAATAAAATGCATGGTACAGTTGCAGATTTAATACAAATACCTGAAAAATACATTTCAGCAATGGATTCAATTTTACAAAATGCTGTTCAACATATTGTTGTTGATGATTCTAATGTTGCTGTAAAAATTATTGAATTCCTAAAAAATAATGATGGAGGAAGAGCTACATTTATTCCTTTATCATCTATTAGTCCTAAAGAAATTAAATCTGAATATTTAGTTAGAATCAAATCTCAACCTGGATTTATTGGAATTGCTTCTGATTTAGTAAGTATTGATAGTAAATTTAATGTTCTTGTTGATTTTTTATTAGGTAATGTTATTGTGGTAGAAGACATTAATGTTGCAAATGAAATATCTCATATTGTTGATAAAAAATATTTGGTAGTTTCATTAGATGGTGATCTTATTAGACCTGGTGGTATTATGACCGGTGGTACAAAACAAACATCAAATATCCTAGGCATTGAAAATCAAATTGAACAAATTAAAAAAATTATTCCTCAATTAGAAGAAATTGTTGTTCTTGCTAATCAGGATATTTCTAAATTAGAAAGCTTAAAAGGTGAAAGACAATCATTCATTGATCAAGTGACTATTGAATTTGTAAAAAATAATGAAAAATTGGTTAGTTTAAAAGAAAAATTCTCTTCACTGAAAATAGAATATGAATCAAATTCAAATGAAAAATTTGATGAAAAAAATATTCAATCATTAGATACTGAATTAAATGAATCAAGAAGTAAAAAATCAATATTAACTGCAACAATAAAATCTAAAAAAGATAAACTAGAGAAATTGATTAATGACATTAATCAAATTCAAGTATCAAAAAAAGATTTTGAAAAATCATTACGTTTAATTATTGAATCATTTTCTGATAAAGCTACAGAAAAAACTAAAGCTGATTTCTATATCAATGATGCAACTAAACGTTTATCTGAACACTATCAATTAACTTTTGATTCTGCAAGAGAACAATTTAGATTAAATATCCCTGTTGATGAAGCAAGACATATTGTGTCCACATTAAAAACAGAAATTTCTGAACTAGGTAATGTTAATTTAGATGCTATTCAAATGTATCAAGAAATTAAAACTAGACATGATGATATTTATAAAGATAAAGTTGAATTAGAAGAAGCTAAAAAAATTATTAATGAAGCAATCTCTGAGATGGATAAAATCATTATCACAAGAATTAATGATACTATGGATATTGTTAATAAAGAATTTAATAATGTCTTTAGAGAAATGTTTGGTGGTGGTGAAGCAAGAATATTCTTAGTAGATCCAAATGATCCATTAGAGTCTGGAGTTGATATTAAAGCTCAACCACCAGGAAAATCTGTACAAAATCTAAAATTATTTTCAGGTGGAGAAAAATCTTTAATTGCAATATCATTATTATTTGCAATCATAAAAGCTAAACCATTACCACTATGTATTTTAGATGAAGTAGAAGCAGCTCTTGATGAAGCTAATGTTGTAAGATTTGCTGAGTTCTTGCAAAAATTAAAAAAAGATACTCAATTTATTGTAATTACTCACCGTCATGGAACAATGTCTAGAGTTGATTCATTATTTGGTGCAACAATGCAAAAACGTGGTGTAACTTCATTCTTTAGTGTTGAATTAGCAAAAGCTAAAGAATTAGTAAATAGTTTTAATGAAAATGAATAAAAAAAATATCTCCTAAGTGAGATATTTTTTATATCTGTTTTTAAAAACTTAATATTAGTTTTGAACTGGTTCTTCTTCTTTTCTTCTATTTCCGCCTAAGATTTTTTTAAGAATTTCATATACTATTCCAGCACATGATCAAATTAGAATAAATATGAAAGTTGTAACAAATAAACCAAATGGTGCATTGCTTAAAGTTGCACTTTTGTTACCCATAATAAACACTTTTAATGTATTTACTTGATTGTCACATCATCCATTAAAACCTTCACCATTATTTTGTGTTAATCCATTGTTAATAACAAATATTATTCAAACTATGGCAAATAGAATAATTAAGGCTGCAAATAATGTTAATCCAATTCCAAAACAAAGAGTAAGTATTTTTCACAATCCTTTCTCTTTTCTAAAACTAATAAGTTTTCTAATAGATGAAATAAGCATTCTTATAGAAATTGATATTAGTTGCAATATTAACACTACAAAAATTAATGCTGAAACAATTCCTCATACAATATTATTGCTATTGTCACTAGGTATAGAACCACCTAATATTCAAGCAGCAATAAAAAATATTAATGTTGTAATAGCAATTGCAATATAAGAACCTAATCTCATTTTTATCTTTCCTCTAGACATATTTAACTCCAATTTTATTTTTTATCATTTATAAAAAAATATAAAAAACAATATTATAAATGTTTAATTATCAAAAAATAAAAAATAAAATTTATTGATTTTTCAACAAATAAAAATATTATTAATTGCGTGGTCATTTATATCTATGAATTAAATTAAAATTAAATAATAAGTATTAACATTGAATTACATAATAAGTTTATAATTAATAATGAAAAATTTAAAGTAAAAAGAGGTTTAGTATAATGGTAGTACTGCAGATTCCAAACCTGCTTGTAGGGGTTCGATTCCTCTAACCTCTGCCATATCATATATCAAATATGACCAAAATGTTATAAGGTGCAACATGGAAAAAAGAGTTTTAGAAATTCAAAAACAAAAATATGCATGTTTATATTGAAAAGGAACAAAAAAAAATGATGTTGCAATTGTTTATTATCATGGTTTAAATGGAAAAAGTAAATTAGTAAAGCCATTATTAAGTAAATTGAATGAATATGATTTTTATTCTGTGGAATCTAGAGGACATGAGAATTCATATCAAAAAGCATCAACTAGACCGAAAAAACATGTTCAAGATATAAAAAATGTTATAGATTGCTTGAAATTAAAATATAAAAAAATATTTTTGTGCGGGGAATCTATGGGTGGTTTATATACATCTTTGTATGGATACAAATATGATGAAGTGGATGGTATATTTTGTTGATCCATTCCATTTCATCCAAGAGATATAATGAAAGAAAGAAAAGCAAAAAAAATAATTATATTCACAAGAGTATTTTTGTGTTTCCTATTTGGATGAAATTATTTATATTCAGCAAAAGTAGATTATCCCAAATTAACAAATTCTAAATTTCTAATGAAAATAAATGAACTTGATATAAATACCAAAGGTTCAACTTCTGAAGAAATATCAATTTGAAAGGCATCATTAAAAATAAAAAGATTGTTTTTACACAAAAAACCTAAAACTGTTATTTACTATTGACAAGGTGAAAATGACATAATGTCAAGTAATAAATTATTAAGAAAAATACAAAGAAAAAATAAAATAACAGCAAATGAAGTTCCTAATAGCAAGCATATTCTAATGTATGAAGATAATTTTAATTATGTAACTAAGACAATAATAAAATATATTGAATCTAGTTTAGATTAAATTCTTTTAACATATTTAACAAATAATTGTTTGTTTCTTCATTAGAATTTAATTTATATTCATCAAAACTTTTTCCTAGATAATAAAATGCCTTTAAATATTCAATATTGGTAATTACATCATTTGTAGTTCTATGTTGATAACATAACATACCCCCTTCATATAAATCGATACAATATAAGTCATTCGATCTTGAACAAATTGAGCATATGCAATTATTTAAGCCTCTACCCTTTGTTTTTAAAGTTAAATTCAATAAATAAGTTAATAAAAAATTTTTATAGTAGTAGTCTTCTTCTTGTAAATATTTTTGAAATGTATTATAAAAATTCTTGTTAGGACTTTCAACTTGTTGAAGTATATTGTATAAGTCTTCTAATATATTCTTATATACAGGATCAGTATAATTAAAAAAATTTATTATAGTTGCTTTTTTAAGTAAAAAGTAATTGTTTTTTCCATAATTTTCAAAATACTCAAATTCAGATATAGAACCTAAAAAAATATTAGATTTATTTTTACTTTCTTTTTTAAAATAGCCTTTAACTAATAAAAAAATAATACCATCTTTACCTAATACTTTAATTGTTGCTGAGGAATCATCTTTTTCAAATATTTTTAAAACAATACCTGTTATTTTTTTTAAACTCATTTAAGTTAGATATTATATATAATATATTTGATTATTATAATGATTCAAAATGAATTTATAACTAAAAAACAAATCAATATAAAAGTTATCTTAAAACCTGATTCTGATATTGTTTTTTTCAAAAATATATTTAATTATGTATCTGATTATTTAAATATTAATGTTTCTTATATTGATAATTTTTCAATTAAAAATAATTCATCAAATTTGCGAATTAATAATGAAGAAAAAGTTGATTATTTTTTTGTTGATTTCATTAAAAAATATGAGTACATATTTGCTTGAAATTTTTATTCTAAATTACATGATTTAAATAAGGATTTTAAATTGGTTCTATTCAAAGAACAAATAGAAAATGATGATGTTAAATATTTCAAAAATGGTGTTGATGATATTATGTACACAAGTGATTTATATTATACAGACAAAGAAAATAAGGAAAAATATTTAAGATGAAAATTGTTTGCTTTATTAAGGAGAAGATGAGATGATAGTCATAGCCAACTAGTTTTAATGAGAAGTGGTGTGATTATTGATTTAATAAAGAGAAAAGTTATAATAAATACTAAAGAAGTTAAAATAACAAGTAAAGAATTTGAAGTCTTATCAATTTTAATAGAAGAATTTAATAAAAAAAATAATTACACTTCTAAGAAAAAGTTATTCAAAAAAATTTATGGTGTAGATAATAATGATAATTCTAGAGTTATAGATCAACTTATTTTTAGATTAAAAAATAAATTTAGTGAAGGTTTTTTTGATATTGATAAACATAAAGGTATAAAAATAAATTAATTTTTTTGTATAAGTTATAAAATAAAAGTGGAATGGAAAATATTGACAAAAATAAAATAGGTTTAGTGTTTCTTTGTAAAGTTAATTTTATTGCTAAAAATTATTTTAAAGTAGAAACTGCTGATGGAAAAATAGGAATAATTTATATCAATGAAATCTCAGATTATTTTGTTAATGACATTAATTCGATAATAAAAATAGATGACATCATTTACTTGACACTAAAAGAGGTCAAAGATAATGGTGTTTTAGTATTTTCTTTCAAAGAAAATAAAACACACTTTTTAAGAACTCCATTCGAATTTAAATTTAGTGAACAAGACCCTAATGAAAATAAATTCCAAAACCTATTCAATTTTACAAATGAGGAGATTAAAAAATGAAAGAAATAAAAATAAATTTTAATAAAGCTGATTTAGATTTAAAAGACATTTTAAGTTATTCAGAAAAAGTTAAAAAAATTAGTGAAAAAATGGAAAAATTTGAAACAGAAGGTTCTGCATTTTTAGGTTGAAAAGATCTTCCTAATAACATCAATTCTAAAGATGTAGAAAGAATGGAAAAAATTGCTAAACAACTTCAAAATGAAGGAATAGAAACATTAGTTGTAATTGGTATTGGTGGTTCATATTTAGGTGTAAAAGCTGGTATTGATTTTATTTTAGGAGAGCTTCCAGGAAATGAAAGAAAAATGGAAGTTATTTTTGTTGGTGAATCTATTTCCTCAACAAGTTTAGTTCAAAAACTTAGATATGTTGAAAATAAAAAGTTTGCTATAAATGTAATTTCTAAATCAGGAACAACATTAGAACCAGCTATTGCTTTTAGGTTGTTTAAAAAAATGTTAGAAGACAAAATTGGTGTTAATAATGCTAAAAATTATATTTTTGCTACAACAGACTCATCAAAAGGAGTTTTACTAGAATTAGCAGAAGAAAAAGGATATGAAAGATTTGTAATACCTGATGATGTAGGTGGTAGATTTAGTGTGTTAACACCTGTAGGATTATTTCCTTTTGCTTGTGTAGGAATAAACATTAAAAAAATTATTGCAGGGGCAAGAGTTGCAAATGATGTTTATGGTTCAAGTGACCTATCAGCTAATATTGCTTATCAATATGCAGTAGCAAGATATATTTTGCATACAAAGAAAAAAATACCTGTAGAAATGTTAGTTTCTTATGAAAGTGCTCACAAATACTTTTTAGAGTGATGAAAACAATTGTTTGCAGAATCAGAAGGTAAAAATGGTAAAGCTTTATTACCTCATTCTGCTTTATTTACAACTGATTTGCATTCATTAGGGCAATTTATTCAAGAAGGATCAAAAATTTTATTTGAAACAGTAATTACTGTTAAAAAACCAAAATATGATATTAAAGTTTTTGAATTACCACAAGAGGATGATTTAGACAAATTAAATTACTTAGCAGGTAAATCAGTTCACGAAATTAATAATATTGCATTCGAAGCTACAATGGACGCTCATTCACTTGTTGGAAAAGTACCTAACATCCACATATTGATTGAAGACTACTCAGAAGAATCATTTGGTGCTATTGTTACATTTTTTGAAAGAGCAGTAGCAATTAGTGGATATCTATTAGAAATTAATCCATTCAATCAACCAGGTGTTGAAGTTTATAAAACAAATATGTTTAAATCATTAAAAAAACCTGTTTAATTTTAGGTATAATTTGAATGCCATCAAAACAGCAACCTTGTAACTTGGTCAGGTTAGAAATAAAGCAGCCATATCGAGAAGTGTTGTGTTTGGTGGTTTTTTATTACTTTTTTTAACAAGTTTTCCACATTTATTGTTCCTAAAAACTAAACTTTATATAAGTTTTCCACAAAAATAACACTACTTATTATTAAAACTATTAATAAACATATAACTAAAATTTATATTAAAATAGTAAATGATGAAATTCACAATTGAAAAAAAAGTTATAATAAAACACTTAGAAGATGTGTCTAAAGCAATAGATTCAAATAACATTTATGTTCATTTAAGAAATTTTTATATAAATGTTTTAGACAAAATGATTATTATAAAAGGTTCTAATGGTTATTTTTCAATTGAAAGTAAAATAGAAATAGACAAAATAATATCAATTGAAAAAATAGGTAATCTTTTAATTCCTGCTAATATGTTTATAAACATTGTTAAAAAATGTGAGAATAAAATTTTATTTTATGTAGAAAATAAAGTATTAATAATTGAAAATGAAAATGATAGATATGAAATAAATTTAATTGAAGAAGATGAGTATCCATCTATAGATTTTTCTCTTTATGGCGAAAAAATTATTTTAGATTCAAAAAAACTAAGAGATGCAATTGAAGGAGTGATATTTGCTTCATCTCAAACATATGAGGAAATGATCTTAACTGGAATTAATCTAAAATATGAAAAAGGTAAATTACATGTTACAGCAACAGATAGTTTTAGATTAGCTCAAGAAATTGTAGAAATCAAGGATGATAGAAACATCACATTTGATGTAACAGTAACAAATAAAAATATTAAAAATTTCATACCTAGCAACATTGAAGGTGAAGTTACTTTGTATGTGAATGAACATAAAATAAATTTGATTAAAAATACAACAAATTTTCAATCAAAAATTATTGATGCTCCATATAAAGATGTTTCAAGTATATTTAATATTCAATATTCAAAAAAATTAACAATTAACAAAACAATTTTAAACAATGCAATAAACAAAGCAGTTTTTGCTTCTGGGAGTGATTCTTATAATAAATTGAATTTAGTGATAAATAATGAAAAAATAAACATTATTACAAACACAGATAAAATTGGTCGAGCCAATGTAGTTATCTCAAAAGATGAATACGAATATAATGGTGAAGAAATTTCTATTACATTAAATTACAAATATTTAAAAGAAGCAATAAATATTTTTAATGATAAAATAAATATACACTTGATTGATTCATATAAACCAATCATGATAAATGATGATAAAAAACTAAACAAACAAATTATAAGTCCTATGATTTCATAGAAAGGATTGAGGATATGAAAGTAAAAATAAAAGGTAAATTTATAAAACTAGGTCAATTAATAAAAAAATTAAATATCATTGATACTGGTGGTCAAGCTAAATATTTTGTTAAATCTCATGATATAAGAGTTGACAATGTTTCTGGTTTAAAAAGAAATTCAAAAATATGAGCAAATTCAACCGTTTGAATTGATGATCAAGTTTTTTATATTGTTGAAGATGATAGATAGAGAATTTAAAAAATGGAAAATAAAATCTTTGAAGAAATAAATAAAGTTTTTGAACAATATGGATGAGAAAAAAGCAGTTTTAGTGTAACAAAACCTACAAATATTGAATTTGGTGAGTTTACTTCAAATGTTGCTTTAGTTAGTTCTAAAAAATTATCATTACCACCCACAGATATAGCTCAAAAAATAATTGATAAATTTAACAAGGAAAGTGTAGGTGTTAAAGAAATAAAAATAATGGGACCTGGTTTCATTAATTTTTATTTAAATCCAAATCATTATTCAAATATTGTTAAAGATATTTATTTAAATAATGAATTTGGTAAACAACAAAAAAACAACATAACAATAAATAATGAATATGTGTCTGCCAATCCAACAGGTTTCTTGCATGTGGCTCATGCAAGAGGTGCAGCACTAGGTGATTCATTATCTAATATATTAGAATATGCTGGATATAATGTTATAAGAGAATATTACATTAATGACAATGGTAATCAAATTGACAGACTAGCTATATCAATTTATGTTAGATATCATCAAGAACTAGGTGTTAATATGGAATTGCCTGAGGATTCATATAGTGGTATTGATATTGTTTGAGGAGCCAAAAAAATCATTGATGAATATGGTGGTAAATATTTAAATGTTCCTTATGATACTTGTAAAAATGAAATTAAAGAAATATCTGTCAAAATAATGTTAGATAAAATAAAAATTGATTTAAAAAATCTTGGTGTTGAATTTGATATATGATTTTCAGAGAAATCATTATATACTAGTGGATTAATTGATGAACAATTAAAAACATTAAGTGGTATTTATGAGAAAAATGGAGCTAAGTGATTAGAAACAACTAAATTTGGTGATGATAAAGATCGTGTTTTGGTAAAAGAAAATGGAGAGGGAACATATTTTTTATCAGATACAGTTTACCATAAAATTAAGGCAACTAGAGAACCTATACCATCTAAATTAATTGGTATTTGAGGTGCTGACCATATTGGATATATTAAAAGAGTTGATGCAGCATTAGAATTGCAAGGTTATAAAGATATCTTGCATATCATAACTATTCAATTGGTTAAATTAATTAAAGATGGACAAGAGATGAAGATGTCTAAAAGAAAAGGTACATCTCTATTTATGTCAGAATTAGTTGACCAAGTTGGAAGAGATACAACAAGATTCTTTTTAGTTAATAGATCAAATAATTCATCAATAGAATTTGATTTAGATTTAGCTAATTTAAAGACTAATGACAATCCTATTTTTATTATTCAATATGCTCATGCCCGTATATGTCAATTGTTGGTTAAATCTAATATCAAAGATAAAATTGATTTAAATAATTTACATTATGAAGATACTGAATTTAGCTTAATTAATTTAATGAATAAGTTTCCTGAATTAATTATTCAAATATCTAATAATTATAAAGTTCATTTATTATCTCAATATCTAATTGATTTAGCCAGAGAATTCAATTCTTTCTATTCAAATTCTAAAATTATTGGGACCAATAGAGAAAACGAATTATTATGCTTATCAATTGCTTGTGGTAATATAATAAAAATTGGGTTAAAATTATTAGGAATATCAGCACCTGAAAGGATGTAATATGAAAACAATATTAAATGTACTAAAAAACTATATGGAAAAATCAAATTCTGAAGAATATACATTTGATGAATTATTTCAGCAAGTAGAAAAAGAATTATCTCCAGAATGAGCAAAAAACACAATGAAAGATTTTGATGAAATAATTTCAGATAAAAAAGGTGAAACATATAAATTATTAACTGTAGCTGGTGATTTTATAAGAAATGATGATGGAACATTCAAATTAAAAAAATTATAAAATGAAAGTTCAAACAGTACTTTATTATCGTTATTTAATGAGGCAAACACTAATTATGAACATTGTTACACTACTTATAGCAATGGTTGTTTGTTTTGTTATGTTATTTACTTCAATTTTAGATAGACAAACTTCAATAATTATATCTTCTATCATATGGTTGTTACCATTATATAGTATTACAATCTCCATTATTTGATTTTTTAAATTTAAATCAAGCAAATCTAAATTGCAAAATTTAGATTTATATAATAGAATAACTAATCAAGCTATTAGAGATAAAATTTTAAAATCACATGCTAGAATAAAATATTTGTTGATTAAAAAAAATCAAGAACAAGATTTTTTTAAGGCAATTGAATCAGAAATTGAAAAACAAAAAAAATTATTAGCAATTAAAAAGGGTCAATATAGATAATTATGAAACAAAAAAAATCATTTATTGAATTTGAAAAATCATTAAATGAAATAGATTTTATAGCCCAATTAATAGTTAATTTAACTATTGATATTAATGAAAGATTCATTTTTCTTAAAGGGGAAATAGGTTCAGGTAAGACTACATTAGTTCAAGCAATAGCGAACTTCTTAAAAGAAGATAAAAAGGTAGTTTCACCATCATTTAATAAAATGTTTGTGTATGATAAATTTGTTCATATTGATGCTT
Source organism: Mycoplasma sp. (assembly GCA_014803855.1). Taxonomy (GTDB): domain Bacteria; phylum Bacillota_I; class Bacilli_A; order Mycoplasmatales; family Metamycoplasmataceae; genus UBA710. The sequence continues at coordinate 147,185 of JAAVAX010000006.1, read as the reverse complement.
ATAATATGGATGGTCAAAATCTAGAAGAATTTGAAGATTATTTTGAAGATAAATTAATAATAATTGAATGACCTGAAAAATTATCTCAAAAATTTGATTTTGGTTTTCAAATAGAAATTATTTATGTTGATGATAATAAAAGAAAATATATAATTACATGAAAGGAATAGCATGACATTATTTATAGATTCATCACAATCAATATTTGCAGCAGCAGTATTTGATAATAATAAAAATAATATATATACATGTCATGTTGAAACAAAGTATAAAGTAGAAGAAATTATTAATTTTTTTAACAATTTACCTTATTTTAGTGAAATAAAGAATATTTATGTTAATCTAGGTCCAGGATCATTTACAGGTTCTAGAATAGCACTTTTATATATAAGAACAATGGCACAAGTGAATAGCAATATAAAATTATTTGCATCTAATACATATAAAATTCTTTCTAAACAACATAAATCTAGTAAATTATTTTTTTTAAAAAAATTTTATATTTCAGCTACAAAAAATAAATCATATTGTTTAGAACCAAATAAAATATCTATTGTTGATAAAAAACATAAAGAAGTTCAAATTGATTATAAGGATATATTCAATAATTTTGATAAATATTTAGATATTTTTATACAAGAAAATCTTTCTCAAATCAAACCAATATATGCTTCAGAACCACAAATAGGAGAAATTAAAAAATAATGAAAATACTAGGTATTGAATCATCGCATGATGATACATCTATATCACTAGTTGAAGATCAAAATGTTTTGGTTTTTTTAAAAATGTCTCAAATTGATGTTCATAAAAAATATGGTGGTACTATTCCTGAAATCGCATCAAGAGAGCATTTTCAAAATTATTATATTCTTTTGGAAGAATTGAAAACTAAATGTAATCTATCAGAAATTGATTACATTGCATATACAGAAAAGCCAGGTTTGATAGGATCACTTCAAATGGGACAATTATTTTCTCATGCATTGAGCAAATCAATCAATAAACCATTAATACCAGTAAACCATTTGTATGGTCATATTTTCTCTGTTTTATTAGATAATGAACATGTGATTAAATATCCTGCCATTGCTCTAGTAATATCTGGAGGGCACACCAACTTGTATTTATTAAAAGATTCACAATCAAAAATATTACTAGGACAAACAGTTGATGATGCTGCTGGAGAAGTTTTTGACAAAGTATCTAGAGTTTTATTTAACGAATTTCCTGGCGGTCCTAAAATAGACAAAATATTTGAAGAAAATAAAAATAAAGAAATAAAAAACATTAAGTTAGTAGATCCCAAATTAGAAACAAAATTTGATTTTTCATTTAGTGGTTATAAAACTCAAATATTGAATTTATCTAAAAATTCAAATGTTAATAAGTTAGATTTAGCTACAATGTTTCAAAAACACATAATTGATTTTGTAATATCTAAAGTAAAATCAGCTATTAATGAATATAAACCAAAATCTATAATTTTATCAGGTGGTGTAAGTGCCAACAAATATTTAAGAGAACAATTTTTAAAATTACATAAAAATGCTTTAATACCTCAAATTAAATATGCTACTGATAATGGGGCTATGATTGCTTCTGCAGCTTTTGAAGAATTAAAGAGTAAATAATATTTGATTGTGGGATTTATCAAATTTTAATAGTATAAATAACAATTATTAAATTGGTATTTGCAATATTTAACTTTTCAAATTATTATTAAAATTGTGTATTTAATTAAAAATACACAGAAATGAGAAATTAATATGAAATATTCAAACTATTTAAAAAGTAAAAATTTATCAAAAAACACAATTAGTATTTATCTAAGGGAATATGAAAAATGACAAACTTATTTAAATGGAAAAAAACCAAATAAAACAATGTTTGTTAAATACTTAAATAAATATTCTAAAAATCATCAAGCCAATAGTACCAGATTAATTTATGCATCAATATTATCAATATTTAGATTTGAGAAAAGATGAACATTATTAAATCAATGTAAAGATATTAAGTTACCAAGAATTCAACAAAGCAATAGAGGTATTATAACTTTATTAGAATATGAGCATGTTAAAAATAATATTGTTTTAAAAACAAGACTAGAAAAAAGAAATTGATTAATTTTTTCTTTTTTGTTCTTAACAGGAATAAGAGTTAGTGAATTATTAGAGTTTAATAAAAACAAAATTTATGAAGGAAATAAGTTAAGAATAAAAGGAAAAGGAAATAAAATAAGAGTAATTTTTATAACTAATTATTTAAATGAACTTTTAGGTAATTGGAAAGCAAACCGGATTGCTATTAACAGTAAAAATAAATTAATAACAATTAAACAAATAAATGAAATAATCAAAAAAGTTAGTTCTCAATATTTTGATAGATGTATCACTCCCCATGGTCTAAGAAGAAGTTTTGCAACTAATTTATTAAAGAATAATGCAAATATTGAAATTGTAAGAAAAACATTAGGACATGCAAATATTAATACAACAGCAAGATATTTATATTTTAATGATGATGATATTCTTTTAGAAATTAATAAGATTATGAAATAAATTTTAAAAATGATTAATAAAATTAATCAGTAATTTAATTTAGTTCATATAATAATATAAAGTTAATTGGTATATAAAATGAAATTACAAGGACTATTTACATCAGAATCTGTAGGAAAGGGTCATCCTGACAAAATATGTGATCAAATATCAGATAAGATATTGGATGAGGTTTTAAAGTCAGACCCTAATGCTAGAGTTGCTATAGAAGTAATGGCAACTAATAGATTGATTGTTATTGGTGGTGAATTAACTACTTCTACATATGTTGATATAGTTAAACTTGCTTGAGAAGTAATTTTAGATTTAGGTTATACTGAAAATGATTTTTCAATTCTATCTAATGTGCATTCCCAATCACCTGATATTAATCAAGCTGTAGACAAAACTACTTCTAAAGAAATTGGTGCTGGAGATCAAGGCATTATGTTTGGTTTTGCAACAAATGAGACACCTAATTATATGCCATTACCTATTGTTATTGCTCATGAATTAGTTAAAAAATGTGAAGAATTAAGAATTAATAATGATAGTGATATTAAGTCTGATATGAAATCCCAAGTAACCATTGATTATAGGAATCCAAGTGATATTAAAATAGATACAGTTGTGATGTCAATTCAACATGGTGCTAATATAGATAATAAATTATTTGAAAAAAAGATAATTGAGAAAGTAGTTAAACCAGTTGTTTTAAAATATTTTCCAAATATTAAATATGATTACAAAATATACATTAACCCATCAGGGAAATTTTTAATTGGTGGACCTATTGGTGATACAGGATTAACAGGTAGAAAAATTATTGTTGATACATATGGTGGAGCAGCTCGTCATGGTGGTGGAGCATTTAGCGGTAAGGATTATACCAAAGTTGATCGTTCTGCTGCATATGCAGCTAGATGAATAGCTAAAAATTTAGTAGCAGCTAACATTGCTAGTCAAATAGAAATTCAATTATCATATGCAATTGGTTTATCAAAACCAATATCTATTGATGTTGAAACTTTTGGTACATCTAAATTATCTAATCAAGAAATAATAGATATTATTAATAAAGTTTTTGATTTGTCACCATCTGGAATAATAAAGGACCTAGACCTAAAAAAACCAATATATTATCAAACTTCATTTTATGGGCATTTTGGTCGTGATGATTTAGATTTACCATGAGAAAGATTAAATAAAGTAGAAGAAATTAAGAAATTAGTATAGTGTTAAATAATTTTTATTCATGATATTAGCGATACAATTATTTTTGGATTATAAAAAATCTTGAGAGATATTTAATCATGAACCAATTAAGAAACACAAAATTTATTAATATATTATTTTTATCAGCAACTTCTATTGCTCCCATTATGCCAACTTTAAGTTTTAGAGTTAATAAAAGTCAATTTCAATTTACATATGAATACATTCATGCTTTTTCAAAAAATGAATTTAATTTTAGTAATAGCAATAATTATACATTTTGAACAAAGGATGAAATTATATTTCAAAGTAATGACTTTCAAATTAAATTTGATAGTCAAAATCAAATAGGATTTTTTTACATTGATTTATATAGTTACAAAGTGAATAAATGGTATTTAATAAGAGTTAATTATAATTCTTATTTAGATTTTAATTATTTAGATAAAACTGAAGTAAATAATCATATATCAAGCATTATTGTTTTTAATTGGCAAGATGATGTTTCTGGAAAAATAAAAGTAAATTCAGATATGGCCTTAAATGATAAGAAATCAATAATTTTAAAAGATGGTTTAGCTACATTTCAATCTTCATGAGGTGTTTGAAATAAAGCAAATTCCATTGTTGAAACTTTTTATAGTTTAAACAAACCTGATATTATTGATTCATTGAAAATTGATTGATGGGATGATTCCATTGATATTGAAAGAGCAACTTTAACTAAATTACAATATATACCATTGATTGAAATATTAGATCCCACCTGTAGGTTATGCAAAATGAAAACAAACTTCAATTTTTATAAATAATGAATTGATAAAAAATAATTTAAATGATAGAGTTTTAAATATTTTGTTACCTAGTGATTCAGATAGTGGACAAGAATGATGAAAATGATTCACTAATGGAAGTCAAAACACACAATGATTAGAAACAATAATTGACCTAACCTCATCTGTGATTGGAACACTCGTTGCAAATGTTTTAAATTGTTCTACACCTGCTATTGGTTTTGGTATTGGTTTTGTAACAGGAACAATCATAAACCAATATATAAAGGGTTTTATAAATAAAATAAATTTTGATTATAAAAGAAACAAAATCTTATGTGACAACTATTATGATTTGATATTATCTAAAGGCTATTCTATAAATTTTAATCCTATAAATTTGAATTTAAATAATGATGAAAATAGAATAAAAATTAATTCTAATGTTGAATATGGAGCAAAAGCCACTGCTATCTTTGGTGATGGGACACAAGCAAGAATATTTGCAAATCCTGCTGTAGCTTCTATTGAATGTGATTTGAGGAAATATGTTGAAAAATAAAAATCCAATATTATCAATAACATGTACTAGAGAATATTTTTGTGCTTATTGAGGTCAAGATATTAAAAATTTTAGAAAACAATTTTTCATAAGTATGTTAATTTATGTTGTTTTTCTTTTAGCATATTTGACAATATATAACTTAGTTTTCTATTTAAACATAAATAATCCAGAATTAGACTTTGATAATGATTCTCCTGAAGTTTATGTTAAAACAATTCTTGGTATCCTTAATATTCTTATTACCTGGATTATATATTTTTTATATTTTCATAAAAAAAAATTTAATAACTCATTATATGGTTTATTTTCATTAATCTCAATAATGTTGATGATTTTTGTGATTGTTTTCCCAGCATCAATTTTCTATTATTCTTTTTCTAAACAATTTTTGTTTCTTTCTTTTATATTTTCAATTTTTTACATATTTAGTCAATTATATTTAATGAATTTTGTGTGATCTTTACATATGATTAACAAACATTGAGATTTTTATGATTCAAGTGAATGAAGCGTAAAAATTATTGATGAGCAATTAGCACATGATAATTTAATATCAAATTATTTTTGACAAGCAGGAGAAAACATTTCTTTAAAAAACAACATAGAATTTTATGGACTGTTTATACATAAAAATCAAAAATTTAGATTATTAAAAGATTCTTATTTTTTGTTTAAATATGATTCTAAAATTTATTCATTAAGATTTTGTAATAATTCTTTCTTTATTTTAAGTAATAAGAATAAAGAATTTGTTAATAAGGATGTAGAAAAATTAATTTTAATTTATGAAAATATATCTAATGTAAATTAGTTAATGATAATTTTTTAATATCACTAATTGTCAGTTATTTTTTGTAATGTAATTTAAAAAACTCTTTAGTTTTAATTAGGTCATTTTCATTGATATCATCAAATCTATTATTGATTATTATTCTTTCTATATCTAGAATTTGAATTTTACTTTTTTGATCAAAAATATTGTTTTCCATTGGAAAATTAAGTAATTCATAATAAATACTCTTATCAATAGAGAACCTAATTATTCCACAATATCAAAAATCATCAATTAATATTTTGAAATAGTAATTACCATAATGTGGTGGGTTTATGTTTTCTTCATTTCATTTGAGTATTTTATTACTAATTTTAATATCAAATATAAGGGGATTAGTTAATAGATATTTGATGTGATTATATTCACCTAATTCATGCATTTCCTTAATTGAACTAGATGATATTTTGATGTTGGCATTTTTAATAATAGAAATAATTTCAACACTTGCATTTGATATTTTATGAATATCTGTTGCTTGATATTTTCTATCTTTTCCAAATCTAAAATCTTGCCCCACAATGTATTGTTTAATATTAAAATTATGATCTAAATATTTAATGAAATCTGAGCCATCAATAGATTTAAATTCAAAGTTAAAATCAGCAACAATGACAAAGTCAAATTTTAATTTAGATAGATTATTTAATTTATTTTCAAGTGATTGAATATTATTTTCACTTTTTTCTATTAGTAAAATACCTAATTTTTCATTTTTTTTATTTTCTATAGCCCATTTTAAAAGTTCTTCATGCCCTTTATGAAAAACTTCAAATTTTCCTAATAATAAGAATGAACCATTTTTAAAATAATTAGAATCTTTTATATCATTTTTAATATTGAATTTATAAACATTCATATAAATTATTTAGATAATACCAATTTTCTTTAAGTAAAATTTTGTTCCATATTCAGAAACATCAATAGTTACATCATCAGCAAGTTCTTTTAGTGTATCAATTGAATTACCCATTGCAACACCTAAACCCACTTCTTTAATCATTTCCATATCATTTTCTCCATCACCAAATGCAATAACTTCTTTAATGTCTATTGATAAATAATCACACAATTTTTTAATAGAATGAGCTTTGGTTACTCCTTTATTTGCAACAAAGAAACCTTTTGGTCAATATGCTTGTATATGCATTTTCGTATTATTTTTTTCAAAGAATTTTCTTGATATTTCTAGAATATCAGAATTATATTTGTGTTCAATTGTTAATAAATGAAAATTATTTCTATCTAATTTATTTTCAGCATTTTCATATTCTTCAAATTTGTGTCTAAATGCATTTCAAAATCATGGTTTATTTCTATTTACTACTTCTAGAACAAACACATTATTAATGTCAGATAAAATAACACTTTTAATTGATGATTTATGCACTTCAATTATTTCTTTATTATATTTTTCAAATTCATTTCAATCAATGTATGAATTAAAAATAAATTTTTGATTTTTAATATCATAGATAAATGATCCATTAGCACCTATATAGTAATCAATATTTGGGTTTTTGTATAGTTGAGCAATTGAGACTCAATCTCTACCAGTTGCCAAAGTAACTATAAATCCCTTAGATTTTAGTTCTTTAAACATATCATTAATCTCGCTTGAGAATTCATTTGTTAGGTGTGGCACCAATGTACCATCAATATCAAAAGCTATCATTTTATACATGTTATTATTCCTCTAATATGTTTTTAATTACTTTTCCAAATAAGTTTATTTTATATATACTTTTATTATTAATTACAATAATACCAATTATTGTATTTTTATATTCTAACAAATAAGAAGCATCTTTGACATTAAAACTCAATTTTATTCCATTGAATAATTTTTTTAATGTTTCATTATCATCAATGTTAATTGTATTCATATTTAATAATTTTTGTAAATTAATTTCATCATTTTCTCTTAAACCATTAACCATAGTTCTCTCTAAATAAGTAATGTAAGCTCCTGTGCCTAATTTTTGTCCTATATCATTAATAAGAGATCTAATGTATGTTCCATTAGAAACAGAAACAACAAATTCTAGGTAGGGATATTTGTATTTGATTTTACTAATTGAATGAATTTGTACTTTTATAGGCTGTAATTCAATTGTTTTATTTTTTCTAGCTAACTCATAACTTCTTTTACCATTTACTTTTTTTGCACTATAGATTGGAGGTATTTGTTCAATTTGTCCAATAAATGTATTTATTACACTGTTGATATTTTCATTAGTTGGCACATAATCACTAATGTGTTCAATTGGACCCTCCTCATCATATGTTTTTGATACATATCCTAATTTACAAATTACCTTATATTCTTTATCTTTATTGTAAATATATGGAATTAATTTTGTATATTCATCTATTGCTACTAAAAGAAGACCTTGAGCTAAAGGATCTAATGTGCCAGTATGACCTATTTTTTGTATTTTATTTTCATATCTAAATCTAGATATTGCTTGAAATGAGCTTTCATTAGGTTTTTTATACAAAATCTTAAACATAATCAATTATTTTATATTTTATTCAAATATTTTTAAGCAACATTTTCACGTTACAATAAATAAAATGAATAAAAAAGAAATTAAATTATTTGAAGCTTTTGCTGGAATCGGTTCTCAATACAAAGCTCTTAAAAATATAGGAAATAAAATGAATTGAGAAGTTAATTGTGTGGGAATTATAGAATGATTTATTCCTGCAATTTGTTCTTATGTAGAATTGTATTCACAAAAAACAAAGGATAATTCAATAAATGTAGAGAGAGAGAGAGAGAGAGAGAGAGAGGCTCAAAGACATATCACTGAGTTTGGATTCTAAAAAACCAATTAGTAAAAGTCAAAAATCAAAAATAATTGATCAATATTTTGATTATTTGATTACATCCGTTAATGAATTTCACAATACATTTGATATAAATGACACTTCTTATAAAGATATTCCAAAAAATATTGATATTTTTACTTATTCTTTTCCTTGTCAAGACTTGTCTAATCAAGGTAAGCAAAAAGGAATGCAAAAAGGTTCAGGTACTAGAAGTAGTTTATTATGACAAGTAGAAAGAATCTTAAAGGAAATGCATAATAATTGAAAAAATAGGGAGATGCCTAAATATTTGTTGTTAGAAAATGTTAAACAAATTGGAAATTATAGAAATATTTCTAGTTTAAATAAATGAATTAGAACATTAGATGAATTAGGCTATGAAACAAAAATATATTATTTAAACTCTTCTAATTTTCATTCTCCACAAAATAGAGAAAGAGCATATGGATTATCTGTAAGAAAAGATTGAAAGAAAAAAACTAATTTTCAATTTTGTGATTTTGAAAAAATAAATTTAAAAGAGAAAAAGAAGTTGAGTGATATTTTAGACAAGAATGTTTCTAATTCACTATATTTAACTAATTTAGAAAAATATAATAGAACAGAATTTAAATTAACAAAATCCAACATTAATAAATCCGAATTAATAGGATATACTAATTTTTCTTCTGAAACATATATTTATGATCCCAATTTTACTGGACCCACTTTGACAGCATCTGGTGCAAATAGTAGAATCAAAATTTTAGATAAAAATAAAATTAGAAAATTATCTCCTGAAGAAGCTATTAAATATATGGGTTTCACTTCTGATGATTATTTAAAAATAAAAAGAACTAATTTAAATGAAACAAAAATTATATATTTAGCAGGTAATTCTATAGTGGTTAATGTATTAGAAAAAATATTTGAAAGTTTGAAATTTTAATTATGAAATATGCTATCTTAAAAATACCATTTGCTACAAAAAAATATATTTGATCTAATGAGAAAAGTGGATTAAAAATTAGGGGGAATGCATTTTATGTTTTTGATTTAGAAAATAATGTTTATATTGATGAATATATAGAACTTAAGGAAGCTAACTATAGGCTTACAGATAAATCTATGTTAAAAACTAATTATTATAAAAATAAAACATTTAAAAATTTTAGAGACAATTTTTTGGATAGGTATTACACCATAAATCCTATATCTATAGAGTCTACAATTTATAAAGAACTCAATAATTTTCAAATTGTAGAAATTAATAATCAATTTAAATCTATGAAAATTACAATAAGATCTATGTTTGCTTGCCTGAGTGGTTCTAATCCTTCTGGAGCAGAAACATTTCATAAATCTACACCTATTTTATGTATTGAACCTGATGATAATCTTTTTAAATGCAATTTTGCTAATGTCTTAAAAAACTATGAATCAAAAGAAAAAAATAAAATACAAATTCAAGAATTAAAAAACAAATACAAGGAATTTAAAGAGTATAATCTAAACAGTTTTATCAAACACAATTTAATAAAAGATTTTGAAAATACATTTATTTTTTATAATCAAGACAAATTTTGAGATATAAAAATAGAGAAAAAGGATGATACAAAAGACCAATTAAAAAAATATAGAGATTCTAAAGAAAATCAAGAATTATTTATTTATAGCTATATAAATAAAAAACTAGATGGTAATATAGGTGATAAAAAATTTAAACAAAAATTAAGAAGTTTCTATACTAGTAATATTGAAAAATGTCTAAGAATGAAAAAGATAGAATATTCTTTTGTTTCTGAAAAGTTTATAGGTGAAATTGAAAATGCCCACATTATTTCATTTTCAGAATTAACAAGTTCTAATAATATTAAAAATATTATGAAAGCTATTGATCCTTATAATTGTTTAAGAATTTATCCTAATGAGCATAGGTCATTTGACAAAGGAAATATCAAATTTGACAAACAAGGTAATATTGTTTCTGCAGCAACTAATAAAATTTTAAAAACCAACTATTTAGATATGAGCAAATTGCATATTAACACCAAAAAATATTTTTTAGAATATTTAAGAAAAAAATAATTTAAGCATCATTTATTATCTATTCTAAAAATAGAATTAAAAAATCATCCTAAATACATGGATGACTTTTGATTATTTATATTAAATTTTAATTATTGTACCTGGTAGGGCATTTGATTGGAAAGGACCAGCTGTTTTTTTCATTAAGACATTAAATGATTTTTGTTCTTGGAATGAACCAGTGAAATTTCAACTATCACTTGAATATCCATTTGAATATGAAATACTTACTCTAGTTGGTTTTACTTTACATTTAATAAAGGTGTTAATTGGATATGAAACTTGCTCTACTTCATATTCAATTTGAATGGTAGAAATATAGTCAATTTTATTACCTATTCATTTATTACCTAATGCAATAACAGTTTTCTTTCATAAATCATATGTTCCTCACATTCAATATCTTTTGAATAGTGAATTTACATAATCATAACTATATGATTTAAAGTCTAATAAAGCATATAACTTATTGTTTGTATCAGAATTATTAACTGCCTTAAACATAGTATCTCTAGGATAAAATCCAAAATCTAAATATTGTCTTTGGTAAATGTATTCAGCAACTAAGTCTGTTAAACTACCCATTGAAGTTTTATTTTGATCAAGAATAACAGCTTCATTAGATGCAGTACCAAATGTTCTGATATTTCCTAATAAGTTTTCATCTAATATTTGATTACCAGTGATAATTGAATAAGTAACAACAAATGATTTTTGATTTTGTAATACTTCAGGATAATATCATGTAATATCTGGATTATTGTTATCAAAATTTACAATAACTTTAGTAGGAATAATTCTTATTTTTATACTTGAATTTCCATAATTAGTTTCTTCAATAGTGAATCTAAAATAATTTGTTATATTTCTTATTGATTCAATGTTTGGGAAGGTCCCAAATTGTGAAATAGTACCTTTTCAAACTTTTCCATTTCATCCAAATACTTTAGAGAAATTCAATAGAACTTTGTCATTAGACAGATTTGAATTAGGATTTAACTGGGTCATAAATTCATTATCAGATATTGCAAAAGCAAAACTATCTGGTGTAATTGATTGATTTTTATTTTCATTTGTATCTACATAATTACCAATACTTTTTCTATAAAAATTTAAAACAATGTCCATTATTTGTTTGCTGGTAATGTATTTTATCTCAATATCTTCAAATACATTAGTTGTAGCTGTTCAATTACGTATATCTTGTAAATATGAATATCTTAAAAGGTTATAATGACTTACTACTAATTTAATTGTTGTAGTTTGAATAATATTTTTTCAAGTTACTTTAATGTTTATTTCACCAACAAAAATGTTTTGTTCTACAACAATATTTTCAATTTGTTCTACATCAGTAAGAATTTCATGATTAATGAAGAATTTTTCTTTGTTTTTAAATACAAAGTTTTTTCCTTCTTTTTTAACTTTATCAGTCATATCTACTATTGAGTCTACATCTTCATTAAAGAAATTACTTGCTTTAAAATCATTAGATACTAGATTTAATGTAGTAGGAATTCCATCAACTTTATCAACAATTGTTCCTGGAATTTCTTTATCATTTCAAATTGAATGTAACACAAATGAAGTAAAATCATTTGATTCATCATTATTTTGTTTAGCTGTTAATAATTCAATTTCATATTCATTATCAATTCCATCAACAATCACTATTTTTGTAGGACTTAGTTCAATAGCACCATAATCATTAGTATTTCTAGTTGCACTATATACTATTTTAAAATTTGAAATATCATTAAATATATTGTCATCTAATCCATTACTAAATAGGAATGAATGGAAATTATCTCAATTATATTGATCACCAAAATATATTTTTATAATAGCATCTAAATAATTAATATTTTTATCTTTAACATCAATATTAAACATTAATAATGACCCTTGATTATACTTAATAGCCTTTTCAATTTTTAAAGAAGAATTGTAATATTGACTATTGATTTGTTGATCATAAATGTAATCAATAATTGAATCAATTGCATCATCTAAATCATAAATAGGTTTTGCTGAACTAATTGCTTTTTTGTTAGGTAATGAATATTTTCTAATTGAATATATTGAAGGGATATTGCTTATGTCATTGCTTCCATTATTTGTAGATTCATCTTCACTTCCATTTGAAGGAGGTGTAATAGGTTTAATTTCTTCAACAATATCATTATTACTATCATTATCTCCATCTATTGTAGGAACTTTATTTTCATTATCTACAATATCTCCATTTGAAGGGAAACTAGGACTAGCAACAACATTATCAATATTGTTATTTCCTCCTGTTGTAGGAGCTTTATCAACCACATTATTATTATTTAGGAAATTTGATCTTGTACCTATAGCAACAGAAAGAAGTGTTACTGCTACAGCACTACCAACAATTAGAGATGGTATTAATATTTTTTTACTCATATTACCTCCATTAAAGTATTTTTTATTATATGATTTTCTAAAAATAAGAAATTAAATTATACAACATATAAATATAAACATTACTTAAATTTATGAATAAAGCACAAATTAATTTCTTTTTGCTATACTTCTGTGAACATTTCCATTCATTTTTGTAATTTAATTAGTGTAGTTTGTTAACTATTAGGTATTAGATTTTATACTTTTAGCGATAAAATTTTAACTTGTATATGAAAAAAATACATAGAATTTGATATTTACCTTTAACTAGCATATTGTTTGCTTCAAGTTGCTCTGTAGGAGCTAAAGCACCAATCGAAGAAGAAAAACCACTACCACCTACTATAGAACCTGAAGTTCCAATTGAACCAGAAGATCCAAATATACCAAAAGGTTGATCAAAGTTTAAAACAAAAAATCCTAGTGATGCAAATCAAATTAGTGTAAATAATGCTAGAGAATTACATTTTAATTATCCGCATTATAATGATAGTCAAGAATTAGTGACTTTAAGAGCTAATGGATTCCCTTCTAATAACACTCCAACCCTAGGTACTCCATCTGGTCCTAATCAATGAGCTCAAGAAAATCTTATTACAACAAACAATCATGTTCAATTAGCTAAACAATGTTTTGCAATAAGTTTTAGAAATGGACAAATAGAGCAGAAAACTGGTACTGCTTGAATTTTGGATTATAAACTAACCAATGATGGTTCATATCCATTAACATGATATTTTGGAACTAATGCTCATGTACTTGATGATTTAAGAGTTAAAGATGATACATATTTTCCAGAAAAATTTGGTCAATGAGATAGTAAAAATAATAGTTATAGAGCAAATAATACAATGGCTATTTCGTTTTGAAAATTAACTGACCCTAAAATAGGAGAACAAAAAAACACCATTTATGGCCATGAATGAACAGAAACTAGAGTAAATTTTTATGATCCATCCAAAGAAGATAGACAAAACTGAAAAATTTATGAAGGTTTTTATTTAGACAAGACTCCTATAAAAACTATATTTACAGCAAATGATTTTCTTTCTACTTCACCAAGTGATTTTTCAACAAATTCATATTCAAATAAAGAAGAATATGCTGATTTTGGTGTATTTGAATTAACTTTTGATAATGAACAACAAGCAAGAGAAGCAACAAATAATTATGCTGAATGAAAAGAAGAAGATAAATTTAAATATCATGAAGAAGATTTAATTAAAAATCCTAGTTTAAAAACATCTGAAGTTTATGAAATAGGTTATCCTGAAGATGATGGTTATAGACATGTTGCAATTAATGTAAATTCAAAATTATATTCTAGTGGACAAAATTATTTGGGAAGTGGATTTAGTGGTTCTAGAAATTACAATAATTGAACTCATGTTGAGGGAATATTTGATGGTTTAATTACCTTACCTAGTTTTGGTTATGAATATGAGTGAATTGATAATAATTCAAATAATCCAAATTCATACACAAAGACTACCTCATTTTCTTCATATGGTTTAATGTATGGAACAAATAATGGGAATATGAGACCAGGATCATCAGGAGCTTTAGTTGTAGATGCTAATGGATATGCATTGGGAATACATTTTGCAAGTGATAATAATGCAGCTACTGGTGGAGCACAAGCATTTTATTCAAGTGGATATAATTACAATGGTTATTATGGTAAATATAACTTACCACAATATGATCTAATAAGAGGTGGTGGCAAATTACAAACTAAATCCTATTATGATGGCATGGTGCAAAGATATGGTAAAGATCCTAACTTTAAAACCAGGTTATTTCCTAATGGATTGGTTTCTAATAGATATTAATTTATCTTTTTTAGTTCAAATAATTTTCATTCTTATATGCAAATTGTTTATATATAATAAATGTATGAGATTAGATAAATTAATATCCAACAATACTTCGTTTTCTAGAAAAAAAATTACAAAAATTATTAAATCTAATAATGTTAAAGTAAATAATGAAATAATCAATAATCCATCATTTAAAGTAGATGAAAATAAAGATGAAATTTATATTAATAATGAAAAAATATTAATTCATAATAATTTATTTATCGTTTTAAACAAACCAAAAGGCTATGTTTGCTCTAATTTAGATATTGATGGTGATAGTATATTTCATTTAATTGAAGAAAGTTATGTAAAAGATTTGCACATTGTTGGAAGACTAGATAAAGATACTACTGGGTTAGTTATTATAACTAATGATGGGGAATTTACACATAAAATTAAAAGTTCAAAATATAATGTAGAAAAAGAATATGAAGTTACTCTAGAAAGTGATTTTACTGACAAAATGCATAATGTTTTAAAACAAGATATAACTTTAGATGGTAAAAAATTAAAACCATTTAAATTAACTAATATTGATAACAATAAATTGAATATAACCTTGATTGAAGGTAAATATCATCAAATAAAAAGAATGTTTGATATTGTTAATAATCCAGTTGTAAATTTAAAAAGAATTAGAATTAATAATTTACACATTGAAAATCTAAAAATAAATGAAGGGGAATATACTTTAATAGATATTGGAGATTTTCATTTTTAGATAAAAATCTCATCAAAGATATAAATTGACTATTTAATTGTTTGCATAATTCTAATATAATATTTAATTATGTTTGGTGTAGACAAAGAAATAAATTATTTTGAAATAATAAATGGAGAAATTAAAGAATTAAAAAAAGATATACATCCTTGAAATAAAAATAATAACAATTTTAAAGATATATTATTTTCATTAATTAAAAAGTATTTTGATCCAGATGATTTTGTTTTGGAACATGAAAAAAACAATAGATATATTTTTTTTAATGGTTTAAAAATATTGGATGTTATATTTAGTCCTACAAATAAGGGTGGTCAAAAAAGAATTAAAAATCCTAAAATAAGTATTCCAAAAATTTCAAATATTTGCTCAATAAATAATAAATATAGGAATTTTCAAATTGAGCATTTGGTTGTAGGAATATATGCTCCACTTTTAATTGATGAAAATAATTTAATTAATATAAATTCATCTAAGTTAATGTTTTGTTATATAGAAGAAAAAGAACTTTTTGGTAGAAAAGATTCTAAAAACAATTCTTCTAGGTGAGTTTCATTAGATGAGTTGGAGCAAGTATATAATTTATATGATGATATTGACATCGATCTTTCAAATAGGAAGAAAAACATCAAAATATCAACTGAATTAAATTTTATTAAATTAATAGAAAAAAAATTAAGTGAATATGATGATTCTAATTTAAAAGTCACACATGATGATTATTTAAATTTAATCAAATCTAATAACAATTTAAATAGTGATGAATTATATAAAATCCAAAATAATTTAATTGTAAATCAAAGATTAAGGCAAAAATTTAAAAATGATCTTTTAAAAAATATGAAAAATCCAAAGTGCGAGTTTCCTTCTTGTGATAATAAGTTTATTGATTGTTTTGTTGCTTCTCATATTTATGCCGTTAGCAATATATCCAATAATATAAAATTAAATGATGAACAAAAAATTAACATGATTAAAGATGTAAATAATGGTCTTTTATTATGTCCAAACCATGATTTTTTATTTGATAGGTACCTGATAACTTTTAATTCTAAGGGATTTATGTTGTTTTCAAAACGGATTAAAAAATATATAAATTATTTCAATCTTCATGATGGTCAAAAGAATTTTTTAATATTATCAAAGGAAAAAAAGAAATACATGAAATTACATCAAGAAGAATTTAATAAAAAAAATAATTAATATTTTTTCAACATGTATTCTTGAATCATTTTAACAATTTCAATATTTACTGAATTTCCAAATTGTTTATATGAATAAAAATCATTATTATTTTCTTTAATTTCATTAAACATTTTAAATTTCTTTGGAAAGCTTTGTAAATTAGCTGTTTCTCTAGGTGTCAAATATCTCCATTCAAGAATTCTATAATCAAATATTAATGGAATTTGAACCATTGCAACTAAAGTAGGGAATTTTATAGGTCTTTTACAACGAATTCCTGACTGTCTTAATTGAATAAAAGATTCCTTTATTGATTCAACATCTTTTCCAGCTTGTCATTCAAACTTTTGTTCTCTTTTGTTCCATTTATTAACATTATATTTTTTTATTCAATTATCAATAAATTCTTTGTTATTATCATAAACATTTCTAATATCTTGAAGATATTTTTGTTTTCAATTTGGCAATTTATCTATAGGATATTTTTGACCAAATTCATATGCTCAAATAACAGGTAATGTTCTATTATTTTTTATCTTAACATTTTTAAGAAATTCATCTCAAGCATCAAAGACCATTTTTAAATATTCACCATTTTTATTATTGGTTAGTAAGTATTTTTTATCTATATTACTTTTTGATTGTAAGAATTTATTGAAAATATATTTTCTTTGTTTTTTATAATTTACAATATCTATTTCTAATTTATTGTTCTCAAAATCAATATCCATAAACTTGTCTTTTTTGCTAGTTTTTTCTCTTAAAACTCCTGGTATAAAAACTCTTTTTCTTTCTTGAGGAATACCAAATTCATGAGGAGATAAAATTAATGGATTTTTGGGAATTATATACCCTAGCTCATCTAATTTCTTGTTGATTATTTTTCATGTATTACCATTATCATGATTTACCAAATGTTTAACATTTTCTAGAAGAATATACTTAGGTTTTTTATCTTTTAAAATCTTCACAATTTCAAAAAACAATGTTCCTCTTATCTCATCTAAAAAGCCCATTTTTTTCCCAGCATTTGAAAAAGTTTGGCAAGGAAAACCGGCAAATAAAAAATCATGATCAGGAACATCATTAGAAATATTTTTAATATCTCTTATATTGATCATTTTACTTTCATCAAAATTAAAATTTTTTGAATAAGTACTTTTTGCTTCTTTGTCAATTTCACTTACAAAAACACATTCAATATCATAATTATTCTTTTTTGCAACACTTTCCAATGCTAAATGAAACCCACCTATTCCAGCAAATAAATCAATAAATTTTATTTTTCTATTTATTTTTTGTTTAATTTCTCTTTTCATAATTTAGTATAAATTATATCACTTCATTAATATTTTATATTAATGAAGTTGTTTTTTTATTTTAAATCTAATATTATGTATTCAAATTTTAGATATTTTAAACCATAATTTAAAAATTTAAAAATGTAAATATGATTTAAATTTCATATTAAAAATATTAAAATATAAGTGTTATGAAAAAAGAAATAAAAGAACCAAATTATTTATATAAAAAAGACCCAAATGAAAATTATGAATGTGAATCATGTGCTGATCATGTTTGCAATGATGAATGTGGTTGTGAATTATCAGATGCAGCTAAAAAATCACTTGAATTAGCAAAAAAATCTTTAGAAAGAAAAAATGAAGAATAATAACAAAGAATTTATTACTATTAAAGGAGCTAATGAGAACAATTTAAAAAATGTATCTCTAACAATTCCTAAAAATAAATTTGTTGTTTTTACAGGTCTTAGTGGTAGTGGTAAATCATCACTAGCTTTTAATACTATCTATGAAGAAGGAAGAAGAAGGTATGTTGATTCTCTTTCTTCATATGCTAGACAATTTCTAGGCGGAACTAAAAAACCTAAAGTAGAATCAATTGAAGGATTATCTCCATCAATTAGTATTGAACAAAAAACAACACATTCTAATCCAAGATCTACAGTTGGTACTATAACTGAAATTCATGATTATTTAAGATTATTATTTGCCAAAATTGGTAAACCATATTGTCCAAAACATAAAATAGAAATTTCATCTCAAAAGATAAAAGATATTATTGACCTAATTTTTAAAATGAAAGAAGGTTCTAAACTACTAATTTTATCTCCTATTGTAAGAGGTCAAAAAGGTACTAATAAAAACTTATTTGATAAGTTAAGACAAGATGGTTTTTTAAGAGTTAAGGTAAATGATGTAATTTATTCATTAGATGATGAAATTAAATTAGAAAAAAATAAGTCACATAACATTTCAATTGTTATTGATCGTGTTGTATTAAATGAAGAAAGTAAAACTAGAATCACTGAATCAGTTAATGTTGCTCTTGAATATTCAAAAGGTCTAGTTGATGTTGAAGATTTAAGTAACAATGAAATTCATAATTTTTCTCAACAATTTGCATGTGTGCATGGTGATTTTCAAATGCCAAAAATTGAAACTAAATTATTTTCATTTAACTCACCATATGGAATGTGTGAAAAATGTAAAGGTTTAGGGGTTATTATTGAACCAGATATTGATTTAATAATTCCTAATAAGAAAATCAGTATTAATGAAGGTGCTATTGATAAAATGCCTGGAATTTCATCTAAAAATAGTGATTCTATATCTTGACAAGAATTTGTTGGTTTATTAAATCATTACAAAATACCACTTAATACTGCTATTGAAGATTTAAGTAATAAGCAAATTGATATTATTAAATATGGTTCAGATGAAGAAATAGAATATGTTTTGGTATCTAAAGATGGTAAAAAACATGTTAGAAAAGCAAAAATTGAAGGATTAGTTACAAGATTAGATCGTCTATTTTTAGAAACAGCTAGTGAAGAGATGAGACAATGATATGGTAGATTTATGTCTGAAACTCCATGTGATGATTGTAAAGGTTGCAGACTAAATAAATATGCTTTAGCTATTAAAATAGATGGATTGAATATTCATGATTTTTCTACTTTATCTATTGAAGAAGAATATAACAAAATAGTATCTTTAAAATTAAATGATGAAGATAAAGAAATATCTAAAATGATCATATTTGAATTGCAATCTAGACTTGGATTTTTGAAAAATGTTGGTTTAGAATATCTATCCTTAGTTAGAACAGCAGAAACTTTAAGTGGTGGTGAAGCTCAAAGAATTAGACTAGCAACACAAATAGGTTCAAAATTAACAGGTATTTTATATGTTTTAGATGAACCATCAATTGGTCTTCATCAATCAGATAACACTAAATTAATTAATGTTTTAAAAGAGATGGTAGATATAGGCAATACTTTAATTGTTGTTGAACATGATGAAGAAACAATATTAGCTTCTGATTATATTGTAGATATAGGTCCTTATGCTGGTGATAAAGGTGGAGAAGTAATAGCAGTTGGTACTATTGAAGATATAAAAAAATCTCCAAATTCAATAACTGGACAATATTTAAGTCAAAAAAGAAAAATAGAAGTACCTAAACTTAGAAGAAAAGGTAATGGATATTCTTTAGAAATAACTGGTGCTAGAGAAAATAATTTAAAAAATGTTAATGTTAAATTTCCACTAGGAAAATTTATTGCAGTAACTGGAGTAAGTGGCTCAGGTAAATCTACATTAGTTAATGAAATATTGGTTAAATCTTTAGAAAAACAAATAAATAAATCTAGTGTAAAACCAGGTAAACATACTAATTTAAAGGGTTATTTAAACATCGATAAAATTGTTAAAATATCTCAATCACCAATAGGAAAAACCCCTAGATCTAACCCTGCTACATATACATCAGTTTTTGATGATATTAGGGATTTATATGCTAATGTAGAATTAGCTAGAGCTAGAGGATATGAAAAAGGTAGATTTTCATTTAATGTTCCAGGTGGTAGATGTGATAAATGTCAAGGGGATGGTTATATTAAAATTGAGATGCAATTTTTACCTGCAGTTTATATTCCATGTGATCATTGTGAAGGTAAGAGATATAACTATGAAACATTAGAAGTTAAATATAAAGGAAAATCAATTGCTGATGTTTTAGATATGAGAGTTTCTGAAGCTTTACAATTTTTTTCAAACAGATCTAAATTAAGAGATAAAATTCAAGCTCTAGAAGATGTTGGATTGGGTTATATTAAATTAGGTCAATCTTCAACAACTCTAAGTGGTGGTGAGGCACAAAGAATTAAACTAGCTTCATATTTGCAAAAAAAACCAACAGGAAAAACTATGTTTGTTTTAGATGAACCTACAACTGGACTTCATTCATATGATATTCAAAACTTGTTAAACATTTTAAATAGAATTGTTGATGGTGGAGATACTGTTATTGTTATAGAACATAATCTTGATGTTATAAAATGTTGTGATTATATTGTTGACTTAGGACCACAAGGTGGTATAAAAGGTGGACAAATTATTGCAACAGGAACCCCTGAAGAAGTTGCAAAAGTTGAAAAATCTTTAACTGGACAATATTTAAAAAGTATGCTTAAGTAATTAAGTTTTGCTTGATTTTATAAATATATAGTTATGTTATTTAGAATATAATAATCATTTTCTGTAGAAGTAGTAATTTCACTTGTAGATATTTTTATATCTGAAATTATCACTTTTGTTTTAGTATTATTTTCATTATTTTGTTCAACAGTTATATTTCCTAAGGAAATAAATAAATTTTTGTAATATGAATTAAACAAATTTGAGTATTCCCTATACATGAAATTAGTTAGTATTAATTCTATTTCATTTTTATTTTGATTTCAATATTCATCAATATTATTTATATTATTATCTAATATAGAACTTAAAGAATTTCTTATCTTAATGACAAATTCTTTATCTTCATTTAATTTTGTTTTTATTAATTCTTTAATTTCTTCACCATTTAGATTAGTTAATTGTAATTTCTCATTGTTGTTATAAATTAAATTAACTGGTACCTCTATTTGGTAATTACTACTTTTATTTATTTCAAAAATTAATGATGAATTATTATCTTCATTTAATTTGGGTATAAAATAACTAATTAAGTTAATTTCACTTTTATTTAATGAGTTTTTAATTTCATCATAATACTTATTTTCAGTATCATTATCAGTTATTGGAGTATCAATTGAAAAAGTAAATTTCACATTTGATAGTTCATTAATTTTTATTGGGTTATTATCTTTATTTTCAATAGAGATTTTAATGTTACCAGTTTTAATTGCATTATAAACATTGTTGCTATCAATTATAGTTGCACCATTAGATATACATGAAACACTTAGTGAAATAGGAGATATAACTAAAGTAGATATAATCAAAGAGCTTATTAGTTTGAGTTTCATTATTTTTCACCACTTTTCACAAGATTATTTAATTCATTTATAGTAAATGAAATCTTCATTGCTATTTTATCTCTTATAATGGTATCTACTTCTTCTATTTTTTCATTATTAGTATAAATGTTTACATATATTATTCCACTGTTTTCATCTTTAGAATCAAAAGAACAATATAAATTATCTTGATAAACTTTTAAATTACTATTTGAAGAATCATCATTTGATAATTTAATTCCTAATTTATTTTGTAATGTAGTAGCATCATCACTAATGTCAACATTTATATTTTTACTTCTTAGTATTTGTAAAACATTTGACTTGATAATTCTATATATATTATTACGTTGTGGACCATCTAGCAAAACAGAGTCATTTTGAGTTCAATTAAAATAATTATTGTTATTTGGAGAAATTGTATTATTTAGTCAATCAATTTTTATTTTTTTTTCAATGACTTTGTCTGATAAGTGTCCAGCACTAACATCAACAAATATAGTTAGTTCATCTATCTTATCATTTTGACCACTAGGCATTTCAGGTAAAACAATTCATTTTATTCTTGGTACAACACTAAAGGATTTTTTATCTTCTTCATTAAGACTTGTATTTCACTCAACTAGTTTACCTGATTCTGCAACACCAATTGTTTCTACATTAGCTATAAATAAATCCTCAATGGTAAGCTTTTCAGTATAATCCATATTTAGTTCATTTCTAATTAAATTCTCATTTATTATTAATTTAATAATATTTGGATCAGATATTAATGATTCCAATTTTGATTCTAATGTTGTTGTACAAGATATAGATAAAGTAACAGGACATAGCACAGTAGCAATACCTGATATTGTTAATAATTTCCCATTTATTTTTTTATTCAAAAATTTCATATATTGTAATTTTATAAAAAATTATGTAATTTAAATCATTTATAGATTTTTTTATTAAAATTTCATTAATATATACAATATGTCTGAAATAGTTACCTCTCAATTCAATACTGCCAACATTAACAATTCTCAGAAAAATATTTTAGATTTTCTGCAATTTAAAGATAAATTAAAAAGCAAAGATTTTACTACTTTAGAGTTGGTTCATGGTTCCATATTATCATTAGTGGGTAATAATATTAACTTATTAAATGAATTAACTGTAGTTGCAGCAGCACAAAATTTTTCGCTATATTTAAAAAGAAATAAGATGAATAAAAAAATCTTTATTTCTCATGATGGTTCATTACAAGGATTAATATTTTCAAAAGTTTTTGCTTCAACATTAATATCTGAAGAAATGGATGCTTATTTTAATCATGAAAATAAACCATTAAACAATTCAATGGCTGTTTATGCTGCTAAAAAAAGTAAAATAAATTTTGGTCACATAGTAACTTTTTCTAGTCATATTCAAAAAAATTTACATTGTATATCATTTTTTGACAAAAATGGAATGTTACTAAGTTCTAGTAAATCAAAAGAAATTAATGCATTAATATCTGAAACTAATTTTTTAAATCTAGAGATTCCAAATAAATCTGTTCCAACAATTGAAGAAAATGATATTGAAAAAAATTATTTAAATGAATTAAAATCTACAACAGATTTATCCCAGTTAAATATTACAGTTTCTAATCCATTTGTAAACAATTTTAAAATTGTAAATAAATTTTTTGAAATAAATAATATTAAAGCTAATTTTATTGAATGAAAAAAAATGCCTACTAAAGAAAATTCTGTTACAAGAAAATCATTAATTTCAACATTTTTTTCTAAAAAAGATATTATTTTAAATTTTAATGAAAATATTAATAATTTTGAAGTAATTGTTAAATATAAAAAAAGGTGAAAATTTTTAACATTAAATGATTTGTCACTATTGTACGTTTACTACAAAAGAGAAGTTGATTTTGAAACAACAATGAACAAGGAAATTTATTGTTCATATCTTGCAAATAAGTACATTAGTTATTATGCAAAAAAATGTAATATTAAAACAGAAGAATATATTTCACTAACTCATTCTCTTGATGATAAAAATAAATCTAAAGTTTTATTAGCTACTAATGGAGAAAATTATTTTGTTCCTGAAGAAAATAATACATTTTGTTCAGATCCATTAATTAACATCAAAATATTTTTAGAAATGTATTCTTATTTCAAAAGCAAGCAAAAAAATCTATATGGAATTTTGACATCAATTTATTTAGATAATGGAATTTTTTATTTTGACTCTAAGAAGGAAAAATTAGATATAGAAAGTGCAAATATATTTTTTAATAGAATTCAAAATTTAAAAGAAATTAATGGTTACAAAATCATTAAAATTAATAGACATCCCTTTTCTTCAATGAATATTGAGATTATTTTGCAAGATAAAATAGTAATTAATCTTGAGTATTCTAAAAATATCAATCAATTAATATCAAATATTTCAATATGAAATGTTTCTGACAATAAACAAAAAAACAATGAAGATATTTTTATGGATTTAATAGTTAAACAAAAGAATATAGCTAATGAACTAAATTCTTTAAAAGAAACTTTCAATGTAACTAAATTTTCTTGACAAGGAATTTTAAAATATTCATTATTTGTGCTTATATTTGTTTGTTTATTTTACTTAATGTTTACATTTGTTCTTGGTGGTGATAGAACATTATGGAACAATGTTTTAACATTTCTGAGAAAGCAAAAGGATTTTTCTTATTTAATTCCAGTAATTATCTTAACTCCATTTATATTTGTTTTTTTATCATGTTATGCAGATAAAATTTTGTTAAAAAAATTAAATGAAAAAGTTAAAATTCGGCACCTATGAGTTGCTAATACAATTTCAATTTGTATTTCATCAATCACGCCTTTAATATATGGTGGTGAAAGTGTGGGTTATTGATATTTAAGAAGAAAAGGTTTAAATAGATCTTCAGTTGCTGCTATATTTTTAATAAAATCATTATTTACTCAATTAAACTTTATTGTTTTTTCAGCAATTTTTACACCTATTGGATTTATTCGCTTTTATGATGCTATATTAAATAATTCACAAGGTCAAGGTGTGTTTATGATTGTATTAATTATCATAGGGATGATTTTTGATATCTTTTCAGCAGTTATGATTTCGCTATTAACATTTAGTTCTAGACTAACTAGCTCTCTTGCAAAAATAATAAATAAAATCATTGAATGGACACCTTTTGTTGTTTCTAGGCATGCTAGCAAAAGAGGAGCACAATTAAAATATGAATTCACAAATATTAATAGTGCAACTAAGAGAATTTTTTACAATGACATTTGATATAAAAATCTTTTAGTATTCTTAGAAATATTCTTATTATATCTATTTTTAAAATTTATTGATTTAGGATATATTTGTGCTTGAATTGGTAATTTCCTAAATGGAACATTGTTTGAATCATATATAAATATGTTAGCAGGACAAACTATGATTAGGTCAATAAACGCTCTAAATTTCATTACTCCTTCAGGACTTGGTGTTTCAGATTGAGCAACAAAAAATATTTTAGCACCACTATTTAGATCACAAGAAGGATATTCTGTTGATATATATCAAACTATGAATAGGATTCTTCTTACAATTTCTATTGTAGTGCTATCTGCCTTTATGTTATTGACAGTATTTATTGGAGAATCTAGAATTGATAAATATAATAAAATTAAAAAAACTCTTACACAAGAAGAAATTGTTCAAGGTAATATAAGAATAAAAACTAGATTTTATTCATTTGCATTTATACCTTGAACATTAGGAATAATTGGACTTGTTATGACTTGATACTTAATTTATCAATTTGTTATTCTTTAGGTATTTCAATTTATAGTATCTAAATTTAAAGATTTTAAAATTTCATTTATTTTCTTAAAATGATTATTACCTATAAATCCTTTATTTGCTGATAATGGTGAAGGATGACTTGATTCTAATATATAATGATTCTTACTTATATATTTTTTTAATTTTATAGCTTGATTGCCTCATAAAACAAAAATGATATTGTTGCAATGATTGTTAATTAAATTTAATATTTCCCTTATAAAATCCATTCATAACAAACTATTTTTTAATGGTAAATTTTCTTCTACAGTTAATGAAGTATTTAATAATAAAACTCCTTGATTAGCTCAAGATTCTAAGTTATTAGATGAAAACAAAGAATTAGGATATTCTAATTTTATTTCTTTAAAGATATTTTTTAATGAAGCTGGTGTTTTATTACTTCTTGTACTAAAAGCTAACCCATCAGCGACACCTTTTGTATAATAAGGGTCCTGACCAAAAATGACCACTTTTGTTTTAGAAAGTGGACACAATTTAAAAGCTCTAAAAACATCATTTCTATTTGGAAATATATTTTTATTTGATGAATAAATATTATTTAGTCTATTCTCATATTTTTGAGATTTTATTATTTTATGTAGTAATTTATCAATTTCAATCATTTAGTATATATTTTAATAAAATATTTTTATGGAATTTATAGATTTAGAGACACCATATAGAAGAAAACCTATATTATCAATCATTATTAGTTCTGATAATAATTGAAAAGCATTAAAAAAATGTGTAGATTCTTTCTTAATATTAGATAAGGGTTTAAAGAACATTGAATTTATTATTATAAATAATCTTACAACCAATTATGATCATATGAATGAAATTAAAGCATATGTAGATAGTTTGGCATCAGAAATGCCTACTGTTATTTTTTATCAAACTATTCAAAGATTGTCATCATCACAAATAAAAAATTTAGCTTTAGATTTTATAAGTGGTAGTTGATTATTTTTTATTGATTATTATGATGAAGCCTCACCTAAATTTTTAGCATTTCTTAGAAAATTTAAATTTGATATTTACAAAGATTTTTATCGAATACCAATTTTGAATGAAAAAAGTAAAAAAATAAAAATAGGACTTGTTAAAAATAAATATTTTTCGACTAGTTCTTCAACAATAATTTTTAACCAAGAATTTATTGAGAAACATAATATTAAATGAGAAAATGGTATTAGTTGTTCTGATACATTACCATTACTATCTAAGATATATTCAATTAGAAATGTTAACTATGTTTATTTGTCTGATCAAAGTTCTACTATTCATAATTTTAAATTGGAAAATAAAAATAAATTGTTAATTGATTTTAGTGAAGTACTTAAAACATATGATGTTTTATTAAGAAATAAAAATCAAAATTATAAACAATTTATTATTATATTATTTTTTGATTATCTAAATAGAATAAAGAAAAGAAAAGATTTATATAAGGAACAAATAAAAGCAGTTAAAAAACATTTAAGATTAGCCAGAATTCATCATTTAAATTACTTTTATTTAGGGCCTATTTTATATTTTAAAACTATAACTTTTAGATGATTAACTAAATTTTAAATTTATTTTTTAGTTTCTTTCATTAAAGTTTTGATTCAATATTTTAATTTTATTCTTTTTTGAAATTCTTTTATAACATTAGTGTCTTTGGTATATGAAACAATCATTATTACTTTTTTAATAATGAAATTATATTTAATGTTTAATTTAAATTCACTGTCAATATATATTTCCTTTATTGTCTCTTCATTTACATAGTTGACGATTTTAGTACTCACTTCCTTTTGTTTTCAATTTTTAAAAACTTCATCTATCTTATCTGTAATCATATCTGGAGCTATGTCTAAAATATACTTTTCCTCATGACTAAACACACCATACATCTTATTTAATGAATTTAATAGAGCATTTATAGAATTATATTGATTATTGTAATAATCAATAATGCAAAGAATTTTAATTAAAAATTGATATATAGAAAACTCTTGGCTCATTTTGTCACCAAAAACATATTGATTATAATCATTTCAAAAAATTAATAAAAAATCCTTAGTTAAAAAATCATTATTAGTAATTTTTTTAAAATTTATCTTGTATTTATTAATTAGTCTAATGATATTTTCATTTGGATCATTATTAGATGAAATAAAAGTATTTGTTAGCTTTTGGTTATTCATTTCTAATTCATTATAAAAATGGTTTAAATATATTAAAGTTAGCAGATTAGAATTAATATATGTAACTTTAGAATTATGAATTGCAAATAAAAATAATTGAGTTCCTTCTTGATTAAAACATATTAAAAAATTTGCTTTTTTTCTTCTTGCAAATAATATATCTTTTCAAAAATACATTTTTATTTTATTGTCAGAAATATGCTTTTTGGTAGAAAATAAATCTATCTCTCTCTTTTTAATTTTATTATTGATAACATAAGAAAAATCTTGGGAACCAACCAATTTGGAAATTATTTTAGTTATACCATTTGATCGATTAGATATAGCTATTTTAGTTTTCCTTGATATGGAATAATTTTTAAATAATTCCTTTATTTTATCTGAGAAGATTTTTATTAATAGTTCATTATTTAAAAATGACATATTATCATTTTTAGCCAATTCAACATCTATCAAATTTTTTTTTATTTTTTTTGTTATTCCCTCTAAAACTTTATTTCCAATTTTAATTCCACTAGAATTATATAAAGCAGCATTAATAATTTTATTATCAAATATTGATTTTGATAAATGTAAAGCTGCCATTGGGTTTATTTTTTTAATAGAAGATAAAATAAAATTCTTATCAAATCCTTCATAAGAACTAGAAGTTATAAACTTGATATTACTATTATTAATATTTAATAAACTTTTTATTATTTCAATGCATTCTTGACTACCATCTGATGTTATTAAAAAATAATTGTTGCTATGTTGATTTTCAATTATTTTTAAAAATAAATCAATAATTTTTTTAATTGTTATAGAGTTAATTTTAGAATAACCTACCCCATACTCAGCATATATACAATTATTTGCAACATTTAAATTATCATAAAAATTAGTGTTTTGAATACCTATTTTTTCTATCTTTTTCAATTCTTTTTTGAATAATTTATTTTCCTCAAATAGATTATTTCATTTAATTATTTCATCTTGGAGTTGCATTATTTTAAATATTATATAAGTTATTAATGACTTGACATATAATCTTCTAGAATTTTTTGAGCTGCTATTGCATCTTTTAATTCGCCTTTTTTCTTGGTTTTAATGTTCATTTGTTGCATTATCTCTAGAGATTTTTTTGTTGAATATTTTTCATCAAATAAAACAATTTCTATATTATTTATTTTCTCTTCTAATATAGATTTAAACTTCATTGTAATTTTTCCTATTGTAGATACTTCATTATTAATATTTTTTGTAATGCCTAGAATAATTTTTTCAATTGGCTTATATTCCTCTATTATTTTTTTAATTTGGTTAATTAAATAATCATAATCATTATTTTTATAAAAAATGATAGTTAATGGTTGTGAAATAATTTTTAATGGATCACTTATAGCAATTCCACATTTTTTAGTACCAAAATCAATAGCTAGTAATCTCATTATTTTATATCTTCTTTATTTATTTCTTGAGTCGAAACTCCCTGTCAAATTAAATTATTTCCACCACCTTTTAGATTTAATTTTTCTAAGTTTGACTTAATAAAATCAGTTACATTAATCATTTTAGATGTGATTACTACAGTTGATTTTCCATTTTCAAATTTAGAAAAACTAATAATTACTGAATTAGGATTTTTTTCTCTTTCATTAATTGATATATTTTTTAAACTATCTTTTTCAATCCCATTTGAAAATAAAACTTTTGTATTATTAACATTTAATTCATCAAAATTGATTTTGTCACTTACTTTGTTTTTTGCTTTTAATAGTTTTTTAGTCTCTACTTGAATTTCACTAATTGCATTTTTAATGTTATCCAATTTTTCTTCTAAATCATTAATTGAATCAAAATCATATATTTTTATAGGGTCTGAGTAAATTTTAGTTTTAAATAGATTTTCATATTTTTTATATGTATTATTAAATGATTCCTTGTATTTTTTAATTTCACTTTCTAAATATTCATCAATAATTTTATTAGATGTTATTGCTCTAATACGATATCTTCCAGTACCTTTAGAATCAACATCAGTTATTTTGTATGATTCCAAATTCTTAGTTCAATCAATGTGAGTACCACCACATAAATCTATTGTTACATTAGGAAATTCTACAATTCTTATATAATTTGAATCAAAATATTCTGCTTCATCAATAGTCATAGTAGCGCCCATTTTTTTAGCTTCTTCAATTGTTGTTTCAATATAATTTCTCTTTATATTTTGTTTTATTACATCTTTAACAAAATCCTCTATTTGTTTTATTTCATTTAATGTAGGTTTATGATCTAAAGGAAAATCAAAAGTTAATCGATCTTGATTATTATCTGAACCTAATTGAGTAATATCATCTCCATAAATTTTTCTTAGTGCAGCAAATGTTAAATGGGTGGCAGAGTGGTTTCTCATTAATCCTATTCTGTTTTCCTTATCAACAAAAGCATCAATTGGTTTTGATTTATCTATAATCCCCTTTACAACATGAACATTATTATTATGTTTATCTTTAAAAACATCAATTAGTTCAATTTTATTTTCATTTTGTATCAGATATCCTTTATCATGCAATTGTCCACCACTAGTAGCATATAATGGAGTTTTTTCTAGAATCAAATAATTGTATCCTTCACCATTACTCTTTTCAATTTCATTATGTTCATCTAGAAGATATAAAATTTTTGCCCCCTTAAGTTCAGTGTTATCATATCCAATGAATTTGCTGACATTACATTTTATTAAATTTAAAGAATTAATTTGTTTATCAAAGTTTACAACATTATTTTTAGATTTTGATTTTAACGAATGTTCTTCTTTTAATTTATGTAGTTTATCAAAATCTAGTTTTAAATTATTTTCTAATAAAATATCATTTGTCATTTCTATTGGAAAACCAAATGTTTCATATAATTTGAATGCAACTTCAACATTAAATTCTTTATTATCATGAGATTTATTTATTTCATCTTCTAATATTTTTTTTCCTTGTTCAATTGTTGTTGAAAATGTTTCTTCTTCTTCTCTTATTATTTCAGAGACTTTTTTAACATCTACATTAAATATTAGAGAATCAACAACTATTTGAACTAATTCATATAGGAAACTTTTTTTCTTAATTTCTAATTTT
Source organism: Mycoplasma sp. (assembly GCA_014803855.1). Taxonomy (GTDB): domain Bacteria; phylum Bacillota_I; class Bacilli_A; order Mycoplasmatales; family Metamycoplasmataceae; genus UBA710. The sequence continues at coordinate 115,689 of JAAVAX010000006.1, read as the reverse complement.
TTTCCTGCATAGTAAGCTCTTCTTATTAATCTTCTAATGATATATCCTCTTTGTGTATTAGAAGGTTTTTCTCCATCACTAATTGCATTAGTAATAGCTCTCATATGATCTGCAATTATTTTAAAGTACTTATTAATGATGTCTTGTTCTTTATCTTTTTTAAAATAATTATCAATATCATATTTATAATTACACATTGTTTCAACTTTTCTAATAATTGGTAAAAATAAATCAGTATCAAAATTTGTTGGACCATTTTGAATAATTGAAACAATTCTTTCTAGACCTGCTCCAGTATCAATGTTTTTTTGACTTAATTCTACATATTCATTATTACCTAAATTGTTATATTGTGAAAAAACAATATTTCATATTTCTATATAACGATCATTTTCAATATCATTTGCAATTAATTCGGGTCCACCTTTATGATATTTAGGACCCCTATCATAGAAAATTTCAGTATTAGGACCACATGGGCCAGAACCCACATCCCAAAAATTTAAATCTCTAGAACCTGCAATTAAATGGTCTTCTTTATAACCTAATGATAATCATTTGTCTCTTACCTCTAAATCTTCTTCATAATATGTCAAATATATTTTATCTTGTTCAAATCCAAATACTTTGGTTACTACCTCATGTGCAAATTCAATTGCTTCTTTTTTAAAGTAATCTCCTATTGAAAAATTTCCTAGCATTTCAAAAAAAGTATGATGTCTTGCTGTAATACCTACATTTTCAATATCATTAGTTCTGATTGATTTTTGTGAGTTAGTTAGGCGATTACATGGTGGCTTCTTCTTACCTGAGAAATAGTCTTTCAAAGTAGCTACACCAGAATTAATTCACAGTAGTGATGGGTCATTTTGTGGTATTAAAGATTTAGATTCAATAAACATATGTCCTTTAGAGACAAAATAATTAATTCATGCTTCTCTTATTTCTTTTGAACTTCTCATAATTGAATTATATTTTATATTAAATATAATTGTTTCTAATTTCTAAATATAAATATAGTTATTTTTTAGTTATTACTTAATATAAATAATGTAAATTAGTAATATAATTTAGTTTTAAAATTAAATCAAAAGGAAATAATATAAAAGGAAATATATTTAAATTTTTTTATGTCCAAATTAAACATTCGAAACATAAGGTATTTTAATAACATCAAAATTGTTGATGGCGGAAAAAATGTTATAAAAAGTTATATTGGTAATGACAAATATTATAAAGATAAATTTTATGATGAAATAATTTGAATGATTAAAGCTCAAACACAAATAAAAGATTATGTGCCTAAAATAATTGATTATTCATTAGATAGAAATAATCTTTGAATGAAATATAACATTATTGATTTACACACTATCCATGATTTTTTTGTAAATGATAAACTTCTAAATTGAAATTTACTAAGAGAAACATATGAGAAATTCATTAAACAATGTTCAGAAATAAAACCTGAAATATTTATTTCTAATGATTGAAGAGATAAAATGATTAATTTTTATCTAGAAAGAACATACAATAATCTTCTTAAAATAAAAAATAAAGAAAAATTAAGAGCTTTTTTCAATTATGATCACATTTATATTAATGATGAAAAATTCCCATCATTAAAATATTTTTTGAATATGTTAAAGGATAAAATACAGAAATTAAGAAAGGAAGAATCCTCTAATAATGCTGATATTTTTAATAAGTTAGTTTCTCCTAGTGAAAATAGGATTTTTTTAACTCATTTAGATTTGATTTTTGGTAATGTTTTTTTTGACGAAAAAAATAATAAAATAAAAGTTATTGACCCTAGAGGATCTTTTGCTGATTCTAAAGATTTTGGTGATATTTATTATGACTATGCAAAAATATATCAATCAATTTATGGATTATATGATTTTATTGTTGAAGATCGTTTTGAAATTAAAAAAACACATGATAATCATTTTTTTATAAAAATTAATGAACCTAAAAATATTGAAGAAATAAGAGAAGCATTTGCTCCAATTTTTCCACAAAATGATATAGAGGTAATAAAACTATTAGAATCATTGCAATTTTTTGCTATGACCCCAGCTCACAATGATAATGTTAATAGACAAATAATTCAATTGTGTACTGGAATCATGCATTTAACAGAAGTTTTAGGACTTGAAACATGAAAATAATTGTTAGTGCTGCTGGATTTGGACAAAGGTTTAGAGATATTGGCATTACCAAACCTAAATATGAAATTATTGCTAACAATAAACCATTATTTTATTGAGCATTAATATCTCTAAAAAAATTTTTTGATAATGAATTCATATTTATTTTTAGAAAAGAAATTTATGATGAAAAATTCATTAAGCAACAATTAAAAGATTTAGAAATTAATAAATACAATATCATTTTATTAGATGAACCAACTGAAGGGCAAGCTTCTTCAGTAATGAAATCAAATGACTATTTTAATGATGATGAACCATTTTTAATTTGAAATATTGATACTCATATTAATCCAGCTGCATTAAATGAGAACATTTTTGCAAATGATGGTTGTATCATAACAACTAATGCTCTTGGTGATAGATGGTCTTTTGCCCAAATAGATAAAGATGGCTTTGTTTCAAATGTAAGTGAAAAAATTAAAATATCTGATCATGCATCTGTTGGTTTATATTACTTTAAATCATGAAATGATTTTTTATATGTATATTCAAATTATAAAAATGATGTTATGAATAAATATGGCGAAACATATGTTTGTCCATTTTATCAATATTTAATTGACAAAAAAAAGAAGATTTCTATCTTTGAAATACCTTTAAAAGATTTTATATGCTTAGGAACACCAGATGAAATATCTGAATTTGATGCAAATTGAATAAAAGAAAATTAAATTTCATATTCATAAATTACAGCATTTTTTGGAGCAATACTAATTAATGAAGTATCTTGTTCACCAGAATTGTAATATGAAATGAGTCTACCAACTCATGAATGAGAAACAATAACAATTTTTTTGTTTGATTTTCCATAATTTTTTTTAATTTCATTTAAAAATGGTTTTATTCTTTTAGTATACATATCATTTAATTTTTCAACACCTAAATTTAGATCAGTATTTAAATAAATATCAGAAAGAATTTCTTTCTCACCATTTTTTACAATTTGTTGTTCAAGTTGACCAAAATCTCTCTCGATTAATCTATCATCTATAATAATTTCTTTATTGTTTTTCTTAAAAATGTTAGCAGTATCTATGGCTCTTCTCAATGGACTACTTATAATAACATCTGCATTAAAGTTCCTGGTATTTTCCTTTAAGATTTCTAATTCCTTTAACCCTTCTTCTGATATATTATTATCACTTCTTCCCTGTCACTGATTTAAAGAATTAGAATTTGTTTTAGCATGTCTAACAAAATATATTTTCATAATTGAAATAAATAATAACACATTTTAATATGCTTATATCTATAAAGCTTTAAATGCTGCAAATTTAAATATATCGCAAATATTTAAATTATTCTATAATTTACATTGATTATGTTTGATTTAGAAGTAAAAAATAAACAAAATAAATTTTCAACATTATTTAATTTTGCTTATAAATCTTTAGTGCTAGTACCTATTTCTTTGTTATTTTTTATTTCTAATGTTGTATTTAATTTACAAAATAATCTTGTCTTAAGAGATCAAATAAACATTAGTTGTGTAGTCATTTTAATTACTATATCTGCAATTGTATATATAGTTAATTTTGCTATGAGTTTCAAATGAAGAAGATTAGCAATGTTAGAATTTTTAGATATAGCTAATAATACAAAATTACCTAAAAAATTACCTAAAGTTATCTATGTCTATACAACTAAAAATGATTTTATGCCAGCTAGATTATTACAAAATATGCAGCAAAGTTATAAAAACATTGAGTATTGAATTTCAGTTGGTGGAAAAAATGATATAAATATTGAAAAAATTAAAAAATTTGCTAAAGAAAACAATGTAAATCTTTTTGTAATGGATAGACCTAGCAATAATAAAGCAGATAATTTAAATTCATTTTTAAAATATAATAAATCTAAATTTGATTATTTATTAATTGGAGATGCTGATGTTGCCTTTGATAAAAATTTTGTTGAAACTTCTCTCAAATTTTTTTATAGTGATAAAGCTATAAGACTAGGGTATGTTTCATCAACATTAATGAACTATCGTGGCAATAATGCTTTTACTAATGCAATACTTGCTTATGAAAATGAACGTTTTATAATTAGAGATCAAAATTCTAATTATTATTTTAATTTTTCAGCCAATCTTTATTCTTCTTGTTGTTTGATTTCTAGAAAAATGTTAGAAGAAATGAATTATGAATTTCCTGATTCTAATTTAGAAGATCAATATACTGAAAAATTTGCAAATAAAAACGCTTGAGTTGGCATTATTTCTCCTCTTAGTATAGCAATGCAGTCTTTTGACAAAGATATTTGAGCCAATTTAAATAGAATTAGTAGAGTATTTACATGAGGAATCAAATATCAAAAAACTCAATTTTTTAATAAATATAGTGTTAGATATTCAAATACAAATAAAAAACACTTTCAAGATTTATTTTTGGGTTTTATATTTATTTTTGGTTTTATTATGACAACAATTTTAGTTTGGTGATTTTTTATAAATTACAAGAATATTTTTACTGGAGTATTTCAAATAGTAACATTATCTTCATTCATTATAAATGGATTATTAATATTAATATCTAGAGGAATATTACTAAAACATCTTTCTGAAAATGATGGGATAAAAATTTCTATATTGGTTCCTTTTTATAATATTGTTTTAATGATTAATCTTTTCAAATATTGATTTGAAGCATTATTTTTATCAAGATATAAAACATTTTTAAAAACTGAAAAATTTAATGTCAAAAATAAGACCATTATTTTGTGAATTCAATTATTTGTTTTTTTATCAATACTAATATCTGGCAATTGTGTTTTATTTGTATATAAAACATACAATATAAATAATGGGTGAATTTACTTAATTATTTTTTTTAATTTTGTTTTTTTATTTGCATTTTTGTATTGTTTAAGCTTCTTAGTTTTAATATGAGCAGGAAAAATTAGATCCAATTACGAATATAGTGATGACAATTTTGTTTATTGTACAAATAATTTTATTTTACAAACTAGAGTAAAAAAAGAGTATATAGAATTAAGAAAAGGGAAAGAGGAATTAAATGTTTAGTCTAAGATCTAGAGATTTATATGAAAAGTTAACATTTTGAAAAAATATAATATTTTCAATAGTTAATGTATCTTCATTTATTTGATTTTTTGTTTCTTCTATAATTCTTTACAATATAAGCACTCAAAAAATTCTAATATTATTTTATATTTTATTATTTGAACTTTTCATAAATATATCATTTGACATCTACATTAATTTTATTTTAAAAAAGAAAATGATAAAGGAGCTTTTGAATATTTCAAAAGAAACTAAATTACCTACTCAATTACCCAAGGTTGTTTATGTTTATACATGTCATAATGATTTTTGAGAAGCCAGAATATTGCAAAATATGAAACAATCCTATTCAAATATTGAGTATTGAGTAAGTGATGGTTCTAGCAATCAAGAAGTAAAGGAAAACATAAAAAGATTTTGTCAAAAGCATAAAATTAACTATTATTCAATGGATAGACCTAGCCTTCATAAGGCTGATAATTTAAATTCTTTTTTAAAAAATAGTAAAGTTAAATTTGATTATTTATTAATTAGTGATGCAGATGTAGCTTTGGATATTCATTTTGTTTCATCCTCATTAAAATTTTTTTATTATAAAGATCAAAAAAGATTGGGTTGGGTTTCATCAAATATGAACAACTATAAGGGGAATAACTTATGAAATAATATTATGTTAGACAGTGAAAATATTAATTTTGCTAATTTAATAACAAAAAATTTTAAATCTCAATTTTCAGCTAATTTATATTCTTCAGCATGTTTGATAAAAAAGGAAGTTCTAAGTGATTTTTATATGCAATTTCCTAATAGTTGTTTAGAAGACTATTGATTAGAATTGTTAGCAACCAAAAAATATTGATATGGATTAATTAATCCATTGACTATGTCAATGCAAGCATTTGATAAAAATATTAATGTGAATTTTATTAGAATATTTCGAGTTAATGATTGAATAATTAAATTCTTTAAAACAGAGTTTTTTAAATCTCAAAATGAAGAAAAAAAAGATCAATATAAAAATTTTTTTAATACTATGATTTTTAGTATTTGGAAATTTTTTTTACCATTAATTATTGCCTTATTTATTTCATTTATATTTTCTCATTTACAAGAAATCTCACAAATAGTTTTAGATAATCAATTAATTTTTTGAGCAAACATTGTTTTTCTTTGTTTTTTAATGTTAATAAATTGTTTAATGTATTTACTGAAAATTATCTTTATTGTCAAATGGAGAATAGTTCCATATTTAATTTTAAATGTATTTTATCAAGTATCAAAATTTTGATTTGAAACTATTAGATTCTTTAATGCTTTTTTTAGATCTAAATATGCAAATTTCACACCTACCAGAGGAAGAGCAACAAAAACTAAATATTTATTCAAGAAACAAACATTATTATTTTTAATTATGTCTATATTAATGTTTGCAATAAATATACCATTTATATTAACTAATTTCTACATTGCTAATTTTGGCTCTTTATTTCTATTTTCATTTTTGAATATATTGATTGGTTCGATATGATTATCACTATTTTTCTTCTTTATTTCATATGGTTTATCATTCATTAAAACAAATAAGAAATATAATGAAAATGATTTTGTATATTGCACCAATAAGTTTTCTAAACAAGAAAAATTAATACAAAAATGATGTCAAGATAATAATGTAACTTTAGAACAAGTGCTTAATTGATAAATTAATTATTTTTTATTTTTTGGTTTCTTTTTTAAATTTAAATTTATTAATTTTTTTATTGGTTTATTTTCTCATTCATGGAATGCTATATTATCACTATTAATTAATTCTATATTCATAAAATCATGAGTGATAATTGGTTGCAATTCTTCTACTTCTTCCTCAGTTAAATTGTCAAATTTAAAAATATAATTAAATTCAGGAAAAATGGAACAAATTAAATTTATTAATTGTATATTTAATCATCTAGGTGCTTGAGATCCTTGAGCTTCAAAATTCTCCATTAAAATTACTTCTTTTTCAACATTAAGTGGTTGAACTTTAATATTTTTAATTAAAAATCTTAATATTAAACAATAAGATATCTTCTTTTCAACAAATGCCTGCAATGTTAGTGGCTTATTTTTTCTTCTAATCGCAAAATAAATTCATAATCATAATATTGATGGTATACCAAAAATAATTGCAGTTATACCAACACCCATTGTAGCTACTTGTGAAATTTGTTGAACAGCATCAGGAGCATTAGAAGGTTTGAGAGCTAATGTTAGAACTGGAATTAATATAGTTGTACCAGTTAATGCTATAAAAATGATTATGCATGATATACAGAATCAATCAAATAATTTTACAGATCATGGTTGACCATTAGCTATACCAGGATCATGCTTNAAATTACTAGATTTAAATAAAACATTAATAATTCAAGCCATAAAGATATTTCTTTTTCTAAGATTAATNTCAATATATTCATTTAGTATTGTGTAAAAACGNTCNCCAGAATAAAATCTACCAATAGATAATTTTTTATTTTGTTTTTCATCTATATCTAATTTNTTGCTTTTAATAATGTATGAAGCCATATTGTATCTCCTTATTATTAANAAAATAAATTGTAATATTAAAATGAACATTCACATAAATAGAAAATAAATTAAANATATTTNCTNATNGATNNAAATTTATTTAGNCAAAANTANATAAAACTTNTTTANTCTTTNATTTNNTNTNNATATAANACTNATATATTATTTAAANTTTAAAAGTGTTAAAATACATTAACTANNTTATGACTANATTTNNAAANATTAAAAANTTTTTTCCTGAAAATAAAGGAAGATGAATNAAATANACATTAACTTCATTACCAGTTATTTTTTCTGCTTTAATTTTTGCTCTTAATAATTTTGTNGATAATTTTATGGCTATAAATATNTCTGGNGGTAATCAGGCANTAGCTTATGCAAATACATGAACTACTATTGTTACTGGAATTGTTGCAGCTACTACAATAATTGGNTCATCTTTATATGGTCAATATTTTGGNATTAATGATGTTAAGAAAATTAGAGAAGTTATTAGAGGTAGAATGGCTATTGCTCTATCTATAACTATTATTTTTGTNATNCCATCATTANTAGCACCTGAATCTTTAGTAAGATTAGCNTCAGGTAATGATAATAATGTATCCCAATCAATTATTGATAGTGGAAGCAAATATTTAAGATTAATAAGTATTTCATGACTTTTATCAACATGAGGATATACAATGGCTATGATATTGAGGGAAAGTGGATATGGAAACATCACTGTATTATCTTCATGTGTATGTTTAGGTTTNAATATAGCATTGAATTCTATTTTTATTAGCATTGCAAAAGATTTGGAATTATTAGCCTATTCAACCATAATTTCATTATTTGTTGGGTCTATTATCTTATTTTTAATATTTGTAATATTAAAAGANAAAAGGTTAATATTAAATCCTCTAAAGTTATTTGCAGTTCCTGTTGATATATGAACTCAGTTTTGAAAAAGAACACCTTCATTCTTATTATTTTGTATAGGATCTATAACTGTTTCAATTCGTTATATTTTTTGAAATATTGGTTATCCTACAAGTAGTATAGGAACTAGCNCAGATTATAGAATATCTGCTGCTAATATATTAGGAATTTCAGGAATGTTTTTTAGCATTTTTTGAAATACATTTGAATCAATAAATGCCAATGTAACAATTTTTGTTGGTAGAGAATTAGGTGATAATAATTATTTACAAGCAAAGAAAAATGCAAAAGAATTACAAGGTTTTCATTTTTGTGTTTCATTAATTATGAGTTTGTTGCTATTAGGGTTAAGNTTTTTGATTGTTAAAATGAATTTTTTAGCTGATGGTTATGCTATGGCATTAGAAGAAACATTAAAAAGTGAAAATATTGATGCTNTAAAAATTCAAGAAATTGTAGAAAAAGGAAGANTNGAATTATTAAACAATATTAAAGAAACTATTTGACCTCTTGCATGAAACATCCCATTTTGGGTATGGTATATTACCAAAAATAGAATAATTTCATCAGGTGGTAAAACTAATTTAACTTCTTTAGTAGAAGCTNGTGTTGGATTGCTATCAACAGGGTGAATTAGTTTAATTAATTTTAGTTCAATTCACTCAGTTATTGCNTTTCCNTGAGCATATGCATTATTTTTTGTTTTAGATGTAGTAGTTAAAACACCCATTTATGAATTCATTTATTACAAGGTGGAATGAGCAAAAAATATCACAAATGAATTTGCCCAACNAGAAAACTTAGATAAATAATTACTATTTACCTATTCTAAAATTACAAATATCTCCATCCTTCATTTCATATTGTTTACCTTCTAATCTAACTTTACCTAGATCTTTAGCTTGCTTTTCACCNCCACAAGAAATAAAATCATCATATGAAATAACTTCAGCTCTAATAAAATATTTTTCAAAATCATTATGNATTATTCCAGCNCATTCAGGAGCTAACATTCCTTTTTTAAACACTCATGCCCTAGTCTCTTTAATACCAACTGTAAAATAAGTAGCTAAATTTAAATTATAAAATGCAGTTTTAATTAAATTATCNANTCCTGATGTNTCTAAATTGTATTCAGCTAAAAAGATTTCTTTTTCTTCTTGATTTGTNATAAAAGAAATTTCTGTTTCAATTTCAACAGATAATGGAACAATTGTCATATTTTTAGAATCAGCCATTGCTTTTATTTTAAAATAATGTTCATCTTTATCTAATGTATTAATACTATCACTTGCAACATTTGCAACAATTATCATGGGTTTTATTGTTAGTAATTGGTAAGATTTAATAATTAATTTTTCTTCTTCATCTAATTCAACTTCATTAGCCATTTTTTCTTCTCTAAATGCCTTCATTAACTTATTAACAACTTCTACTTCTTTTAGTAATTTTTTATCTTGTGTATTTTGAGCCCTTTTACCAATTCTAGACAAAACATTTTCTAATGTTTGCATATCAGCTAATATTAATTCTAAATTAATTGTTTCAAAATCTAAAACAGGGTTAATAGAATTGTTAACATGTAGAATGTCCTTATTTTCAAAACATCTAACCACATGAACAATTAGATCAACTTCTCTAATATTAGCTAAAAATTTATTACCTAAACCTTCACCTTTAGAAGCACCTTTTACTAATCCAGCAATATCTACAAATTCAAATACTGCCCTAACAGTTTTTTGAGTATTGACCATATTTGATAATTTTTGTAATCTTGGATCATTAAGTTCTACAATACTAACATTGGGATCAATTGTTGTAAATGCATAATTAGCACTTTCTGCTCTCATTTTTGTTAATCCTGAAAAAAGTGTTGATTTACCTACATTTGGTAATCCTACAATACCTGCTTTTAAACCCATATTTTCCTTTTTTATTAGTTATATATTTTTAAATTGAATTTAAAATAATATTACAATAAATTAATATGATATCTAATTTAAAACTTAAAAATAATGATGAACAAAATTTAATAAAGATTAATAAAAAAAATAAAGTGATTATTAATAAAAATAAAAAAGAATATAAATTGTTTGTCATTTTTTCATTTTTATCATGTTCAATGCCAATAATTTATTGTCTATTATCATCTTTAGTTAAACCAGATGGTTCTCAAGTTGTCATGGGAATTGGCCATGTTATTCCCTTCTTTTTATCATTTTTACAAATATCTTTTTCTATATCTATAATAATGTTTACAAAGCTCAATAATAAAACAAGTCTTAAAGAAAAAAATTCTACAATCCCATCATTAATTTGGATTTCCATATTTGTTGGAATTATTTCTAGCATTATGTATGTTGTATCAACATTTCTCTATATGTATTTTTCCAACAATAGACCTAATACCCAACAAATGCTTTGATATGGTTTAGATTTTGTGTGATTTACAACTCCAATAGTGCTTTTATTCCCATTTTTAACTACAATGATTTTTGTTAATAAAAAATACAATTCAAGTAAATCAATATTAATAATTATTATTTTCTTTTTATTGAGTACATTATTATCTTTTGTTTTTGGAATATTATTAAATTTAAAAGCAATAGGTTTGGCTCTAGGTATTTTAATAAGTCTAATTATTTCTTTAGGAATTTTATATATAGATATTTATAAATTTACTTGTGTAAATATATTTAGATGTATAAATAGATTTTATGAAGTGGATAAATCGATTTTAAAATTAATTTTTTTAGAATCAACAACTTCAATATCATTATCTATTTTTAAAGGTGTTGCCATTATTTGCTTATCAATTGTTATTCCAGATGTAATTAATGATTTTGTGCCACTTTCATATCAAATGTCTAGAGTTATTTGATTCAATATGATGTATTTTATTCCATTTATTGGAATGGGGATAAGTGAAGAAATACGTTATCACTATATTTCTAAACATAGTGATAGTCAAAATAAATGTTATTTAATACATAACAATAAGTCTGATTTAAAGATAATGTTTATAACTTTTGGTTTAACATTAATAGTTGCTATATCATGTATTTTTTTAGTTAAACCATTAAATTATTTATATGCAGTAAATGATCACAATTTATTTAAAGATAATTTAATGCCTGAAATTAAGGGATGAGGAATTCCAATTTCCACACCAACAGAAATTCCTAATCTTAGTGATTTAAAAAATCTTGATTTAACTCCTTTGCCTGAATTTAAACCAGTAAATGGTAATACTGAGCAAGATATATTAAATAGAATAGAAAATATTAAATTATTTGGTGAGTGAATTAATACTCAAATTGTTAATAATAAAGATTCTATAGAGTTAATTAAACATGATTTTGATATATTAAATGAATGATTTAAATGATTAAATCAAACAAATGAATCAGGAATTTCCATTCTTCAATTTATAGAACAAAAAAATAATAATGTTGATTTTATGAATGAAATTAAAAATATAATGAATGGGCAAGGTATATCTAATGATTTTCAAAATGCTGTAAAGGAATTAATGAGTTACTTTGTTTATTTATGATTATATTCTTCAACTACTGACACAATAACTGATTCATTTTTACTACTAAGACCTATTATCAATTATCATAATGTATTAACAGATGATAATGTTGTACAAGCTTTAATTAATAATCCTATTTCTAATGTTTTAACTTCTTTATTTTTATTAATAAATAAATTTGAGGCTAAATCCATGATATATGTTGCTATATATGGAGTTTTAAATTCAGTTTGATCAATTCTAATTCAAGTAAATCAAAGAAATACAAATAGAAGTATGCCATATTGATTGCTAATTATTGTTTATATTATTTGTGTGGGTGGTCTAGTTCTATTTGGTGTTTTATTTGCTGTAGCATTTAAAGACCAACTTGGTACTAATAATCCATTTATGTATTTAGATGCATGAACATTTCCACTTGTTTTTATATCATTAATTGTGATTATTGTATTATCAATTAAGTATTATCTGTCATATAAGAGATTAAAAAATAAGTTATTTTTTTAATTTATTTCATTCATCAAATATACTCTCAAAATCACTTGAATATTCTCCAATAGATAGTTCAATATTTTTATAAACAGTAATTTTTCCTTCATGAACTTTATATTTTCTTCTTTCTGAATTTAAGATGTCTACAACCACCCCCATTAATATTCCTCAACCTTTTCCAGTAATTATTTCCAATTCCTGATCAAATGAAGATATATCAAATGATAGTAATGTACTCATTACATATGTTGTTACATCTTGTTCAGTCATTCCATGTAAATCAATTCTCATTATTAATTAATTATTTTAATCTAATATCATGAATGAAATTTAAATAAAATATAATTTAACTTTATGAATGAAACTAAACCAACATTTTGAAAATTAATTTGATTATTTATAAAAATTTCTATTTTTAGTTTTGGTGGAGGTAATGCTCTATTTTCAATGATTAAATCATATTGTGTTGATAAGTATAATTGAATAACAAATGAAGATATAGATGACATATTACTTATTACAAACTCCATACCAGGAGCTAGTGCAATTGAGGGAATAACATACATATCATATTTATTACTTAAATCAAGATGAAAGGCCTTTTTGGTTACATTTTTATCTTTAATACCTCACACAATATTATTTTTTGTTCTTTTTTATATTGGTACAAAATTTATTCCTATTCATTATCTAAAAATAATATATGTGGCAGTAATCCCTGTCATTATAGTACTTTTGATAAATATGACAACTAGATATATTAAGGTAAAGAAAAATGAAATACCTACCACTATTCATTGATTATTATTTGTAATTACTGTATCATTTACAATTTTTGTTCCAACACCTTGATGTATACCTGTTTTAATAATTGTATTTTTCATATTGTGTTTATTAATTTTTAATTGAATTAAAAATAAAAAGAGGTCTAAATAATGTTAACTCCAATTCTAGCAATATTAGCTGTTTTTATTGGATGTTTTGTTATTTCAATTGTTGTATTTGGTGGAGCACAAATGTTCATACCTTATTTCAAAATATTGTTAGTTAACATTCTAAATATAGATCAAAACACATGAGATTCTGTATTATCTATATCAAATTCAACTCCTGGTGTTTTTGGATTAAAGATAGCATTTATCTCAGGTTTTTTAGCTGCAAATGGTAATTGATGAGGATGATTATTAATGTTTGGTACTTATGCAATATTTGCTATTGTACCAATTGGATTAATGTTATTAATTTTTAATAAGTATAAAAAAAGTAAAACTAGTAAATTTATGACTTCATTTATAAAGATGATGAGACCAGTATTAGCAGGAATTTTAGTTTCTATTATTGTTAATTTAGGATTAAGTATTACTTTGCCTTTTGTTGGATTTAATGATATAGGAACAAATATGGGTGAATTAGATAAATACTTGTATTTAAAAAATGAAAAATTTTTTAGAGAATGACGTTATTGGGCATTATTAGCTTGAAGTTTAATATCTATACCAACAGAATATTTCATTGTAAAAAAATATAAGATAAATACTATTTATATGATATTAATAAATATTGCTATTTGTATGCTTATTTTTCAACCATGGTTATATACAGGTTAATATATAATAATGTAATGAAAAATATAACTATTGCTTCTATTGAATCATTTACAGGTGGTTTATTTGCATCAACAATTGTAAGTCAACCAGGTGCCAGTAAATATTTTAAGGGTTCATTAGTGACTTATTGAAATGAAATAAAAGAATTATTAGGTGTTAATACATCTAATGGTGTAATTAATAAAGAAACAGCATTGGAAATGGCTAAAAAAGGAAAAAAATTCTTTAATGTTGATTATTGTATTTCTTTTACTGGTAATGCTGGACCTGAGCCAATGGAAAATAAAGATGTTGGGCTATTTTATATAGCTATTAATGAAAAAGTTTTTGAGTTTTATTTTCCTAATTTAACTCGTAATGAAATTAGACAAAAGGCAGTTGATATTGCCTTAAATGAACTTAAGAAAATTATTAAATAATTTATAATTATATTTATATTAATTTAAGTAAAATATTTGTAAGTTTTATGAAATCTAAGACTAAAAAGTTTTTTAAAATATCTATGCCTATTTTAGGTATATCTGCTATAACTGCTTCAGTTGTTTGCTTAAGTGGTGTATTAATAAAAGTTTCTACAATTTCTATAGGTGGTTCCACAGCAGTATTACCTTTAATAAATTCTTTTGCTAACTATTTCACAGATATTGATATAGTTACTTCAGCTGGTGGTTCAGGTATTGGTGTTAATTCAATAATTGAAGGAACTAAGGAAATTGGGATGGCTTCAAAAAATCCTGAGATTCTTCCATTAGGCGAAGATGACCCTAAATATAGAGCTTGAAAGGAAAAACAAGTAAAAACTTTGACAATTGCTTGAGATGGTATAGGAATTTTATATAAACCTACTGAAAAATCAAAAAATGATGACCTAATTATCAATAAAGAAACATTAGCTAAAATTTATCACTTATTTAGTGGGTATAAGGAATTTACATTTAATGATTTATTGGGAAATTTTGATGATACTAAATTGATCCCATTTGCAAGAAATGGTGGAGCAGCAGTTTCAGGTACTACTGATGGTTTTTTAAATGATTCACATATTAATTATAATGAATCATTGTATTGGCAAAGTCTTAATAATGATACACAATCTCAAATAATAAATAGCATTGAAAAAGGTGGTTATGGTTCTTATGTTTTAGAAACAGCAGAGGCAAATTCACAGGCATGAAATCGTGTAAAAAATAGTTCAGAAGGTTCAATAATATATCTATCATCTGGATTTATATTAAATAATCTAGATGAAATTCAAAAACATGGTTTTAAGATAGCAAAATATGAAATAGTAGATGAAGTAACTAATGAAATAGTATATGGTGATTTAACACAAGATAGCATTACAAAAACATATAATTGATATCGACCATTTAATTTAATATATTCAATTGATCAAATTAAAAATAATAATGAGATAAAAGAGTTACTAAAAAGAATTTTGTTTTGAAATGAATCAAGACAAATAATAATAAATGAAGGTTATGTTCCATTAACCAATGGACAATTAGAATCAATGGGTTGGGATAATAATCAAGAATTTTTTATTGATGAAAACACATCTGACATTAATTTAGGATATAGTGGTGCTAAATAATGAAAATATCAAATAGGCAAAATATATTTAATAAAACAGCAATGTGGTTATCTCTTGTATTTTCATTATGTATAATATCAATATTTATTGCTCTAGTAGTTTTCATTTTGTTATATGCAATTAAAGGATTTTCAAATTTCGGAATTTCTAATATTTTATTTAATTGAGAATTCTCATCTAGCCAAAATAAATATTCATTTTGAGTACCATTTAGTATAACATTATTGACTTCATTTATTGCATTATGTTTAGCTGTACCAATCGGAATTAGAGTTGCTTTATTCACCAAGTATAGGTTATATAAAGCATATAAAAAATATGTAATAATTATTTTTCAGGTACTAAGTGGAATTCCATCAGTTATATTTGGATTATTTGCTTCACAATCATTAGGAAACATTTGATCAACATTATTTGGAATAAATCCAAATTCAATTTTTAATGGTTCTGTAATGCTGTGTTTTATGGTTATACCTACAATTGTCACTATGACTCTAGATTCATTAAACAATGTTGACAATTCATTAATTAATAGTCCCTTAGCATTAGGAAATAGCAAAACAAGAGCAATATATAAAGTTGCCAAAAAAGCTGCTAAACCAGGAATAATTGTGGCCACTATTTTAGCTATTTCTAGAGCTATTGGTGAATCAATGGCAATTTCTATGATACTTCAAGCTCAACCTTCTTCATCAGTTTATACAGAAGGTCTAGGTTATTTTTTAAATTCATCATCTCAAACATTAGGCGCATTTATTTCCACAGCAATGTTTGCAGATAAAGATCCTGAACAAATTAGACCTCTTTTATATGCATTTGGTTTTATTATGTTAATTATTTCTATGGTTTTAAATATGTTTATATTTTCATTTTCAAGAAAAAAACATTCTAAGAAGAATTCTAAATTCATAAAATTTGAAAGATCAGTTTATGCATATGTAACATGAATTCCTAGAAATTTTAAGATACTATTAGAAAAAATATTATTTAGAAGTAAAACAAAAATATCTATTGATAATATTGATATGATTCCTGAATACATTAAAGAGAGAAATACTAATTATAAATTTAAAAATGTGTATTCAATTTGAAAAATGCTTTGGGAAATATTATTTATCATAATATGTTTTTCATTCATATTGTGAATTGTAGGAGATATTATATTTAATGGAATAATTGGAATTAATTACAATCCTAAATTATTCTTCTTATATTCTAAAAATTCCACAACACAATCATTGATAAATACATTTTTAATTATTTTTATATGTTTATTAATTGGTTTTCCATTTTCATTAATTGTGGCAATTTATTTAAATGAATATTCTAAAAATAAGATTTTTAAGAAAACAATAATATTTTTCCTAGATTCATTAGGTACAACACCATCTATTATATTTGGTATGTTTGGTCTATTACTATTTATTCAAACATTTGGTTGAACATCTAGTGGTACTTATGGTAATTCATTGATAGCTGGTTGTCTAACATTAATTATTGTTATATTACCTTCATTTATTAGATTATTAGAGCAAGCATTAAAAAGTGTCCCTTATGAAATAAGAGTTAATTCATTTGCTTTAGGAAATAGTAAAATTCAAACTATTTGAAAATTGGTTTTACCAATGGCTTTAATACCTATTACAACTTCTATAATTACAACAGTAGGAAGAATATTATCTGAAACTGCCCCATTATACTTAACTGCCGGTCTATCTTCATCAAGTTTTTCAATGCTTAATAGACCTGGAACAACATTAACAACACAAATATATGCTCAATTATTTTCTTCTTCATCTAATGCTATTGATATTCAATATCAAGCTGCATTTATGACAATTATTTTTGTTTTAATTTTAATTATTGTTGGTTATATCATAATACCAAAATGAAATGATATTAAGTCATGAATTATTTATCAAAAAAATAAAATAAAAAAACATTCTTTAGTTAATGAATCTAACTAATTTTAATTGAACAGAACTATTAAACATGAATGAATTTATTTTTTTGTATTATTCTAAATAAAATGATAAACTTTTACTTATAATTAAGTAAAATAGTTTTAAACATTCTAAATCTAAATATAAGAAAATAACAAAATATTAAAAAAGAATAATTAGATATTTATATATACAAAAATTATCAAGGAGTTTTTATGAATAAAAACGCAACTAGATTTTTTGGATTGGGTGGATTTCAAGAAATTGGTAAATCTACTGCAGTTATAGAGCATGATGATCAAATATTTATAGTTGATGCTGGTATTCAATTTGCAAATGGGTCATTAACAGGTATTAAAGGAATAATTCCTGACTATCAATACTTAATAGATAATCAAAGTAAAATTCAAGGACTATTCTTAACACATGCTCATGAGGATCATATGGGAGGAATTATTTATCTAATACAAAATTGTAATATTAAGAGAATAGTTGCACCTATGGTTGGTATTTCATATATTAAATTTAAATTAGATGAAAGAAAAATTAGAACTAATATTGAATGAGTAGAAATAACTAGAGATTTAGTATTAAATTTTGGTGATATGAAGGTAGATTTTTGGTCTGCTCAACATTCAATACCAGATGCCTTTGGTATTAGATTTTCAAACAGAAATGGATCAATGCTATTTACTGGTGATTTTAGAATTGATTATACTCCCATTGGTTCCTATACTGATTTTGATAAATTGAATAAAATTGGACAAGAAGACTTAACTGTTTTATTTTCTGATTCTACAAATGCAATGAGACCATTTCATTCACCTAGTGAAAAAGATATTTTAAAAGCTATTCGTGAATATATGGAACAAGCTCCTAAAAAGATTATTATTACACTTTTTGCATCAAATATGTCAAGAATTAGTGCAATTATTAAGATAGCACAAGAAATGAATAAAAAAGTTGTTGCATTTGGTAGATCTATGGTTAATGGTATAAATATAGCTAGACAATTAAAATACATTGATGTTGATGATTCTGTTTTTATTGATAAAAAACATGTATCTAAATATGATGACAATGAATTGTTAATTTTAACAACAGGATCTCAAGGTGAACCACTTGCTGGATTAGCTAAGATGGCAGAAGGTAAACATCCCCAAATAACAATTAAACATAATGACCTAATTATTTTCTCTTCTTCACCAATTCCTGGTAATAGAATAAAAATCGAATTACTAATTAATGATCTATATAAATTAGGAGCCAATATTAAAGAAAATAAAATTGATGGTTATCTACATACTTCTGGTCATGCATATCAAGAGGAACATAAAAAAATATTTGAAATTACTAAACCGACATATTTTTTTCCATACCATGGTGAATTTAGAATGTCAGTTGTTCATGGTAGAACTGCTGAAAAATCTGGAGTAAATCCTAAAAATATCTTTATAGCTTCTCATGGTGAAGTTTATGAAATGCTGGATAGAAAGATATATAAAACTGAAGATGTGATTGAATCTAGTCCTGTATATATAGATGGTGAGATAGCATCTGTAAAAAATACAAGATTAATTACTGAAAGAGAACAATTAGGTGAAAACGGTTTTGTTTATGTTTCTTTATTAATTGATAAAGAAAAGGCTGAAATTATAGGTAGAGCAAAAATAATAACTAGAGGAACTATTTATGTTAAATCATCTATAGATATCATAAGTGATGTAAGGAGACTAGTTCATGGTTTAGTCTTGTTTAAAATAAAAAATTCTAATGATTGAACTTCTGTTAAACTAAAGAAAAATATTCAGGAAAGAATTAGAAATTATTTCTATAAAACAAAAAGAAGAAGTCCATATGTAAGTGTTTCAATTCAGTATTTTAATGACTTAAAATTTTTAGAAGCTAAAAATGAAGTTAATGCATAATAAAATCACTATAAATAAATTTAAAATCAATGTCCCTTTTTAAAATGGGATTAGTTCTTCAATCATTTCCATATTTTTTACATAAGTAAATATCTCATTCTTTTAAAATATAAGTATTTATTCCATTTCACTCAACTTTTTCAGTTCTTTTAGTTAGTGATGGTATCCAATTTCTATTTATGTTTTGAGAAAAAGAATCTACCAAAAAATAACCATTAAAATCTTCATCATATATATTTGAACTTATTTCATGTCATGTTAAAGGACTATAAAATATATTTCAAAATTCATATCAAGATTTTTTTATAAATTCAAAAAAATTAGATATAGATTTTTTAGATCTAAAATAACTAATTTTTTGTCTTATTAAATTTTTTATGGAATAACATTTTTCTGTTTTTTTAATACTACTTTTTATTAGCAAGTTAATTTTTATAATAATTGAACTATCATTTTCAAAATAAAATGGATTTGTATAGAAATAATTATTTTTTGTTAAATTATCAATGATATTTTCATAATTGTGATGCAAAAATTTATTATAGTCTTCTACAGGCATCATAATTTCAATAATTTCATTATTTCCTAAAAAATCATTATTAGTTTTGTAGTTCAATAATGATGAATTAGAAAGTGAATATCATATATTTAATTTCTCACATTTTTCATTAAAAGAACGCAATATGTTATAGTTGTTTTTTTCTAAATTGTTCATAAAAAAATTATATATCAACGTATGGAAAATAGGTATTTATGTGGTAAAATTTTAGCATATTTAGATGATTAGAATGACTATCATATGTTTTTAATTTTATATTTAAGTAAAAAGAAAAAATAAGGAGTTTTTGAATATGATTGATAAAAAAAATGATAATGAGAAAAAAAACAATCAAGATAAAAAAAAGAAGCCGGCTTCTTCATTTTTTTCTAACTTAAACACTGATAGTTCAATTGAATATGGTTTTGCTGAAAAAAATCCAAAATCAAAATGAGCTAAATGAGTAATAGGTGGTTTAATTTCTGTTGCTACAATAGTAGGTGTTTCTGTACCATGAGCAATGTCTTCTTGTTCTGTAGCTCTATCTAGACCATATTCAAATAATGAAGTTATGTATGAATATAAAGATCCTATTACAGGTATTATGGTGCCTGTTACATATGATGAATTTGCAAATAGAGTTCAACAAAATCAAACAAATGTAAGTATATTTGATAAATGAGATGATGTATTCTATGAATCAGTTTTAGAAACTTTATATAATGAAGAAAGAGAAGCATTCTTAAAATTTAAAGCAATTTATTACAAAGTGCATGACAATAAAAATCCTGAAATTTCTAATTTTGGAGCTGATTTAAATGTTTCATTTAGTGATATAAAATCTGAGCAAAGAAAAACCTTAGAAGAAAACAAAAAAACATTTCAAAAAGCAGTTGGAAATAATTGATTAAATAATTGATTAAAGGAATTACAAACTAATTCAATTTATGGACCACAACAAACTGATAGTAATGAAACTGTTTCTTCTATTTCATTTCTTGAAGATAAAGCAGTTGCATATATGGTAACTCAACAAATAAAATCATCAGCATTAGCAAGATATAGTGGCGCCTCTATTTCTACTAGTTCTTGAAACTATGTTGATTTTACTTTTGCAAATACTTTAAATCCAAGTGATACAGAAGAATATACAACATACAAAGATAATTCAGGTGTTACACAAAAAATTACTAAAAAACAAGCTGTAGATATATGAAAATCATACTTAACTAAAGATGTAAATGTTGTTCAACCTAAAAATATTACATCATCAAACAATACTAAAATTGCTGTTTTTGAAACTAAGTCTTACTCAACAAATTATAGAAACCCAATTCAAAATCAAAATACTAGTGGAAGTACTAGAGCTACAAATAATGATTTAATAACATTATTAAATAATAATTTTAACTTGGGGCTTTTATCTTCTTTTACTATAAGTGGTATTACACCCGGCGAGTCTAATAGTTCTGCTTTTGGTATAACTTCTGATGCTTTAAAAAGTTTATTTACAATACAAAACACCAATTCACAGTCATCAGTATATAATTTTGCTCCAATTAGTAGAATAACAAATTTCAAAGGAGCTAATTTAGTAAATACTTCAACTGATGTTAATAGTGCTAATGCAATTGAAAATGAAAAAGATCAATTGTTGGTTAAAACATTTGAATCTGATAATTCAGTTATTGGTTCATCAAAAATTGTAGAAACATCATCATTGATATATGCAGATTCATCTTTAAATATGTTTTCATTAACTGCATTTTCTTCTTCTGATAGTGGAATCACAAGCATAGATACAAGTAGTAGTGATAATAGTTTATTTTCAATTTATAAAGAATCAAATAATTCATCACAACCATCAACAAAAGACACAACAACAAGTACCAATTCTAATAATCCATTAAGTAATTTTATTAAATTGCTATTAACTATATCTACAAATACAGCTAATAGTAATTCAATAGATTTTACTAGTTATAACAAAGTAAAAACAAATTGAGACAATTTAAATTATGGTTCAACAGTTGCATCTAGCAATTTATCTACTTTTGTTAAATTAATAAATGATAATTTTGATAGTTCAACATTAGAGTTTAGCAATAAGATAAATCCACAAGATTTTAATGTTCAATTGGAAAATGCTTTATCTGGTTTAGCTGAAAGTGATTTTACATTCATTGGTAAATTATTAAATTGTGTTTTAATAGGTGATGCAAATACAATTAAAACAAACTATAAATCAAATCAACTATTTCAAAATCAAGTTGGTTATTGAAGTTTATATGAATTATCTGCTCCTGATACTACAACTAATAGTGTGGGTACTTATTTATATGTTGCTTCTGATGGAATTAAAATTTTTAGTAAGAAATTCAATAATTTCACATTGGATGATTATAAAAATATGATTTTAAGTGATTTAAATCAAACAATTAATGTTTCTGAATCAGAAACAGCAAATCTTTATTATGATGTTTCATCTTTATTTTCAAAATTAAATAATGATAATTTAATTGCAATTACATTGTTAGAAGATGCAAATAATGTTAATACATTTAAAACAGCAATTAATAAATACTTAAATAGTAGTGAAACTAAAAGAGAAAATAGTTTTTCACAAAATGTAGAAAGTGTATATAGTGAATTTTATAAATATGTTCAATCACAATGAAATTTATCTTTTGTAGAAAATATCTCTAATATTCGTTCTCAAATCCCAACATCTTTAGAGGAATTAATTAATTCAGGTAGAAATTATGATTTTGCTACATTAACAAATAATAATGGTGAAGATATTGTTGTATTTCAAACTCAAACAAAATATAATGGTAGTTCTGTATTAAAAACAAATGATCAAATCAATGAAGTATTTATTCAAAAAATAACTTCACTTTTAACTCCTACTAAAAAAACAACCACAACTAACCCAATAACAAAAGGAGGTAAATAATGAAATTCAAAGTAATAAAAAATTTATTTGCTCCTTTAGCAGTAACCACAACTATAGCATCTCCTATTTTGGTTGCATCTTGTTTATCTTTACCCACAGGTTCAATTAACAAAGAGGAGCAATCAACATTATTATCTTCAGATGCAGCTAAAATAACATTATTGGATAGCTGATTAACTACTACATATGTATCTCTTTATGTTGATTCAATAGTATCAACTATTGATTCTTCATCCACAAAAGAAACAGTAAGTAATACATTTAAATACTATTTAGATTATTTAACATGACCAACAAGTAATGAAGGTAGTTTTGCTGGATCTACAGCAATTGTAAAATTTGGAACAGTTACTGAAGAACAAAAAACAACTTTTGAAAACCTATTAAAAGATGCTTATAAATTTTATATAGCTTATAAATCTACAATAAAAGAATCAACTGAAAATTCTGTTTCTCCTATACTTTATTTTTCAAATAAATCTTTAGAATGAAAAAAATCTGAATTAAATACTTTAGTAGAAATAAAAGATAGTACTAATAACAACATATTAACCATAAATGACTTTAATCCTGGTCTAGGTTATACAGGTGTGGATAGTAGTAATAATGTAATTGAAAATGATTTTAAGATTTTAATGTCTACAAGAGGAACAGAAGTTTATCAAAATGTAATGAAATTATTATTATCTGAAATGTACTTTTTAAATGCAACTGAACAACAAGTTAAAAATGGTACAAATTATAACAAAATGACCAGAAATCCAGCTTCAGTTGATTATATAAATACAAGGGCATATGCTGGTCAAAACAGCAATGATTTTAAAACTTATATGCTGAAAAAATACTTAATTGAAAATACTCCACAATTTTTATGATCATATACATCAGAAGACTACTCAACAACTACAACTGTTGCTTCAATTATTTCTACACAGTTAGAATTTAATAACCTAAAGACTACAAAAGAAACCACATTATCATCTACTCTAGCTCCAGCATCTACTGAGTCTACAAGCAATACTTTAACTAAATTACAAGCATTCGACTCTATTCAATTTAATTCTAATTCTGATAGTACTAATGATTTATCTTCAAGTATTGATAATTTAAAAATGTTTGGTGATTCTAAAATAGGATTATTAGATACAGAAAAACAAATGTTATTTTCATTTACTGAATTAAATGCTATTAAAGAAGCAAGAAAACATAATAAAACAAATACAACTAATAATTATTTATCTATACCAAGTATAAACATAAAAGATTCATCAAGCAATAAAAAATCTCATTCAATAACAGTGGATGATTTAGATGTTAAATGAGCAAATGGGATTACTACTCAAACTGGTTCATCATTTGAAAATACTAATGGAAATATAAAACAAAAATTAATAATAAATTTAATTTCATACACACCTAGTGATGGTGAAAATAAAAATATTAATGTTTCATTTACATATTCATTTAATATACCTAATTCTTCAACTCCTTCTACAAAAGCAGATGAAACAACTAATGAATATTCAAATTCATTTAATTATAATTTTTCAATTTCAAATTGAGGAGAAAATGATAGTAGTCAATCAAATGTTTTCAGTAATGAATATGTTTTTTCAGGTGAAGAAAATCAAGTTGGTATAAAAATATTTGATCAATCATCTCCTACTGGTATTAGTTATTATTTAAGGGTATTACCATTGTGAAAAAATAATGGTTCAATTCAAATTGGTGGAAATAATTGATATGCTCAAGGTTATTGAACTTTTGATAGAACACCATGAGCAAGTTTAGATGAACAAAGAAAATTAATTTATTTCTTTACTTTATCAGATTCAGATTTATACACAAAAATTCAAGATTTCTATTTATACAATAATTATAATATTCAAGGTAGTGCATATGAATTAACTTCTTTAGTATCTTCTTTAGGATTAACTAAAAAAACAGATGCTGATAGAAGAGATGAAGGAATAATTTGATAAAAGATGGATTCAATTTTCAAAAAAATAATTGATAAAGAGTCACCAGCTAAAATTTTATTTGAAAATAAAAGAGTGATTGCTTTTTATGATATAAATCCCAAAACACCTGGACATTTTTTAGTTATCCCAAAAAAATATTCTAGAAATTTAATCCATATTAAAGATAAAGATATGAATTATTTATTTAGAATATCAAGAAAATTAGCTTTAAAAGAAATAAAAAAATTAGGTGTAGATGGTTTTAGATTAATTGTAAATAATGAAGCCTCATCAAAACAAGTTGTATTTCATACTCATGTTCATATAATACCTAGTGAAAAAGTGAGCAAGGACAATTAATGAAACAATATAAAAAATATGAAGACGTTCCCAAAAAATATCGTTTTGATTTAGACCATTTACTGGAAGGTAAAACTATTAATAAGTTAATAGATTTACTATTTAAAAAACTAAATAAAGATTTAGAAATAAAAGATGAAAAATATAAAGATTCTAAAACATATTTAAAGTATTTAAAAGATCAAAAAAACATTTCTATTTTATTTAATAAAGTATCTAATTATATTTCTAATAATATTTCTGTCAATGTTGTTAGTGAGCAATTTAATAAATTAAGTGAAGATTTTAATTACAAATTATTTTTATATCAAAAAGAATTAGGTTCAGAAACTAATAGAATATTTAAAAATGAGGATAAATTAAAAGAATGAATTAAACTGAAAGAATTTAAAGATTTTAAAAAAGACATTGAATTTACCCTAGAACAAAAAAAACATAAATTTGAAGACCAGATAGAAGAATTTATTAAAAGAATATCTAGAGCTAATGTGGATGCACATGAAGTTTTTTCTATTATTACCAATAGTGAAATGGATTATGGTCATGCTATTTCATCTAAAAACAAAAAGATAAAAATAACTCCAGCTAATAGATCACAATTAATGATTAACAAGGATGAAAATATTCGTAAGACTACTTTAGTTAATTGAATTGATGCATATTTGAAACATAAAAATTCTTTAGCATCTCTTTTATATCAACACATTAAAAATATTTCAACTTGATCTTTAGAAAGAAAGTATAGTTCATCAATTGAATCATTAATTCATGATGATAGGATAGATACAAAATTATTAGAAATGTTATATAAATCAGTGAAGGATAATAATCATCTATTTGAAAAATTTAGGTCATCACATAAGAAGTATTTTGAAATTAAATATAAAAAGAAATATAGAAAATGAGACAATTATTTACCTTTAGTAAAAATTAAAGAAAATTATTCAATAGAAGAAACACAAGAAATTGTTATGGATTCTTTGAAACCTCTTGGTAAAGAATACAATGAAGTAATTAAAAAAATGTTTAGTGAAAATTGAGTTGATTATTGTATTGTAGACAATAAGAGATCTGGTGCTTATTCTATTGGTGGAACTTATGGAATTGAAAAAAAATATATTTTAATGAATCATGATGGAAAACTTTCTTCAGTATCTACTTTAGCACATGAAGCTGGTCATTCAATGCATTCTTATTTTTCAGATAAACATCAACCATATAATTTGTCACAATATCCTATATTTTTAGCTGAAATAGCTTCTATATTTAATGAGTTAATGTTGAATGATTATTTAATAAATAATACAACTAGTGATAAAATGAAATTTCATTTATTATCTGAATCAATTAATGAATTTGAGGCTACTGTTAGAAGACAAACAATGTGATCAGAATATGAATATGAACTATACAACAAAATTGATAAGGGTGAATCATTATCTACATTTGATTCATTAAAAAATGTTTATAAATTAGTAGTATCTCAATATACAAATAAAAAAATTAAATATAAAGATCAAGACCTATATGCTTGCATTATGGTTCCTCATTTTTATTATGATTTTTATGTGTATAAATATGCAGTAGGATACCTTGTAGCTAATTACTTTTTCCAACAATATAAAACACAAGGAACAATAGCTTTAAAAAATTATATTGACAATTTCTTATCTAAAGGTGGTTCAACTTGACCAATTGATCTATTAAAGCAAGCAGGTGTTGATTTATATGATGAAAATTTCTATAAAGAAGCATTTGCTCAATTAGAGACAAAAATAGAGGAATATATAAAATTAGGTAATAAAATATTTAAAAAATAACTATTTATTTTTTAAATATATTAAATATTAATTTAATTAATTGAAAATTAAATTCTTCCTTGTTTTCTTAATGTTCTGGCAGTTTTTGCTGAAACTCTATAAGTTACTTTTTTACCATTTTCTACTAATGTAACTTTTTGTAAGTTTAAATTAAATTTTCTTTTGGTAGCATTCATAGCATGAGAACGGTAATTACCTGACATTGCTTTTTTACCTGTAATTTGATCTTGTCTTGCCATAATTCCCACCTCTTATTTTTTATTATTTTTATTTTTGATTTACTTTAATTTAAATCATTAAATTAAAACATTTTATATAACATTATACAATAAACTATTTTGTTTTAATAATATAAATTTACATAAATATTTTCATTTAAACAACAAAGTTAATATTTTTATTCTTAATGTATATGATTTTTTTAACTTCATTTTTACCTATGAATTTTATTACATTAGGTTCACTTAATGCTTTTTCTTTAATTTGTTCTTCATTTAAATCTTGGTCAACTTCAATTGTTGCTCTTAATTTACCATTTACTTGCACTGAAATAATTTTAGAATTAGCTATTATTTTACTTTCATCTCATTTTGGTCATACTTGTGTTGACATATTGCTAAATCCTAGTTTTTCATTTAACTCTTCAGCAATATGTGGTGCAAATGGAGATAAAAGGATTAGAAAATCTTTTAAATATTTTATGTTAGAAATTTGATTAATTTTATATAAATGATTGATGTAAACCATCATTTTGGAAATTGCAATGTTGAATTTTAATTCTTCAATACATTTAGTTACTTCTTTAATTGTTAAGTTGTATATTGATTCAGTTTCATTATCTATAACATCTTCATTAATGATCAATTCTTTATTAAAAAATTTTTCAAAAAGACGTCACACACGGTCTAGTCATTTTTTAGTTGCATCAACATTTTTATCACTTCATGGTTTAGAATCAGTTAAAGGTCCCATAAACATTTCATAAATTCTTAATGTATCTGCCCCATATTTTTCTACAATATCATTTGGATTAATAACATTACCTCTTGATTTAGACATTTTTTGATTATCAGTTCCTAAAATCATTCCTTGATTTACTAATTTAAGAAATGGTTCATTTGTAGGTACAATTTTTAGGTCATATAATACTTTATGCCAAAATCTAGCATATAAAAGATGTAGTACTGCATGCTCTTGTCCACCTATGTATAAATCTACAGGTAATCATTTTTTGAATTTCTCATAAGCTTCTTTTGAATTTAAATCAATATAAGTTCCATCATCATTTTTTAATATGTAAGCTAAATAATATCAAGATGAACCTGCCCATTGTGGCATTGTATTTGTATCTCTTCTATAATCTTTTCCATTTATTTTTATATTAACTCATTCTTTGTTGTTAGCTAGTGGTGATTCACCAGTACCAGATGGTTTAATATCTTTCATTATAGGTAGTTCTACTAGATCTTCAATTAAATAAATGTTATTTTCATTATCAAAAGCAATTGGGAATGGCTCACCTCAGTATCTTTGACGAGCAAATACTCAATCTTTTAATTTATAGGTTGTTTTACCATTTTTTGTTTCTTTTCCAATTCAATTTCTTTGTAAAGATACCAAAGAATTTGGTCAATTAACTTCATTAAGCCCTTCTAATAATTTATCAGCATAATTTGTTATTTTTAAGACTCATTGCTTCATAGGTCTTTTAATAACAGGAAATCCACCTCTTTCACTTATTTTATTTCCATTTTCATCTTCAATAACTTCTTCATTAGCTAATACAGTACCTAATTGCTCACATCAGTTAACATCAATTTCCCTAATTTCAGCTAAGTTATTTTTATACATCTGAGCAAATATTCATTGTGTTCATTTATAATATTCAGGACTAGTGGTATTCACTTCCTTATCATAATCATATGAAAAACCCAATGATTGTAATTGTTCTCTAAATGTATTTATATTTTTATTAGTAAAATCAATTGGATTATTACCAGTTTGTATTGCATATTGTTCAGCAGGTAAACCAAAGGCATCTCAACCAATTGGATGCAAAACATCAAAATTATTAAATCTTTTATATCTAGCAATTATATCTGTTGCAGTATACCCTTCAGGATGACCAACATGCAACCCTGAACCTGATGGATAAGGAAACATATCTAAGACATAAAATTTTTTTTTCTTGTTTTCAGTTGTTTTAAATATTTTATTTTTTAATCAAAAGTCTTGTCACTTTTTTTCTATTTTTTGATGATTGTACATAATATATAAGATATTACATTAAATCCATATTTATTTTTTGATAAGTTTATAAAAATAATATATTACTAATAATTGTTATTAAAATTGCACATGGATTTTTTACAAATTAATTTTGTTAAATTTGCTAAAATTTTATTCTGTATAAACATAAACAAAACAATAAAACATTAAATTATATTTAAATAACATCATCAAAGGAATTTCTATGGATTTTAAAATTAAAAAGATTTCTGTTGTGGTTTATTGCAATGGGAATTTTGAAGAAACAGAAAAAACTTTGTTTTCAATAATTGATCAAAATTTAAGTCATATACTTTATGATGTGCTTATTCTTAATGATAATGCTAATAAGAATTTCACTAACAAATTAAATAATTTTATTAAAGATAGAGAATTGATTAATTATCATGTATTTTCGTTTGAAGGTTATTTTGGATTACCAGCCTTATTTAGTTTTTTACTAAAAAACAAAATTGGTAATAATCCTTATACAACAATTATTAAATCTGGTGACATCATTTATGATGGTTGATTAGAACACTTTGTAGATGATCTTTATAAATTAGATATGGATTTATATTTATTTGATCTTAATGATGAATTTTTAATACCAAAAGACAAAATTGGAGCAAATGGTAAAAAATATGTTGTGTCTAAATCAAAAATGCCAATGCCATTTTTACCAGGTAAAGTAAGTCAAAAAGAAGCAATAAACACATACCCATTATTTTTAGGTAAAATTTGAAAAACTAGAAAAATTAAAAGAATCACTTTAAATGAAGACAAGATTTTATATCAAGATATTTTTATGTATTATCAAATGATTCTATTATCAAAGAAAATTTGGTATGAAAAAAATTATGTAGGTACAATTAGAAGGCATTCTTGAATTCCTGATGTTATGGATAAGAAAAGAATTGAATTATTATCATTAACTTTAAATAAAATGATATCTAATAATCCTTATATCAATGGAGTGGTGTTGCAGTTATTAGCACTTGCTTTAGAAAAAACTCCAAAAGAAGATAGAAATGAGTATATCCTAACTAATCATAGATATTTACAAAATAATTATATTATTGTAAGAATGTATCACTTATCTAAAAGAAAAGTATTAAAACTAACAAAGCCATTTATTGATTTTGGTGAATTACCTCATGACAATGATAATTAGTGTAATTTAATAATTTTTAAAATAATAATGTTTTTGTTAAAATAATATGATGATATATTTAAAAAGAATGATTGTAAAATTGAGGAGGGAATATGCATTTATCAAAGAAAAGTAAGTTGATTTTAGCTTGAGCAGCTCCATCTGTTGCTTTAATTGTAGCTGCTGAGATTGCCATTCCAATAGTTGTTGTTTCCAAGCAAAATGAGAGCAAAACATTAAATAATTCTAAAAATATAAAACCTCAATCTTTTGCAAGTTTTGATGAAAATAAATTAAGTCAATTGCCATTTAATCCAAAGGATTATGATTTTGATTTCTTTTATTGAAATATAGTTCAATCTCCTGATTTAGTAAATACTGTTTTTAATTTTGAAGGAACAACATATGACAGTATAACTAGAACTTGAGTTAATGCTAATAATGTTAGATACTCAATTATAGATGTTACTGATATTACTTCATCAGATTCAGAAAATTATGTACTTAATTTAACAATTTCTAAGAAAAATGGTAATTTGGAAATTAAATATCCTACAGTGATAGAAATTTCTTCTTTAAGTTTTGTTGATTCTAATACTTCAATAAATAATTTTGTTTCAAGATCAGCAGAAGAAATTAATTCATCATTTTTAAATGGTGATATGAAAATTATTTCAAACAAACCTGAAGCATCTAGCATTA
Organism: Mycoplasma sp.; assembly: GCA_014803855.1. GTDB lineage: Bacteria > Bacillota_I > Bacilli_A > Mycoplasmatales > Metamycoplasmataceae > UBA710. The sequence continues at coordinate 84,102 of JAAVAX010000006.1, read as the reverse complement.
ATGATTTTAATTCTTCAAGCGATGTTGATGTAGTTACCAATTTAGGAAGTTCTACATTTATAAAAGATATTAATAATAGCAAATATATTACTAATGATTCTAAATTTCAATATAGTGCAAATACCAATTCTTTTGTTGAATTTTCTATACCTGTTTCACAAAATATTTTTTCAGCTTCTGATTACATATTAGAAGCAAATGGTGAAATAAGTGAAAGTAGTAATATATACTCTAAATTAAAAAGTGAATACGATTCAAATAATCTATTATATTTACCAGAATTAGATGCTAAAGAACTAAATGATATTAAATCATCAAAAGTTTCAAAAGCTGAAATAGATGAAGCGACATTAAAAAAACGTATCCAGAAATTAATTTTTGATCCTTCTAAATCACCATATAATTTTGATTCAAATGGTAATAAAGTTCCATTAAGTACTTCACAAGCTTTATTGGTTAAAATTGAATTAGGTTCATCTTATACTTGAATAGTTGTTTGAACTGACTTATTAACTATATCTTCTTCTTTAATTGATAATGCTCCTGAATTAGAGATGAAAGCTGTTATGAAAGATAATAAAGAATTAAAATGATCTGATTTAGTTGAGAAAAAAAATTATAGATATTTTGAAACAATTCAAAGACCATCTAATAATTTAATTTATACTGTTATTGATGTTAAATTTGATGATCAAGATGCTTCTAAAACTGCAGCTACTGTAAGTGTTAGAATATCACATAAAGATTTAGATACAACAAAAGAATATACTACAATTGTTACAAAAGGATTTGAATCTAAAGCTTATGGTGATTTAGCAGATAAAGTTAAAGAACTAACAAGCGACTATACTGATATGTCTAAAGTTGCTCCTACTATTACAAAAAAAGATAATGTTGAAAATTCACAAATTATAAATAATTTATCAAACAACAATTGATTAATGAATAATTTAAATTTTGATAAACCAAATAATATGATAGTTGATGTAGTTTATACAATTCAATGAGCATTTGTTGATGGAAATACAGTTCATTTTTCATTCTTACTTTCTCCAATAGCTGATCCAACAAATTATATTAAGTATAATTTTGTAGAGCAAAGTGTGTTTGCTACATTAGAGCTAAATGATAATACCACCAATAAATTAGTTTTTTTAAATTCATAAGTTAGTAATATAATTGTTACTAAACAAAATGAATTAATAGAAAACTAAAATTAAAAACATATAAGGAGTAAGTTTATGGCATCAAGTACAACACAGGATACAAATAATAAAGTTGTAATATCAAATCAAGAAATAACTTCAAGAAAATGAAAATTAGATTCTCTATTTAAGTTTTTATCTGGAATTATCTATGGAGTTTTCTTTGGATTGTTACCTGCTAGTTTTAAATTTGGTACAAGAAGAACACCAACTGATCCTTCTGTTATGGAAATTTGTTCTATTATAGGGTTATTAGTCATTGGTATATTTTCTTTAATTTTATTATTTTGATTATTTAAGGGTGATATTAAAAAAAGGCATCCAATAAGTTATTTTGTACTTCATTTGTTTAATTCTATTTTTCTTACTGTAGGAATATTGTTATCTGTAATACTATATCCAAATCATGATGATATTAGTAGATACTTTATTTTTGCAGTTTCATATGGTGGTTGAGCTATTGTGATGGCTGTAATGGCAACTATAATTATGGGTAATTATAAAAAACAATTCCCATTATCATGATCAAGGGTTCCATTTGCTTTCTTTACTTTCATTTTTTTAGGTGCTATTGAAGTTCTTATATTCCTAAGTGGATTCAATAGTGGAAGTAATAATATAAATGTTTTAAATGACATTAAAGGAATATTATTCCAACTTGGTGCATTAGTTTCTTTTATTATAAGTGTTTCTATTTTTGGTTTTGGTATTGCATTTATTAAAAGATTTAGAGATGTATTATTAGGTGAAAGAACAGATAATGAAATTGATACAATTAAAGATTGAGAATCAGCAAGAGTTTCTTCAATTATTATTGCTTCAGTTGTTATTATGGTTTATTCATTTGCAATAATGTGATCTGATATTAGATGAGATATGTTAACTAATTTATTATCATCTCCATTGTATATTGAAATTGCTATTGACCTTGTAATGATAATACCTTATATTGTTTTAATTTTAGTTATAAGAAATTTCAATGCTAAAAAATCTAAAAAAGGTTTTGTGATTTCAAGAATTTTTAAAACAATTGATAATGGTTTATTATTAGATGTTTTTGCTTGAATAATTGTTGTTAAGTCAGCATTAATTCAAGGTGCTGTAATAGCAAATGAAAATGCCTTAGGTACTTCAAGTATTGATCAAAGAGCATTAATGTTATTGTTGACATTTCTATCAGTTGCTATATTGTATTCATTCTCTATACTAGTTCAAATTAACATTCCAAATTTAAGAAATACAGCTGTTTCAATATTTACTGTAGCATTTAACATCATATTAGTGTTGTTTGCAATTATGTTTGCTGGATACTTGCAATCAAAAGAAGCAATTAGTAAATATACATTTGTATTAATGTCATTATTTGTTTTAATAGGTATTTCAATATCATTAACTATAAAAATATTAATGATTGCAAAAATATTTAAAGTAAGATGAACAAAACAAAAAACATTTAATAGAAGTTATTTAGTAGCTGATGAAATTGATCAAAAAAATTCTTTCTTAAGTAAAGAGAATGATGAATTATTAGATGCTAGTGATGATGAGGATGAAGAAGAAGATATATTTGTAAACGAAAAAGAATCAATTGAAAGTGTAAGGAGATAAATATGAAAACAACAAACAATAAAGCAAAAACAATATTATTATCTTCATTATCTGTATTATCAGTTGCTTCTGCAGTTGCATTAGTTACTGTTTCTAATATATCTTCAAATCAAAAGATATTATCTACTAAGAATTTAATTAGTAGTTCAAAATCAATTTCAAGCAATACCAATGGGGCAAATAATTTAATTAATCCAAATGAATTATTTTATGCTACTGAAAAATTGGATGATAGTGTAGATGTTTGAGATAGCACAAATAACAATAAAAATGATTCTAATTTTCAAAAGTGATCTTCTTTTGAAAATAATTTAAATAATTTAACCCCTAGCACAAATCCAACATTGGTTGAATTGAAAAGAATAGCAAAACAAGCAAAAGGTGTTGCTGATTTAAAAACAGCTTATAAAACCTTAGATGAATTGAAAGATCAAAATAGTTGAATTACTGATGAAATGATTAGTTCAATGAAGCAGGATTTAAAAAATCAATCTGGTTATGAAGAGAATATGAAAGATATTTCAGGTATTGATAGTATTCCTGAGAAATTGTTGACTATGTCAGGCATTTCAGATGGTACAAAAATAAGTTCTATCAATAATTATGATAATTTTAAGTTAACAAATTTAAGTAATTCTACTAGTGGTGGTACAAACAAAAATACAATTAGAAATATATCTTCTGTAGCAGGTCAAGATTATACTCAACTTGTAAAAATTGCTGAAATTGATCCTAATCAAGCNGGNAATTATGCATTNTCATTTAAATATAAAAANACNAATTCTTCTGCNACAGTTTCTGGTACNTTATATATNAAAAATACAAATGAATCAAGTGGAACTAAATTAAGTANTAATATTNATAATTTAANTCAATTAAANGANTCNTTTGATGTATTTGGTAGATGNTCACTAGGTTTAAATGGAACTATAGGAAGCAGTAGTTATGATNAAGAGATGGAAAANTTCATTATCCANAAAGGTACAANTGAATCAGGTCAAGANGTTGTAGAAATTCTTGTTAGNCTTAAAAATGGACAAACAATTACTGATATTCAATGAGGNAATGATACTTTACTACCAGGTGCTACAGATTTAAAAACAGGTTCAAGATTTGGTATTTTGGATGTTCAAGCTGATGAGAATAATACNTTTAAATCTGCTATTNTAGGNANTTGAAANAATGGTANTNGAAGTANTGGCGGAACNACAACNNTTGCAGATGATGANANNNNTAATNAATATCCTNCAANTGGTAANTTAATTNNTNACATNANTGACACNAANNTNATNAATAANNTAAGNTTTTTTTCTGATAATTTAACATCTAAAGNAAAAAATTCATCAGGAACTANTAATGATGATAGTGTAAGNTCTAAAGCAAATAGAACTTTNGAGTTCTATCAATATGAAAATGTTGATTTAAATTTACCATTATATTATGCTGTAAATTCTGATTCTGATGTTTCAGAAAGTGTATTCACTTATAAGCCATTGTATATTTATACAAATGGTGTAGCTTCTTCTAACCAACANACATTACAATTAAATTCAACTAGTTCAANAGCTACCACATTATCACCAGCATCTTATTCAATGTTTTCTGATTTAAAAGAAGAATTACCNCAANANGTTCAAGAANATTTTATTGATTCTTCTAAAATTCANTTATCTTCAAGNATAGACACANNTAAAAAAACAACTAAGCAAGTTTTAACATTCTTTGATAATTTTTATGCAATTGGTAATAGGGATGAAGGATGAACTTCTATTTCTACTANTGGTGATATTAAATTAATAAAAATTTCTGATCCAACATTAAAAGTTTTTGCNGAANATCCAAATNAAGNTGCAAATTATACTAGTGAAATTAAGTCTACAACTCAAGCNCAAGANACNNTAAATGAGAGAACTGTTGTTNTTGGTTTTTTAGGTAATGTNTATNANGAATTTTCANAATCNAATTCTGGTGTTCTAAATGGAGAAAANTATAGTTTNTCATTTGGTAGATGAAATGCAAANGGNNCAAATGGTTCAAATATTATTTATGAAAATCAAAATGTAAATGGTAGTGCTAATGATGTTTATAATGTANTAAATAGTACNTGATCAAATTTAAGTCCAGTTATGGATAANTTATTCTCATTNTCATCTAATGNTGANCGTTATAAAGTTGGTAGTNNAACTGCATCTTCAATTGTTAATTCATATTTAGCTTTCACTAGTGAATTTACTTCAAATGNTAATGAATTAGAATCAATTATTTCAGANGCAATTTCTANTGTTAAATCATCATTAGGNGAAGGAACTTCTATTACTGAACAAACTACNTATGAAANTTTAACTAATGAAACCAANAAAAGTTTAGGTAAATTAATGTCTAGATTGATTCAAATACAACTTGGAACCATTGCTAATGAATTTAATTTAAGATTGAGCACCCCTATTTATGATGCTATTAAATCAGTTTTAGAAGATCAAAATAATAAAGTAAGTTTTTCAATTAATTCTCCANNNACCTTCTTAGAAANTNTAAATAATTCTAGTTCTAATGGAATGAACTTGATTAAATATTCAANTGATGGTTGAAATAAAATTGTTAATTCTACTGAAGTTTCACTAAAAGATGGTACNAAGTCTCTATTTGCATTACTTTATTTTGGTAATGGAAATGTGTATTTAGGAGANTCTATATTTAATTCTGGAAGTTTATCANCAGTATTTAAAGCTATGAATGNTGAATCACTTATTACATTTGAAGCAGATAGTTTTATAGCCAAAAATGATAAAGTAGCTATTTATAATAAATTATTTGCAACATTTACTAATTTAAATCTTGAAAGCAAAATTCAAGANATGCTAAGAANAGGTACTNCTGCTTCNATNANTTCTAATGAAATTAAATCTAATATTTTAGAAGCATTANTAAAACTTTCTAATCAAATTGAAAGAGTAGAAGCTATACAAGATGCAACAGTTACATCATATTATTTAGATGATTTAATTTCTGGAACAAATGCTATCATTAGTTTAAATTGAAAATTACAAGAAATCAATGGAAATGTTAGATTGACATCAAATAATAATAATGAAATTAGAAACAATATTTTATNTATATTAAATTCTAATGAACAAATGTCTTCATCTGAATTATCAATATGATCTAATATTATTGATAATACAAAAGATTACTCTGAGTATACTAAGAAGTTTTCAGGTAGAGATGGGTCAGATGTATCAGCAATAGCTGATAAATTAATTGAGGATTCTTCTTTATTAGCATCAAGATCATTAGACATTACACCTGCTATTGTTGTTCTTGAATTTATTATTAAATATGCATGATGAATAGTTATTGCTTTAGTAGGTGTTGGAATATTAACTTCTTCATCTATTGCAGTGGCAACTAAAGATAGAAAAGTAAGATTATCTTCAAGACCAGTATTAAAATGATTGTTAATTTCAGGAATAGTACTAGGTATTGCTGTAACTGCTATTGCTATACTATTAGGTATACCAACATTTTTATAAAATAATAAAATAAAAAAACATAAAACTTATTGGTTTCAATAAGTTTTTTTGTTACTTTTTCCTATGTTGAAAACTTAATTAAGATATAATAAAAATATGAGCTTAAATAGAAGTAAATTTAATAATGATGAAGTTCTTAAAAAACTAAGTGATTTATGTGATTCTCAAACATATTTAGCATTTTTTAGAGATGCAAAAATAATTTCAGAAGATGATAAAAAAATATATTTAGTTCTAATGACTAATAATGATGTTAAATACATTAAGAAGAATTTTTTAACTCAAGTGCAAGAAGCAATTAAGTATGTATTTGGTATTGGAGCAGAAGTAGAATTAATATCTCAAAATGAATTTGAGCTTAATTTCAAAAAAAATTTATCTAATAAAGACAATGCAAATTCTAATTTAAATAAAAATTTTATTTTTGATGATTATATTGAAGCTGATTTTAATAAAGATGTCATTGCTCTTGGAAAAAAAATTATTAATCAAGATGAGGTTATATATAATCCCTTATTTATTTATTCTTCATCAGGGATGGGAAAGACACATTTTTTGAATGCAGTAGGTAATGAGCTAGTTAAAAATAATAAACAAGTTTGTTTTATTAATCCTGACCAATTTATTAAGAAAATTACTTCATTCTTAATATCATCAGATCAAGAAAAATTGGCAGAAATTGTGGAATATTACAAAAGTTTTGATGTGCTATTATTTGATGATATACAAATCTTTGGTTCAAAAACTGCAACTTTAAATATACTATTTAACATTATTAATTCCAATATTGAACAAAAAAAACAAATAATTATTGCTTCTGATAAAAATCCAGAACTATTAGGTGGATTTGAAGAGAGATTTATAACAAGATTTCAAGGTGGTATAACTCAGAAAATATCAAAACCATCTTTAAATGATTTGATGATTATATTTGAAGCTAAATTAATAAAGTATGATATTGATCCTAAAGATTGAGAAACTGAAGCGATAAAATTTATTGTTAGAAATCATTCATCTTCAATTAGAACATTGGAGGGTGCTATCAATAAAATAGAATGAAATAAGCAAAAAAATATTCAAAATATTAAATATACCTACAATGTTGTATCTCAAATGTTTTCTACAATTTCAAAAGAAAATAAAAATATAACACCAGATAAAATTATCGAAATTATTTCTAGATACTATAAATTATCAAAATCAGATATTCAAGGAAAGTCTAGAAGAAGAGAAATAGTGCTAGCTCGTCAAATTTCTATGTGAATGATAAGAAATATAACAAATTTAACCTATAAAGAAATAGGAAAATTATTCAAGGGTAAAGATCATTCAACTGTTATTGCTTCTATAGAAAAAATTGATTATCAATTAAAAATAAATGAAACAGTCAAAAATGCTCTTAAAATTCTAAAGCAAAAAATAAATGAAATTTAGCACTTTAATGTAAAAGTTGCTAAAGATAATATTTTTTATGCTAAAATTGAATTATCAATAAAGGAGGTATTCAATGGGTACAAGAGATGAAAAAGAAAAAATTAATATTGAAAATAAACTAGGTGATGTTTATCCATTTATACCTACAAGAGATGTTATTTTGTTAGAAGGTATTACTGATTATCTTGAAATAGGAAGAAAGAAATCTAGAGAATCTGTTAAATTATCACAGAAAGCTTTTGGTTCACATATTGTGTTAATTTCACAAAAATCACCTGAACAGAGAGATATTAATTCAATAGATGATTTACAAAGATATGGTGTTTTGGCACAAATACTTAATGTTGAGACCATTGGTAATAATGAAAGAATTACTGTTAGAGCAATTGAAAAAATGGAAATAACTGACTACAATGAATCAGATGAAGAATGCTACATCGGTTCATTTAAAAAAGTAAAAACAATTTTAAAATTCAAACAAACAGATAAAACACAACGTCAATTGGATTCATTATATGATGCACTAACTCATAATTTACTTAATAATAATGAGCATTTTAAAAAGATTTTCATTAAGACTCCACTTCCAAAAAATATTAAAAAGGAAGAATTAAAAGATTTATACACCTTAAATAATATAGTAAGTTCATTTGCAATGCCTACAAAATTTGCTTATTTTTACTTTAGTCAAAAATCAATTTCAGCAAAAATTGACACTTTATGTGCATTAATTGAAGAATTAATTAGTGGATTAGAAAAAACTACTGAAATAGATAATGAAATAGAAACAGAACTTAAAAAATCTTTGGATAAGCAAAATAAGGAATTTTTATTAAGAGAAAGATTAAGGGTTACAAGAAATCTTTTAGGTGAAGACAATGTTGAAGAAGAAAAAATTGATAAGATTTTTGATGATAAACAGTTAAGTAAAATATATCCTGATGAAGTAAAATTAGCAATTAAAAAAGAAAAAGCTAAACTTAAATCAATGATGTCTTCATCTCCTGATGCTAATATAACAAGAAATTATATTGATTTACTAACTCAGTTACCATGAAGAAAAACTTCAATTGAAGAAATAAATATTAAAAAAGTAAAAAAAGTTTTAAATGATCAACATTATGGTTTAAAGGATGTAAAGGAAAGAATAATTGAATTTGTAGCTGTAATGATTAATAATCAAAGAAAGCACCCTGATAAATTCAAAAAAATTAGATTAACTGACACTCCTAATGCTGAAATTAATGAAAATTTATTTGTTAAAGAGGCAGGTTTAAATAAGACTCAAGAAAATTCATCACCAATTATAACTTTATTAGGTCCACCAGGTGTTGGTAAAACTTCTATAGCTAAATCTTTAGCAGAGGCAATAGGTAGAAAATTCATCAAGATATCATTAGGTGGAGTAAATGATGAAGCTGAAATCCGTGGACACCGTAAAACTTATGTTGGTGCTATGCCAGGTAAAATTATTAATGCTATTAAAAGAGCTGGTGTTTCAAATCCGATTATTTTATTAGATGAAATTGATAAATTAGGTTCATCAAGTACTAAGGGAGATCCATCTTCTGCTTTATTAGAAGTTTTAGATCCAGAACAAAATGCTAACTTCCAAGATCATTTTCTTGAAATAGAATATGACTTATCAAAGGTATTATTTATTGCAACAGCTAATTATTATGAAGACATTCCTGCACCATTGTTAGATAGGGTTGAATTAATTGAACTTTCTTCATATACATTGTTTGAAAAGATAAATATTGCTAAAAAATATTTAGTAGCTAAAGTTATTAAACAAAATGGTTTAGATAAAGAACAATTCAAAATAAATGATAAAGAAATTGAATATATTATTAAACACTATACTTTAGAGGCTGGAGTAAGAAATTTACAGAGAGTATTAGATAAATTAGCTCGTAAAGTTGCCTTAGGTATTATTGAGGGCAAAATTAAAGATGAATTCACAATTGATATTCCAACTATTAAGAAATTTTTAGGTGTAGAAAAATTCTCAGATGATGATCGTGATGATAAACCTAGAATTGGTGTTGTAAATGGTTTAGCATATACATCTTATGGTGGATCAACATTACCTATTGAAGTGACAACATTCCCAGGTAAAGGCGAAATAAAAATAACTGGTCAACTTAAAGATGTTATGCAAGAATCTGCTACTGTTGCACTAGGTTATATTAGATCAAATGCTAAATTATTCAATATTGATTTTAGTTTTGAAGATTCAACTATTCAAATTCATGTTCCTGAAGGAGCAGTACCTAAAGATGGACCATCTGCTGGTGTAACATTTACTACAGCTATTATTTCTGCTTTAACTAAAAAACCTGTTAACCACAATATTGGGATGACTGGAGAAATTACTTTAAGAGGGAAAGTGTTACCTATTGGTGGTTTAAAAGAAAAATCATTAGCTGCATTAAGATTGGGTATTAAAACAATTTTTATTCCTAAAGATAATGAAAGAAATCTTGAGGATGTTGCAGATGAAGTTAAAAAAGAAATTAAATTTATTCCAGTAAATAATTACACTGAAATTTACAATAAATTATTTAAATAAAAATAATAAAAATAAATTAAGAAAGTGATTAATGGACTATTTAAATAATATAATTAATTGAATAAAAGAAAAAACAATTGAGGCCAATGCAAATGGTGTCATTGTTGGAATAAGTGGTGGAATTGATTCTTCATTAGTTGCATATTTAGCTAAAAAGGCCTTCCCTAATAATTCATTAGGTGTATTGATGCCTATTAATAAAGATAGAACATTTGATTTAGATGATGGAATTGAACTTGTAAAAAAAATAAATTTGGATTATAAGATTATTGATCTTTATGATGAATACAAATCTATTTCTAATAAAACAAGTGTTAAGTCAAATTTAACTAAAGGTAATTTGCAAGCTAGATTAAGAATGGCTACTCTGTATTCAATTGCTCAAGAAAATAATTATTTAGTATTAGGGACTGATAATAAAGCTGAATACTATTTGGGTTATTTTACAAAATGAGGTGATGGTGGGTGTGATTTACTGCCCATTGTTCATTTGTATAAATCTGAAGTTTTTGACTATGCCAAAAAAGTAGGTGTCCCAGAATCTATTTTAAATAAACAACCATCTGCAGGTCTTTGAGAAAATCAAACTGATGAAGAGGAATTGGGATTTACATATGATAATTATGAACAGTATGATAAGGGTTTATTGAAAAATAAGGAAATAATTGATAAAATAAAATTACAGATATTAAAAACTGAACATAAAAGGAAAGATATTCCTAAACCGCCAGAAAGGAATAAAAATGGCTAAGATATTAGTAGTAGAATCATATTTATCAAATGAATTTTCAGTTAGTGAATTTGCCACAAAAAAATTTATTGAAGAATATAAAAAGATTAATTCAAATGATGAATTCATTATATTAGATCTGAATAAAGAAAAAAAATTACAAAATGTATTATCATTAAATAATTTTTCCAATTTTTGAAATGAAGATAGCGATAGATATATAGATTTAATTAATTCATGTGACAAAATTATTATTAGTACTGGAATGATTAATTTTACAATTTCACCATTATTAAAAAATTTTTTTGATAATGTTTTGCAAGCTAATAAAACATTTAAATACAAGTATGATGAAAAAGGTAAAAGTGTTGGATTGGTTGATTCAAGTAAAAAAGTCCAATTAATTATGGCTCAAGGTTCATATAAAGATTGATATGAATTTTCAGCATTCGATGATTACTTAATATCAGTGCTAAAATTCATGGGATTAAATGATATTAGTTTATTGTTATTTGATGGAACAAAAACAAATGATCAAAGCAATCTATCTATATTAGAAAAATTTCAATTAAAAGAAAAAGAATTTAATAAATGTGTAAGCGAGTTTTAAAAATAAATGACAACAAATAACAAAAACAAAAAATGAAATTTTAAAATAAATAAAGGTCTATATTTAATTGATATAGATAAGTTTAATGATAAAACCAAAGATGATTTATGAGAAAAAAAACAAAGAAATGCATTTTTTGCTTGAATTTTCGCTTTCTTATCTGTTATGATTGTAGTTTTAATTTTAAATATTTTACAAACAATATCACTAGCCATTGAAAGAGATAGATTGATATCATATTTTAGTGACACCTCAACCAATCCACAACAAACATGGTCAATTAATTTGATGAGTAGCATTATTCAAATTCTATTTTCAATAATTGTTGTTACAGCTCTGTCCATGTCAATAGCTAAATGTATTAAACAAAAAACATTTAAATTAATTTCATTATTGTCTACTATATTTGTATTTATTCAAATGATTTATGGATTTATGGATTTATTTCAATACATAATATTTCGTCAAGACTTGTTAGCATCATTTAGTGTCTCATGGATATATATTCTTAATTTTTCTATGTCATTTATTTATCCATTTATTTGATTTTTTATTTCAAGAAATGTTAGTTTAATTAGAATTATTTCAATTAGAATAGAAGCTAGAGATGCTCTTTTAAAGACAATGAATGAGAGTGGAGAAAATGGATTTAATAATCCATTTGGACCTAATTTTTTTGGTCAAAATCAAACAAAAAATCCTGATTTAAATAGTAGTGTCACTAAAGAAAATGATGAATTTTATTTAAGATTGAAAAATCTTTCTAGAGATCAGTTAGAAGAAATAGCAAAAACTTTATCTATTTCTGGTTATGATAGTATGTCAGATCAAGAGATAATTAATATAATTTATGATATAAGAAATGTTCAAGACAGAGAATCAAGAGAAATTGAAGTGAAGCCAGTTGATGAAATTGAAAAAGATGATTCTAAAAAAGAAAATTAATTCATTTATTAAGATAATATATTAATTTTAAATTAAAATGTCTTATAATTTAAGTTATCTTTTAATAATACTTATTTAAATAAATTTAAGAAAGGAAGTAAAAATATGGCTATAGTTCCAAAGAGAAAGACCTCTAAACGTAGAAAAAGAGCTAGAAGAACACATGATTCATTAACATTAATGAATTTAGTATCATGCAAAAATTGTTCAGAAAAAATTGAACAACATAGAGCTTGTAGATTTTGTGGATTTTACAAAGGAAAAAAAGTTCAAGGATTTAAAGCTCAAAATGATCGTTAGTGTTTAATTGTGATTGTATTGATATCCAATTTCTAATATTTCTAGTAACAAATCTAGTTTATGCTCATTAATTTTATTTGAATTAATAATAACTAGTTTTGTTTTTTTATTGTCAATTTCTTCAAATACTTCAATGTTGTCACTTCCACCTAGACAACTTATTATTTTTTCAGATATATCAGAATCTTTTTTAAGAATTTTGTTTAATATAATAGTTGCTGATTTGTTTTTTGTTTTCCTGTTCTTATTTAATTTTAAGTATGTTTTTTCCACTAATGTAGTTGTAGAATAAACATCCATTTGATCAATATTTTTATATTTTTCTTTAATCTTAACATTGAATGCACCTACAACAATACCAAAGGGTATAGCAAAAGCTATTGAACCTAAAATTCCCAAAATAACTGATAAAAATCTCCCTTCATTTGTAACACAAACAATATCACCAAATCCAACTGTACAAACTGTTATAAATGAATAATATAAGGCATCACTATAATTGTTTATTTGTGGATTGGCTGAATATTCAATTGAGTATATAATTAGAGCAAAAATAAATATAAATGAAAAAAGAACCAATAACAAGTTAAAAACAATTGATCTACTTCTAATAAATACTTCAGTCAATATTTTGAATGATGGTATTATGTTTAAAAGTAAAATGAACCTAAATATTTTTAAAACAGATAATGCTTTAGCCACTTTTATTAATTCTTTGTCATTTGGTAAAAAAGATACAGTAACAAATAGAACAGCAGATGATATTGAAGCTAGTATCATAATACTACTACTAGTAAAAATGAAAAAAAGCAATGGATTTACAGAATTGTGCTTGATTCTTATTGGATATGTTATTCATCTTAATAAATAATCAATGGTAAGAATAATTAAAACAATAATGTTTAAAGCACTCATTCATTTACTATCCATAATAACTAATTCATTTTCACTAGATATAAAAAATAGAGGAATAAAAGAAATTACAATTGCAATAAAAATTATAGATAAATACATTCAGTTAAATAATTTAGCTTTTTTTAATTTTTTTTCATCAAGTTGTTGATAATCGCTTCTACTAGTACATATAAAATTTAGAAATTTTAATTTATTATTGTTAATTATTTTTTCACTTAATGACATATTAACTAATATTATACATTTACTAATGTTAAATGTATACTCATTTTACACAAACAATATAAATAATAGAACTTAATTAGATATTAGCGAGAAAATACCCTTTGATAATTTGATATCAAATAAGATAATTGATTTTGGTATAATTAATAATACTAAATTATTTCTTTTTTATAACTTGCTAGTTAGGACATAATGCAATATAATACACAAGTTGATAAACTAGATTGTGGTGTCTTTGTTGTACAAACAATGTATAAGTATTTTTATGATAAGTGAATCACATTATCTGATTTAAAAAAAGATGTTAATTATAATAAATATGGAATAAGTATATTTGAATTATCTAATTTGATAAATAGATTTGGAATGAAGTCAGAAGTATTAAAAGGAAATTTTGATTCATTTAAAAAATTAAAATTAAAAAATCCAATTATTTCCATCATTACAAATGAAAGTTATTTTCATTATGTTATTGTAGAAAAAATTACAAGTAAAAATAATGTCATTTATTATGACCTAATATTGGGTAAACAAAAAATATCATTAGATAAATTTGAAAAGATTTTTTGCAACATAGTAATATTATGCAATAAGGATAAAAAATATAAAGATGATTCAATTAGTAAAATTGATCTATTGGACAAAAAGTTTTACAAAGAAAATATTTGATTAAGCATTATTTCATTAATTATATTTGGACTGACATTTATAGGAACATATTATATAAAGATAGTTTTAGATCAAATAGCTCCATTAAATAATTTCAATTTACTTATTTGAATATCATTTATTTTTCTTATTATTTCACTTATAAAAATTTTTCTTAACATTTCTTTAGAATTTATTAGTAGTAAATTAGAACTCAAATACCAGATAATTTTATTGGAAAAATATATTAAAAAAATCTCTGATGTTAATTGAATAAATATCATTCATTTTGATGAATCAATGCATCTAAAAAATGTTGAAATTATAGCTCAAATTTCTTCATTTAAAACTAAGTATGTATTTAGTCAGGTTACACAAGTATTTTGTTTATTAATATCAACTATCATTTTAGTTATATTAAATTTACAAATATTTTTATTTTCATTTTTGTCAGCAGGTTTATTAATAATAACAACATTTTTATTTAAGAATAAATTTCAAGAGATGGAAACCATAAATATTAAACACTCATTATTTTTTAAAAATTCTTTTCTAAATATCATCAAAGGAATTGATCAATATAAAATAGGAAACACAAAATCTATATTAGACAAGAGTTTCAATGACTCTTTAAATAAATCAATAATGAATAAAATTAAATCGTCACATATAGGTTTTTTATATTATATGGTTCAATCAATTATTAAAACAACATTTATGTTTTTGATAATAATATTTTCTATTAATCAAATCTGAAAAGATAATTTGTCAATGGGTCAGATTTTTATATTTATATCAATTTATAATTTTTTTATTAATGCATTTTATCAAGTAACATCCATATTTATTGAAAAGCCTATTATTAAACAATACATTGATACCATTAATAGCTTTTTCTTGTTATCTGATGAATGCAATAGCAATGATAAACAAAAAAATATAGACATTATAAAATGTGTTAAAATGGAAAATTTAGAATTTAATTATAATGATTCAAATAAAAAGATATTAGTGAAGAATCTACAAATAGATTCAAATATAAATTTAATTGGTAAAAATAGCATTGGTAAATCAACATTAATTAAAATATTATCTACTTTAATTTTCTCTAAAAATTTAAGTTTTAATAACAAAAGTCTAGATTATTATAATATCAATTCACTAAGAGAACAAGTATGTTATATATCTAATAATGAGTATTTGCCTACTGCAACAGTTTATGAATTTCTTATATCAAGCAACAAAAATAATCCAGACATATTATTAGGCAATATAGAGAAATATAATTTGCTAACTTTATTTGAAAATATGGATGTGAAACTATCAACCAAAATTGAGGAAGGTGGAAAAAATCTATCATCAGGTCAAAAACAATTTGTAACATTGATGAAATTATTTTCATTTAACCCCTCACTCATTTTATTGGATGAAGCTTTTGAAAATATTGATCAAGATAATTTAAAATTGATTTTTGATCAATTAAGAATTCATTTGAAAAATAAAATAGTTATTGAAGTTTCACATAGAGAAAATTATTTATATAAAGGGAAGGAAATAGATTGTGAGCTATTTAATAAATAAATATTTAAGTTGAAAAATATTTCTTATTGTTTTTGTATTAATATTTTTATCTTTCATATTTCTATTAATTTTATTTAATGTTGAAATTAAAAAAATTAACAATGCAATACTAGAAGTTGATCAAAATAAAAATTTTTCATTAAAGTTTTCTACATCAAATATAAATCTTTTAACTACTCAAAAAGATTTATCAATTACATTAGAATCAAAAACATTTTTTCTAGAGGATGTTGAATTTATAAATCAAGGTAATAATATATATAGAATAAATTTTTATAATGATGAATTATATAAATTGGTAAAAACAAATTCCTTATATGAAGTAAGAATATTTTCTTCTTCTAAAAAGATATTTGAAATTATATTTAATATATAATTCATACATATGAATGTTTTGTCAATTGAAGTAGATGATAATTATGATTTTCCTTTTGAAAAAGAATTTAAAGAGATTTTAAATGTATTTAAAAAAGTATTAGACTATAAAAAAAAATTAAAAGTTGATGTACTAATTACAAATAATAAGAAGATAAAAAAAATATCGAAAAATTATAGAAACATTGATAAAGAAACTGATGTATTATCTTTTCCATTCGAGTTCAATTTTTTATCTACACAATTAGGTTTTAATTTTCTTGGTGAAATAGTTTTGTCTTATGAAAAAATAGAGAAACAAGCTCTAGAATTTAATCACTCAATTAAAAGGGAATTTTGTTTTTTGTTTGCTCATGGATTAGTTCACTTATCAGGAAAAGATCATAAAACTATAGATGATGAAAATTCATTTAATTCACTTGTTTATGAAATAATGGATAAAGTTAAAATAAAAAGGAGTTAAAAATTATTTATCATTTGCTTTCAAGATTGATAAAAATGCTTCTTGAGGAACTTCTACACGACCAAATAATTTAGATTTTTTCTTTCCTTCTTTTTGTTTTTTTAATAACTTCATTCTTCTAGTTACATCACCACCATACAATTTTGCTGTAACATCCTTTCTATAAGCTTTAATTGTTTCTCTTGCAATAACTTTTGAACCAATAACTGCTTGTACTGGAACTTCAAAGTTTTGTCTTGGTATAACATCCTTTAATCTTTTTGTTAAATCTCTAGCTCTTATATATGCAAATTCTCTATGAACTATCATAGAAAATGCATCTATCTTGTCCCCATTTAATAAAATATCTACTTTTTCCATTTCACTTGGTCTATATCCAATTAATTCATAGTCAAATGAAGCATATCCTTTGGAAACAGATTTTAATTTATCAAAAAAGTCAAAGATAACTTCAGATAATGGCAATTCATAAATTATTCTTCTTCTATTATTATCTATGAATTCAATAGTTTTGTAAATTCCTCTTTTGTTTTGACATAATTCCATAATTTGTCCTACAAATTTTTCATCCACAATTATTGTCGCTTTGATATATGGTTCTTCTATGTGGTCTATGTATGATTTATCAGGAAAGTCTGAAGGATTAGCAATAACTTCCATTTCTTTATTGGTTTTATAAACATTATATTCTACAGATGGTGTTGTTGCAATTGTGGAAACATTAAATTCTCTCTCTAATCTTTCTTTTATTATCTCCATATGCAATAAGCCTAAGAATCCTATTCTGAACCCAAAACCAAGAGCTTTTGATGTTTCTGGTTCATATGTAATGGAAGAATCAGATAATGATATTTTAATTAATGCATCTTTCATTTTGTCATAATCAACAGTATCTATAGGATAAAAACCACAAAAAATAACAGGATTTAATTTTTTATATCCAGGAAGAGATTCTTGTGTAGGATTTTTAACTAGTGTTATAGTATCTCCTACTGAAACATCTTTTGCATCTCTAATAGAAGCAGCTATTCAACCAACCTCACCAGCAAATAGCTCTTCTCTTTTTTCTTCATGAGGTTTTTTAATACCTAGTTCAGTTACATGAAATTTTTTATTAGATGACATAAAATAAAATTCATCACCAACTTTTATTTTTCCATCAAATAATCTAGTTAATAATACAACGCCACGGTAAGGATCGAAATAAGAATCAAAAACTAGTGCTTTTAATGGCTTAGAGTAATCACAATTTTTGGGAGCAGGTATTCTTTCAATGATTGCATCAAAAACTTTATCAATACCAATTCCATTTTTAGCAGATATTAAAATAGCATCATTAGCAGGTATACCAATTATATTTTCAATTTCTTCTTTTACCCTATCTGGATCTGCAGATGGTAAATCTATTTTATTGATTATAGGAATTATTTCTAAGTTGTTATCAAGAGCTAAATAAACATTAGATAATGTTTGAGCCTCTATTCCCTGTGTAGCATCAACCAATAGTAAAGCACCTTCACATGCTGCTAATGATCTAGATACTTCATATGTAAAATCAACATGACCAGGAGTATCAATTAAATGAAATAAATAATCTTTATATTTAATTTGTGCAGCATTTAGCTTGATTGTTATCCCTCTTTCTTTTTCAAGATCCATTGTATCTAGATGTTGTGCATTTAAATCTCTAGATTCAATAGTATTAGTGAATTCTAATAATCTATCAGCTAATGTACTTTTTCCATGATCAATGTGAGCTATTATTGCAAAATTTCTTATTTTATTTTTATCCATAATATATCATTATTTTAAAACAAAAAACAATAAAAAACAAACTTAAATTTTAATAAATTAAGAAATATTTATTTTTTCAACAATATTTAAAATATTTGCAATTATTGAGTTAGTCCAACTGCTTCTTTTAAGTTTTTTGCTGGTTTAAATTTTGGAACATTTTTTGAAGGAATTTTAATTTTTTGTCCAGTTAATGGATTAGATGCAATTCTTTCAGCTTTGTGTTTTTTAGCAAATGTTCCTAGCCCAGGTATTGTAATTTCATGACCAATTTGCATTTCTGAAATAATAATTGATACTAAGGCATTAATAGTTAGATTAACATCATTTTTTGATAACTCAACAATTTCAGCAATTTTTGTTATTAATTCTGATTTTGTCAATTTTTCTTTTTTGTTTGAATCCATAAATAGTCTCACTTTCTTAGAAATGTTGTTATATATTACTTAATTATATTGTTTTTTGTTTATATTTGTTAGTTTTAGTCAAAATTTACTTGAATTTAAGCATAATAATTAATACATAAACACATGTTTATTATTTTGTTTTAGTTTAGATAAAAATATTTTAAAAATTTGTAATTTATTACCTTTTCAATTTTGCAATGGGTATAAATTTGGTATAATTGTGTATAAGTTTTAATACCTAAAATCAAATTTAAATTTCTTGTTTTTTTAACAATTTAAAATATATTATTTAAGGAGTTATTTTTGAATAAATTTATTTCATATGGTAATAGAGGAATGTTATTGGAAAAAATAATCAATATAACAATAGATTATTACAACAAAAATAAAATTGCTTATTTTACAAAAAATAATTTAAATATAAAATTTAGAAATGTTATTAATGAAAATAATAAACTTAAACTAAGTTCACCATTTATTCATGAAAAATCAACTGTTGATTATTATGGAATATATGAAGGTAAATATATAACTTTTGAGGCAAAATCAACTAGTGAAAATAGTTTTCCATTTTCTAACATAAAACTTCATCAACATGAGCATTTACAACTAATTAAAAATATGGGTGGATATGCTTTCTATATAATTTTTTTTAAAAATAAATCAAAATTATTTAAGGTTGATGTAGATTGTATAGATTATAAAAATAAAAAATCTATATCCTTTGAAGAGATATGTGAAATTGGAACAAACTTAGAAATTATTTTTCCAGGAATTGTAGATTTTTTAGATGCGCTATAATTTAAATTTTTATAATATAAATATAATTGTAATTTTTAATAAAATAAGACTATATGAAAATATTTTCTAGAAATAAAACTGCTATATTAGAGAATGCTAATTTAAAAGAAGAAAAAGCAGTGAAAAAACGTGAAGAAAAAAGAAGAATAAAGTCCATTAAAGAGGCTGGATTTAAATCTGTTGAATTTAGGGAAGCTGAAGTTCTTTTAAAAAACATTAATCATTTAGGAAAGTCTATAAAAAATTTGAGTGATGAACAATTAAAAAATAAAACAAGATTTTTTAGACAAAGATTAAGTAGAGGAGAAACATTAGATGATATAAGAATTGAAGCTTTTGCTGTTGCAAGAGAAGCTACTTTTAGAGTTTTAGGTAAAAGACCATTTGATGTTCAAATATTAGGTGGTTTAATTTTAGATATGGGTTCAGTTGCCGAGATGAAAACGGGTGAAGGAAAAACCATAACTTCAATTGCTCCTATTTATTTAAATGCTCTAGATGGTAATGGTGTTATTGTTTCAACAGTAAATGAATATTTAGCTCAGCGTGATTCTGAAGAAATGGGTGAAGTTTTTAAATGGTTAGGATTGACTGTTGGTTTAAATAAAGCAGAAATGTCACCTCAAATGAAAAGATTAGCTTATTTATGTGACATTACATATTCAGTTCATTCTGAATTAGGTTTTGATTATTTAAGAGATAATACTGTCAAAAAAATAACTGACAAAGTCCAAAGAGGACTAAATTATGCTTTAATTGATGAGGTTGATTCTATTTTAATTGATGAGGCTAAAACTCCACTTATTATTTCTGGTGGTGAACAAAATGAATCAACATTGTATACTAATGCTGATTTATTTGTTAAATCTCTTGTTCCTGGTGATTATTACATAGATAAAGAAACACAAAGTATTTCATTGACACATTCTGGTGTTGATAAAGCTAATAAGTGATACAAAACAGATAATTTATTCAAAATTGAAAATACTGAATATGTTCATAGAATTCAAAATGCATTAAGAGCTAATTTAATTATGAAGAAAGACTATGAATATGTAGTTTTAAATAATAAGATTGAATTAGTGGATCAATTTACTGGAAGGATTATGGAAGGTCGTTCATATTCTGAAGGTTTACAACAAGCAATTCAAGCTAAAGAGAATGTAGAGATTGAACCTGAAACTAAAACACTTGCTACAATTACATATCAAAATTTTTTCCGTATGTTTAAAAAATTATCTGGAATGACAGGTACAGGAAAAACTGAAGAAAATGAATTTATAAAAACATACAATATGAGAGTAAATGTCATTCCAACAAATAAACCTATTTTAAGAGTTGACCATGAGGACCAAATATATTTAACTGCAAATGCTAAGTACAAGGCTTTAGTAGAAGAAATTAAAAGAATTCATTCTAAAAAACAACCAATATTAGTTGGTACAACACAGGTTGAAGAATCTGAATACTTACACAATTTGTTAGCAACTGAAGGGATACAACATACTGTACTAAATGCTAAACAAAATGCTGCTGAAGCTGAAATTATTAAAAAAGCAGGAATATTAGGAGCAATTACTATTGCAACAAATATGGCTGGTCGTGGTACTGACATTAAATTAGGTGAAGGTGTAAAAGAAGTTGGTGGACTCTATGTTTTAGGTACAGATAAATCTGAATCAAGAAGAATTGATAATCAATTAAAAGGTCGTTCAGGTAGACAAGGTGATGTTGGTGAATCAAAATTCTTTTTATCAATTGAGGATAGACTAATTCAAAGATTTTCTCTTCAAGATAAATGAAAAGAAATTTTTAAACAATTTGGTGATAATAAGATAACAGGTTCACAAATTGTGAAGGCTTTTGAAAGGGCACAGAAAAAAATTGAAGGATTTAATTATGACTCAAGAAAAAGTATTTTAAACTATGATGACGTTGTTCGTAAACAAAGAGAAATGTTATATAAACAAAGGGATTTAGTTCTAGAAATAGATGATTTATCCCATGTTGTTCAAAGAATGATCATAAATACATCAAAGCAGATTTTATATACTAAAGATGTCATTTTAGATAATGGATTAATTGATTATGATTTTTTAACAAAATATATAAATGATTCATTTTTTATAAATTTTGGACAAGAATACAAAATAAATAAAGCTGATTTGATTAAATTGCCAATTGATATTTTGCCAAGATTTTTTGAAGAGAAGTTATTAGACATTTTTAATAGCAAAAATAAATTAATAAATGAAAATGGTTCTTCATTATTGTTTCAAGATTTTTTAAGATCACAAATAATAAATAATATTGATATTTATTGACAAGATCACATTAATACAATGGATAAATTAAAATCTTCTACTAATGTTATGCAATATTCACAAAAAAATCCATATCAAATATATACTGAAGAAGGGTCTGCAAAATTTAATGAGATGATAGATGATATAGCTTTAGGTTCTGTAAAATCTATTTTTAAAGGTATGAATTCATTTACTAGAAGTTCTTCCCAATCTCAAAATGAAAAAATCAATTTTATTGAGCAACAAATTATGAACAAAATTGATAGTCTATCTGAGTTAGATAAAATTACATTAATTCGTGAACAAAAACCAATTGATATTAAATTAGAATACAACGACCCAGTACAATTAGATTTAGCAGAATTAGATATAAAAATTAATGAAAATAAATTATAACTTTATTTAAAAGTAATAAAATTAGTTTAGGTATTTCGACTTTAGAGATACCCAATGTTAATAATATTTTATGAAACATACATTTTTATATGGATAAATTAAGAAAAAACATTTTAGTAACATTTTTAATAATATTTTCTATATCAATTGTTGCATTTTCCATATTTTGCTATTTAGATTGATCACTTTTGACTGGATTTTTAATAGGTTCATGTATTAGTGTTAGTGGATATTTAATAACTGAATTATTTTCATCCAAATTGTTATCCAAAAGAAGAACATTTAAATTTGCATTTGTATTAGTATTTATGAAATCTACCATTTGATTGTTAGTTTTCTCAGGAATTTTTATTGGTATTTTATTTGCCAATAATACATTAGGTAATTCTTGAACTAATGGTATTTTTAATATATTTTCATTTATTTATGGATCAAGTATGATTTGATTATCGATTATTATTTATAATTTTATTGAAATGTTAGATCTTAAATTCAAGAAAAGGAAGGAGAAAGGAATAGATGGATAATATTGTTACAAATTTAACATCAATAGATAATGTTTTTCAGCCACAACTGGTTACATTAATTTATGTAACAATTTTATTAACCGTTATCTCTTTTATTGTTTATTTTAAAGTTAAAAAAGTTAAACCAGATGAATCACCAAAAGGTATTGTTTTTTTAGCAGAACAATATGTTGGATTGTTTAATAATGAATTTAATGCAATAAGTGAAGGAAAAATAGATAGGGTAGGACCATACATTTTTACATTGTTTACATTTTTGGCAGTTGGCAACACAGCAGGTTTATTATCATTAGAACCAGCTGTTACATCTTATAGTGTTTCATTAACATTGGGTCTTATAACATGAATTGGTATTTATGTATTTGGTATTATCTATCAAAAATTACATTTCTTTAAGAGGTACAAGAATCCCATTGAATTGGTAGGACAATTTTCTCCACTAATATCTATATCATTTCGTATTTTTGGGAATATCATTGGTGGTTCAGTAATTATGTATATTATTTATTGAGCTACTTCAGTGGTTTGAAATAGCATTCCAATTGTTGGTGATGTAAATTTATTGGGAATGATAATAGCCCCATGATTCCATATGTATTTTGATATTTTTGATGGACTAATACAAGCTTATGTATTTGCTCTATTAACAAGTATTTATTGAACACAGGAAGTTAGTGAGGGATTAGAAATTTATGAGAATAAGAAAATAGAACATTCTAAAATAGTAAATAATGATAATCAACCAAAAAATGATATTAAAAATTTAGATGTAGTTGTTTAAAAAGTATTAAAATTTAAAAATTAATTGATTTAGGAGGATATTAATTATAATGCAAAATACTATTGAATTTGGATTAGTAGCAGTTGGAGCAGGATTAGCTGCTATTGGTGGTTTAGGTACAGGATTAGGTCAAGGTTATGCTTCGGGGAAAGCTGCTGATGCTGTAGGAAGAAATCCAGAAGCTGAAGCTGTAATTAGAAAAATGCTAATTTTAGGTTTAGCTATTACAGAATCAGCTGCAATTTATGCACTAGTTATTGCTATTTTACTAATATTTGTTTTCCCAGGGACAGTAAAACCGGTATAAAACAAAATAGAATTTTAAAGGACATTAAAAAGTGTTAGAGACTTTAAAAGAAACAATTGAAAAGATTCAATCTCGAGCAATAAATAATGCTGGGTCAGGATCTGATGGAATAGCTGAAAAAATGGATTCACTTTTCCCATCAATTTGAATAATTATTGCTACATTTGGAGCACTATTAATTTTATTGATTATTCTTACAAAATTTCTATATAACCCTATTAATAAAATGGTTAAAAGAAGGCAAGAATTTATTAAAAATAATATTGATAAATCAATTGAAGCAAAAGAATCAGCTTTTAATTTAGAAAATGAAGCCAGAAATAAATTAGAAGATTCAAGAAATGTTGGTCAAGATTTAATATCAAAAGCCAAAATTGATGCTGAAAATATTAAAAATCAATATATTGATCAAGGTAAAAAAGAAGCAGAAAGATTGATTCAAGAAGCTAAAAATGAAATTCAAAATAAAAAGAAAGATCTTGAGAAAGAATATTACAACAAAGTTGTTACAGCTGCTATAGATATATCAGAGAAAATAATTAAAAGCAAGATAACTGAATCTGAAACTAAAAAATATTTAAATGAATATCTAGGAAGTAAGGATAATGCTTAAAAATGAATTAAAAATTGGTTATTCACTTGCAATTTTAGATATAGCTAAAGAAGAAAAAAAAATAAAAGAAATTTATAACCAATCAAATATATTACTAAATGTCTTAGATGAACAAAATGAATTTGTAGAAATATTAGATAGTAGTATAGATGAAAAAACAAAATCTAAACTTATCGAAAAGACATTCAAAAACATTCATTGATCACTTATTAATGTGGCGCAAATGTTAGCATTTAAAAATAATTTTAAGTACTTTAAGGATATTTTGAAAAAATTAATTAAATACTTACAAGATATTCTTCAAATTGAACAAGGTATAGTTTATTCAGTGAAGAGAATTTCTGAAACAAATTTAAAGAAGTTAGAAGCAAAATTAACAAAAGAATTTAATAAAAAAATATCTTTAAAGAACTTAATTGATAAAGAACTAATAGGTGGTTTTAAAATTGTAATAGGATCAGTTGTAATTGAAGATTCAGTAAAATCAGATTTAGCTTTAATTAAGAAATCATTAGTTTTAAAGGAATAAGGAGGTGTTTAATATATGGCTTTAAGTGCAAGTGATATTTCATCAATAATTAAAAAACAAATTAAAGAGTTTTCAAAAAAGACAATAAGTAAAAGAAATGAAGAAGGTGAAATTTTATCTATTGGAGATGGGACTGCTTTAGTATCTGGTTTAGATAAAGTTAAATTAGGTGAACTTTTGGATTTTGGTGATCATGTTTATGGTATGGCACTAAATTTAGAGGAAGATGCAGTTGGTGTAGTTTTAATGGGCTCTTCACCTTCATTAAAAGAAGGTAATAAAGTTAAAAGAACAAATACTGTTGTTTCAATTCCAGTTGGTGACCAAATGATTGGAAGGGTAATTAATGCCTTAGGTGAACCTATTGATGGTAAGGGTGTAATTAAAACTAAAAAAACTAGAGTAGTATTTAGAATTGCTCCTGGAGTAATGACTAGAGAATCAGTTAATCAACCCCTAAAAACAGGATTAATTTGTATTGATTCATTAATTCCAATTGGTAAAGGACAACGTGAATTGATTATTGGTGATAGACAAACTGGTAAAACATCTATTGCAATTGATGCAATCTTAAATCAAAAAGGAAAAAATGTTAAGTGTATTTATGTTGCAATTGGACAAAAAAACTCAACAGTAGCACAAATTGTTCAAAAATTAAAATCAGCAGGGGCAATGGATTATACTACCATTGTTGTTGCTAGTGCTAGTGAATTATCTCCATTGCAATATTTAGCACCATATTCAGGAATCACAATTGCTGAGGAGTGAATGGAAAAAGGTGAAGATGTTTTAATTGTGTATGATGATTTAACAAAGCATGCTATAGCATATAGAACACTATCACTATTATTAAGAAGACCTCCTGGTCGTGAAGCTTATCCTGGTGATGTATTCTATTTACATTCACAATTGCTAGAAAGAGCTGCTAGAGTTAATAAGAAGTATGGTGGTGGTTCAATTACAGCTTTACCTATCATTGAAACACAATCAGGTGATATTTCTGCATATATTCCTACAAATGTTATTTCAATTACTGATGGTCAAATATTTACATCAGAATCCCTATTTAATTCAGGTCAAAGACCTGCTGTTGATGTAGGGTTTTCAGTTTCCAGAGTTGGTTCATCAGCACAAATAAAAGCTATGAAGCAAGCTTCTTCATCTTTAAAACTTGAATTATCTCAATTTAATGAAATGCAAGCTTTTGCTCAATTTTCTTCAGATTTAGACGATTCAACCAAAAAAATATTAGACCATGGTAAAAAAGTTTATTCAATATTAAAACAACAACAATATTCACCATTAGATCAATCAATTCAAATTGCTATTCTATTTACAATCAAAAATAAAATAATTGAAAATATTCCAATTAATTATATTGATAAATTTAAAGAACAATTAATTGAATTTATGAAAAAATCATCAAAAGGTATAGAAATTTCTCAAGAAATTACTAATTCAAAAGAAATATCAAATGATTTAAACAACAAAATGCTATCAACACTTAATGATTTTGCTAATCAATTCATTGCAAATAATGGAATTGAAGTAAAAAATAATACTAAAGAAGAAGGAGAAAAGTAAAATGCCTTCTTTAAAAGATGTTAAAACTAGAAAAGACACAGTTTCAACAATAAGAAAAATTACAAAAGCAATGGAACTAGTTGCAACATCAAAAGTTAAAGTTGCAAAAAAAAATTTTGATAAAGTTTTAGAATATTCATCAAGGATTGAAGATGTTTTTTACAATATTGATATAAAGATAAAGGATTGATCTAAGATTATCAAAATTGATAAAAATAGCCCAAGAGCATTTATTGTTATTACATCTGATATTGGAATGTGTGGTGCCTATAATTCTAATATCATTAAATTAGCAAAATCCACAATAAAAAATGATGATTATTTATTTATCATAGGAACAAAAGGTTCAAAAATATTAAGAAAAATTTTTAGTGAAAAACAAATTATTCTTTCATTTGAAAATGTTGGTGATGAACCTAATTATGAAGTGGTAGGTAAGATAGTGGATAAAATATTTCCTATGTTAATAAATTCGAAAATAAGATCTATCCACATTCTAAATACAAAATTTGTAAATTCAATAACATATTTACCTGAAGATAAAAAGATTTTTCCATTTTCAAGAAAAAGAAGAGAGGAATTATCAAAAAATAATACTGTTTCTAAAAATGCAGAATTTGAACCTAATGCTGAGACTGTAATTAAAAATGCCTTGCCACTTTATTTTGGAGCAACAATATATTCCACAATTGCATCATCCAAAATATCTGAAATGTCTTCTAGAAGAATGGCTATGGAAAATTCATCTGATAATGCATTAGATATAATCTCTAATTTAGAAAAACAATATAATAAGATAAGACAATCAAAAATAACACAAGAAATTACAGAAATAATAGCAGGAGCACAAAATGAGTAAAAATGTAGGAAAAATAGTTCAAATATTAGGACCAGTTGTTGATGTTCGTTTTGATAAAACCAAAATACCTGCAATCTTAAATGCTTTAGAACTAAATTATGAAGGTAGCAAATATGTATTTGAAGTAGCACAACACATTGGAGACAATACAGTTAGAACTATTTCAATGGGAACAACTGAAGGATTAGTTAGAGGACTGGAAGTTATTGATACAGGAGCTCCAATTACTGTACCTGTAGGTAAGGAAGTTCTTTCTAGAATGTTTAATGTTCTAGGTGATCCTATTGATGAAAAGCCAGCACCAAAAGCTAAAAAATATATGCCAATCCATCGTCCAGCACCTACATATGAGGAGCAAAAATCTTCATCAGAAATTTTAGAAACTGGAATTAAAGTTATTGATTTGCTAGTACCTTATGTTAAAGGTGGAAAAATTGGATTATTTGGTGGGGCTGGAGTTGGTAAAACAGTTCTAGTTCAGGAACTAATTAATAATGTTGCAAAACAACATGGTGGTCTTTCAGTTTTTGCTGGAGTTGGTGAAAGAACTAGAGAAGGTAATGATCTATTTTATGAAATGATAGCAGCTGGTGTTATTGATAAAACAGCACTTGTTTTTGGTCAAATGAATGAACCTCCTGGTGCTAGAATGAGAGTTGCTTTAACTGGTTTAACAATGGCTGAATATTTTAGAGATGAGTTAAATCAAGATGTCTTATTATTTATTGATAATATTTTTCGTTTTACACAGGCTGGATCAGAAGTTTCAGCTCTTTTAGGTCGTATGCCTTCAGCTGTTGGTTATCAACCTACTTTGGCTACTGAAATGGGTCAATTACAAGAAAGAATTACTTCAACAAATAAAGGATCAATTACATCGGTTCAAGCTGTATATGTTCCAGCAGATGATTTAACAGATCCAGCTCCTGCCACCACATTTACACATTTAGATGCTAAAACTGTTTTAGACCGTAATATAGCATCATTAGGTATTTATCCAGCTGTAGATCCATTAACATCTACTTCAAGATTATTAGATCCATTAATAATTGGTGATTCACATTATGAAACTGCTCGTAGAGTTCAATCAATATTACAAAGATTCAAAGAACTACAAGATATTATTGCTATTCTAGGTATGGATGAATTATCAGATGAAGATAAATTAACAGTTCATAGAGCTAGAAGAATTAGAAATTTTCTATCTCAACCTTTTGATGTAGCTGAGAAATTCTCTGGAATTCCTGGTAGATTTGTTTCTTTACAAGATAACATAAGATCATTTAAAGAAATACTAGATGGAAAACATGATGATTTACCTGAAGAAGCATTTTTATATGTAGGTACTATAGATGAAGCAGTTGAAAAAGCTAAAAAGGGAAAATAAATGAGTTCAATAGCTTTGAAAATACTAACACCAAATGGAGTTTTTTTTGAAAAAGATGTTGAAATGGTAACTCTTAAAACCCCTGAAGGTTATATTGGTTTACAAAAAAATAGATTACCTTTTATTTCATCTATTGACATTTCATCATTATTTATCAAAATTGATGCAAGCAATAGAAAAATTGCTGCTATAGGTGGCGGAATTGTTTTTGTTGAAAAAACGTACATTGATATTTTTACTGATGATATTCAATGAAAAGAGGAATTAAACAAATTTGAGATTCAATCACTAATTGATGAAGCTAATAGAAAAATAAATGAATCAAAAAATAATAATGTTGAAAGAAATAAAAATGAAATAATTCTTAAAAAAGCATTAAATAAATTAGAAACATTATCGAAGTAGTAAATTAAATATCTTTATATAATAAGCATATAATGCAGTTTAAAAATAAAATGATCACATATAAACATCTTGAGAGACTATTAACTTCTCAAGATTATTTTATTTGAAACACTAATTTAGAAAATAAGTTAAAAGATTTTGATAATGAAGATTCTGATCAAGTATCATTGTGAGAAATTTTTGGTGATCTTGATGATGATATTGAAGATTATAATGTTGTTGAAATCATTAAAAATGGATATGACTTAGTAATGAGTTTATTTATTAAACACATTAAAAAATGAGCTGCCAGAGAATCTAAAAATGTTGTTGTAATAAATGAAAAATCTAATGAACTTTCATTTAATAAAACTATAGAGGCTATAAATGATCCTAATGTTGATTGAGTAATTAATCCTGTTTTTATTTTTGAAGATATTATATCTAAACCAAATTTGTATACTAAAGATAAAATGGAATTATTTTCATTGATTCATGGTAGTACAACAAAATTAAAACATTATATAAAAGCTTATTTTGATTTTAATGTTTTATTGAAATTGAATATTCATATAAGTGAATATCTATTTTTTACATATGACAAAAATAAGGAATACTATAATGAAAAAGACTTATCATTTGTTTTTTCAAAATATTGTTGAACACAAAAAAGTGGTCCAAAAAATGATATAAAAATTAAAATTGAAGATCACTCTAAAGATAGCATTATAAATAAACTCTTATCTGGTATAATAACTACAAAAAAATCAAAAGGAAAAACAAAATCTAAGATTAAAATTGAAGAACCTGATATTAAATTGGAAATAAAAGAATTTGATAGTTTTATTGATCAAATAAGAAATGCAAAAACAACCCAAACCTATACATCAGCAACAATCAACGACAACACCAAATGAGGAACTAATGATTATTTTCTAGATATATTTGATTTTGATAGTTTTAATATAAAAAGATATAGTGGCAATCTTTTGAACAAAAATGAATTGATAGAAATAAAATATGGAAATAAAATAGTAGATGATTTAGCTAAAAATAAAAAATCATTAAATTATGTTTTAAACAATATTCACAAATATGACAAAACAATAATGCAAGAATATGTTGACAAAATAAAGGAATCTAATGTTGTTTGATATGATTTTGAAGGGTTTAATTTGCCATATGTTGTCTTGCCTCACACAAAACCTTATCAACAAATAGTTTTTCAAGTATCAGTTATAAGAACTAAAAATGAAAAAATAAATTATTTACAAAATGTTGTAATTGATCCTTTGACCATTTCTGTTAACGATTTTAGAAAAATTATTGATGCTATATATTTAGAAAATGCTGATTATTATGTTGTGTATAATAGCAAGTACGAACTAACAAGAATAAAAGAAATGGTTGAGGTTATTAAATGATATGATGATGACTTATTTAATGAATATAAATTAAAATTTAGTCACATTAAAAACAAAACTATTGATTTATTTGATTTATTTAATGTAAGTCAAAGTAAAACAAAGATACCTCCCATTTTTATTCCAGATTTATTAGGTTTTTCATCAATTAAAAAAATAGAAAAATATATTACAGAAAATAATTTAAATTTAGAGGTAATGATAAAACCATATAAAAAGTTAGAAATTCAAAATGGTCTAATGGCTATGAATAAAGCAATTCAAAGATATTTATTATCTATTGATAATGAAGAATGAAAAGCTATTAGTAAAAAATTAGAAGAATATTGCGAAAATGATGTTCGAGCAATGATAATGGTTTATTACTTTATAAAATATCTAATTAAAGAGAAATAAAAATAACAAGACATTAACTTGTTATTTTTATATGGTGCCCGAAACTGGACTTGAACCAGCACGGCATTTCTGCCCGGGGATTTTAAGTCCCCTACGTCTACCATTTCGTCATTCGGGCTTCTTTTGTATCTAAACATTATACAATAATTTATTTTAATTTACATTATGTTTTTAATATAATTATTATTGCTTATATTTAAAATTATTATCTAATAATGGAAAGGAAATAAAAACTATATGGCAAGTTTTACAGCAAAAGTTATTGATCCTATTGGATTACATGCAAGACCAGCTTCAGAATTGATAAAAATTGCTTCATCATTTACTTCAGATATTAAAATCATTGCAAAAGGTAAAGAAGGAAATGCTAAATCAATTATGAACATCATGGCTTTAGGAATTAAAAAAGATGATGAAATTACTATTGAAGCTAATGGAGCAGATGCTGATCAAGCAATTGAAAAATTAAAATCAGAACTATCTAAATTAAAATTAATTGATTAATATCTAATATAGATTTATAAAATATTGATAAAAGGTACAAGTATGTACTTTTTATTTTTTAATTTTGAATATTTTTATAACACAATTTTTTTTAATTAATTGTTTCAATTTGGAACTTAAATTCTACTATTACTATATAATTATTTAAACAAGTTTAAATAATAATATGTAGAGCTAATTATGGAAGAAAAAGATTATAAGTCAACATTAAATATGCCTCAAACAAGTTTTTCAATGAGGGCTGATTTGAGTATTAAAGAACCACAATTTAGAGAAAAATGAAACAAAGAACAAATCTATAAAAGAGTTTTAGATAAGAATAAAAACAATCCTATATTTTTCTTACATGATGGTCCACCATATGCAAATGGATCAATTCATTTAGGTCATTCATTGAATAAAATTTTAAAAGATATAATTGTTCGTTATAAATCTATTAATAACTTTTATACTCCATATATACCTGGATGAGATACACATGGTTTACCTATTGAAAATAAAATTCTTTCAGAAATGAATGTCAATCATAAAAATATATCAATAGTTAAATTAAGAAAAGAAGCTGCAAAATATGCACTTGGCCAAGTTCAAATTCAAAAGGAACAATTTTTAAAATTACAATTGTTAAGTGATTTTAAAGACATATATGTTACTTTAGATAAAGAATTTGAAGTTAATCAATTAAAAATATTTAAAAAAATGTGTCTAGATGGATTGATTTATAGAGGTTTAAAACCTGTTTATTGATCTCCATCATCTCAATCTGCTTTAGCTGAAGCTGAAGTGGAATATTTAGAACATAGATCACCTTCAATTTTTGTTAAATTTCCAATTGTAAAAGGAAATGATACATTATCCACTAGTGACAATTTAATAATATGAACTACAACACCATGAACATTGATAGCCAATGCAGGTATTGCTGTTAATAAAGACTTTAACTATTCTCTAATTAAAGCTAATGGTGAAAATTATGTAATAGCATCTCAATTAGTTAATCAATTAACTAGTATTTTTGGTTGAGAACAGTTTGAAATAATTAAAGAATTTAAAGGAATAGATCTTGTAGGTATTGAGTATAAATCAATTATTAACAATGACATTTGTCCTATTGTGGAAGGACATCATGTCACTTTAGATGCAGGAAGTGGTTTAGTTCATATAGCACCATTATTTGGTGAAGATGATTTTATCATTGGTAATAAAAACAATTTAAATCAAATAATGCATATTGAAGATGATGGAACAATAAATGAAAATGGAAAACAATTTCAAGGAATTTTCTTTGAGGATGCTAATAAGAATATTGGAATGTGATTAGATGAAAATAAATATTTAATAAAATTACAATTCATTAAACATCAATATCCTCATGATTGAAGAACAAAGAAACCAATAATTTTTAGAGGTACACCTCAATGATTTGTTTCTATTTCTAAAATTAAAGACAAAATAATTAATGAAATTAAAAATATTAAATTTTATTCAGAATGAGGATATAAGAGATTGTATACAATGATTGATAACCGCAGTGATTGAACAATTTCAAGACAACGTGCATGAGGTGTTCCTATCATAATTTTTTATGATGAAAATAAAAATCCAATTATTAATGAGGAAATATTTGATTATGTTATTGATTTAGTATCTCAATTTGGTTCAGATATTTGATTTGAAAGAAAATGTGATGAACTGTTGCCAGAAAAATATAGAGGGAAAAATTGAACCAAAGAAAATGATATTATGGATGTTTGATTTGATTCTGGAACATCATTTGCTTCAATATCATCTAAAGAAGGAATAAAAACACCATATGATTTATATTTTGAGGGAAGTGACCAATATCGTGGTTGATTTAATTCTTCATTAATTAATTCAGTTGCATTTAATGAAAAATCTCCATTTAAAGCACTTTTATCACATGGTTTTGTTGTAGATGAAAAAGGTAAAAAAATGTCTAAATCATTGGGTAATGGAATTGACCCTTTGGACATAATTAATCAAAGTGGTGCTGATATTTTAAGGTTATGAGTTGCTAATAGTGAATACTCTAATGATATATCAATATCTAAAAATATAATTTCTCAGTCTACTGAAATATATCGTAAATTAAGAAATACCATTAGATTTATATTATCTAATTTATATGATTATAAACATGTTAAAGATATTAAATTATCTGGTGTTAATTGTTTAATTATGGAGAGATTAGATAATTTAAAAATAAAAACTAAAAATAATTATGATGAATATCAATTTATGAATGTTGTAAAAAATATTAATAATTTTGTTACAGATTTGTCTTCATTTTATTTATCAGTAATTAAAGATATCCTTTATGTTGAAAAACCTGATAGTCAATCAAGAAGAGAAGTTCAATATGTCTTATATGAAATACTAGATTTCTTATTGTTATCACTTTATCCAATATTGCCAACAACATGTGAAGAAGCTTATTTATTATTTGATAAAGTTAATAAAAAAGATTCAATATGTTTAGAAGAGTTTTATAAAATTAAAGATACAGAATCATATGAATATGAACAAAAATGAAAAGAATTTTTTGATATAAAAGATGACATATATAAATTAATTGAAAATAATATTAAATCTGGTTTAATAAAAAGATCAAATGAAGCTTTTGTTACTATTAATAGTTCCAATGAATTTATTAAATCACTTGATATGAAGACACTTTTAATGGTGTGTGATGTTAAGTTTGCTGATGAAAACAAAGTTGAAAAGAATGATTCTAAAAAATGTAATAGATGTTGAAATCATTTTGTATTTAGTGAGATTAAAGATGATTTGTGCTTAAGATGTTATGAAATTATTAAATTAGTTTAAATTTAAATATAGTAAATGATGGATTTAATTAGAGATGATTTCATTTTCATTTTCTTCAACTTGCTTATTTTGTCTTCTGCTAAATATTCATTTAATAAATTCATAAACTAATCCTAAAGCATTTCACAACACTATAAAAGTAAATATAATAACATAGTATCTAAATGAAATACTAAATGAACTATGTGAAGTTGTAAAACCTAAAAAAACATCTCATATAATGTTAGTTTTATCTTCTTTAATTATTCCAATCATTTCATTTATAAATTCATATATTCATAACACTGATAGTAATGCAATTGTAATGGATAATATGGTCATTATTACACCAATTAATAATGTCATTATTTTCCATATTCCTCTCTCTCTTCAAAATATTATTATATTGATTGCAGAATTGAACAAAATTGCTATAGATACAAAAGCATAGAACAATACTAATACAATTAGCATAATAAATGCCCCAACTTCTTTACCTTTTCCATCATCAGTTTTATTTAAAACAAAAAAAACAATAAATGAACAAAGATATGTAATCATTGTAATAGTAAATATTATGATGTATTTTTTTAATTTAATCTTCACAAATTTACCTTTCAAATTTTAAATGTTCAAGAAATGCATATTATATATGTTAATTATATTAAGTATAAATGTATTTTATGTATTATTTAATAGTAATTTTTGTTTTTTACATAAATTAAAATGTATATTTTAAAATTTATAAAAATAAAAACAGTAGATTTGAATATGAAATTTAATGAGTATAAGAACAAAAGTAATTTAATATTTTCAATTTGTGTTGCATCCATCTTGTTAGCAATAATTATTGTCTTGGATTTTTCACTTGAGAATGTAAAAATATTTCATTATTCAATTCAAGTATTTTTAATTTTTTATGCAATTGGTATATATAAAATAAATAATATATTAGTAAATATTTTTTTCTTTTTAGTAGTTCCACCAATTTTATTTGCTTTAGAAATTGGACCATGAATAATTAATCCATTGCAAACCTTTTTTGAATATTTTTTAGTTTTTTATATTTTTTCATTTATCTATTTATCAAGATTTATATCTAATATTTTTATTAAAAACAAGCATTATCAACTAATTTCTTATTTGATTTTTATTATTTCATTTTCCATAATGATTTGTATTAAATATTTGTTACATTCACTAGCATCTTTAACATGATGAGGCAAAGACCCATGAGCTGCACTTGTTTATAATGTTCCTTGATTATTAACAAATTTATTAACTATACCAATAGCAATATCTACTACATTTCCAATATTTAAATTATTCTATAGATATGAAAATGATTATAAAAATAAATGATAATTTTTTTTTAAAAAAAAAAAAAAGCATAAAAAAATGGCGGAGTAGAGAGGATTTGAACCTCCGCGGGGATTGCTCCCCCTAACGCGTTAGCAGTGCGTCCTCTTCAGCCTCTTGAGTACTACTCCAAAACCAATTTAATTATATCAATTTGTTTATTTTTTTATTTTACAAAATATTTTATTTCAAATAAATAGATAAGAACAAGAATGAGATGATAATGAATTAATAAAGATAAAACGTTATTAGATAATATAAATGTTGATATAATTTTACATATTATGATTATGATGAAAGAGAACAAAAAAATTCAAAAATGAAGGTTTAATATGCCATTTATTTTTGGACTTATTGTATTAATAAGTACTATTGTATTTTGTGTTTTAAGTGGAGGTAGATGATTTGAAGCACAAGACCCAAATGCTACTGGAACAAAAGAATTTGCTAATTCTTTAAATAGAGTTTTTGGTCCTTTTTATATGTTAGGTTATTTTACTGTCCAAACTAACTTATTTTTAGGAATAATGTTAATTATTTATGCATGTCTTCCTAATTCTTCAAGAGCAGGATCATTTTTTATGGGTAGTGTATCCTTAATAACAATGACATTTGTAATTTATTGAGCAGCTTTAGCTCCTGGAGTAGAAGCATATCAATGATTAAATGCATATTCATTAATATCAAGTTTATTCTTACATGCTATTAACCCTATTTTAGGTTTTGTTGTATTAATAGCATTAAGACATTACTTGGTGTTGAATAAAAGAATTATTGGTGTATGCTCAATGTATGTTTCATTTTTTGTAGCATATCATGCAATATTGTATGGAGCTGGTGCAGTAGTAGGTGAAAATGGTAATGTACAAGGAGCACACATTTATTCATTTTTAGATGTGCAAAGAATCTTATTTATTGATCTAAAAAATGTTCCAGCTTTAGCTGTATTCATTAATGTTTTAATTTTATTGTTTAGCCCATTCATTTTAATTCTAGTTAATTACTTATGAGCAAAAGTTCTTAGAATTAGTTACATTGACAATTCATACTTTGCTTGAATGGAAAAAATTAAAGATAAAATAAGAATAAAAAAATCAAAATAAGTTTGATTTTTTTTATTTTTTAATCATTGTATATAATTCTTAATTAAGATTATATAGATTAATATGCTATTATAATATTTTGTTAGGTTAAAAAATATGTCAAAGGTAATAGTAAAAAATAAATTTGCTACCTCTGATTATGAAATATTAGATAAATATATTGCTGGTATGGAACTTCAGGGTTGGGAAGTTAAATCAATAAGAGCAAAAAATGTGAATTTAAAAAATTCATTTTGTTCATTTAAAGGTAGCGAATTATTCGTTTCTAATATGCACATATCATCATGAATGTTAGAGAAAAATGATGAATTTAGATCTAGAAAATTATTATTACACAAAAATGAATTATTAAGAATCCTAACAAAAATTGAAAAATTAAAATGTACAATAATTCCTTTATCATTGATTTGAGAAAATGGAAAAATAAAATTAGAAATTTCTATTGCTAAAAAAAGAAATAAAATTGATAAAAGACAAGCAATTAAAGAAAATGATATTAAAAAAAGATTGAAACAATATCTCTAATCTTTTTTTGGGGATGTAATGGTTTCGACAGGAGTTAGGTATATTATTTTGCAGTGGTGTAGTAGACCATAATTACTTTAGGCTTTTCAATAAACGGAAAAGAAAACAAATCAACAGAAGACTACACAAATTTAATGTCTTCACAATCATCAAATCTAGTTTTTGCTTAGAATATAGCATCTAGTCGCTTCTAATGATCCCTTTAATTTAGAAAGTGTCGTCAAGAGGGTATGTAGATGGATTCAATTAAAATCTAATGAATAAGTAATTGACTTTCATTTTATTTTCTTGATTGTTCTAATAAAATAGAAATGTATATAAGAATAATCTAAACTGTAGACAAATAATATTTCTTAATTTTTGGACCGGGGTTCGACTCCCCGCATCTCCACCATATATTTTTATTAATAAAATACCAATTATTTGATGTAGTATCAAATAATTTTTTTTATTTTTTAATATGTTATTATTTTTGACAATTAGGACAATAAAAGGTACTTCTAGATTGTTGTTTAATTCTTTTAATTTTTTCATTTTTACATACAGGACAATCTTTGTTTTCTCTATAAACAACTTTTAGATAATTGTTATATTCACCAGTTTTATTATCACCAAATGAAAAGGAGTGAATAGTAGTTCCATTGTATTTAATAGCTTCTTTTAATATTTTTTTAGAAGATACTACTATTTTATTAATATCATTTTTAGACAATTCATTAGCATTTTTAAATGGAGAAATTTTTGAATCAAATAATATTTCAGATGCATATATATTTCCTATCCCACTTATAATAGTTTGGTCTAATAATAATGTTTTAATATTTTTCTTAGATTTGCATGTTTTTTTATATAAAAAATCAGTGCTAAATTGATCATCTAGTGGATCAATTGCAACTTTCTTAATTTCATTTAAACTATTTAAATCATTAGTTAAGTGAAATGTTCCAAATTGTCTAGAATCATTGTATGAAAGATATTTATCATTTGACAATTTAAAAATCAAATAATCATGTTTTCTATTTTGAATCTTATCATCAACAAAATATTTTCCTTCCATTCTTAAATGGCTAATCATAAATAAATCATCAGATAATACAAAGATTAGATACTTTCCTTTTCTTTTTATATCTAATATTTTTTTATTTATAACTTCATTTTTAAATGATTCTAAATTTCTGTTTTTTAAGAATTTATAATTTTTTATTTCAACATCTAAAATTTTTGAATTAATTATTTGTTTTTTTAAATAATTAATGACTGTTTCAACTTCTGGTAATTCTGGCATTAGTCTCTACCCTCTCTAATCATTTTTATTTCTTCAGCATATAAATTTTTACCATCTGTATATGGAGTTTCTAAAATGATTGGAATGTTATCAAAATTTTTGTGATTAGCAAAATTTATTAATGCTTTTTTTCCTATATGTCCTTTTCCAATATTTTCATGACGATCTTTATGAGAATTTAATTCATTTTTTGAATCATTTAGATGAATTACTTTTACTTTCTTAGTTAAACTTAATTTATCTAGTTTGTCAAATAGCATTTTTCCATTATTACTTTCAAAATCATTTTTTAAATCATAACCAGCATCTCACATATGACATGTATCTAAGCAAATACCAATACGGTCATCATTTACTTTATCTATTAAATACTTTAATTGTTCTAATGATGCTCCAATTTCTGAACTTTTACCAGCCATAGTTTCTAGAACTATTTCAACATCCTTAGTTTCATTCAATATTTCTTTTAAGTTTTTTGCTAAATGCTCCAATGATTCATTTATATCTTGTTTTAGACTAGCTCCAGGATGTAAAACAATATATTTAGCACCAATTACATTCATTCTATTAATTTCACTAATTAAAAATTTTTTTGCAAATTCTGATTTTTCTAAATTAGCTAAATTTATTATGTATGGAGCATGAACAATTATATCTATAGGACTAATTTTATTTATAAGTTCCTTTTTATATTCATCAACTTTATACTTAGATGGATCTATTCTTTTTGAACTTTGTGGCGGCCCTAAATATATCATCACAGTATTAGCATTATTTTCTAAACTTTCATTAATGCTATCAACTAAATAATTAGGTGCCTTAAATGAAATATGAGAACCAATTTTTAACATTTAAAATCCTTTAATAAAATCTTCTTCCATGTATTTTATTACTTTGATTTCATCATCAAAGTTTTTTGTTAATAAATCACCTAATAAGTCAACAACTATTTCCTCAGTTTTATGAGGAATAATAATGAAATTTACACCCAATGAATTTAATAATTGCTGTTCATTTCATTTAATATCTGAAGTAATTAATAGATCAGTTTTATCTTTCTTCATTCTATCTAAATATTGATAAACATCACCTGCTCCTGGAAATAAAGTAAATCTATCAATCATCATATCTAATTTGCTAAATGAATTAGTTAAAAGCGTGTTAATTTTTAATTTATATTTAATTAAAACAATCAAATCTAATAGTTGCTTACCATATGATATAACTATAGAAGAATTATAATTTTTAGCAATATTATTTTCCAATTCAAGTTGCTTTATTATTTGATAAGCAGTACCATATTTATCATGATCTAAATTTGTATGAACTGAATAAACACTTATTTTGTTATCTGTAAGTTTTTTTACTAATTCTTTTTTACTTTTATCATAAACATAGATGGTATTTCATGAATTAGCAAATTTAAATGGATGATATGAGATAATGAAATCAATTTTTTCTTTAGTTGCTTTTTCTACAACAGTTAGATTAACATCTAGGCAAACTAGGACTCTCTTTACAATTTTATTAGATAACTTTAAAGAAAAACCAGGGAAATCTCATTTTTCTGCATTTTTTAAGGGGAATTTTTCTTCTAAAAATTTTACAATGTCATTTTGATTAATTTTTTTCATATCATTTTTTCCTTTAATAATCTCATATAATAATACCCCTTGGAAATTTAATAATACACAATTATATATATTTTAACTTCTTAAAGAATTTTTGAAACAAAAACTAACTTAGTTTTTCCATATGTTCTTTCATCAGAAATCATCATTTTTTTTGGAACTTTTATTTCTCTTTCAATATTTGTTTCAATAATGATTCTTCCTCTATTTTTTATTAGATCATTTT
Source organism: Mycoplasma sp. (assembly GCA_014803855.1). GTDB lineage: Bacteria > Bacillota_I > Bacilli_A > Mycoplasmatales > Metamycoplasmataceae > UBA710. The sequence goes on along the minus strand of JAAVAX010000006.1, from coordinate 43,004 downwards.
CATAAATTATTTCCATAGCTTCAGTCAATACATCTAACTTGTATGGGGGATCAAGATATATGAAATCAAATTTGATATTCTTTGATTGTAATAAATAAACTAAAGAATCCATATTTTTTATTTCAATATTATTAGCACTTAATTTTTGTGAATTTCTATTTATAACTTCAAAAGCAATTATATTTTTTTCAATAGCAATGGCCTTTGTAGCACCTCTAGAAATTGCTTCTAAGCAAAAAGCACCAGACCCAGCAAAGCAATCTAAAACAATGGAATTTTTTATTTCATTTTGAATTATATTAAAAAGTGATTCTCTTACACGATCAAGTGTTGGTCTTGTTATATCTAATGGTGGTTGTTCAAGGGTTCTAGAACGATATTTACCAGCAATAATTCTAAGCATAATAATTAATTTTAAATTATAATTTTGTTTGAAATAATTATTAATTTATTTTTTTGGAGTTGTCATGGTAAGTGTAAAAGTATTAGATCATCCATTAATTAAAATTAAATTATCTGTTTTAAGAGACAAGAATACAAATCATACTGAATTTAAAACTAACTTAAATGAAATTGCTTCATTGATGGTTTATGAAATGTTGAGCGATTATAAACCTAAAAATATTAATATTAAGACGCCTACAAATACAGAAACAATTGGTCATGCATTTGATAAAGAAATTGTAATTGTTCCAATATTAAGAGCAGGTATTGGTATGGTTGAAGGTATTAAATTATTATTACCTCAAGCAAGAGTTGGTCATATTGGTCTATATAGAGATGAAAAAACCCTTGAAGTACATGAATATTTTTATAAAATGCCCAATGTTTCAAGAGATAGTGTAGTTATTATTGTTGATCCTATGCTAGCAACTGGAGGTTCTGCCTCTGACGCTATTAATAAATTGAAAAAGGATGGGTTTGAAAATATTAAAATGGTATCAATAGTTGGAGCTCCTGAAGGTATTGATTATTTAAAAAATAATACATCAAATGTTGATTTATATATTGCTGCTATTGATGAAAAATTAAATAAAGATGGTTATATTATTCCAGGATTAGGTGATGCTGGAGATAGAATTTTTGGTACAAAATAATTTGAATTTTATATTAGTGTTATGAGATTAAGAAATGATCCAAAGTCAAGAGAATATTTAGATAGTTGCCCAAATGTAATTAAAAATTTTCCTATCAAGGTTAATGAAAAAACAATTTTAGAAATTGGAATGGGAAAAGGTGAAATGCTTTGTGAACTTGCCACCATTAATAAAGAACTTGTGTATATAGGTGTAGAAAAATTCCCAACTGTAGCAGCTAAAGCTGCAAAGAGAAGCAACTTATTAAATTTAAAAAATTTTTACATAATTTGTTCTGATATTGAAGATATATCTGATGGTTTTGATGGAACAATTAGTGAATTATGATTAACTTTTTCTGATCCATGACCAAAGAAAAGACATTATAAAAGACGTTTAACATATAAAAAATATTTAGATATATATAAAAAATTATTATCAAAAGATGGAATATTAAAAATTAAAACTGACAATGATGATTTCTTCAATTGATCTATAGAACAAATACAGGATTATAATGCTAATATTTTATTTTTAACTAATGATTTGCATAATTCAGTTAAAAATAATGAAAATGTAAAAACTGGTTATGAAATAAAATGATCAAAAAAAGGTAAAAATATTAATTACATGGAAGTAAAATTCTAGGGTGAGTATGAAGGAATATGAAAATAAATTATATGAATTGGGTTACAAATCAATTGCAGGTTTAGATGAAGCTGGTAGAGGTCCATTAGCTGGTCCATTAGTAGTAGCAATATGTTCTTTTGATAAAGATTATGTTAATACTAATATTAATGATTCTAAAAAACTTAGTGAAAAAAAGCGTAATGATGTATTTAAACAAATAATTAATGATGCCAAATTAGTTGATTGAATAATATATGATGCAGAGTATGTTGATATTAATAATCCAAAACAAACTTCTATTAATGGAATGAAAGAATTAATCAATAGACATAAAAGTGAAATTGATTATTGTTTAATTGATGCTGAAAAAATTAATTTATCTAAGATTAAAACACAATCAATTATAAAAGGAGATTCTTTATCTCAATCTATTGCAGCAGCATCAATTGTTGCAAAAGTAATTAGAGATAAAATCATGCATGAATTAGATAAAAAATATCCAAATTATAATTTTAGTTCAAATAAGGGATATGGAACTAAAGGTCATTTAGAAGCATTAGTTAAGTACAAACCATTAAAAAATATTCATAGATTTTCTTATAAACCAATTAAGAAAATATTAGATAATAAAAATAATAAATAAAGTAATTAAGGAGAATTATGAAAGTTCTAGTAACTGGAGGAGCTGGTTATATTGGTTCACATGCAACATATTTGTTAATTGATAGAGGATATGAAGTAGTTATAGTTGATAATTTAGAAAAAGGTTTTGAATCTAATATACATCNAAGAGCAAAATATTATAAAGCTGATATAAGAAATTTTGAAGAAATTAAAANAATTTTTGAAAAAGAGAAGAATATAAATGCAATTATGCATTTTGCTGGATTAATTGTTGTTCCTGAATCAGTAGAAAAACCATTGGAATATTTTGATGTTAATACAAATGGTGTTTTAAACCTTCTAAATGTTGCTAAGGATTATGATGTTAAAACATTTATTTTTTCATCAACAGCTGCTGTATATGGCGAACCTAAAAATATACCAATCAAAGAAGATGATGTAAAGGAACCAATAAATCCATATGGTCAATCTAAACTAGCAGCAGAACAGTTAATACAATCATGAGCTAAAGCATATAATAGAAATTATGTTATTTTTAGATATTTCAATGTTGCAGGTGCTCATGAATCTGGACAAATTGGAATTAAAGGAAAAAGTCTAACACATTTATTGCCATTAGTGATATCAGCTGCTCTTGATGAAAATATTGTATTCAATATCTTTGGAGATGATTATGATACAAAAGATGGGACATGTATTAGAGATTTTGTTCATGTTAATGATTTAGTTAATGCACATGTTCTAGGTATGGANTGGTCAATAAAAAATAATGAGAGTGATATTTTTAATTTAGGAACCAGTAAAGGTTATTCTGTNAAAGANGTCCTTGATAAAACNATTGATACATTGAACATCAATATAAAAAATAGAGTAAGTTCTAGACGTAAAGGTGATCCTGCCAAATTGTATTCAGATACATCCAAAGTAAAAAACAAATTAAATTGAGAACCAAAATATTCATTAGAAGAAATAATATTAAGTGAATATAANTTTANAAAAAATAAAAAATAATTGAGTTAATTTACATTAATGGTGCAAATAATTTGAATATAAATTGATTATATGCTTTTTTAATTTGTAGAGATTTTTTATATTTTTTATTTGTAGAAATATCNTTGTAAAAATCAGTTAACTTATTTAATTTATTTATTATTTTTTCTCCATATAGCAAGTTAATACCTTCTTGATTTGTATAAAATGATCTCATATCTAANTTGTTNGTTCCTATATATGCATATTCATTATCAAAAACACCAAATTTAGAATGTAAAAATGTATTGTTAATTACAAATATATTTGCTCCATATTTAGCTANTTTATTTGTATAGTAAAGTGTTGCTTTATATGTAAATTTTTTATCAGGTTTTCCTGGTATATATATTTCAACATTAACATTTCTTCTCAAAGCATTTTTTATTACTTTGTATATTGTGTCTGTTGGTATAAAGTATGGAGTAATCAATTTAATTGACTTTTTAGATGAATTNATTCAATGAGTTATTGAATCTTCTAAANATGTTGTTTGNACTCTAGGACTTTCTTGAAAACTTAATATTTTAGCATTTGATTTTGATATCNNACTNGTATTTGTATAATTTGATTTATCTAATTTATTTTTTGTTATTTTATATCAATCATATAAGAAATAACTTTCATAATCATTGATCATCTTACCAGTTGCTCTAAAGTTAGTATCAGCTCAATAACCATATTTTTTTGACATTGAACAATACTCATCAGTTATATTTAATCCACCAAAGTGGATTATTTCACCATCAATTATGAAAAATTTTTTGTGTAATCTTTTATTATCAGTATGTCTTACATAAGGATATATNGGGANATTAAAAAAACACAATTCAATACCCATATATTTTAAGTATTTAAATTCATCAATAGGTATTTTTCATGAACCAAATTTATCAAAAATTATTTTTACTTCAATACCTTCTTTTANTTTTAAAAAAAGAATTTCTTTTAATTTTTCATATATTTCTGATTCTTTTACAATATACATCTGAATATGAATNTATTTCTTAGCATTNTTNANATCATCTAATAATTTTTTATATGCNTCATACCCATTTTCAAAAACAACTAANTNAGTATCATAAAAATTTCTNTTTACAAGACTAGATTGTCATTCTCCAATTTCTTCNCCAATTTTGTCCTTTGTGTAATCATTAATAATAAATTCTTTTAATTCTTTTTCATATTCATCAANTTTTATTCCATCNTCNCTTCTAATTCTAAAAAGCATATAGAATACAAAACCTATATATGGNACACAAACAATNAAAAATATTCATGACATTTTTTCAGTGTGTTTTACTTTATCACCAACAGAGATAATTACAAATATTGAATTTATAACATGNAAGNTAATAAAAAAGATAGCAATTCACTGTCAATTTCANTTACCTAAAACAACGATTGTTATTGATAATGCAAAAATTATTGATAAAACAAAAAAATCAATAATTAATCACTTAAATTTATTCATATGATAATTATTATATAAAATAATTATTTTTTCCTATTTCTATATTAAGTAGCATATTTTAAAACAAGATTTCAATTGATTTTGTTAAAATATTTTTTTATGAAAATCATAAATAAGATAACACCCATTGAAAAAGATTTTGCACAATGATATGTAGATGTAATAATTAATGGAAACTTAATTGATTATGGACCATTAAAAGGAACAATGATATTAAAATCTAATTCTTATGGAATTTGAGAAAATATTACAAAGCATTTTGATCAAATTATAAAAAAACTTGGTGTTAAAAATGTCTATCTACCTTTATTAATACCTAAATCACTTATATCAAAAGAAAAAGAACATGTAGAAGGATTTGCTCCTGAATTAGCTACCATTACAAAAGTTGGTGATAAAAAATTAAGTGAAGATATATACATTAGACCTACATCTGAAGTTTTGTTTGCTCAATTATTTAAATCTGAAATTAGTTCATATAATGATTTACCTAAAAAATATAATCAATGAGCTAATGTTGTTCGATGAGAAAAAACCACTAATCCTTTTTTAAGAACAACTGAGTTTTTATGACAAGAAGGGCACACTTCTCATAGTAATCCACAAGAGGCTATGGATTTAAGCAAAAAAATGATTCAAGTATATAAAGATTTTTATAAAGATTATTTAGCATTAGATGTAATTGTTGGACAAAAAACTGAAAAAGAAAAATTTGCTGGTGCTATTACAACTTGAACAATTGAAGCAATGATGAAAGATGGGAAAGCACTTCAATCTGCAACATCACATTATTTTGGACAAAATTTCTCAAGTATGTTTGATGTTTCATTTAAAGATCAAAATAATAAATTAGTTAATGTGTATCAAACATCGTGAGGATTATCAACAAGATCAATTGGTGCAATAATTATGGGTCATGGAGATAATAGAGGAATAGTCATTCCACCAAAAATTGCTCCTATTCAGGTTGATATAATTGAAGTTTTATCTAATAAAGATTCAAGAGTAAGTAAAATTAGTAAAGAATTGATGAATATATTAGATAGCAATTTAATAACAGTCCGTATTAATGATTCTGATAAATCTGTTGGATTTAAAGCAGCACAATCTGAAATTGAAGGTGTTCCAATTAGAATAGAAGTGGGACCAAGGGATTTAGATAATGATGAAGTTGTTATTATTAGAAGAGATACAATTGAAAAAACTAATGTTAAAATTAATAATGTATTAGAAGAAGTGAAAAGACTCTTAAGTGATATTCATGATAATCTATACAAGAATTCACAAGAGAGATTAAGAAATAACATTGTTTATTGTAATTCTTATGACAAATTTAAAGAGCTAATAAAGGAAAATAAATTCATTATAGTTCCATTAGCAAAGGAATCAACTAAACTAGAAGAAAAAATTAAGAATGAAACATTAGCTACTGCAAGATGTATACCAATTGACAAAATTATTGATATTAAGGATGATAATTGTATTATTACAAATCAAAAAACAGATAACTTTGTATTGTTTGCTAAAGCATACTAGCATAGGTTATAAAAGGAGATTATTGAATTATGAAAAAACAAATTTTTGAGATCAATTCAAAAGAGGAATTAGAAAGTATTTTTGCTAAAAATCAAGGAATATTAATTTTAGATTTTACAAGTCCTACATGTGGACCTTGCTTAATGTTAGAACCTGTTTTAGAAGAACTTGTTGAAAAAAATATATGTTCTGTTGCTAAAATAAATATTTTGGATAATCAAGATCTTGCTAGAGAATATGAAATAAGAGTTACACCTACAGTGTTAATTGCAAAAGATCAAGAAATTAAAGAAGTTATTTTAGGATATCAACCATTAGAAGCATGAGAAGAGTTAATAAAGAAAATTTAATTAGTGTAAAAAGTAAAGATAGAGTTTTTGATATTGAAGCTATTTTTATTGATTTAGATGGAACATTATTTGATAAGTGAAATAAAAAAATTTCTAAAAAAAATATAGAAGCAGTTAGGGAAAGACAAAAAGAAATTCCTTTTATTATTTCAACAGGTCGTTCATATAGTAAAAAAGTGAAAAAAATAATGGAACTTTTAAATATTGATTATGCTATTTGTCAAAATGGCGCTGTTGTAGTTGATAAAAGTGGAAATATTTTACAAAACATAACTCTGTCTGAAAATCAAGTTTCAAAAATTCTTGATATTACTAAAAAGAATAAACTTGGATTTACAATTAATTCTGAGTTTTTAATTTACACTAATCATTGGTTATGAGTACCATTTAGATTTTTATGGAAGAAAAGATGAAAGCTAATTAAAAAATATAAATTTGAAGAAAATAAAGTTAACAAAATTGTTGTAGCTGGTTTTATTAAGACAAAAAAAGTTTGAGAACTTGCTGAATATATGAATAATGAAATTAAAGGACTAAGCATTAAGACTTCTGGAAGGGATAAAGTTATTGAAATAACTTGTGATTCAGCAACAAAAGGCAAAGGAGCACAGTTTATTTCAAATATTTTAGGTATTGATGTTAAAAATACAGTTCATATTGGTGATAGTGAAAATGATACAACTACATTAGGCATAGTTGGAGCACTTATTGCTGTAAAAGATGGTTCATTAAAATTACTAAATGTTGCAACACACATTGGCCCAAATCATAAAAGAGGTGGTGTTTCAAAGATATTAAATGGAGATTTTATAGAGAAAATAAATTAATTTCTTTTTTTAAAGATATATAATTTAAATTTTAGTTACATTTTTTTGAAAAAATGGCACCATAGCCAAATGGCAAGGCATGGGTCTGCAACACCCTGATTACCGGTTCGAGTCCGGTTGGTGCCTCCATAATTGCGCTCGTAGCTCAATTGGATAGAGTGTTTGGTTACGGCCCAAAAGGTTGAGGGTTCAAGTCCTTCCGAGCGCGCCATATATCTTTTATAAGATGCCACATTTATTGCTAATCATGCTCAAAGTTATTTATATTTATTTCTTTTAGCATAATTAAAGATTCAAATATTTGATATATATAAAATTCATCAAAAATATCTTCTTTTTGTTGGAATTTTTTTGCAATAATAACTAAATTTTTATGAATTACATCAATAATATCAGCATTGTATCATTTCAATTTATTTTTTTGAAAATCATAGTGATCAACTATTTGAAATGGTTTGCTTGGATATATTTTTACATCAAAATCAAAATCAATATATTTAATGATTTTATCTTCTATAAAAAATGGACTTGCTAAATTAATATAATAATGCAAACCAATTTTTCTTCATATTATTGTTAAATTGAAAAAATATTTTTTTGAAAAAAATCATAAAGTAGGTTCTTTAATAACTCATTTTTGGTTGTCATTTTCAACAACTTTAGTTTTATATAATAAGCAGCAAACATAATTATCATCTTCAGATATAACTTTAACACCATTTCATTGACGATATAATTGACCATCATATTTAAATGCTTGTATATCAACAAATTTTTGATTTAAATTTTCCTTTTCACTCATGTAATAAATTATATTATTTTAAATTATTAATAATATTTAAAATTCTTTTTAATTGATATTTATTTAAAACATTATATACATTATCATTTTTTAGATTATCCAGTGATACTAACATTTCATCTAAGTCAAAATCAATTTCAACAAATTTATTTAATGTAGCAAGTTTTTTACATAACATCGATTCACTTTTATTAGCCAAAAATAATTCTTTTTGTTTTTTTGTTAATTGATCAATATTCTCATAAATACCTTCTAAAGTTTTGTATTTATTCAAAAGATTAATAGCTTGTTTAGAGCCAATTCCTTTTATACCTGGTAGATTATCAGAATTATCACCTGCAATTCCTTTAAAATCTATAATTTGATATGGAAAAAAATTAAACATACCATAAAAATTTTCATTATTAATTTTTATGTATTTGGAATTAATATTTTTATTCTTATTTTTAACAATTACATCTACATTATCATCAATTAATTGCAATAAATCCTTATCTTCAGAAAAAATGGAAATTTTATTATTATCTTTGTATTTATGACTAATTGATGCAATTAAATCATCTGCTTCATCACCTATTTTAGAAAAATGTTTAAATTTCATTGTAGACAGAATTTCACAAATTATTTCTTTTTGATCATATAACTCTTTTGGAGCTTTTATTCTCCCAGCTTTATATTGTTCAAATTCCTCATGTCTTTTTGTTGGGCCAAATGCATCAAAAGCAAAGAAAACATATGTTGGGTCCTCAGATTTGAATATTTCAAAAAAACTATTGAAAAATAAGTGCACTCCAATATTACTTAATTCCTTAGAAATTGTTTGTCCAGCATAAAAAGATCTAAATAACAAAAGATTTCCATCAATTAATAGTATTTTTTTCATGTTATTTTATTTTCTCCCATTTATATATATTGAAATATGTTCGTCCATTTCTGTCTAATTTAAGGATTGTTGCATATCCTATTGTATTTTCCTCAATAGTCTCATATATATTTAAATTCTTTTCATTAAATCAAATTGTTTCATTAGTTGAAGAATCAGATACCTCAATACATTTAGCAAGTTTTTTAAACTTAGTCATAATTTCTTTCTTTTTGTTTATTGACAATACAATTTTATATTCAATACCTACCTTTAAATTTGATAATTTATCATTAGATTCATATTTTGAAGTTATGAATGCATTGTAAATCATGCCTAAGTATTTAATTTCATTTTTTGCTTCTTGTCTTAAATCTTCATCATATACTTCTAATTTAGGTTTTTTAACACTCATATCTAAAATAATTTCATTAGTGTTTTTATCTTCAAAGCTTATTGTTGAAGCATAAGAAAGTGCTTTTGATTTATTTTGAATTAAAGTATTCATATTTCCAAATTCTCTTAATGAGTTTGATTCAATAAGAATATCAATTATTGAATCACCAATATTAGCTTTTTTAGCTCTTGCTACAAAATCAAAAAAATCATTAAATTTTCCATATTGATTATATTCATTTAGTATCTTTTTATTAGCAACTTCCCCAAGACCTTTTATAAATGTTAATGGAAGATAAATATTATTTTTTTTGTCATGACTTATATCATTTGAAATTTTGTTAATTGCTGGAGAGAAAATATTAAATTTTAATTCTTTTGCTTCAATAACTAGTTTATTTATTGTATCCATTGAAGTTGTTAATGTCATTATTCCAATAAAAAAACATAATGGAAATTTTGCTTTTAAATATGCCATTCTATAACTTAGTGTTGCATATGCAACAGCATGTGACTTATTGAAACCATATTCAGCAAATTTAACAATTTGAGCATATATTAATTTTGCTATATCTTCAGAAATATTATTGTTTATAGCTCCATTAATAAATGTTTTTTCCATTTCCAAAATTTCATTTCTATTTTTTTTACTAATGGCTCTTCTTAAAATGTCAGCTTTAGCAAAACTCAAACCCGCTACTTTTTGAATTATTTCCATAATTTGTTCTTGATAAATTATTATTCCATTTGTAGAATAAACAATCTCATCATAGACATCACATATAGATTTGATGTTATTTTTATCATTTTTATTTTTTATATATTCAGGAATATTTGACATTGGTCCAGGTCTAAAGAGAGATATAGTATCAACTAGATCATTAAAATGATTTATTTTTACTTTGGATAAAGTGTTCATCATTCCTGGTGATTCTAATTGAAATATACCTAAAACTTTTGCACTTGTCAATAATTTATTTGTTTTTTGATCATCCAATGGTATTTGATCAAATTTAAAATTTTTATCAAAAGTTTTTTGAATTTCTTCTTCAATTTTTTTAATAATTGTCAATGTTCTTAAACCTAAAAGATCTATTTTTAGTAAGTCTCAATCTTCAATATATTCCATAGAAAATTGTGTAACTATATTATTATCAATATTCATAATAGGTATTGAATCAATAATTTTGCTTTTAGATAAAACAACACCCGCAGCATGTATCCCTACTTGCCTAGGTAATGATTCTATTAGTAGTGAGCATTCATACAATTTTGTTAATATTTCTTCTGAATCAATTGTTGCTTTGAATTTAATATTTTTTTCATATGATTCTTTTAATGAATCGCTTCCTGAAATTAATTTGGTTATCTCATTCATTCTGGTGAAATTTATTTCTAAAAATTTTCCACAATCTTTTAGAGCTTGCTTTGATCCAACTCTTTGAAATGTGCAAATTTGAGCAACATGTTCATGACCATATTTTTTCTTTAGATATTCAATAACATTTTCTCTTTTATCATCTTGTATATCAATATCAATATCAGGTAATGTTATTCTTTCTTCATTTAAAAATCTTTCAAAATATAAATTGTATTTAAGTGGATTTATTTGAGTAATTCCAATTATGTATGATATTAATGAACCAGATACAGAACCTCTTCCTGGACCTATTGAAATATCATTTTCTTTAGCTCAATTTATTAAGTCACTAATTATCAAGAAATAGTTTTCAACATTCATTTTTTTAATTACAGAAAATTCATAATCAATTCTTTTTTTTACAATATTAATATCATATTCTCTTAAGTCTTTTCTTTCTTTTATTCTTGTTTCAATTAGGGTTTTTAGATAATTTAATGGATTCTCACAAAAGATTGGCAGCATGTTTTGTTTATCATAAAAAATCACATTACACTGTTTAACAATTTCATTTATATTATTTAATAAGCTATTGTCAATACTATTAACACTTGTATCATAGCAATAATCATTTTCTGGATTCAATTTTAATTCCTTAATTTCATTAATGATTTTAAGTGATGAATAATGTTCATTATCTAATATTCTGCAATCTCTTATATAAATATTGGAATTATTATTTGAAGGATCATAAAAATAGAAATCTTTGAATAATGATTTTAAATGATCAACATGTTTTGATTTGAAATTAGGATTAAGTATTATAAAAAGATTTTCATCACTAATATCACTAAATTTTATAATTGTATTTTTGGATTTTTGATAAGCAAAATTTTTTATTTCAGAAAATCCTTTGTTATTTTTAGCTAAAAGTATTAATCTAATATCTTCAACATCAAGATCAATTCCAAAAATTGGTTTTATATTATTCACATTACAATATTTTCTGAATTCAGCATAACCATGAATATTATTATGATCAGTTAATACTAAACATTCTATTTCATTATTTTTACCAAAATTAACATATTCCTTTATTTTGGTAGGACTTTCAAAAAAGCTATATTCTGAATAAAAATGTAAATTTATTATTTTTCCCATATTATGCTAATTATATTAAAATAAATAAAGTAATAAATTAGTAGGAGGTAATTATTTTGAAGATAAAACAAACTTTATTGTTGTTTTCTGGTTTTTCATTACCTTTAATTACTTCTTCACTTAATGTTTCATGCAATAATAATGTAACAAATGATTCAAACTTGACTTATTTAAAGAATAAACTTGATGAAATTATTGATATTAGTAAAAATAAAGTAAGTGGCAATTTCAATGATTATGTATCAGTAATTGATGTAAATTCTACTAAAGATGAATCTCTTTTTAGAATTCTTTTAGATCAACCAGATTTAATTAATACATATTTATCTATTAATGAAAACAAATTATCTCCATTATTCTTAGAAGAAAATGTTAGCAAAGATTATGAAATTTATTTTTCATTTTTCTTTGACACTATAGATTCATATGGTAATAAATTAAAACCTTTTGTGTCTGAAAATAGAAATTCAATTACTATTCCAGTTTTAATTAATTTTAGGGATAATATTACTAATAATACAATAACAAAATATGTTAATTTCATAACTTTAGGTATTGATAATGGTGTTGTAGAAGATTTAGAGGATCAAGGTTATAATGGAACAATTGGAAAAAAAATAATATTTGAAAATGCTAATGGAAATGTTTCATTTAGAACAATCCCAGATGAAATGGTTGGTAAATATTTAGATTTTATTTATATTTTAGAAAATGATGATTATAAATTACCACCTAGATATCAAAGTAATAGTGATGAATTAAAAAAATGATATGGAAAAACATTATCAGAAGTAAGAAGTATTTCACAAGCTATAGTTGCCCCTACAAATCGCCCATATGTTACATATTCAATAAAAAATTCTTATTTTTATGATAAAGAGAGACAATATGCAAATTTTGTAATGGAAATTTCCTTAGATAGTTCTAAATTTTCTTCACAAATTTTAGATGATGCAAAAAAAATATATGGATTAAATTTTTCTCATGAATATTCTGTAGTAGTTAAGGATTGAGCTTTTGCTACCCCTAGTTCTTCTGAAATAAGTTCTTATGTTTCAAGTAATAATACAATGTTAAATTCATTAGTTGAAGAAGCTAAAAATAACATTTTTATTTATACTCCAAATATTTTGTTGAATCCTTTTGATGCTAGAAATGCTGGAGTAAAAACAATTATTGAATGATTTGAAAAAGGAATACCAGTTTTTGAATCACCAAAATCATTCTTATATGTTGCATCTAATGGTCAAGAGCGTCAAATTTCATTTGATATTAAATCATTAGAAGAAGGTGATGAAGCAGATTCTGATACTATAAAAATAAATATTAATATGAATATTGATAAAGGTGATTTAATGGCTTCTAGTGAGTTTAGTAAGATTTTTAACATAAAAACTTGACAATTTCAATAAAAATAAGCATAATTTTACACTTTTTATATTATTTATTCTATGTGGAAAACTTTTTTTTGGATGCGTTTTTGTTTAGTAAAAACCCCTATTTTTTAAAATTTTTATACAAATTTACTATTTTTTAACTTACATTTATTACAAAAAAACTTATTTTTTTAATTTTTTAATACCAAAAATAATAAAATTTAAGTTAAGCTGTTTTAGTTTTATGTATTTAAATTGAGTATTGTCTACTGGAAAATAAATAAAAAACTATTAAGCCAAGTTTTGCTTTATAAACAATTAAAGCTTGATCACCTTATTCTTAAATGTATTTTTGACATTTAGCAAAATGCATTAAATCAATATAGATAACAGACAAGGAGAATTTCTAATGAATAAAGATAAAGAAATGCAAAATGAAGAAGTTGTTGTTGTAGTAAATAATACTGAAGCAACTCCTGAAGCACCTATTCAAATGAATGATGTTGATAAGAAACATGATGAAATGAAAGATGTTGAAACAATGGTAGTTGATGCAAAATTATTAAATGATGCAAATGTTTCTTTTCAATCTAAATCACAAAAAGAAGGTAAAAAATTCTCAGGAACTTTATCATATGAAGATGTTTTATCTCAAACACAAGAACTAGTTGATATTAAAAATACAAATATTGACTATGTTGCTGAAGAAGCTAAAATGAGAAAAGAAAAAATTGAAGGGTTAACAGAACATTTAAATGATTTAAATGCTAAACCTTTATCTTCTGTTGATTCATATGACAATTACAACTTGGTTTTAAATAAATCAATTTGAAATTACAATGAAGTTGAACAAAGAAATACAAAATTAAAATTAGTTGATTTAGCTCTTCAAACACAAATATATTTATATGATGGTGAAGTTATTGAATTAGATGAAGTAAAAGATTTAATTGAGAATTTTATTGAGGCAGTTAAAGATAACATTGTTGCTGGTTACCCAGTTATTTTGAATTCAGTTTTAATTGTTGATATTATTCGTTTTGATAAGTCAAAAATTATCCCTATAACAATTGCTAACCCAGCTTTAATTCCTCCTATTGGTGTTGTAGAATGACAATCATTTGTTAAAGACACTGGTAAAAACCATTTAGTAATTAAATCATTTATTAAATTACTAGATAATGCATTAAGTAATGGACATGAGTGTGAGTTTTTCCCAGGAACAATAATGGTAAGAAATGCATCTGGTATAACATCTTTATATGTCTCAGAAGCAGCAGCTGTTAGATTTAATTCATCTATTAGTCCAGTATCTCCAAAAAACAAAGAATAAAAATTTAGATAAATTGATAAAACAATCATTTTAATTAAGGTAAAGGAGGTTTGTAGATGAGTTATGTTCAGAAAAACATGAAATTTCTAAAAGGTAAAGAAAAAAGTTTAGATTTTTTTGAAACATATTTAGATATTTCAAAATTACGTATTTTACAAATTCTTAATGATGAACAAAAAGAACTTGATAATTTAAAACTAATTAAATATTCAAACATGAAGTTCTTAGATGAAATTAATTCACACTTCTTTAAGAATGAAAAAACATTTGTTGAAGAGGTTGATAAAGACAGAAAATCAAGAGAAGAAATCTTTTTCTTAGTTGATGCAAAAGAAAATGACGATTATTCTGAAGTAATTTATAAAAAATTAGAAGAGATCCTTGAAACTAAAATTAAAAAAGGTGACTCAGTTATTACTATTGGTAATCGTGTAAATCTAATTGCTCAAAAACTAGAATTAAATATCATTCAGCATTTTCCATATGATTTATACAAAAAAGATGATGAATTTATAAATAAAGTTGCTTCATTAGTAGAAGTTGCATTCAAAAATAATGTTTTTTCAGATGCTACACTAATTATTGCTCAACAAAATACTGATAATCGTGAATTAGTAATGAAAAAATTAGCTCCATTTGAACATGAAAATATTGATGAAAGTTTATTTGAAGAATCAAATGTTAGAAAATTAGAACCTTCATCAAATATGAATAATGAAATTGGGATAGAAGGTAATTTGAGTGACATCAATGTTGATTATGTGAAATATTTGAGAAAATTAAACATTAAAAAAATCTCATTTATTCCAAATATAAGTTTCTTTAAATTTAAATTAATTAAAGCTATCATAAAACAAAATATAGTTGAATTAAAATTAGTTGAAAAAATTCAAAGATTAAAATTAGAACTTCAACTTTTAGATGAAAAGAAAAACAAAATACATGATGAACTTGTTGTTATTCAACGTCTAGTTAATAGGGTTAGAAGAGAGAAAGAAACAGAATCATCAATTGTTCTTTATTCTGCTTTTAAAGTTAGAAACCAAAGTACAAGTATTTTAGAAGATATTAAGAAGAAAAAAGATGAAGATACAATTCTTTTAAAAGCAACTAGAGGAGGTGCAAGATAATGACAAATAAATTATTATTATCAACACCTACTGATCCAAAGTTACTAAATAATTTCTTAAAATCAAATAAAGAGGTTATTTCAAAAGTTACATTGGTTTCATTGGATTTCCCTCCTATTGAAGTTTTAAACAAAGAAGTTCACTCAAAACATGGAAGTCACATCTCTAATCAAACTGTTCTTAACAAAAAACAAGATCAAGCTGTTATGTTTGATGTTGTAGGAATTATTATTGATGTTGATGCAATTCAAGATAATGAGAAAAATGTATTAGAAGACAATACTCAATCAAATCAAACTAAAAAAATATTTTTAATTGCTAGTGAAGTTATGTTCATAATTCAGAATGATCAAAAACTAGTTTCTATAAATGGTAATTTCAGCATTTTACCTGATGAATTAATTTCTAAAGTGTATGTGAATTTTTCAAAATTAAAATCTATAGATTTAGATGAACTTGAAGAATTCTTAGAATTATCTAAAGATGAAACTGCAATTAAAGCATTTTATAAATTAGGAAGTTTTTTCACTGCTAAAAAATATGAAATTAATAATAATATATTCAATTTAGTTGAACATCAAGAAGAAGCTGAATCAGTTGCCAAAAAAGTTATACTTAAAAAAATGGTAGCTTGAGAGATAAGAAAATAAGGAGAAATTATGAAAGAAAAAGAATTAACAATAATTTCTATTAAAGATGACATTATAGTTGTTGAAGGTCAACATTCATATCAATTCTTTGAAGAAATTAAATTTGGAAAAGGTATTAACGGGATTGTTATTAAAGCTAATTTTTATAGAGCATATGTTGCTTTAGTAGGTAAAAACACCCAAGAATCACTTAAAGTTGGTGGTAAAGCATTTGCAACAGGTAAAGCATTTTCAGTTTCTATTTTAAACAATTTCTTTGGAGCAATTATTAGTGTCAACTCTGATATTTTGGTTGAAGGAAATGAAGTTGATGTTGTTAAAATATTGGCTCAAAAATTTGTTTTATCTGAAGCTAAACCTTTATATGCAAGAAAAGAAGTAAATCAACCTCTTCAAACAGGTACATCTGCTATTGATGGTATTTTACCAATTGGTAGAGGACAAAAAGAATTAATTGTTGGTGATGCTGTTACTGGTAAAACATCAATTGCTATTACTGCACTTTTATCACAAGAAAAAACCAATGTATTAAATATTTATGTTGCAGTTGGTAAAAAACGTGAAGAATTGATTGAAATTAGAAATGTTCTTGAAAAACGTGGTGTTTTACACAAAACAATTATTGTGGCAACAGCACCAGATGATTCTGCTGCTTCTAAATTTATAGCACCATATGTTGGAGCTTCAATTGCTGAACATTTACAAGAATCAGGAGAAGATGTTTTAGTTGTTTTTGATGATTTAACAAACCATGCTGATGCATATAGAGAATTAGCATTATCAACTGGATCAGCTCCAGGTCGTGAAGCTTTCCCAGGAGATATTTTCTATGTTCACTCTAGACTATTAGAAAGATGTGGAAGATATCAAGAAGAATATGGTGGTGGATCAATCACTATGATTCCTATTGCTCAAACATTAGATGGTGATATTTCTGGATATATTCCTACAAATATTATCTCTATTACTGATGGTCAAATCTATACATCGACTGACATCTTTAATGAAGGTAGAAGACCTGCTATTGAAATATCAATTTCTGTTTCTCGTCTAGGTTCACAAGTTCAAACAAGATCAATGCAAAAAGCTACTTCAGGATTAAAAAATCTTGTTTCTGAATATGAAAATTTCAAAAAATTCGCTTCATTTAACTCAAATATTTCTGAAAAAGATCGTGAAACAATTTCAAAAGGTAAAGCATTTGAAATTATTATTAGACAAGAAGAGTATGAAGTGGTTTCTTTAGAAGTAACTTCATTGTTATTCTTGATGTTAAAAAATGGAT
Organism: Mycoplasma sp.; assembly: GCA_014803855.1. GTDB lineage: Bacteria > Bacillota_I > Bacilli_A > Mycoplasmatales > Metamycoplasmataceae > UBA710. The sequence goes on along the minus strand of JAAVAX010000006.1, from coordinate 25,103 downwards.
ATTTATCTCTATTCTTTAGTGAAGCTGTGGAAAAATCAAATGAATTATTAATAACATTAAAAGATGTAATAAAAGTATTCTTTGAAAAAGATGTTTTAGGACAAAAACTTGTTCAAATTGTAAATGAAAAATCAATTGATGATGAAGTTGTTCAACTATACATGAAACATATTATTCTTCCATTAGTTAAATATCACTTATTATCAGAAAACAAATGATTACGTAATAATCCTGAATTCATCAGAGTATTTAAAGACATTAGAAATGATGGTAGAGTTCTACTAGCATATGAAAGAAGAGGTCTAGAGAAAGGAATAGCTTATGAAATTTAATGAGATATATAGAACAGCTGCAGATAGAAGAAAATACTTAGAAGGTTTTGATTTTGTAAACCTTAAAAAAGCTGCTAAAATTGGAAAAATAACAACATCTCACATTACAAATAAACAAGAATTAATTAAAAAAATTCTTGCATTTGATTTGAAAAATAAATACTTAATTTGTAAAACAATTTTTGAAAATCAAGAAGAATACGGAAAACCAAAAGTTGATGATGTTTCAATTATTAAAACTAAAGAATTAGAAGCAGCTAGACTACAAGAATTAGAAGAAAGAAGTGGAAAAAGTACAAAAACTATCTTACTTGAAAAATCTGTTAAAAAAGCTAGTGAAACAACTAAATCTACAGGAAAAACTAAAACAATTAATTTAGATGTAAATGAAGGTGAAAATGAATCAAATCAATTTAAAATTTACACTGTAGAAGAATTAAGTTTAATGTTAGAAGCACAATTAAATGTTATAGCTGATATGTTAGAAATTCCAGCTATTGAAAGAATGGAAAAACCAAAATTAATTGCTGCTATTGTTAAGGCTCAATCTTCAGAAGATTTCTTAAAAAGAAAAGCAAATGCAAACAAAAAATTTGTTCCTACTAACCCAGTTAAACCTTTAGAATCAAAAGGATATGTAATCAAAGGTATCATTTCTGAAGTAAAATCACAAGTTTACAAAATTCAAATTATTCAAGCTTCTGAAAAAGTCTCAATCGGATCAGCTTTTGAGGCTACATTACCAAATGGTGAACAAAGAATTTTTGAAGTATCTGAAATTATTAATGATAAATTAATTTCAGCATTTGTTTTAGGAGCAGAAGAAGGAATTTCAATTGGACAAGAAGTTCGTTCAAAAAATTTACCTTATTCAATTAAAATTTCACCAAAAATTTTAGGAAGAGTTATTGATCCTGTTGGTAGAATTCTTGATGATCCAAAACATGAATTAGATGGTAAATTATATGCACCATTATATGTTACTGAAACAAAACAAAAAGATAGATATAACCTTATTCCTAAAACAGAATTATTAGAAACAGGTATTAAAGTTATTGATTTATTAATTCCAATTGCTAAAGGTGGTAAAACTGGATTACTTGGTGGAGCTGGAGTTGGTAAAACAGTTATTGTTCAAGAATTAATTAATACATTTATTAAACATCATGATGGTCTTTCTGTGTTTACAGGGATTGGTGAACGTATTCGTGAAGGTCATGAATTATGACAAGAAGCTAAAGAGTTAGGATTTATTGAAAAAACTACATTTGTTTTTGGTCAAATGAATGAAGCTCCTGGTTTACGTTTGAGAGCTGGATTTACAGGTGTAAAAATTGCTGAATACTTTAGAAATAATTTAGGTAAATCAGTTCTATTATTCATTGACAACATTTTCCGTTATGTACAAGCTGGTTCAGAACTTTCAACACTTTTAGAAAGAACACCTTCAACAGTTGGTTACCAACCAACATTGGTTTCTGAAATGGGAAGATTGCAAGAACGTATTAATTCATCATTAGATGGTGATATTACATCTATTCAAGCTATGTATATTCCTGCTGATGACTTTACAGATCCAGCACCAGTTGCAACATTTGCTCACTTTGATTCAACAATTATTTTATCTAGAACATTAGCTGCACAAGGTATTTATCCTGCAGTAGATCCAATTGCTTCTTCATCAAAATTACTTTCAGTTAAATTCACTTCAAAACGTCACATTCAAATTGCTAGAAACACAACACAAATTCTTCACAAATTAATTAAATTAGAGGAAATTATCAATGTTTTAGGATTTGATGCATTGACTGAAACTGACAAACAAATTGTTGAAACAGGTAGAAGATTGAGAAGATTTATGACTCAACCATTTACAATTGGTGAAAAATTCACTGGAACAAAAGGTAAATTTGTTAAATTAGAAGAAACATTAGATTCTGTAGAAGCTATTATTTCTGGACAATTTAACCACATTCCTGAATCTACATTTGCATTTGTTGGTGGATTATCAGATGTTATTGATAAATTTAATCAATCACAACAAGTAAATATTCAACAACAATCAAATTTAAAATAATTTTTAAATAATTTATTTAATTATATATATAAAAAGATCTTGTTTTTTATCAACAAAGGTCTTTTTATTTTTTATGTTAGTAAGTAATATAATTTTTGTTAATATGTTAAATAAAAGAAAAAGAATATTGTTAACATCATCCATATTAATGTCACCATTAATTGTTATTTCAACTATGTCATGTTCTGCTAAAAATAATGATTCAGAGTTAATTAATAACAATTTAGAAAAATTAGTAAATGAGGAAAAAATTGTAGTTAATGTTAATCCATTAGGTATCCCTAAATCATATTTTGATATTTATAAGACAAATGAAAAAGAAAAACAGAAATTTTTTTTCATTCAAACAAATTCTGAAGGATTGGAACTTAAATTAGATGTATTAGATGATTTAAGTTATGATAATGAAAATAACATTAAGGCATTAATTAGGTTAACAAATTTAAAAAATGATGAATCATATCAATATATGTTTGAATCATATCATTATGGATTTAAAACTGAGTCTGAGTATATAATTAGTGCTAATAGAGAAATAGCTAATTCTATTGTATTAAAACCAGAATATGTTAATTCTAATCTAGTTGAACTTCTTAAAGAAACAAAAACAAATCAAGAATTTATTGATAAATACATTGACAAAGATACTGTTTTAAAAAATGTAGTAGGGATAGATTACAAATTAAAAATAAGAACTCAAAATTTAAATATGATTAATCCAATAAATAATTATTTTAAGTTTAATTTGGAATTAATAAGTCTAGCTACAAATGAAAATATTACACCTCCTACATCTCAAGTAACACCTTATTTAAATATTAAAGATTCACAAAAAACAACATTCACCATCATTAACAATGATGATCTTACAAGCAATAATCTAAATAATTTAAATAGTCTTTATTTTGGAGAAACATTAATTAGAATTGAACAAGAGAATTCTTCAATTGAAATTAATTCAGATCTTTCAAGAAGAGATATTGTAGGAGAATTTGATTTATCACATTTTAATCATGTCACATTCACTTCTGAAGCTAAGTTTATAGGTAATAAGATAACAAATCTTATTTTTAATTCTAATGCCACCATTGAGAATTTAAATTCTAATATGTTTTCAAATAATTTAATAAATGATGTTGTTTTACCTAGAGAAGTGGTAAATTATAATCCAGATTGTTTTGATTCATTTACAAAGGTTTATGGTATTAATAACATTAAAGATTTAAGTTTGGTTTATGATTCAAAAACAAATGATTTAAAATTAAATGTTATTGATGAAGATAATGCTGATAGAGATAAGTTATTAGATAATATTTTGAAATTAGTAACAAATACATTTACAAGTAGAAATAAATTAATTTTTAATAAAGTGTATTTACCAACATTTAAGACAAACACCTTAAGTAAATACAATTTGACATGTGATGAGATAATTTTTACTTCTAAAAAAGACAATAATGATTATTCATTTGAAAATAATATTTCAAATTGGAAAATTAACAGAGTTAATATTCCATCCTTTATTGTTAGTATAAATAAAAATTTTTTACCTAGTAATTCATCAACAATAATAAGTAGAGAATTTAATGAGAAAATTAAAAAGTTGATAAGTAATAAAGAATTAAATATTAACTCAAAAAATATATTTGAATTTAATAATTTATCTTTAATATCTGAAATAGCTAATTTAGATAATTACTTTTATTCTTTTTCATCTCAACCATTAGAAATAAATGTTATTAATTTTGATGATGAAGCAATAAATATAAATTATTCTCTTTCAAACATCTTATTTTTTAAAAATAATATATCTAATAAAACAATTAACATTAAATCGACAACTAAATCATTAACACAACTTTCATGAGACTATCTTAATACATTTGCAAGTAATAATAATGCAGTCATCATTAGGGAAAAATGATTGGATAATTCTATATTAGATGATAGTGGTATATTATATCTAAGTCAATTGTATTCTAATAATGAATTAAAAAATTCTAATACTAACTTAAGTAATTTTTTAGTAGGGTATGAAGGATATATTAAATCAATTAATTTATCTAATGTTAATGAAATAAAAAGCAATACATTTCAAGGGTTAAAGAAATGGAATAACATTAACATAGAATTAACCTCTAATATTGATACAATTAGTGATTCTGCATTTAAAAATTCTGATATTAAAATAATACTAAATAATAACTTTAATCCAAATTCAATTTATAGGGAAGCATTTAGCAATTCAACTATTTTAGGTAATTTAAATTTTTCAAATTTAAAATTGCTTGGAGAAAATTCTTTTAATAACACCAATATAGAAAGTATTGATTTTGGTTTGCTTGAAAATATACCAAATTATGCATTTTCTAATTGTTACAGTTTAACTTCAATTAATTTACCAAATGTAACAACTATTGGAAATTATGCTTTTAGCAATTGTTCAAAATTAAATATGTTTGATTTTTCAAAGTTAACTTCAATAGGTAATTATGCATTTAATTATTGCTCTAATTTGGATGGTGAAATTATTTTAAATTCGGATGTAAATTTAGGAATAAATACATTTCAAGGCATAAACAAAAATGCCACAATTAAGAATTTTAATTTTGATAAGTATACTATTGTTAATAATTTATTTTCACTATCTCAATCTAGTTTACCTAATGTTATATCTAGTAATGATAGTGATTATTTATATCAACAATTAAAATTTGATAAGAATAAAAAGATTTGAGATCTATCTTCATTTACAAAAGAAAAGTGAAATGATAAATTGTGAGCTAACAATTTTTGATTATTTTCTAATTTGATAAAGGGATGAAAGGGTGATGATGCAATAATAAATGAGGTCATTTTACCTACAGAGAATGAAATAAATAACAATTTGTATTATGTTTTTACAAGTAATTTAACTATTAAAAAACTAACATGGAGTGGTGAAATTAAAAAAAATATATCAAAATCTTGGAATGCAACTTTTGGAAATGCAAGAATTCAATCTGTGAATGAGGATTTTTGTGTAGGGATGTCTTCAATATCAATTATTTTTCCACAATCTATATCAAATACAAAGTTTAACCTACAAGGTGTAACAAAAATAAACAACAATGTTTTTCAAAATATAAATAATGTTGAATTCATTAATACTTTAGACGTTAAAGAAATTGGAGAAAAATCTTTTAGTAGTTCATCTTCATTTGTTATTGGAACTAATGTTAAGTTAAAGCAAAATTCATTTTCTTCAGAAGGATTACCTAACACTGGGAAAATAACAAGAAATAAAATATTTGAACCTATTCCATCATCAATCAATTATGGATTAATATATAATCAAATGACTAAAGTATTAGATTTTACTAAAATAGAGATATTTGATCCAACTGATTCAAATAGATTAGCTAATTTTAAAAATATTTCTAGTTATTTATTACCCAATGATGTTCAAAAAATAATTCTTCCTAAATTATATGTTTTATCAACTGATTTCTTTAGTAATCTTGGTCATGTAGAAGAAATCGTTTTTCAGAAGGAAAATCAAATTATTTTAAATAATTCTTTTGCAAATACAACGATTTTAAAAAAACCATTAAAATCTGAAACTTCAATTATTTTAGATTTAGATAATTTTTTTTAATTAATGATTAATATATATATAATATATATATTAATTTTTAGTATAATTTTTTAAATATTAATTTAGGAGAAATTTTATGGCATTCATTGATAATGAAGAAGAAAAGAAAAAAGAAGAAATTGTTGAAGATGATGATTCAAAATATTTTGGTAACACTGATGAATTAAAAGTTGTTTTTAAAGATGAAGGTGAAGTTAAGAAAATAGTTGTTGAAGAAGATGAAGAAGAAATTCCTCAAGCAAATGAAGAGTATCAAGTTAAGTCTCAATTAATTGAAGAGGAAACTGAATTTTTAGCACCAATAAATGTTTCTCATGAGATGAGAAAATCATTTTTAGAATATGCAATGAGTGTTATTGTTTCTCGTGCTCTTCCAGATGCAAGAGATGGATTAAAACCAGTTCATAGAAGAATTTTATATTCAATGTCTGAATTGGGTGTTACATCAACTGATCCATTTAAAAAATCAGCTAGAATTGTTGGTGATGTCTTAGGGAAATACCACCCACATGGTGATACAGCAATCTATGAATCAATGGTTCGTATGGCACAAGATTTTTCTCTACGTTATCCATTAATTGATGGACATGGTAATTTTGGTTCAATTGATGGTGATGAAGCTGCTGCTATGCGTTATACTGAAGCAAGAATGTCAAAAATTGCTAATGAAATGATTGATGGTCTTAAAAAAAATACAGTTGATTTTATACCTAACTATGATGGTTCAGAACAAGAACCACTTGTTTTACCATCAAGATTTCCAAATTTATTAGTATCAGGTTCTGTTGGTATTGCTGTTGGTATGGCTACAAATATACCTCCTCATAATCTTGGTGAGGTTATTGATGGTGTTATAGCTCTTGCTAGAAATCCAGAAATTACTATTGAAGAGTTGATGCAGTATGTTAAAGGTCCTGACTTTCCAACAGGAGCTACTATTTTAGGTCGTAAAGGAATAGTAGATGCTTACACAACTGGTCGTGGGTCAATTATTACTAGATCAAAAACACATATTGAATTATTGAAAAATGGTAAATCAAGAATTATAGTTACTGAGATTCCTTATGAAGTCAAGAAACCAGCAATGATTGAGAAAATTGCTAATTTAATTAAAGAGAAAAAAATTGAAGGTATTGTTGACTTAAGAGACGAAACATCAAGAAAAGGTATTCGTGTTGTTATTGAATTAAGAAAAAATATTGTTCCTGAAGTTTTATTAAATCAATTATTTAAATTAACTAATTTGCAAACAAATTATTCTGCAAATATGATTGCTTTAGTTGATAATGAACCAAAATTATTAAATCTAAAAGATGCTCTTAAAGTTTATCTAAATCATCAAATTAATGTTGTAAGAAGAAGAACACAATTTGATTTAGACAAAGCTAAAGCTAGAGCTCATATTTTAGAAGGTTTAAAAATAGCAATTAGTAACATTGATGAAATTATTAGAATTATTAGAAATTCTAAAACTGATTCTGAAGCTCAAGAAAGAATGATTGCTCAATTTAATTTATCTGATAAACAAGCAAAAGCAATCACTGAAATGAGATTAGGTAGATTGACTGGTTTAGCTATTGAAAAAATGAATGAAGAGTTAAATGAACTAAATATTTTAATAAACAATTACAATGAAATCTTATCTAATCATTCAAAATTAATTCAATTAATTATTGATGAACTAACAATTATTAAAGACAAATATAGTGATGAAAGAAGAACTGAAATAGATATTAATAATTTTGGTGATATTTCTGATGAAGATTTAATTCCTGAAAAAAATATTCTTATTACAATGAGCGCTAAGGGTTATGTAAAAAGAATTCCTTTGGTTGAATATCGTGTTCAAAAACGTGGTGGTGTAGGTTCAACTACCCAAACAACATATAGCGATGATGATGTAGCAAAAATTATTTCAACTACTACACATACTGATTTGTTAATTTTTACATCTTATGGTAAAGTTTACCGTTTAAGAGCTCATCAAATTCCTGAAATGTCTAAACAAGCAAAAGGTATTCCATTTTTAAATCTAATCCAAATTGAAAAAGATGAACGTGTTGTATCAATGCTTACAACAAATACATATAATGAAAATGAGTATTTAGTAACAGTTACTAAATCTGGAATTATTAAAAGAACACCTATTGTTCAATATGAAAGAATTAATAGAAATGGGAAAATTGCTTTAAGTATGCGTGAAGGTGATGAACTAGTTAAAGCAATGAAGGTCCAAGAAAATGATGAGATAATTATTGGAGCTTCAAATGGAAAAGTTGTTCGTTTTTCAGTTGATCAAGTTAGACCTATGTCAAGAACTGCGACTGGTGTTACTGGTATGAGATTTGATTTTCCAGAAAAAGAATATATTATTGGGGCTTCAAATACATCTGAGGGATCAATGGTCTTATCTATAGGTGCAAATGGTTTTGGTAAAAAAACAGCTCTTGAAGATTATAGACAAACAAAACGTGGAGCAAAAGGAGTTAAATCAATTAATTCTGATAAATCTGGAGCCCTTGTCTATGTTGGATTGGTTTCAGGTCATGAAGATGTTATGGTTGTAACTAATAAAGGTATTGCAATTAGAACTAGTTTAGATACTATTGCAGATAGTTCAAGATCTACAAAAGGTGTAAGAGTAATTCAAATTAAAGATAATTCAAAGATACAATCAGTTGCAATTTTGGATATTGAACAAATTGAAAAAGAGGTTGCAGAAGAAATATCTAGAACTCAAGAATTGTTAATGATTAATGATATGAATATTCAAGATAGCAAAGAAAATAATAAAGAAATAAATGTCATTAATGAAAATGAAGAAATAAAATAATGAAAATATTGCTTGCAGGTACTCCTAATTTTTCAGTAGAAACATTTAAAAAAATTATTGAAAATTTTAATGTTGTTGGATTAATATCACAACCCAGCAGACCAGTTGGTAGAAAATTAATAATAACTGATCCACCAACTATAACACTAGCAAAACAATTTAATATAAAAACATTTCAACCAACTAAAATTGATGAGATTTATGAGGAATTAAAACAAATGGACTTTGACATTTTGATTACTATGGCTTATGGTCAAATTATTCCATTAAAGATTTTGCAATTATCTAAAATTGGTTCATATAACATTCATGCTTCATTATTACCTAAATATAGAGGTGCTGCTCCTATTCAATATGCTATAGCTAATGGTGATAAAGAAAGTGGTATTACATTTATGGAAATGGTTCAAAAAATGGATGCAGGAGATATTTTATTTCAAGAAAAAATAAATATTGAAAATGATTGCTATGATTCATTACTGTTGAAAATGTCAAGAATTTCTTCTAATAATATTGTTAATTGAATCAAAGCAATAAAAAATAGTAATTTCACTAAGATTAAACAAGATGAAAATTTAGTCTCTTTTTCTCCTAAAATTTCAAAAGAAGATGAAAAAATTCAATCTGGTACAATGGATGATACTATTAATAAAATTAGATCACTTTCTTCTATACCAGGTGCATATTTATTTGATACAACTTTAAATAAAAGAATAAAGATTTTTAAAGCTATAAAATCACCAGTTAAAAATGCAATACCTATTAAATGTAGTGATGGCTTTGTTTATGGAATAGAATATCAAATTGAAGGCAATAAAAAGGTAGTATTAAATTAAGATGAAAAATCAATGCATTATTTTTGTTTTAAAAGATCATGAAAAATGATTAACTAACAATATAGAAAAAATAGTCAAATTAAGTTATGAATTTGATATATATTTTGTTACTAGGATATTTAATGATCGAATAAATCAAATAATTAAATCAAATAATTTTGTAAATATACCATTATCTTATGATTCAGGGTATTATGATGCACTTTGTTCAGGATTTGAATTTATACAGAATTTAAAGTATAGAATTTGAGTTGAATTTGGAGAATTTGACAGGATTAATTTAGATGAGGTTGAAAAATTAAATAGCATAAACAAAGATTATGATTATGAAAAGTCAATTATTTTTTGTTCAAAATATATTAAAAAACATAGACCCAAAAGATATAAAAAATATATCTATTTTTCTATTGGTAAAAAAATATATGATCCATACTCTAGATTCAAAATATACAATGATTCTTCATTTGATGCAATAAAACATTTGTTTCAATATAAAATGGACCCACAAAACTTTTTGAATTTATTATATAAAAAACCTAATTTTATTGAGGTAAGAATTAAATCTAAAAAAGTTAAGTTAAATCATGAATTATTCTGAAAGAAAGTTAGAAATAAATTTAAATTATACATTTATGCAATATTTATATTGCCTTATATAAAAAGAAATGGATTAAATAAGTATTAAAATTTTTAATATAATTTTATAAATAAAAATTATTTGTAGGATAAGGAAAGGAAAATTTTAATGCATGTTGGTTTACCAGTTCTTTTCTTAATATTAACCATTATTTCTTTTGTTTGATTAGGAATAGCATTAAGAAAACATCATCTTTCAACATCAATAATTGTTAGTTGAATGACATTTAATATTGTATTCTTAGTAATATTTGTATATTTGACAATTATTGGGATAGTTTATCAAGTTAAACAATCATCATTTGATTATGGTAATTACAATTTTTTAGATTGAATTGCTAGAAATATCTTTGGAATAAACTTTGAAGGTTCATGAGTAATTCTTATCCTTATTACTATTTTTGTATTAGCAATATCTATTTCAATAAATGTAGTTATAAAATTAAGTTCACAAAACAAAAAAATAAATGATTTAAATAGAAATTTAGCAATTTTAAAAGGTAAAGTTGCAATTGATATGAATGAATTAAATTTTGATACATCAGAGCTATCAGCAGATGAATTAAAGCATTTATTAGAGGAACAATTATCAAAAGAGAAGTTAAAAGCAAAATACAAAAGCAAAATTGCAAAATTGTCAAAAACTTCAACAACAAATTTAATGATTGATACAAAAACATTATTAAATTTAAGCAAGAATAAAAATAAACAAAAAATAGAAAATGATAGAAATAATGAGGTTTAATATGTCAAAATTAAATGAAGAATATTTCAAATTAATGGCAAATAAAATATATATAGAACCAAATGACGAAGTTATATTTATGCTTAAAAACGAATATGAAAATATAAATAGAAAATTAGAAGAATTAAAAAAAATAGATATTACTAATATTGAACCTCTTACAAGAATAAGTCAACCAATTAAATTTTTACGTGAAGATATTGAAGATAAAGAGATAAAACTAGATAAAAAATTAGTATTAGATAATGCTAGTCAAAAGAATAGTGATTTTATTATTATTAAAAGGATTATAAAATAATGGAATTTAAAGTAAAAGGAAATTTATCCTATGCAATAGAAGAACTTAAAAATGATAAAAATAGTGCTATTGCTTCTGTGTATGAAATAGAAAATAAAAATGTTGGAATTCTATCTAATGTTATTTTTACATTAAAAAATAATTATGCAAAATCATTTGATTCAACTGATGCTTCATCAAATATTTTAAAAGATTTTATACCTGGTTATAATGCAACAATTTTAAATAAACTATTTTCTCAAGGAGCAAGAATTGTTGCTACAACCAATTTAGATGAATTCGGTTTAGGGGGTACAGGAACTTTTTCAAACAGAGGTGAAATTCTACATCCAAAAAATAATAATTATTATGTTGGTGGTTCTTCATCAGGTTCAGCTGCAACATTTACTAAGAATATAGGATTCGCAATTGGTAGTGATACTGGTGATTCAGTAAGACTTCCAGCATCTAATATTGGTTCTGTTGGGTTTAAACCATCATATGGTGCTGTTTCAAGATATGGTTTATTTTCTTATTGTTCTTCTATGGATACTGTTTCTTGATTTACCCACAATGTAAATGATTCTATAATTATTTCTCAAGTTTTATTTGGTAGAGACAAATATGATTTAACATCTATGGATATAAAAATTAATGATGTTAAAATATCAAAACCAAAGAGAGTTGCTTATTTAAATTGTTTTGATTTGTTAGAAAATTATGTTTCTGATTCATATAAGAAATTAATTGATAAATTAAAATTAAATGGTGTAGAAATTTTTGAAATTTTACCTAATGAAGAATTATTAAGTTGCATAAAAATAGTATATGAAATAATTTCTTTTTCAGAAGCTTCATCTAATTTAGCTAATTTAACTGGGGTTGGTTTTGGACAAAGAAAAGATGGGAAAGATTGAGAAGAGATATTTAAGAACACAAGATCAAAAGGATTAGGGTCTATGGTTCAATGAAGATTAATTCTTGGTTCTTTCTATTTGGAAAAAGAAAATCAAGAAAATTATTTTATTAGGTCTCAGAAGGTAAGGAGATTAATTTCAGATTGATTTAACAAAATTTATGATGAATATGATTTATTAATTTTCCCTTCATCACCAAGAGTTGCCCCTAAAAAAGATAATTCAAATAAAACCAAAGATTATAAATATATGGAATATATTTTAACTTCTTCAAATTTAGTTGGCAATCCATCAATATGTCTTAATTTAGGTAAATATGAAAATATGCCATTTAATATTTCATTGGAATCAAAAATTTATTCTGATGAAAAACTTCTATCATATTCATTGTATTTTGAAAAACTTTTAGGAGTTGATAATGATTAAAAACTTTGAATTAGTAATAGGTATTGAAATTCACCTTGAAATAAATACAAATACAAAAATGTATAGCGCTATTAAAAGTGAATTTTCAGAAGAACCAAATACATTAGTATCTCCAATTGATTTAGCATATCCCGGAACACTACCTACAATTAATAAAAATTCAGTTATTAAAGCTATAAAATTGGCTAAAGCATTAAAAATGGATATTGATAATGAATTACATTTTGATCGTAAAAATTATTTCTATACTGATTTACCAAAAGGTTACCAAATAACACAGCAATTTAGACCAATTGCTAAAGATGGAAAAATTACACTAAAAATGAATGATTATGAAAAGGAAATAAGAATAGAAAGAATTCATCTTGAAGAGGATACAGCTAGACAACAACACAATAGCGAAAATACTCTTATCAATTATAATAGAGCAGGAGTTCCATTAATTGAGATAGTTTCTAAACCTGATATTAGGACAATAGAAGAAGCAATAAAATACATTGATTCAATCAGACAAATTGCTGTATTTTTGGATATTTCTGATGCAATAATGGCAAAAGGCTCATTAAGAGCAGATGTTAACTTATCAGTTAAATTACTTGGTTCTGAGAAATTTGGAACTCGAGTTGAAATTAAGAATTTAAATTCATTTAATAATATTAAAAAAGCAATTGATTATGAGTATAATTATCAAGTTTCACAAATAATTGCTGGACATGAAATAAAACAAGAGACAAAAAATTTTGATGAATCATTACTAAAAAATATTCCTTTAAGGTCAAAAACTGATTCTATTGATTATAAATACTATCCTGATCCTAATATACCAGTTATCTTATTAGATAGAGAATGAATTGATTCTATAGAAATTGAAGAATTGCCTGAAGAGATGAGAAATAGATATTTGTCATTAGGTGTTCCTGAAAATTTTTGTGATCAAGTAGTTAATAACATTCAATATTCTAAATTTATAGATAAAATTGAATTTCATGATGTAAATCAGAATGTAAAAATTTTTTTCTCTGAAATAGTTCCATTAGAAAAAAAATATAATAAGGACATAAACAATATTCTAATAAATCCTATTGATGTTGGATATTGTTTATCACTTTTGGAAAAAGGAAATATTTCTGGAAAACAATTAAAGCAAATTATTCCACTACTTGTAGATTTAAAAATATCTGTTGATGAGTTAATTGAAAAAAATGGATTTAAGTTAATTTCTGATGAAAATATTATTATTTCATGAATAAATGAAGTCAAATCTAATAATGAAAACTTATTAATTGATTACAAAGAAAAAGAAGATAGAACAATAAAATTTGTTGCAGGTGAAATTATGAAGTTGTCTAAAGGACAAGCTAATCCAATTGTAACAATGAATTTAATAAAAAAAATATTAGGTGATAATTAATGAGAAGAAACAAAATTATTTCTGGTTGAGCATCTATACCAAATAAGAAAGGTAAATTTGAAAAAACTAGAATTCCATGGACTGCTAAATATGAAGTAAAACACACAAATGAAGATGGAATTATTTCAAAGGTAATTCAATTTATAATACGTATTTCATTAGTATTTGCTTTTGATAGAAAAAATATTACAAAAGCTAAATTAAGAATAACAGCAAATAATACATATAGTATTCTATCTTCAAGTAAATTTAAATTTATTCCATCTTCTGTTGCTTTCTATTTGTTTTTATCTATCATACCTATTACAGTAATTGTTATATCTATTGTCTCATTAGTTGATATAACTTGAAAAGATTTTTTAATTATTGATATATTATCCTATTTAATTCCTGGATTTCAGGCTATTTTTACTGAGAGTGTAAATTGAAATACTCCAGATATTTTGATAATTATAATTTTCATGTTATCGTCTATATGATTTGCATCTAAGGGTATTAATAAATTTAGTGATTCTTTTACTGAATTATATGGTTTTGAAAATAAACAAAATTTTTTAGTAAAAAGAATTAAATCTATTTTTATAGTTATTTTTATTTCACTATTTTTTTCTGGTGTGGCATTATCATTCATTCCAATTATGAAGCTAGTTTATTCATCTATAACTAATACAATTCTGTATCAAACAATTTTATATTTATTATCATTTGCATATTTATTAGTTTTTGGATACATTGGAATAGGTATATTGTTTAAATATATTTCACCAATAAGATTAAAATGGTCATATTTAAATTTAGGGATTTTAACATCACTAATTCCATTAATTCTATTTATTTTATTATTTTCATCTATATGTAAATTGTTAAATTATGAAAAATTTGGAGCTATAGGTTCTTTTTTATATATTATGCTATTTGTTCAATATATATCTTATTTCTTGCATGCAGGTATTATTATTAACTCATCATATTACAAAACAAATGTATATCAAAATATTGAAGTTAGAAAATCATTAATTTCTAAGAAAATTGGCATTTGATTCAAAAATATATGAACCAAAATAAAATTTATTAATAGAAAATAGTGAAAATTAATAAAAACTTCTTATTCTTTTATAGTTAATTCAAGTTTTATTTTAGTGCTTTGATTAAAATCACTATCTGGTGAAACAAAATATTCAAACACTAAATCATTTTTATTTGAAATATCAATATTTATCATTTTTGTATATATATAAAAATTAGTTTTTATATCATCTACTACAAAATTATTTTTAATAATTTCATTTAATTTACATTGAATAGATGAGACACCACTATAAATTCTTAATGTGTCAAAATTATATTCAATTCTATTGGTTATTATTTTTCCATTTCTATTTTCATCAAATGTTAGAGCAATAAAATCATCATCTTCTTTTTCAATATCTACTCTTGATGTAAATTCAATTATTTTAGGTTCATCATTGTGTTCAGTTCTAGTAGATTTAAAGTTTATTTTCATTTATTTCCAACCTTTTATATATTTTTTCTTTTCCAAATAAATAAATTGTTTTAGCTAATTCGGGTCCATGTTCTAAATTTGTAGCAGCTTTTCTTATAGGTAAGAATAAGTCTTTTCCATTTTTATTTGTGATATTCTTTGTGTTATTAATTGCTTCTTGAATTCCATCAATTGTAAAATCTACTTTTTTTAATTGATTAATAAATGTATTTATAACATCATTTTTTTTATCTTCAGATTTTATAGTACCAAGTTCTTGATTAAATAAATTTAAACATTCTTGCATTTCTTTGATGTTTGCACAATTTTGTTTATATGTATCTATAAATAGTTTTTTTCATTCTTCATTTTTATTTGAATCAAAGTGAATTTTATTTATTATCCTTTCATTTGGTTCATTCTTCATATATTGCTTTGCAAATCAATTCATTTTTGTTATATCAAATTTAGAAGGTGATTTAGATAAACGTTTATAGTCAAATTTATTTATTAGTTCATTCATTGACATAATCTCTTTAGAATCTTCTGATGTTCATCCTAAAAGTGAAAGAAAATTAAAAATGGCTTGAGGAATATATCCATCATTTTTATAATCTTCAATAAATTGAGATAAAGTTTTATCTCTTTTTGAAAGTTTTTTACCTTCCATATTTGTAATTATTGTCAAATGTCCAAATTCAGGATGTTTCCACCCAAGTAAATCATAAATAATTAATTGTTTTGGAGTGTTTGTTATATGTTCTTCACCTCTTAAAACATGGGTTATTTCCATATCATGATCATCAATGACTACAGCAAAGTTATATGTTGGGTAACCATCAGATTTCTTAATAACTCAATCACCAATTTCATCAGTGTTTACAGCTATATTTCCTCTAACTAAATCGTTTCATGAATAAATTTTGTTTTTAGGTAAGGATACTCTAATTGAGTATTGATTATTTTTTAATCTTCTATCCTTTTCTTCATCACTTATTTGTAATCAATTACGATCATATCTAAATGAAGCTATTCCATTTTTTTCTTGCTCCATTCTTTGTTCCTCCAGTTCTTCAGATGAATCAAATGCAATGTAAGCCTTTCCATCTTCTAACATTTGATCAATGACTTCATTATATCTATTTATCTTTTCACTTTGTCTATATTTCCCATATTTACTATTTTCATTTAGTGGTGATTCATCAGGAACTATTCCTAGTCATTCAAGATTCTTTAATTGTGATTCTTCACCATTTTCAACATTTCTAGATATATCAGTATCTTCTAATCTAAAAATAAATGAACCATCATAATGCTTTGCAAATAAATAATTAAACAAAGCAGTTCTAGCTCCTCCTATATGTAAATAACCAGTTGGTGATGGTGCATATCTAGTTCTAACTTGTTTCATAAAATATAATTATATTTTATTGTTAATAAATTAAATTAAATTAAATACATAAATATAAAAATATTATGATTTTAGTAATTTAATAATATTATCTTTATTAAAGCCTTTATCTGCATATAATTTATCTCCGTCCATTGATTTCCCAAATGTATAGGCACCTAAATGTATATTATTTTGATTTGGGAGATGTAAAGTATATCATTTATAATCTGAAGATGGTTCTATTGTTAATAATGTTTTTTTAACTTTGAATAATTTTTCTTTTTCTTTGGTTGATAAATTAGCTACTTTATCTAAACAAGGCACTGATATTACTCTTACATCTTTCATATCATTGGCAACAGATAGAGCTAATTGAACTTCAGCTCCGCTAGCTGCAATAGCATAATTTGGATTTTTACAATCTTTAACTATGTAGGCACCTTTTTCAACATCTTCTAGTGAAACTTTTTTATTAATGGATTTAATATTTTGTCTTGAAAGAATTATCATACTTGATTCCTTATGAGAACTGTATGATAATATCATTGAGTGTCTTAATTCCTCTTCATCAGCTGGACGATAAACATATACATTTTGAATTGCTCTTAACATTGCTAATTGATCATATGGTTGATGAGTAGGACCATCTCCACCAACTAGGTAAGAATCATGTGTAAATATATATATTGATGGAACTTCCATTAATGCTCCAACTCTAATTGCTGATTTCATATAATCAGAAAATACTAGGAATGTTCCACCAATTGCTTTAAAACCAGCTCCATATGAAGTTATTCCATTTATGACAGCAGACATTGCAAATTCCCTAATTCCAATTGGCAATGTTTGCCCACCTTCTAATAAAGTTTTTTTACCTATTATAACATTTGTAGAATTAGCTAGATCAGCACATGTTGCAATTGCAAAAGGATTTGTATTTTCTAAAGCAGATAAAAAATTCTTTAAATAAACTCTTGTAGCCAAATTATTTGTTTCAATTTTGACATTATCAAATAATTTTTTATAATCAAAATTATTTCTTATTATTTTGTCAATTTCTTTGAAATCATCTTTCTTTTTATATTCTTTATATATTTTTTCTCATTTGTTAAATTCATTTGTTCCTCTATTAGAAACATTTTTTTTAAAATAATCAAAGATATCTTTATCTATATTTCAACCTTTGAAATTTAATCCATGATATTTTTTAAATTTTTCTAATTCTTCATCTGATACTATTCCATGGTGACCTTTATCAGTATCTCCTACTGATAAACCTTCAGCAATAATGGTTTCAACCTCAATAAAGGAAGGTTTTTTACTTTTTTGTGCTTTTAGTATACTTTTTTCAATATCTTTAGGATCATTTGAACATTTTATATAGAATCAATTATTTGATTCAAATCTCATTTTTAAATTTTCAATTGATACAGTTTCAACTGATGAATCTAATTGAAATTTATTTGAATCATGTAAAACAATTAGTTTATTTAAGTTATATTTTCCAGCAATTGCCATAGCTTCATATGAAATTCCTTCTTGTAGATCACCATCACCACAAAGCACATATGTATAATTTGTGAATAATTTTGGAAATTTTCTTTTTAATTTATTTTCAGCATGTTTTTGTGCAATGGCCATACCTACACCCATAGCAAACCCTTGACCTAGAGGTCCTGTTGATGCATCTATAAAATTATCTTTTTTATTTTCATATTCAGGATGTCCTGGTGTTTTTGAGTTTTCTACTTTGAAGTTCTCAATATCTTTTCTATTATATATACCTGATAAATAGAATATAGGATACATACTCATAGACCCATGACCACCACTTAATACAAATCTATCTCTATTAATTCATTTTCCATCTTTTGGATTAATTTTAATAAATTTTGTAAACAGTGTATATGTAATTGGAGCTGCTGAAATAGTCATTCCAATATGTCCGCCTTTAGCACATTGTATTGCTTTTAATCCAATATATCTTATTGCTCCAATTGCCTTTTTATCAAATTCACTTTTAATCATATTTATATTCCCCTTAACATTTAATAATAATGTTATTTTTAAATTATATATTTTTGCTAGTTAGTTACTACACAAAAAGCATTTAATGAAAAGTAGTTACTTTTAAATTTAATATTTGACTCACTAATATAAAATTGTTATATATAAAAAATTAAAATATAATCTATTTTTCTAAAGTAAAATAAATGTATTAAAACATTAAGAAAGTAAAAATAATTTTTTTGTTTTAATTACATAGTTAGTGTATAGACTTAGGAGATATTTATGGAAACTAGAAGATTTGAAATAAATATATCATGTGCTTCATGCGCTAATAAAATAGAAAAAGTTTTTAAAAAATATCCTGATATTCAATTTACTATCAACATTTTAGAAAAATTACTTTCTGTAAAAGCAGATGAAAGCAAATATAGTGATGAATTCATTGAAGAATTGGCATTGCAGGCTGGATATAATGCAACAAGAATTTAAATATTATGAAACATAATAGAAAATATAAATTAATTTTTGAAGGTTTTGTTACATTAGTTTCAATGATATTCATGTTCATTGGATTTTATATAAATATACCAAATCATTTTATTATGTCTATAATCATGTTTCTACTATCAACATTTTTAGTTTTTTATTTAGAACTTGATTATTTTAATACTTATAAACAATTAAAAACATTTAATTTTACAATGGATTTTTTAATTGCTCTAGCCACACATATTACTTATTTATACTCTATTATAATGAGTATCATAACCATTGTAAAGATGGGTTTCTATCATTTAGATATGGAGTTTTGAGAAATAAGTTATGAATTATCATTTTTCATTGGTCTTGGTCATTTAATTGAAGACAAATTGAAATTGAAAACATCATTAGGTATTAAGGATTTATTAAAATTACAAAATAAAAATGTTCAAATATTATCTAATGGAGAATATATTGATATTAAATCTAATAAATTAAAAAAAGGTGACATTATAAAAATTGTTAAAGGAGCTTCTATTCCCACTGATGGCATTTTATTGTCTAAAAAAGCATATTTAGATTATTCATCTTTGTTGGGTGAATCTATACCTAGAGAAGTCCTTGAAAATGAAACAATTTTGTCTGGAAGTATTAATGTTGGCGATCCATTAATATACAAAGCAACTAAAACAACATATGATTCTACATTAATGAAAGTAATTTCTCAGTTAGAAAAAATTATGTCCAATAAATCTAAGATAGAAGTTACTAGTCAAAGAGTAGTTAAATTCTTTTTACCATCAATTTTATTAATATCATTAATAACATTTGTTGTATGACTAGTATTGTCATATCAAGGTATTACATTTTCAGAAAATGTTATAAGTCAAACTTATGATGAACCTATCACAAATGCTTTATATCATGCAATTTCTACATTAGTCATAGCTTGTCCTTGTGCATTTGGTATTGCTGCACCTGCTGCTATTTATTCTTCCTCATCAATTGCATCTAAAAATAATATTTTATTTTCATCAGCAAAAATATATGAAATGGTTAACAAAATAGATTATATTGCATTTGATAAAACAGGAACAATAACTACTGGAAAACCATTTGTAATATCTTATAAATTTATAAAAAATTTTGATGATTATATTTATTACTTATCTTTATTTTCTCAACATCCTTTATCTCAAGCTATTAAAGACTTTTTAAAAAATAATATCTCTTTTAGTAATATTGAATTTGATTCTATTACTGAAATTCCTGGAGTAGGGATTAAAGCTACAAAAAATGATAATAATTTTTCATTGGTATCCATCAAATATGCAAAAGATAATAATTTTCAATTTGATAGTCAATTGAATATTGATAGTGATAATACAATAAGTGTGTTTGCAATTAATAACAATATAGTTGCTATTTTTGAAATTGGAGATAGCATTAAAGATGATGCTAAATCTACAATTGATAAATTTCATAAATTGGGAATTAAAACTATTATTCTATCTGGAGATAAAAGTGACAATGTTAAAAAAATTGCTAAAGAATTATCAATAGATTATTGATATGGTGAATTACTACCACAAGATAAAGCAAGTATAGTTAATGATTTTAAGAAAAAAGGAGATATTATCTTTGTAGGTGATGGAATTAATGATGTTCTAGCAATTAAAAGTGCAACAATTGGGATAGCATATGCTTCTGGTAGTGAAATTACTAATTCAATAGCAGATATCTCATTACTCGATAATAATTTAGATTTGGTTTACAAAACAATGATTTTAGCTAAGAAAACATTGAAATTAGTTAGACTTAATTTTTTATGAGCAATATTGTTTAATCTATTATGTATTCCACTTGCAATAATAGGTTTTATACCACCATGATTAGGTGCTATGCTAATGATTTGTTCAACAAGTATTTTGCTAATTAATACAATAATCTCAAGATCTAGAAATAAGAAAATTTTTATGTAGATAGTTTAATCTAAAATTTTTTAATTGAACTTTTTGAAAATCTAAATGATATATAATAATAAATTATGTCATATTCACCCATAAATATAATTAAAAATGCAATAAAAAATAATAAGTTATCTCATGCTTATTTATTTTATGGTGATAAAGGTGTTGATATTGAAAAATATATTTTTGAATCTATTAAATTAATAGTTGAATTAAGTGGTAAAAAAGTAGAAGTTAATAACATTGAACAATTAAATTATTTTGATTTAGAAATAATAAAACCTACAATTTCTGATCTTGGAAAGGAACCTGTAATTAAAAAAGAACATGTAGATGAATCTATCAATAGATTATTTGAATCATCTTTAGTTGCTAATTCAATGAAAATATTGTATATTAAGGATGTTGATTTGGGTAATAAACATTCATTAAATAGATTATTAAAATTTATTGAAGAACCTGTAAATAATTTAATCATTTTTTTATCAACTACACATTTTAATAATGTAATTGGAACTATTAGGAGTAGGTCTCAAAATATTTATATAAAACATGAAAGTATTTTAACTAAGATTAATGAAATGAAAAAAATAGGTAAAGAATTAACACCACTTTTAGCAAACATGTACACTAATAGCAATCAAATTGAAAATATTGATTTGAATGAATTTAGAACAACATATAATGAATTAATTAGTTCATTTAAGCAAGGTTTACAAAATAAATACTGAATTAAAGAGAAAATTGGAAAAATATGAACAAAACAAAATTCAAATTTTGTATTAAATATTATGCAATTCTTTTTTTATCAATTAATGATAAATATAGACAAGAATAATCCATTATTTCCCAATGAAGACAACCTTATTAATGAATATAAAAAAAAGAATATTAATTCTTTTGAAATGCTATTTACTATTGATAAAGTCAAAAAGAATATTGCAAAATATTCAATATTTAATTTGCAAAAAATCAATTTGTTAAATGAATTGGAACAAATCCTATAATTTCTCTTTGATATACTCTTTTAATGTTGTAGCAGAATTACCTACAATTATTACAACAAATTTATCATTAACAAAAACACCACTAATTCCATTAATATTTTTAATATTTTCTACTTTTATTAACTCACGATTTTTATAGAAAATTTTAACTTTTGTATGTGTATTTTCTACTTCACTAATATTGTTTTTACCACCTAAACATTCAAGTAATTGGTTTATATCAACACTTATTCTAATTTCCTGTGATAATTCATCATTTTTATTATATTTTTTAGAATGTTTTTTTCAATATATTCATATCAACCCTAATGTAATTATTTGTAAAAATATAAATAAAAATTTTTCTTTTGCTGTCATGTTTTTCATTTATAAAAACCTCATTTTATTTTGTCATAAACATTATAAATTAAATAGAGCATTTTTAATACTTAGTTTTTTTATTTAAAATAGAATATAATAAACAAAATGAAAGAAAGAATAGTTACAGGAATTACTGCTACTGGTAAATTAACTTTAGGAAATTATATTGGTTCAATAAGAAATATGATTCAACTACAAGAACAATATGAAGTATTTGTTTTTGTAGCTGATCTTCATGCTTTAACTACATATATAAATCCAAGTGATTTAAGAAGAAATAAAAATGATATTTTTGCCCTTTATTTAGCATGTGGATTAGATCCTGAAAAAGTTACACTTTTTTTTCAATCTGATGTTCCTGCACATAGTGAATTAAATTGAATAATAACTTCTATTACTAATATGGGTGAATTATCTAGAATGACTCAATTTAAGGATAAGAGCCAAAATATAGTTAAACAAGATAATGGAACAGAAATGATCCCAACTGGTTTATTTGTATATCCTTCATTAATGGCATCTGACATCATTTTATATAATCCAAAATATGTTCCTGTTGGTATTGACCAAAAGCAACACTTAGAATTGTGTCAAAAAATAGTAAAAAGAATGAATAAAAAATATCATCTTGATTTTAAAGAGCCAGTACCAATAATACCTAAACTTGGGGCAAAAATTAAATCCTTACAAAATCCTGAAGCAAAAATGTCAAAGTCAGATAAAAATGAAAATGCTTCTATTTATTTATTAGATGATCCTGAAATTGCATATAAAAAAATACAAAGAGCAATTACTGATAGTGAAAATAAAATATATATTTCAGATGCTAAACCAGGCGTTTTAAATTTATTGACAATTTATGCATGTCTAAAAGAGATATCTTTAGAAGAAACAGAAAAATATTTTGTTAATAAAACATATAAAGAATTAAAAGAAGAAGTTGGTCAAGTTGTAAAAAAATTTTTAGAAAATATTCAATTTAAATATAAAAATTCTTTAGAATTAGTACAAAAAATTTCAAAAGAAGGATCTGATAAAGCAAATAAAATAGCTAATGATAATTTGTTAAAAGTTCAAAAAGCTTTTGGTCTAAAATAAATTTAATTATATTTGATATTTTTATTAAATTCACTTTCATCAATTTTTAATAAGAATTTTTCAAGTAAATCAGCAGCAGCTAATAAATCCTTTATATTACATACACCCAATGGTGAATGTAAATATCTTTGAGGTAATGAAATTGTAATTGTTGCAACACCACCATTACCATATTGAAGTTCAGCTGCATCTGTTCCACCACCTTGAGCTACATATTTATAAACTGGTATTTTATATTCTTTAGATAATTTCATTAAATACTGAATTAATTTAGGATCCATTAGTGTACCCATATCTTTAATTCTTAGAGCTACACCCTTACCTAATTCTTGAGTACCACTAATTGCTCCATATGTATCATGTGAAGCACATGTATCCAAAGCAATAGCAATATCAGGTTTTATTTTTTGAACTGATGTTTTAGCTCCCCTTGTTCCAACTTCTTCTTGAACAGTTCCTACAAAATATACTTGATTTTTTAATTTTTTATTTTTAATACGATTAATAACCTCTTCTAAAACAGCAACACCAGCTCTGTTATCCATAGCTTTACCTACAACACAATCATCATTCATTGTAAAGAAATCACCAGTTAAACATACTCTTGAACCAATTTCAATTAAATGCTTTTCAACCTCTTCTTTGTTTTTAAAACCTAAATCTACATAAAGATCTTTTAATTCAGGAACTTTATTTCTTTTTTCCATTTCTAAAATATGAATAGAAGTATGACCAAATACACCTTCATATTTTTTGCCTTCTACATTATAAACTATTGCCTTTGTACCAATAACTGTAAGTGGTCAAATCCCTCCAATCATACTTAGTCTTAATTGTCCATTGTTTGTTATATCTTGAACAATAAAGCCTACTTCATCCATATGAGCTGCTATTTGAATAACAGGACCAGACTTAGGTTTATTTTTTTGACTAATGATGATTGAACCCATTCCATCTCTTTCATAAATAAGATTTTTATCACTAGTAGATTTTTTTAATTCATTTACTACTTCTTCTTCATATCTTGATAGCCCATCAATTGAACAGTATTTTTTGACTATATTAATCATTTCTTGATTTTTATTTTTCATTTTATACTCCTATAATGTTTTTCATTACAAATTCAATTTTATATAAATAAAATAATTAATTTATAATGTTTTTATGGAAAATAA
>JAAVAX010000005.1 GCA_014803855.1 Mycoplasma sp. | reverse complement strand
TTTAAAGATATTTGATCTAACATAGCATAGCCATCTAGACCATAAGAAGCAGATTCTGCTAAACCAATGTTTCTTAATCTCATTGAATTTCAATCTACATCAATATAATTAGTATGAACTTTATATCCACTAACTCTAATTGCTTGAGTTGGACTATGATCATTATCTTTTAATACATATCCATTTGGATTAGCATCAGTTGTTAATGAATCTTCTTTGATTCTTAAAGCAATAATTACATAATCACCAACTTTTAAATGGTAGTTTAATTGAGATATATCATTTGATTCATCTAATGTTTTTCAAATGTTGTATTTTTCATTAGATTTATCATATTTATTGATTTCATTTATAGAAGTAGCTTCACTATATTCTTCTTCACTTAATTCAGCAGCAGAAACATAATATACAAGTTCAAGTGCATCTTTCATTTGTTGAGTATATGAAGAATTTAATAAACTGCTTAAAAATTCACTTAATGAATTAAATATTTGATTTTCTTTACTTGTTTGAGATTTTTCAATACTAAAGGTAAATGCACCATCATTGTTATATCATTGAGGTTGTGAATTACTATCTAAAAATTTAATTTCAATTTGACTACTTGTTGAGGTGAATGGGTTTATTATTTCAACAGAAATTTGCATTTGTATTGCTGGTGTTTTTATTTCATATTCATTGTTTTTTTGTTCTGTATCATCTTGATATAAATCATAGTTTGTGTCATCAACTTTAAATTGAATCCCAAAAAATCTATTTTCATATGTTCCTCTTAAAGACATGGTTTCAGTCAATTCTTTACCTGGAATTCAAATTTTGTTATTTGGGTCATAAGCACTACTTGAATTTCATTTGTATAAAATTGAAAATATGTTATTTGAAGAATATGGATTTAATTTAGCATTGATAGCATTAGCATTAGATATTATTAAATTAGCATTGCTATTAGTTCCAGTAACTTTAAAATTACCTGCAACAAATTCATCAAATTTATCTAAGTTAATATAACCTTTAACAGTTGAGTTATTATTTGTAGTAATTAGTGAAATTTCAATATTATTTGAATTATTTTCATCAATGATAATATTATCAACTTCTAATATATATTTATTATTACCTAATGGATCATTAATTGTTTTATTTAATACAAAACGAGCTTTGATATCTTCTCTTAATATAATTCAATTGACATCATCTCTAGCACCTTTTAATTCCTCTAATTTAGCTACAAATTCATTTTTCTTTAATCAATTAGTTCCATTATAAGTATATTCAATTTGTATGATATTCTCAATAGGCATTTGACCAGCACTTTTAATTGCTTCAATTGCTTGATAATCATTAATTATTAAATCTTTTAAATTACCAGTCAATTTTATTTGATTTAGTCATTTGGATTCAATTTTCAATGAAACTAAAATAGATGAAGCATCCAATTTAATAGGGCCTGAATATGAAGAGTTAGATGATGAAGCACTTTCAAATACATAAGCACTACCTACTTTAAATCTTATTCAAAAATCACGGGTAGTATTTATTGGTTTGGCTTCATTTAAGTCATCTTTTCAAGCACTATCATCTGGTTGACTCCCCCCATTAGTTCCAATATCTGAACTAGGAGTTATGTTAAATTGAACTGTTAATCCTTTAGGAACATTATCTATTCATGAATCATAATTTGAAATAGTGAAATTTTCTTGTGTTCCTGTGATTTTTAAATTGGCAAATATTCAATCAATATTAGTATCAATAGTGCTATTAATATAAATCTTAAATTGGATATTTGATCCTGATAGTTCTTCTTCATTAATTATTTGTTCATTAGAATCAGATAATTGATATTTGTTTATTCCTCCATCGAGAATTGGATTATTTTTAATATAGAATTTAGCTAAAACTTTGTTACTATTATAGTTAATTGTTGAACTTAGTAAAATTTCATTTAACTTATCAAATGTATATCAAATTCCATCATCTGTGTATTGGGAATTTGAACCATAGTTAGTTTCCAATTGAATATTATTTAATGAGAATCTAATTTCTAGATTTAAATCACCATCAACTATTGCAGATGAATTATTTAACTTCACATTATTAACTATTTCATTTATTTTATTTCTTATTTGATCAGCATTATTAATATTTTTTGTATTGCCTTGGAATGATAAATCATTTAATTTGCTTAAATCAACATTAATAGATGTTGGTGCTTGTAATTGTAAAGTAATAAGTGCATTATCACCTTTATTTAGAGTAGTGTTTTCTATCTGCACATTATTTTCAAAATTTAATACAATATTTGGTTTTGCTTGATTATATTCAACACCTATATACAAGATGGGATTACTTTGATTATATGAATTTACATCATTTTTTACATTTCAATCATTGTTTAGGTCGTTATTAAATTTAAATTCAATACCCAATTCATTTAACACTTCACCTATTTGGTCAAATGTTTTACCACCTAAAAATCCATTGCCAGTCATTGTAGGTGGAGTAAAAGTTTCAATAGTTCCAATTTGACCCTCTTTTAATTGAACAGATGTTTTGTTTGTATTTAGCACATTTGCATAATTTGATAGGTCAATATATGTTTTAATTTGATCTGTATTAACTTGTCCAGTTAAATTATTATTAGTATTTCCACCTATGTCACTAAAAATAATTAAATCACTATTAGATGTAAATGTAGCATTAATTTTAATACCTCTAGTTCCATCTCATAAATAAACAATACCTAAATTAGATGAAGAATAATCTTGTTGCATTTGTTTTAACTTATCTAACAAACTATTAGCATCATATTGAATACTTTCACTTTCAATAGTATATTTAATTGAAACTTGATTCTTTAATGAACTATCAGCTTTGATTGCTTTAGATTTTTCTCAAATTTGATTTTCTCAATTAGTAATATCATTAATTGTTAAATTGTTTAAATATTTATTAGTTTGACTAATAATCAAAGGTGTTTCACTAAACCAATTACTATCAACATCAATTGGTTTAGGAATTTTAGTTAAATCAATCTCACCAATAGTTTTTCCATCAAAAACATATCTACTAGTATCATTTACATATACCTTAATTTTTAATATAGTTGCACTTGTTGGAACCAATGTAGGTTCAGTAGTGACTCAATCATTATCAATATTAGTTCCAATTGTTGAATCATATGCAATGTTTGAGTTTAAAGAGTAAGCTAATTGTAATCCAATGATTTGTCCATTTTTAACTTTATTTAATTCTTCAGGATAAATAAAAGATATATTGCTTGAAGTGCTATTAGGTGCTATTTGAATTTGGCTAAGTAAATCAGTATAGTTATTAATAATAAATATTTTGATGTTAGTGTTATCATTTTGATACAAAATGTGATTTTGATCAGCATTTGAATCTAAAATAAATTTTGCTTCATTATCAACTATATTGCTATCTTTTAAAACTAATTTAATATTAATTTGGTTATTATATTGAGTTTGATTTAAATTGTTCAAATAATTAATAAAATCATTTCTACTATGATATTGTGTTATATTAGTAGCATTACCAATTGCGTATTTGATTTCTAAGTAGTTACTTAAATCATTTCATAAATCATTATTGTCTAGATTACTACTATTATAGTTGGCAATTTCTTGAATTAATTCCTGTTCTTTAGTTTCATTAATATCTATATTTTTTGTATTACCTGTTATAAAATTATTAGTTTTAAAATTGTTTAATATATTATCATCTCATTGGATCAACAAAGGAACATTTAATTTCAATGTAAATTCTGATGAAATAGATGCTATTGTTCCATAACCTGTAGTTGTAACTTGTACATTATAATTGTTTGAATTAACTGTAAATCTAATTTTAATTATTGGATTAGCAGGATCATATGAAGTAATTTCTGATTTTTTTTCTGTTCAACTACCATCAGTTTTTTGGTATTGTACCCCAATACTAAATTTTTTAAGTAATTCAACAATTTCATCAAATGTTTTACCACCTAAAAATCCATTTCCCGTCATTGCTGGTGGTATAAAATTGTTTATCAAACCATTACCATTTTGAGTGATGTTTGTTTTTGTAGATTCTAATATGTCAATATAATTTTTTAAATTAATTTTAAAATTAATATTTGTTTTTTTAATATAGTTATTACCTTGTTGATTTGATGGATTTAACTCATAATTACCAATAGCATATTTATCATTCAATTCAAATTTAACATATATTTTTGTTGCATAAGTATTAGTGATATTGTTATTATTATACAATGCAATAATACCACCATTTTCACCATCATAATTTTCTCATTTTTGTTTTAATTGGTTATATAAATCATTAGCATCAACATAATCAGAATCATTTTCACTTAATGAATATTTAATCTGAATAATATTTTTAATTGTGTCATTTGATATATTATTTTTAATACTTGTTTCATATGCATTTATTGCTTGAATAAATTGTTCTTGCCCATTTTCATCATTTAAAAAATTATTTCAAGTTTGCTCACCTTGAAAAGCTAAAGTAACACTATTAAATCAAGTATAATCTACATTTATTTGAACAACTTCTAATTTAATTTCATCAGAAATAAAAGTGTTTGGAACATTTTGACTATCTCAATTATCATACTTAGTTACTATATTTCCATTATTTTCACTATTCAATGGAGACAATCTAAATCTAATGCTTTGAATATTTTGTATACTGTTTGTGTTTGTGATAGTGTAACTTCCATCATTTGTATTATATTTATATATATCATTACCACTAAAAGTAGTTCAATCACTATTTTCTTCTTTAGTTTTATATTCAAAAATTATTCCTGTCCCTGTCATTAAAGAATAAGTAGGTAAATGAGTTTTTGCTCAATCTACTTTGTCAGCTTTAGGTTCTAAGATAATGTCAGTAGAACCTTCTACATATTTAGCTGTAAATATATTATTGGTTGTTGTACTGTCATCTCTTACTAAAACATCAGCAACTTTAGTTGAATCAACTAGCATTTTTAAATTTAAAGATGAATTTGGAGTGTTTACTCATGATGAATTTAAATCACTAACATTTACACCAAAACCATATTCATTATTATTACTAAAGGTAGTTGAATTTTGTTTATAGATAAATCTAGAATTTTGATAATCATCTTTGTAAATATATTTGATATTAGTTGTGTTATCAATTAATATTTTGGTGTTAGTATTTTCAGGTAAAGTATAAATGGTAATCTCATTATTTAATTTATCTCAATAAGGATTTAACTCCAAATAGGCATCAATAGTAATTTGTCCCAATCCTAGTGATCCAAGAGATGGATTGTTGATATCAGTTGAATAAGTTAAATTCTGTGCTTTTCAATCAACATATTCTTTTAAAATATCATTAAAATTAGTTTCATTATTAGAACCCACTAGAGGATATTTTTTAGTAAATTTGCCACTATTTTCATTTTTAAATTTATTTAATCATGTACTAGCACTAGAATCACTTGATAAACTATTATCAGGATCTGGGTTAATAGCAAAAACAACTCTTAGAGGATATTTATTAATTTCATTTGTATTTGTTAATTCTAAATTACTTGTTGTTGAAATACTTTCAAAAGTTAAATTGCCATCATTGCTAACTCAATATCCCATATTATTTTGTGAAGCAAAATTATCACCATAATTACCTTGACCATCACTATTACTAATTCAATTTAAATTCATGTTACCTAAGATGTCATTATTAGTTGGCGCATTGTAACCATCTAATTTAGCATTAGTTGATCAACTACTTAAAAATTGTCATGACACATTTGGTACTGTTATTGGAATTTCTATAGTTTTAGCTTTATCTATATCACTAGCATTAGATATAAAGCTATTAGTTCAACTACCTAATTGAAATTTGGTAGAAAGATTTAAATTAGTACTTGCCTGACCATTATTATTAGTACTAATAGTATATGTTGATGTTGGAGTGTAAACATAATTGCTAGTTGTTTTTCAAGTTGAAAATAATTCATAAGGACTGTTTTGGTTAAAATTTAAATTTGAACCAAAATTATTTGCCACTTGTTTACTAACTATTGAAGGATTGCTAGTAAATAAATTTTGTGTAGCAACAGTATTAGCTCCTTGAGTCAAACTTTGATACATACTTGGATATCATTTACTTAAGTTGGCACGAGATGTGATGTAATTGCTATAATTTGTATCTCTAATATCTATTTTATTCATACTACTATTTAAAGTCACCTTAACAAGCATTTGTGAAATATCCCTAGAATAATTATTAATGTTAGATCTGAACATTCCAATTGGACTTGAATTTACTTTAGTATTTTGATTTTCTATAGGTTTGTCTTTTAAAGTACCATTAACATTAAAATATAAATTAATATAATCTCCATATATACTCTCAGTATAAATAGATTTAATATCAAACCAAAAACCTTCTTGATAAATTTTGTTTATTTTTTCATCATTATTTCCAGCCACTAAATCTGAATTAATCTGTCCATAAGTAGAAATACTAATTGAATTGGAAATGGTAAAATTTGATACATATGTATTTGTAGAAATAGAGGGATTATTAAATGCTCTTCCAATTCAAAAACTAGCAAATGCACTTTTGAAAGTAGAATTACCATTTAACATATCACCAATACCAGTAGTAAAAGTGTAGTTAATAGTGTAATTCGGTCTTGCAGCATAAACAATTGTATTATCATAAGGACTGACATTAATTAAACGATTATATAATTGATTAGTGTATTGTGAATAATGATTGTTTGTAGCAAGAGTAGAAGTTTTAACAGATCCAGGTCATGGATATCACATTAATGTATCACTAGTTGGACTTTGTGTCCCTCAATTATTGGCAGTGTAAGCATCATAAATTTCTTTTCCAAAATTAAATGCTTTTGTAAAACTACCACCGCCTATACTATTCATATTACCTGCATTTTTATCATCAATACTTAATTGTCAAATGTTAAATATTGGTAAAACAACACTATTAGAAAAAGAACTTTCAGGTGAAGCATAAGGATAAGCAAATGTAACAACATTTTCATTAAACATATTTCTAGTTGGAATTAACATAGCATTATTAAATTCATTTGTCCAAGTTTTTCAGCCACCATTAAATCCATTTGAATCAAATTTAAAAATATTGTTAGATGAAGAATCATTAAATAAATTTGGTGAACCAGTGTTAGTATTACTTCCTCCTGAAACTACTGTTCTTTGAATAGTATTTGAATCTTCATTATATTGAAATGAACCTTGATAAACTAAAGCTGAACCGTCATTTTGATTGTGTGTAAAAGTCATTAATTTAAAATCACGTCTTCCAGCTCTAGTATCAGCATTATTACTATGTAATTGATGTCTAGACATTGGAATTAATGGAGCAATTAACATTATATTACTAGCAGTTGTAGTTGAATATTGGTATTCTGTGGCAATACTATTAGTTACATCATAAATTGTATTTATGCTATTGTTGTTATTTCTAGCATTTTCAATATCACTATTTTTAATTAAAAAAACTTTTGCAAGTGAATTATTGTCCTTAGAAAAAACAACATCATAAGAATAAGTTTTAATAGAGACTAAATTACTTTTACCAGTATCCTTCATTTTTAAGGGATTAGGCATATAGAATCACAAAATATCATCATTATCTCCAATTGAGATCATATCTTGATAATAAAGATCATTTTTAAAATCTTCACGATTAGTTCAATCTAAAAACTCATTATTAAAAATTCGACTAAAATCTCAACCACTAACCCCACTTGAATTATTATTAGAATTAGTATTAGAAAACAATACTTTCCCAGTACTTGCATCATGAATGGTTAAATAAGTCTTATTATCGGAAGTTCCTGCTCCAGTTTGGTCACGTGTTCTTACAACAAAAATGGTATTTGAATTAAAGTGATACTTAGCACTATAAATTGGAATGTGACTATCATTATTAGCTCATAATATAGAACCATCTCATCCAATATGAACTAAAGTACCTTGATCATAATAATTTTTGTCAGTATTAGTATTAGAAGGTACATTCCCCCCTGGGTGCATTGCAGTGTTTTTTTCATATGTACCTAATCAACCATATGGTGTTGACATTTGTCCTCTTGCAACTGAAGACAATGATTTAATATTCTCAGTATTAATAAACATATCATTGGTGGCAACATTAATGTTAGGTATATCAGTTCAACTAGCTTCAGTTGCTCTACTTAAACTATTGTTATTTAATAAATTTTTATAATCCTTAATAATTTGTTGACCAGCAGCAATTGCTAAAGGACTAATAGTTAAAGCAACAACTGAAGTAACTAAAGTTGACTTAATCAATTTCTTTTTAGATTCTTTTTTCATAAAAGCACCCCTTTGTTATTTTTATTTTTGTATATTCTACCCAATTTCTACTTAATTAATTATGAAAATTTGCGTAGAATACCATTATTATGAATTAAATTTTACAATAAATTTCATTTATAAATTATTTTTTAATTTGCTCAAAAACATGACTAATTGAGTATATAAAATTGTATTCAAGAATATAAAAGTGAAAGTTCTATGCAAAAAATAAAATTAATTTTAGCAGCTTTTTATAAGATTAGGATTATTTAAATTTAAATAACTTTGTGTGTAAATATAAAATATATTAAATGTAATTATGCAATACTCATTACTTACATAGTATTTTTCAATAAATGAAAATTAGGAAATTAGGAATCATTACATTATAATAAATCATAGTTAAATGAGAAAAATAACAAGTTTTGAATAGATTTTCTTAATTTAAATTTTATTGTTTCGAATAATAAGACTTATTTAACTATTCATGATGCAAGCACTGGAAAAGTATTGTTTTCCAATACTAATTCTAATAACAATCCAAGTGGGGTTGATGGTTGAAGTTTTAATGCTATTTTATCTAATGTTAATGCTGCTTTTGATTTAACATGAAATGATGATTCTTTTAAAAATGATCTTTATTATCAAGATATGATAACAATGAATAATGGTGATATTTTATGGATATATATGCCAAATAGTTTAAAACTAAATAAAAATGGAAATTATTTAACAGTTAAAGAATATAATCAAAGAGTATGAGCTGCAAGAAAATGAGCTGCACTAATTATTAAAAAGTCATCCTTAGATGATGTTATTTTAAATAAAAAAAATCAATTAAATAATAACGACATTGTAGATGTATCTTCTAATCTTGGATATATTTTAGGTGCTAATTTAGGTACAAATGGACAATTGTCTACCTATATTCAACCAATATTTATTCCTGGAAGTAACATGAATCAAAATAGTGTTGAATATAATCGTTTATCAGTATACTATCCTGTCAATAATGGGGTAGAAATATTGGTACTTAAATATAATCCAGATAATAGCAATCCATTTTCTTATGTTCAAAGATTAAATCCTAATGGAGCATCATCATACAATCATAGTCCTGTTGTTTATAGTAATGCTATAAAAATAGGTCAATGAACTAAAGAATACAATAATGCTATGTTAATTCCTACAAGAAATATGTTTGATGAAACGATTGTTACAATTCCTTTTGTTTATACATCCATTAACAAAGATAATAAAAGTGTTAATCTTCCAATATTTAATGTTGATACATTACATTTTGATAAAGCACATTTAAGTACAGCTACAAATACTTTAGCAGGTTTTGGTACTAAAACTAAAAAATTTAATTTTGGTCAAAAAATATATACTGCATATTCCACTTCTGGATGGGAAACATTAAATCCATCACAAGACACATCAGATAATATTATTTGGTATCCATGACCAGGTGCTGTTAAAGCTAATGGTCTAAATGGTAATTTTGATAATTATACACATCAACTATATAGCCGATTAATTAATGTTAGCCCATATGATAATACTATTATTTATGCATCAAGGCCAAGTTTTAAAGTAAAAGTCAATTCATCTATTGTTGGAGATTATTTTAATGGCAATAACTCTTACAAAAATACCTATGCTAGTTTTTGAATTGGAAATTCTTCAACTGGTGCTATGAGTAATTTTATTATTCCTAACAAAATTGTTGATGGTTTACCATATAATGCTTATATTAATTCATTAATTGATAGTGGATTAATAGAAGGTCAAAATATTGAACGTGTAGATAATATATATAAAAGTGGATTTTGATTCGATATCAATTCAATACAAAATAATAATGTCAATTTATATATTAATACAACTGGAACTTTAAAAGATAAACCAATAGCAGATCAAAACAATAAAGTAAATTCAAGTCCAATTGCAATGATTTCATGAACAGCAACAAATAATCATTTTTCAGATTTTTTTAGTCAAAATTTAACAAATATTAAATCAAATTATGAGTATTATAATCATTCTAATTTTCAACTCAAAATTGAAAATAATAGTTATAGTAATTACATTACCTCTCGTGCTGATCTAACTAAATGATATCCAAGTATGTATCAAAGTTTGACTCAAGGAGTTAATTCTATTACTAATAATCAATTATTTTTATCCTCAACCAATAGTAATAAACAAGTAGTTACAAATTTTAATGAAAAGGTAACTAATAATCCAAATAGTCCTTATGAAATATTTTCTATTTGAAAAACAGGTAATAATTACAATAATATTCCAATAAATAATTATACTATTAGTGCTAACAATGATAGTAATAATCAAGCTACATCCAATCTAAATCTTTTATTGAAATTTCAATTAAATAATAGTAGTTGAAATAATAGCTTTATATCTACTAGTGATATAAATAAAGCTAAAACTATAGAAATTCCAATGACAGTACCAAATGTGTCATGACAATTTTTAAGTAGTTGATCAACTAATGCTAAATTAAATGGTTACAATACTCCAACTAATAATG
>JAAVAX010000004.1 GCA_014803855.1 Mycoplasma sp. | reverse complement strand
TTTATGAACTATTAGTGTAAAAGATAACTCAGTTAATATTACTATTAATGAAGTTGGATCTTATACTCTAAAAGTAGGTCAAGCTTCAATTACAATTGAAGTTCCTGAAAAACCAAGTGCAAATACACCATCATTTACTCCAGAACAAAATAATTTAAAACTAATCAAAATTGAAACTAGTCAAAGAAAAAGTGAAAGCAAAAAATGAAAAGTCAACATTAGAGGAGTTAACTTACCCAGAGTTAAAGAAGGTAATGGTGCTAATTATTCTGTAATCAACCCTGAAAATTCTGAAACATTTATACACAATAATGGAGGTCATTGATCTATAACCAAAAATCCTGATGATTCTATCTCACTATTTACACCTCTAGAATCTCCTAAACCAGGAATATATAAGTTAAGGATAAAAAATACAAAAACACTTCAAGAAATACAATTTATTGTAGATAATGCATCTTCACCTACACTTAGAGAAAGTTCTTCACTAATTGATAAAGTAGTTAAAAATCAATTTTAGTTAATTAAAAAATATAATAAAAAACCTAAGAAAGGTTTTTTATTTTGTTAATTTAATTGTTATATTTCTTAGCACATATTTTTATTTGAATTGCAATTATAGCAATGTTTATTTCAATGCTATTTATTAAATAATTTCAAATTAAAAATTAATTTTTATCATTCTATTTATTAGTGATTCATTATTATTAGGTGTTGGATCTGCTGGAAAATTTTTACTTTCTGATGTTGCTTTTTTACCATTTACAATAATTTCAATGCTAAAGGTTTTACCATATAGAGCATCAATAGTTTGATCTGTTTTTGGTGTAATAGTTAAAACTAAATTAGTAGCTGTTGAGCTATCATCTTTTGTAACATCATAATTTGATGCGATTCTAGCTTGGTCATCTTGAAGAATTAATTTATATGATCCACCATTTGAACTATCAATTAAGTTAGTTCCAGTAATTGTCACTTTTATGTTAGTACCCTCAATTGCACTATCTACACTAGTAATTTCTGGAGCAGGTAATTCATTTTCACTATTAAATGTAAATTTCATTATTTTATCTGAATCTTTAGATTTTATTTGATAGTTTTTTCCATAATATTCACTTGCATTATCTGCATTAATTGTAATTATTTTACACTTTGACTAAAATTAAAAAAATACATTATCAATGATAATGTACATAAATATTATTTAATTTTTAATGTTTCTTTTTTTAATTATTTCATCAGCAACATTTTTTGGTGCTCTTTCATAATGATCAAATTGCATTTGGTAAGTACCTCTACCTGATGTCATTGTTCTTAAGTCTGTTGAATAACCAAACATTTCTGAAAGAGGAATGTCAGCTTTGATAACGCTAGCACCATCTTGACGAGTTTCATTTGTTTTAATTTGTCCTCTACGTCTTGAAATATCTCCCATGATATCACCAAAGTATTCTTCAGGAACAATTACTGAAACATCCATAATAGGTTCTAATAATACAAATCCTAATTGTTCTTTACCTGCTGTAAGAGCTTTTGAAGCAGCAATTTTATAAGCCATTTCAGAAGAATCGACATCATGGTATGATCCATCAAACAATGTAGCTTTTATGTCAATAACTGGATATCCAGCAAGAACTCCCATATTCATTTTTTCTTCTAGACCTTTTTGAATAGACTTAATGTATTCTTTAGGAATTTTTCCACCAACAATTTTATCTACAAATTCAAATCCATTATCTTTATTTGGTTCAAATTTAATTCAAACATGCCCATATTGACCTTTACCACCTGACTGTTTAATGTGTTTTCCTTCAATATCAGCATCTTTAGTAATAGTTTCACGATAAGCAACTTGTGGAGCACCTACTGTTGCATCAACACCAAATTCTCTCTTTAAACGATCAACAATAATTTCTAAGTGCAATTCACCCATACCTGAAATTATGGTTTGACCTGTTTCTTCATCAGTGTAAGTTTTAAATGTAGGATCCTCAGCAGCTAATTTTTGTAATCCTAATGATAGTTTTTCAGTAGCGGCTTTTGAAGCTGGTTCAAGCGCTTGAGAAATAACTGGTTCAGGGAATTGCATTTTTTCTAAAACAAATTTAGGGGATTTTTCACCAACAAGAGTATCACCAGTAGTGGTAGCTTTTAAACCAACTGCTGCTGCAATATCTCCAGCTCTAACTTCATCAATTTCTTCCCTTTGGTTGGCATGCATTTCTAGAATACGCCCAATTCTTTCTTTTTCACCTTTAGTTGAATTGTAAACATATGAACCTTTTTCTAAAACACCAGCATAAACTCTAAAGAAAGTTAATGAACCAACAAATGGGTCATTCATAATTTTAAATGCTAGTGCAGCAAAATCATGATCATCGGTTGAAGGAACTTCAAATGTTTTATCATCTAAGTGAGCAGTAATTGGTGGGACATCAACTGGAGAAGGTAAATAATCAACAACAGCATCAATCATTGCTTTAACACCTTTATTTTTAAATGCAGTTCCACATACTGCTGGGAAAAATTCTGATGTTAAAGTAGCTTTTCTTATTGCTTGTTTTAGACGATCAGCAGGAATATCTAAATTACCTTCCAAAACTTCCATCATTAATTCTTCATCAAAATCAGCAACTGCTTCAATTAATTCATGTCTTTTAATTTTAGCTACTTCTTCTAAATGTGATGGAATAGGAATTTCTTTTCCATTTTCTTCTGGTTGTCCATCAAATTCTCATGCCTTCATTTCAACCAAATCAATGTGACCAACATAGCTACTTTCTTCACCAATATTTCATTGAATAGGTACACAATTCCCACCTAATAGTTTTCTAACAGAAATAACAGCTTTTTCAAAGTTAGCTCCAGCTTTATCCATTTTGTTAACAAAAACAATTCTAGGAACTCTATAATTGGTTGCTTGTCTTCAAACAGTTTCAGTTTGAGGTTCTACTCCAGATTGAGCATCTAAAACAGCAACAGCACCATCTAAAACTCTTAGTGAACGTTCAACTTCTACAGTAAAATCAACATGTCCAGGTGTATCAATGATGTTAATTCTTTTACCTTTTCAAAATGCTGAAGTAGCAGCAGAAGTAATGGTTATACCTCTTTCTTTCTCTTGAGCCATGAAATCCATTTGTGAACCACCATCATGAGTTTCACCTATTTTATGAATTTTTTTAGTGTGTAATAAAATACGCTCTGTTGTTGTTGTTTTCCCAGCATCAATGTGAGCCATAATACCAATATTACGGTAATCTTTTAATTCATATTTTCTAGCCATAACTTAATCACAACCTATCATCTAAAGTGTGCAAATGCTTTATTAGCTTCTGCCATTTTATGTGTATCTTCTTTTTTCTTAACAGCTCCACCAGTACCTTTGGAAGCATCAATTATTTCATTTGCTAATTTAACATCCATTGTTTTTTCAGTTCTTACTCTTGCATAGTTAATTAATCATCTTAAAGCAAGTGTTTGTTTTCTTCTAGCTGAAACTTCAGAAGGAACTTGATAATTTGTTCCTCCAATTCTTCTTGTTCTAACCTCTAATAAAGGTGTTACATTTTCCATAGCTTTTTGAAAAACAACTAATGGATCTTCATTTGTTTTTTCTTTAACAATATTAAAAGCAGAATATAAAATTTTTTCAGCAGTATTTTTCTTACCATCAAGCATAATTGTATTTATTAATTTTGTAACAATTTTTGAATTAAAAATTGGATCAGATAAAACTTCTCTTATTGGCGCTTTTCTTTTTCTTGACATACCTATTTCTCCTTAACTATTTTTAAAATATAAAACTTATAATCAATATTTATAATTTTGTTTATTTAATTACTTTTTAGGTTTTTTAGCACCATATCTTGATCTAGCTTGTTTTCTATTATTAACACCAGCTAAATCTTGTGTACCTCTAACAATTGTGTATCTAACCCCAGGTAAATCTTTAACTCTACCACCTCTTATTAAAACAACAGAGTGTTCTTGTAAATTATGCCCTTCTCCTGGAATGTAGGCAGTTACTTCCATACCATTTGATAACTTAACCCTTGCATATTTACGTAGAGCAGAGTTAGGTTTTTTAGGAGTCATTGTAGCAACCCTTGTACATACTCCTCTTTTAAATGGTGCTGGTCTATTTGTAAATTTTTTGTGAAGTGAATTAAAATTTAATGACAATGCAGGTGCATTTGTTTTACGAACTTTATTTTGTCTACTGTGATTTACTAATTGATTTATTGTAGGCATTCTTTTTTTTCTTCCTTTCTTTTTCTTTGATTTTTATGCTTAATATAGATAGAATTATACACAACTTACCCTAGTGTATCGAGAAATATTTTTAATATTTAAAAATAATTAAATTAATGAACTCTAAAAATATTATTTGTGATTGTAATTTAATCTATAAAATGATATTTTTTATCTAAAATAACTTATTTTAGTTTTGTTGCTCATCCAAGATTATAATTCCATTTGGAAATTCTTTTTCTCAAGCAGATTTAAGATATGTTTTACTATGATTAGAATATTTAATAGTATTAGGATCATAAGAATAGCTATATTTAATTTGATATTCTAATTTTTTACTATCATTTGCTTGATCTAACAATTTACCAGATTCATAAACAACTTCAATATTGTCTATAGATTTATTTACATTTTTTAAATCCTCAATTGCTGCTGGAGCATTTTTATCAATTAAATATTTAATTAGATCTGTTTTAGTATTAAATTCCATTGGTTTTGTTGGGTCCAATGGTTTACTTTCTTCAGGTTGATTTCCTTCAGGTTTATTAGTATCTGGTGTCTCAGGTAAATTTTCTCCAGGTAAATTAGTGTCTGGATTTTCAGGTTGAGCTTCTCCAGGTTTAATATCACCTTCATTATTTGCAACATTACCACAAGATATAACACTAATTACTGGTAGTGCACTTAAAATTGATAATGATAATAATTTCTTCATATTCTCCTCTTCTTTCTTTTTTTTCCTCTTAATCTTGATTTAAAAGTTTTGTACAACAAATTTTATCGTTTATTGTATTAAAAGATTATTAAAAATATGTTAATAAATTATTCAATATCAATGAATGGTTTTAAATTATTTCTTGCTTTAGTTAATGCATCATGAGCATTTGATCTAGTTGTTGCAAGAATATTTGAAATTTCTGAAATTGATAAATCCTCAATATAGTATAAGTAAAAAACTTGATGTTGATTCTTAGTTAAAACATGATTAAATTTATAAAAAGCATTAATATATTTCTCTCTCTCTTCTAATGTTCTATTGTTCATTTGGCATTAAACCCCTCATTAGACCATAAATATATGCATCTAAATCAAATTCTTGTAAATCATCCATTTTTTCTCCAAGTCCTATTAACTTAACATCAATATTTAATTTATCCTTAATTGTTAAAATAATTCCACCATTAGATGTTCCATCCATTTTAGTTAACACAATTCCTGAAATGGGTGTTACTTCTTTAAATGCTTGTGCCTGCAATACACCATTTTGACCTGTAGTTGCATCCACGACTAAAAGAGATTCATGTGGTGCACCAGGAACAAATTTTTCAATAATTTTATTTATTTTTGATAATTCATTCATTAGATTTACTTTATTTTGCAATCTACCAGCAGTATCGATAATTAAAACATCATAATCCTCAGATTTAGTTTTTTCAAATGCTTTATAAACAACAGATGCTGGGTCTGAGCCTTCTTTATCAGGAGTAACAATATCAACACCCAATCTTTGAGATCAAATTTTTAATTGTTCAACTGCACCAGCTCTAAATGTATCAGCAGCTGCTAATAATACTTTTTTTCCTTCATTAACTAATTTATTAGCAATTTTAGCAATAGAAGTGGTTTTACCAGAACCATTAACCCCAACAACTAATAAAACATTTAATCCTTCATTATCTAAATTTAATTTAGTATTAACTGTTGATTGATTAGCATAAATAACAAACATTTTATCAGCTATTATTTCAGCAATCAAAGACTTATCTTTAACATTTTCAGATTTAACTTCTTTTCTTATTTCATCCATGATCACATATACTAATGAAACAGAAATATCTGACATAATCAATATCTCTTCCAATTGTTCAAAAAATTCTTCATCTATTTCATTGTGTGATGATTGAAGTTCATGAATTTTTTGAGTTAAATTAGTTCCAGATTTTGACAATCCAGCAACATACTTGTTAAGTTTTTTTTCTTTACTTAATTTTTTGTTTCTTTCTTTTTGTTCCTTTTTATCAAGTTTTTTTTGTTTTTTAATTAACCTTATTTCTTCTTTGCTAATAGGAGTTTGTTCATGATCATCATTTTTTTCAACAATATCAATATCATTATCTAATGCTTTATCATTATTTTTAGAAGCACTACCTTCATCTTTAGTTTTAATCTCTAAGTCATCTTCTTTTATTTTCTCATTGTGCTTACCAAATAATCTATCTTTCAATTTTTTAAAAAAACCCATTATTACTCCTATATTACAAATAAAATTTAAATAACATTATTAAATTTTAAATGATAAAATTAACAATATGAAATTTTTAAAAAGAAAAATTATACAAATATCAAGTTCAATAGTTATTTTGTCACCAATAGCTGTTGCTATATCTTGTTCAACAAGTAATTCTTTTTTAGCTAGTTCTAAATCTAATAACTTATATTCTAATATTTGAAATTTATCTGGAATGAATGAAATAAAAAACACAATGTTTGATATGACTATAGAAGAATTAGAAATTAAAATAAATAATGAACTTAAGAAAGATTCATCAAATGATTTTTTAATGAAAATATATTCATTTTATCTTTTGTGGCAAGCTATTAAAAGTCCTGAAAGTGAAAGTGGTTCATCAATTCAAACTAATCTTTCAACTGATATAACAAATTATTCGACATTTCTTTCTGGTAAATTGGTAGCAGATGTTACTAATGTTGATAATGAAAATAAAGAATACAA
Organism: Mycoplasma sp.; assembly: GCA_014803855.1. Lineage (GTDB taxonomy): Bacteria > Bacillota_I > Bacilli_A > Mycoplasmatales > Metamycoplasmataceae > UBA710. The sequence continues at coordinate 34,831 of JAAVAX010000004.1, read as the reverse complement.
AAAATTTAAATCATACTTAGAAACATTTGATTACAAAATATCAATTGTAAATTTTGATGGAAATAAAATAGATAATAAACAAACTTTAAGAAAAGTTCTTTATGAAAAAAGTTATTATGTATTAAATTTCAAAATTGATTTTTGAACAACAGATGATGAAACTAATTCAAAAATGATTTCAACTAAAAATTCAAAATCAATAATGTATAAAAATGCTCTAACAAGAAAACAAAGAGAAACTATAAAAAATATTGCTGATGAAGAAACAAAAGAAATTGTTGTTTCACAGTATTCATATCAATCTACAAAAATGTATTATGACATTGTTGAAAAAAAATTTTCTACAATTATATTGCCTTCTAATGTTCATTATGATGGAAAAGAAGAAACCATTGATTCTGGATTTTCATCAAATAGCAAATCTAGAAAATTATTCTTATTTGATTATTCTAGTGATGAAAAAAATCCAAATAATTTCAGTACAAAATTAATTTTAATGCTAAGTTCTTCAAATAATTTTAGTACATCTATATCATCAGATTGAACTAATTTTTTAGAAAAAGAAGGATATTATGGAGTTCACACAAGTGAAAATACCTCAAAACAAATGAAAAATATTGAAATTGATCTTGGAAAAAGTTTTTACTTTAATAATTCAGATTACTAATTTTAAACATCCTAAATATCATCATTAACAAATTCTTTAAACTTACCTACAGATGAGTCAAAAATAAATTCTATAGTCCCTATTGAACCATTTCTATGTTTTGCAATATTTAATTCAGTTAAATGTTGGTGCTTGTTACTATATTTTTCTTCATTTTCTTTATCGTGTTTATTGTAATAGTCATCACGATATAAAAAGGCAATAATATCTGCATCTTGTTCAATAGAACCAGATTCTCTTAAATCAGACATCATAGGTTTTTTGGATTCTCTTTCTTCAACACGACGGTTTAATTGAGACAATGAAATTATAGGAACATTTAATTCTCTAGCTAATTGTTTTAATGAACGAGATATTTTAGAAACTTCTTGCTGTCTATTTCCACTACCATAAGTATCAATNGGAATNAATTGCATATAATCAATNATNATTAAATCNAGTTGNTCNTTTTCTTTTAATTTTTTAGATTTTCATATAATCTCATTTAATTTTATTGAACCTGAATCATCAATAAATAATTTTTTATCTTTTATTCTGTCATANGCTACTANTATTTTTTCTTTTTCATCTTTTGTTAAACTAGATGGTTCTTTAAATCTATAATTATTAACATTAGAAATAGCTGATAACATTCTTTGCATTAATTGTTCTGCTGGCATTTCNANTGAAAAGAAAACNACTGATTTGTTTCTNAGTATAATGTTCATTGCNAGATTTAGNGCAAAAGCAGTTTTACCCACTGANGGTCTTGCTGCNAAAATAATTAAATCACCNTCCTGTAAACCAGTTGTTATGTTGTCCAATNTAGGAAAACCAGTTTTAAGACCTTTTATTTCNTTATTNCCACTNANTACTTCTTCAACAACTTTTTTNGCAACTTCAGAACCTGATAAAAACTCAGAACTAACTTTTCTTCCNTCTATNTTAAACAATTCATTTCTAATAGANTCNATTAATTCATTTGAATTATTGTTATTAATNTTTTTTANTGANNTTTGNAATGATTCNTTAATTCTATTTTTTGTATAGTTTTCATTAATTGCAGTNTGATAATAATTTAATGAAGAAATAAAACCTGCTTTNGATATTAAATCATTTATATAATCAATTGTAATTACTTTAGATAATGAATTTTTATTNGCATAATCCTTAATGATNGTAATATCNAATTCAGTAACTTTATTTTCATAAAANTATTTAAACATCTCAAATGCTTCTTGATTTTGNTTATTAGAAAAATAANTTTTATCNAAATATAAAAAAACTTGTGAAAGTTGATCATCTATTTTNTTATTTGTAAGAATAAGNCCTAATAAAGCTTCTTCTATTTCTAAGATATTNTCATTATTATTTTCCATGCTCACCTTTTACATTAATTTTTAAAATAGCNTCTACATCTTTAAATAAATTAATTTTTACTTTTGTNATACCTANTGATGATATAGAAATGTGNGGAATAACATGCTTATCTAATTTGAAACCTTTTGCAATCAATTCNTGATTTACTTTTTTTGATGTAATTGAACCATGAACAACATCATTAGTTGTTTTTAAATNAAATNNAAGTTCTAAATTTTCTAATTTNTCTTTNAATNCAANGGCTTCATTTCTTTTTTNCATCATTTCATGTTCTTTATTTTCTTTTTTAATTTCCAATTCTCTATTTGTAGNTTTATTAACTGGAACAGCATATCCATTTTTTATTAAAAAATTAGTNCCAAAACCATCTGAAACTTCCACAATTTCATCAACATTATATTTTAAATATTTCTTAATCATAATAACTTTCATAANTTTATTCCTCTCTAGATGAAANAATAGCTTGAATAACATTATCTACAAATGCATCTAATGATTCATTGGCNCTTGAATCACTAGTTGCAGCAGCAGCACTAAAATGNCCTCCACCACCAACAGCTTCAGCAATTAATTGAACATTAACACCAATTGAACGNGCACTTAATTTNTAAACAGGATTATCNGAAGATGAAGCNTTAGGTAATTGAGCTATAACAAATGAAGCNTTTCTTCCTTCAATTTTTAGAATTTCATCAGCTGCTATTGAAACAACATCAATTGGGATAATTTCATCAGTATATGANAATCANAAACCTGGTTTGATNTCTTTTGATCTAGATACAATTTTCATTATTTTTTCATTTACCTCAAGAGGAATTTTCATTANAACTAATGTTTCTTCAATATTAGCNCCTCAATCNTCTAATAATGAAGCTGCTGCAAATGTTCTNGATGATGTTGATTTTCTAAATTGATTGGTATCNAAGAAAATACCATTTAANAACATTTGAGCNCCTAATTTTGTTATATANTTTTGNAATTCATTNAATTGAATCAATTCAGTTATTATTTCTGAAGCAGAAGAAGCAGTTGATTCAATATAAGTNTTTAAACTTTGNACAATATCATCAAGTTTTGATACTCTNTGGTGATCAAATATAAATANATTTTCACCTTTTACATTATTAAATATATTTGGNTTTTCAACTCTTTTTTCCTNAGAACAATCAACTATNATNACAATAGTNTCATCTCTATCTAATGATTTTATTTTTGCTTTAGATACAAATATAGATTCACTATTCTTTAAGTATCTTTTAATAGCTTTTTGAGCAGTACTATCAAATGTNGCATTTTGAATATAAGCATTTTTACCAAAATTNTTTGCAACTTCTCATAATGCATATGATGCTCCAATTGCATCTAGGTCAGCAAATTTATGTCCATAAATAACAACATTTTTAATTTTCTTATCAACTAATTTAACTTTTAAATTATTTGCAGTATTTTTAATTCTTGTTCTAGATTTAATAACTGAAATTTCAGATTTTGAACCAAATCTCTTAGTTTTTTCAATTGCTGAAATGATAGTTATTTGATCACCACCTCTTGTTTGTGATTGATATAATGCTTCTTTAGCTAAATCCATTAATTGTGAATAGTTAGAAGTATCAGCACCAAAACCAATTGATAATGATAATTTAGCTTTTCCAATAACAACATTATTTAATTTTTCAAAAGCAGAGAAATTGGTTAACATAATTTTATTCAAATTATCCCTGTTTGTAACAATCAAGAACTTACCATCAGAATATTGTCTATAAACTAAATTATAATTTTTTGCTAAATTATCAAAAAGTTGTTTAACAATTGATTGAACATTAAACATTTCATCATCAGAAAAGGCTGCTCTAAATAATTGATAATTATCTATTTCAGCTTCACCAATAACCGGTTTTTCAATTTCATAAAAATGGGTGGCAGAAAATTCTTGTGTGATATCTTTAACAACTAACACCATTTCTCTTGCAACAAAACTTAAACGGTATACATATTCATCTTTTTTAAAAATAGTAGAGAAATCTTTGAATCTTCTTGATAGGTCAACTTCTTTATTAAAATAATTTAAAGTTTCATTAATGATTCTCTCACCAAAACGTTCCTCTATAAAATCAGAAACTCACAAAATTTCACCACTTGGTTGAAAAATTACTATCCCTATGGATAATCCAGAAACTAAATTCTCAACATAGTAATTAATTCCTTTATTTACTATCTTACTTTTTGAATTTATTTGTTTACTTAAAATAAAAATAAATACTATTGTTAAAACTACAGTTAAAGATAACAATGTGTAAACAATAATTGTTTCTTGTGAAATGTTATTTGAGTTGTTATCAAATACAACTAATAACACTATAGATGTCAACAAAAGACCTGCTATTAAGATTAGTAGTAATAAAGATATTAATGATTTTTTTATTGATTTACTTAATTTTCCAATCATAACAAATAATCCACTTAATTTAATGTTTAAATTATATAATAATTTATTAACTTTAAAATAATATAGTTTGAACTAACAATAAGAATAAAGTAGTTAATAACCATTTAATTTTTGTTGAAATAATAGAGTTAATTTTGACAATGTTTCCTTTTCAATTGGTGCTAATGATCTAACATAAATCCCTTGGTCTGGGTCGTTTTTAGCTACTTTATATATTGATCTTGCAATATCATCAACTTTTCCATTTTCTTCATCAAGAAAATAATTTTCATAAATATATTCATAAGGACCTTTTGCGGCTACAGTGTAGTTTACATAATCAAAAATTCTCATTATTCCATCTTGTTCATAAATTATGTTTGGATTAATGAAAGTTAACTCATCTTTTGAAGAAAACATACCATTAAATAATCAACTATTGAAATCTGTTAATAAATTTTTTCTCTCTTCCTTACTTATTGATGAAGATACAACAAAACAATCTAATATTCTAATGGTATATTTTGTTCTTATTATTCTTAACCTATCACCATCTTGTATTTCTTGAAAATTATCATGACCATAATAGGCATCTAATGCATCTCCATTGTAAATGAATGCAGCATCAATTTTAGAACTAGGATTAATTAAATTGTTTAAAATAATATCTGAATCAGTTTCAAATAGATTTCTCTTGATATCACTAATTGGTGCATTAGTTCCATCTAAAATTATGGTTGCAAAATCTTCCACTCATTTTTGATAATTATTATTATCAATTTCAGTAGACCATTTATTTCCTGGATTATCTATTGTAGGACCATTAACAATATTTTCTCTTTCATTTTTGGTTCATTGAATTTTAATATCTGATTTTACACTAGTTAATTCTCTTAATGCTTCTTCTAAAGTAGGATAATTAGAAAAATTGAAAGGATTGTCACTAGTATCTTTTTTATTTAAGACTTTGGTTGTATCATAGGCAATTACTTTATCATTTATAAAATATGGAACAACAAAATCACTAAATTTAAATGTGTAATTTTCTCCATATTCTCCAAATTCTTCTCTTAATCTTTTTTGAATATCTTCACTTATATATTTATCATAATCATTCATTTGAGAAACTGATTCCTCAGTAAAGTAATCTGTTCAATTTAATTTTAGATTATTTATTTCTTCAATTTGTTTTCTAATAGGTACAATCTTCCCATTGTTTATTAATGAAATTATTGAATAGTCTGAAGTTATACCTGCAATAGCTTTATTATTTTCAATAGCATATTCAAAATCATTAACAGTGCTATATTCTTTATAAGTATATTTTTCATTTATTTGCTTCATAGTTCTTTCATCAACATATGAGCTATAAGCATAAAAAGATGGTTTAAATGGAAAAACAATTTTTAGTACTAAAATAACAACTAAAAATGTAATGCTTAATATAGATGTAGCAACTAATATTATTATTTTTTTCATAATTTAACACTCTTTGATTTATGTTGAATTCTAATAAAAAATACAACATTAGTAATAACCATTAAGAATAAAATTAGCGTTCCTAATGCTAAAGCTCATGAACGAAATTGACCTTGATACAATTGAGTACCTATAGTTGTGGTGTTTGATGTAATTGATGTAATAATAAAATCATCAAATGAAAAAATGCAAGTAATAATAATTGTGAAGATAATTGATGAGAACATATAAATAAAATATGTTCTAAATCAAGTTTTAATTTTTGAATAACCCAAATCCCAAGATGCTTCAAAAAGAGATCTATTAAATTTTTCACTCTTTGGATACATAATTAATATTCCATAAGGTAATGTCATTACAGTGTGACCTAAAACTGTTCTCATTAAGCCTTCATTGCCAGATGATAATGAACCAAATACACTAGCAAAGAAAATTGCCAAACTAACACCAATGATAATGTCTGGATTTATCATTGATATATTATTTGTTAGTGAATGGATACTCATAAAAACTTTATTTTTTTGTCTTCATAATGAAAAAACAGTTATTAATGATATGGTTACAACAAATAAACTAGTGATTATTGCAACAATAATAGAATTTAATAATGAAAGCATAATTTGAGATGAAAATAGATTTTTATAAGCATCTCATGAAAAACCATTTCATACAAATGATACATATCCTTTATCAGATGTCTTATTAAAACTAAATATAGCCATTGTAAATAAAGGAATATAACATAAAATCAAAATGATTAAAATGTATGAATATTTAATTGCATTCTTAAACTTATTCATTTATTCCTCCTCTAATTTTTCGATAAATTACTGGAATAGAGCTAATTGAAAAATAAACTACTGATGAACCTAATAATGAAATTAAAACTACAGATGATGCTTTTTGCATATCAAAAGGATTAGATGGATTGGATAAATCATTAATGATATTACCAATCATTTGATTTCCAGCTGAATTATCTAATAATTTATTGCTAACAGCAACTGACATAACAACAAGTAAGAATACAATAATAATACCTGAACAAATTGCTTTCAATCCATATGGTATAACAACTTTGATAAATGTCAATATTTTGTTATAACCTAAATCTTGTGAAGCTTGTATCATACTTTTAGACATTCCATTTAATACATTATAAAGTGGAATAATCATAAAGGGTAAGTACAAATAAACTAAACCTAAATATAAATATCCAGTTGCATCAATAGGGATATCAAATATTAATGTTAAGATTCCTCTTAAAGCAAGGATTTTTACTAATGTAAATAAAAATAAAGGTGTAACAATTAAAGAGAGCATTAAAAATTTAACACTTTTATTTTTTGTATTTGTCAAAATATAAACATATGGAAGTGAAATAACTAAGCATGTTAAGGAAACCAAAAATCCTATTAAAAATGACTTTAAAAATATAGTTCAAAAATTTTGATCTTTTCACATAGATCATTTATCATAATCAGGTTTAGCTCCTGAAGGAGTAATGAATGACAAAATGACAATATAAATAATTGGAATTAAAACAAAAATTAAAATAAAGAACAAATAAGGTAAAAACAATAGTTGATTTGGCTTTATTTTTAATTTATTTAACATTTTTATCTCCTTCCTCCTGTTCCATTAAATGCATTGAAGTTATAGTTCAATCTAAATAAATTACTTGACCTTCTTCATATTCAGCAGATGATTCAACAAGAAAATTACCACTTTTTGTTTTAACATTAATCATGTAATAACTACCTTCATAGATTATGGATTCTACTTTACCTTTTATTAGTCCACTAGATTTTTTAATCATGATATCCTCAGGTCTTATTAGAACATCAACAACATCATTATTATGAAATTTATATTTAGTTCAATATTTCATTTTCTTACCTAGAATCAAAATGATTTCCTCTTCTTCATCTAGAATTGTTCCTTGAAAAATATTAGCATCACCAATAAATCTTGCAACTCATTTATTTTTTGGATAATCATAAATCTCTTTAGAAGAACCATATTGCTCAATGACACCTTCTCTTACAATGGCAATCATATTTGATAGTCTTAAAGCCTCTTCTCTATCATGTGTTACAAAAATAAAAGTTATACCTAATTTCTTTTGTATTCTTGATAAGAATGATTGCATTTGCTCCCTAATTTTTGCATCTAATGCAGATAATGGCTCATCTAATAGTAATAGAGATGGCTCAATTACTATGGAACGAGCTAATGCAACTCTTTGTCTTTGTCCACCTGACAATAGATCAATAGATTTTTTTTCATGTCCTTCTAAACCAACAAGTTTTATAACTTCAGATACAATCTCATTCATTTCATTATTTGTTATTTTTCTAGTTAAATATTTTTTTTCAAATTTTTCATTCATTAAAGAAGGTCAAACTTCTCATGAAGCATATTTAAAATCTAGATCATCTAGTCAACTTTGAAATTTTAACCTTTTCTTTTTGGAAATTTTCTTATTTTTTAAATTTGATTCATATTCAACTTGGATTTTATCAAGCTTTTTCATTGCTTCTTTAGCTTGTTTATCTCATTTTTTTTGTAAATTCTTTTGTTTTACAAAAACACTAGGTTTGATTGATTCTCTTGGTAAATCAATTCTTTTTAATCTCAAACCATATTTAATATTGTTTTCAACATTTAAGTGTGGGAAAAGAGCGTAATCTTGAAATATTGTTGAAACATCCCTCATATGTGGTGGTAAATCTTTAATGTCAAGGCCTTTGAATAGAATTTCACCCCTTGTAGCTCATTCAAAACCTGCAATCAATCTTAATATAGTTGTTTTTCCAGAACCAGATGGACCTAAAAGCGTAACAAAATCACCTTGACCTATTTTTAAATTAATATTTTTTAAAATAGTTTTATCATCATATATTTTAACAATGTTCTTTAATTCAATAATAGGTCTACCACCAGAATCTTTCACTTTGCTCTCCAATTAAAATTTATAATTTTAACAAATATAACAACATATTTAAAAATATTATAAAATAGCAATTTAAATTTGGGTATTAAATAAATTTTTTAACTCATTTTTATTATTTATTGATACCTCTTTAAAATTATTAAATTAATAAAAAATAAGGATCTGTTTTACAAGAAAAAAATAATAAAAATCATTATAAATACTATATTAATTTAAACATCATTTTATGGCTGATAATACATAACAATTAAAGAAATAGTTTAAGTTAAAACACAATATTAAAAATCAAAGTTAAATGCTTTGATTTTTTTTATTTATTTAACTAAATTAGCATCATTTTTTCATATTCGTCATAAAATAAATAATTTAATTAATTCATTATTCAAGCATTTTATTGTAAATTGCAATTGGATAATACAGTAATTAAATTTACTAAAAGTATTTTTCATTAATGTAAAAAATAAAAAATCCAAGCAATATAAAGTCTTGGATTTTATTTATGTAAACCTTTATATTAGTGAAATTTTAATTTATTTCTTAGCTAAATTTATTTTTTCACTATAAACAGAAGCATATTTTCTGTTTCTTTTTGTTTCATATTTAACATAACCACTAATTAGAGCAAATAAAGTATCATCTCCACCAATTCCTACATTATTCCCTGGATGGATTTTTGTACCTCTTTGTCTAAATATTATTTGACCTGCATTTGTATATTGACCATCACTTAGTTTTTGACCTAATCTTTTACTTTGTGACTCACGATTATTTTTACTACTTCCGGCCGCTTTATGTGTTGCCATAATTTATCACCTATCCTTTAATTTCGTCAATTTTTACTCTAGTGTATGGTTGACGGTGTCCCAATTTTCTTTTATGAGTTGATTTTGCATTATGACGATAAACAATTATTTTTTTAGATTTACCTTGTTTTTCAATAGTTCCTGTAACAGTTGCTCCTTTAACAAGTGGAGTTCCTATTTTATCTCCAATTAAAAGAACTTGATCAAAAGTAACTTTTTCCCCTTCTTTTCCATCAATTTTCTCAATGAAAATTACATCATCTTTTTTAACAAGTAATTGTTTACCACCAGTTTTGATAATTGCTATCATTCCTGATCTCCTTTTATTAATAATTAAATATTTATAATTAGCAACATTTAGATTTAAATAAGTTTCTTAAATGAGGCTCGCCTTTAAGGTTAACAAGAAATTGTTATTTAAATTGACCTTTTTAGTACGGTTACTTTTAAGTAACATATTCATTATAACAAAAAAACAATTAATGGAACATAAAGTTTTATTTTAAAGTATCATAAAACATTGAATTCATAATTTTATATTCAATAATTAATACATTTTAACTTTTTAACCTTAAATTAGGTAATTTAACTAGTGATTCATAATTATTTATTATTTTTATAATTCCATACATTAAAATTTAAATACAATAAACTAATTATATTTAGAAATGAGTGTGACGATATTAAATTAAGAGTATTTGCTAAAAAATTTGTTAAAGAAATTGAAAAACATGAATCAATTGTTATTTTTCATCATCAAAGACCTGATGGTGATTGTTTAGGTTCACAGCATGCATTAAAAAAATGATTAAAATTAAAATACCCAAATAAAAAAATTTATGCCTTAGGTTCTAATGAACATTTGTTTGATTTTTTAAAATTTAAGTTTAACAAAACACCTAGTGATTCCATTTTAAAAAAATCATTGGGAATTGTAGTTGATGCTAATTATTCTAATCGTATTGTAAATAATGAAATAATATTGGAAAACAAGATAAAAGACTTGATTAGAATTGATCATCATCCAGAAGAAGATGATATTAATTATAAATTAAGATTTGTTGATAGTTCTTATTGTGCTTCAGCAGAACAAATTGCAGATTTAATTCATGTAATTGATCCAAAATCACTTAATAAAGAAATAGCAATTTTATTATATTTAGGTATATATACTGATAGTGGAAGATTTTTTTATGATTATACCTCTTCAAGAACACATAATTTAACTTCATGATTGTTTGAAACAAACTTTGATTTTTTTAATTTACATAAGGATTTATCAAGAAGATCAATAAAAGACTTGGAATTTAATAAATATGTTTTAGATAATTATCAAACATATAAAAATGTCATTTATTGTGTTCTTACTAGAAAACAAATAAATAAGTTAAAAATAAATGATTCATCTACTAACAGAGTTGATTTTTTAGCAAACATTGATAATTATGATATTTGGATATTTTTTATTGAAAATAAAGATAAAACATATAGGGTTAGATTAAGATCTAGTGAAAAGGATATTTCCAAGTTAGCTAGAGAATATAATGGTGGTGGACATAAGAAAGCATCTGGAGCAATTATTAATAATAAGAGTCAAATTCTAGAAGTTGTAAAAAAAGCATCTAAAATATCAAAATAGGAATTTAAAATATATAATTAAAATTAGAAAGTAATTGTACATGAAATATTTAGTAATAGTAGAGTCACCAAATAAAGTAAAAACCATACAAAAATACTTAGGTAATGATTATGAGGTTAAAGCATCTGTTGGTCATATTGTTAAAATGCTTACAAATGGAGAGCAAAATTTAGGTATTAATTTTCAAAATTGAGAACCTAATTATAAAATTGAACCAAGCAAAAAACATATTGTAGATGAATTAAAAAAAGATGCTAAAAAAGCTAACATTGTTTATATTGCAACTGACCCTGATCGTGAGGGAGAAGCAATTGGAGATAACCTTGTTGAGTTTTTAGATATAAAAAACAAATATAAGAGAATTAAATATAATGAAATAACAAAAGAGGCAATACTAGCTTCAATTAATGCTCCAACTATGATTGATGAAAATCTTGTAAAAGCTCAAAAATCAAGAAGAATGCTAGATAGAATTATTGGTTTTAGACTAACAAACTTAATGACTAAAAAAATGTCTAATTATCCTGAAAAACCTACTGCAGGTAGAGTTCAGTCTATAGCTCTTAAATTAGTTGTTGATCGAGAAAATGAAATTAGAAATTTTGTTCCAACATATTATTCTACAATTGAAGCAAAAATTAATGATAATATAAGTGCAACATACTACAACCCAAATGGTGAATTTGATAATAAAGAGTGAATATCTAAAAATAAAGTTAATGGTATTATGAAAGAACTAAATGGACCTTTAGTAGTTTGTGATATTAAAATTAGTAATAAAAGTGATGCCAAAGTCTCTCCATTAAAACAATCTGTCTTATATAAAAAAGCAGATATGTCTTCTAGATCTGTTCAATCATCAGCACAAAAATTATATGAAGGTTTTGGTGATGGCGGATTAATTTCATATCCTAGAACAGACTCTACAAGATTATCAGAGAATTTTCTAGTTAGGGCAAGAGAATTTATTGCAAATAAATATGGAAAAGAATATGTAGCAAATGACATTAAAGGTTTTAGTGGTGATCAAGATGCTCATGAAGCAATTAGACCAACTGATATTACTTTAGACCCTGAAATGGCAAAAAATAAATATAATCTATCAACATATGATTATAAAGTTTATTCAATCATTTGACATACCACCATGAGAGCAATTATGAGTGTTCCAAAGAGAGAAATAATACGATATGAACTAACTAATAATAATCACAATTTCAAGTTATCTTCTTCAAAAATTACTTTTGATGGGTATTTAATATTAGCACCTAAAGATCAAATAAAAGAAATACCTAAATATAATGTTAATGATTTAATTGATGTAAAAGAGTATGTTTCAATAGATCATGAAACTAAACCACCAGCAAGATACACAGATGGAACATTAATAGAAAAATTAGATGATATAAAAGTTGGTAGACCATCAACTTTTGCTACTACTGTTGAAAAAATATTAGATAGAAAATTTGTTGTGAAGGAAGGTAATTCACTTAAATCTACTGAATTTGGTGAAGCGGTTATCCATAAATTAATTGAAGGATTTCCTAATGAAATTACTGAAGATTACACTGCTAGAGTCGAAGCTGACCTTGATTTAATTGCTGATGGTGAAATAGATTATAAACATTTGATGCAATCCTTTTGGGAAAGATTTGATGATTCATTTAAAACTGCTGAATCTACACTAGAAAAAACAATATTATTAGATCGTTTTGTTGGTGAAGAATGTCCAAATTGTGGAAGTCCCTTAATATATAAAACTGCAAAAAAAACTAAAGAAGAATTTATTTCTTGTTCAAGGTGACCTGAATGTACATATTCAAGAAGTACAAAAAATAAACCTAAGAGATTTGGTTTTTTAAAAAAGAGTTTGCCAAAAAATAACAATTAATTAAATTTTTATTTTTTTATTACTATTATTTGATTTTGATATTAATTTTTTATTTATTTATTTTTTTTGTATAATGATTAATAATTTTTAATATTATATTATTTTAAGGAAGTATGAGAATTGGTTTATTTGGAGGATCTTTTAATCCTATTCACAAAGGTCATTTAGCAATAGCTAATAGTGCAATAAAAAATTTAAATTTAGACAAATTAATATTTATACCTTGTCAAAAAAATCCATTTAAAAAAGATATAAATTATGTTTCTGGAAAACATAGATTAAATATGATTAATCTTGTTCTAGAGGAAAAAATGGAAGTATCTTCTTTTGAAATTGATAGAAAGGGAATTAGCTATACAATTGATACAGTTAAATATTTTAAAAATAAATATAAAAATGATGAGTTATTTTTAATAATTGGAAGTGACAATTTAACAAAATTATCAAAATGAAAAGATATTGATATAATAGCTGAGCTTGTAAAAATATCAGTATTCAAAAGAGAGAAAAATATTAATAAAACAAATATAAAAAAATACAATTGCATCTTAATTAATAATGATTTATATTTAGAATCTTCATCTAATTTTTTAAAAGGAGACTTTGATTCAGTAGATGATTCAGTAATTAAATACATTGGGTCTAATAAATTATATTTTGATGATATTTTAAAAAATGTTTTAGATGAAAAAAGATACTTACACTCAAAACATGCTAGAGATTTTGCTATTAAATTGGCAAAATCTATTAATTTTGATATAAAGAAGGCATCATTTGCAGCTTATGTTCATGATATAGCTAAAAGCTTGGCTAATGAAAATAAAGAAGAAGCAAGAAAAAAAATATTTGATTTTTATAATTATCAATATGAAATTTTAGATTATCAACTTCATCAAGAATTGGGATATGTCATTTTAAAAAAATTTGGTATTGAAGAAGATATAGCTCATGCTGTTAAGATACATACAACACTAGCATTAGAATTAAATACTCTAGATAAAATTGTATATTTAGCTGATAAATTGTGCCAAGGAAGAAAATATGATGGAATTCAAAATATTAGAAAAGAATCAATCATAAATATTGATAATGGTCTAAAATTAGTTATTCAAAAAACTAAAGAATTTAATTTAAATAAAGGAGTTGTTTTTACAAAAGAACAAGAAGATATTTATGACAAATGATCAAAATAAAAAAATAGGATTAATAATTGCTGATAATAATGAAATTCATAAATTTAATGAGTTTCAATTTATTAAAAAGCACAATTTAAAATTTAATGTAAATGAATACAATTTTCATAATATTAGGATATTTGCTATTCATTCAGGAATTGGTCTAGTAAATGCTGCAATGGTGTCTCAATATTTAATAGACCAATTTAATGTTTGTCAAGTATGAAATTATGGTGCAGTTGGTTCATCAAATAAATTAAATATTTATGATGTAATAATACCTACAAAATTTTATTATTATGATGTAATAACTCCATGATATAAAAGAGGTGTTGTTCCTGGTGAAAAAGAATATTACATTAATTCTCTTAATAAATTTAATTTTAGTAAAGAAGAAATAAATATTGCTTCAGGAAATTCTTTTCTTACTGATGTTAATGCAATCAATGAAATTAAAAAAGAAATAAATGTTGAACTATTTGATATGGAATCATGTTCAATAGCACAAGTATGTTCTAAAAATAATATACCTTTTTATTGTGTAAAATCAATTAGTGATATTATTGGCAATAACAATAAAATAAAGGAAGATATTAATAACATAATTCATAAATCATCAGAGTTAGCTTTTAAAAAATTGATTTCTTTAATTTTAGAAATAAACATTAAATAAAATAATATAATAATTATGCATTGGTCAATTACTGTGCAATTACTTGCATAGAGGAAAGTCCGCGCTAGCACAAGCTGAGATGCTTGTAGTGTTTGTGTTGAATTTAATAAATTCAAGCTTAGACGACTAGTGCCACAGAGACGAGTCTATTAATTTAGAGTGAAACGCGGTAAACTCCACAAGCTAGAAACCCAAATTTTGGTAGGGGAATCAATTCAAGGAAAATGAACTAAGAATTGGAAATTTTTTTAAAAAAAAAAATTTAGATAAATGATTGACACTCAAAAGAGAACAGAACGCGGCTTATAGATGCAAAAACACACCATTGTGTGTTTTTTATATATTTTTGATAAATTCTTTTATTTTATTTATTTTATTTTCATTTTTTATGGAAGATTCAAAATAAGGAATAGTTTTAAAATATTTATGTTTCAATGAAGAAGCAATTTCAGACTGTTTTGCTTTATCTACTTTAGTTAAGATTAGCACAATATTGTGCTTTAAATTAATTAAATGTTCTATAATGTTTTCATCTTGTCTCATTATTCCTCTTCGAGCATCTATAAGTAAAAAAACAATATTAGGATTTGAATTATTAAAATATTCATCAACCATTAAAAACATTTTTTCTTGTAATTGTAATGCAATATTAGCAAAGCCATAACCAGGTAGATCAACAATAATGGTATTGTTTTCATTTTTAAAATAATTTATTAATTGTGTTCTTCCAGGGGTTTTAGATGTTTTTGCTAATTTATTATTTGCTAAAGCATTAATAAGAGAAGATTTACCTACATTCGATCTTCCTATAAAACATATTTCTTTATTATCATGAACTAATCAATTTGATTTATTAGAAGCAGATTTGATAAATTCTCACATATTTTATTATTTATTATTTTTAGCTTTGAAAACAATTGTTTCATCAATTGAACCATCATCATTTTGAATGATGCAAGTAAAATCTTCATTTGTAGCTTTGTTTTTTACAAATTCAATTGTTTGTTCTTTAGTTTTATATGTTTTACTTGCTTTGCTGGCATTTTCTTTTTTAACTTGTCATCCTATGTTGTTTCCATTTTTATCATTTTTTGCATAAACAAAATAAGTATTGTTGTTTTCTTTATTTTCAGTATGAATATCTTCTTTATCTTTAATTTCATTTCCCATTTCTTTTTCAACTTCTTTTTCTAATTCAATAGGAAATGTTTTTAAGTTGTTTTTTGCCTCTTCATCTTCATATGCAATTAAATCTTTTTCAATTTCTGTTTGTAATGTTAAAGTTTCATTTTGATTATAAATATCATATGAATTTTCAGGTCTTTTTATTTCCTTTGTATCATTTTTATCTTTTCTTTTATTAAATAATTTTCTTCAAAAACTCATATTTACCACCTATAAATAAATTATTTTCTACCTTTCAATTTTTTAAATTTGTTTGCAAAACCAACAAATTCTAGTTCATATTCAATAGCTGCATCTCTTATAAATTCAGATTTGGTATAAAAAGGGAAACCTAAGTTAGCTAATTTATGAAATTTTATTTTGTTAGTTGCTGCAAGAATAAATATTGACAATAATTCCTTGATTTTATGACCATATAAAAACACTCCTAATATTTCATGCTTTTCATTAGTAAATACTTTAATTCTAGATTTATGTGTAAACAATTTGGAGGTCAATTCATAATTAAAATCATATACAAATTCATTAAATTTTATGTTTTGATAATCTAAATCTTGTTTATTCATTCCATAAAAACAAATTTGAGGTTCAATGTCAATAACAAATCCTGTGTTGTACAATGAAAATTTTGCACTTTTTTGTGAAGTTAATATTCTTGATAATGTAACAGCTTGACTATTAGCATATGAAGGCATAAATTTAATTCCATTAACATCACCTATTGCATAATATGTTGGATTATTTTTTACCTTAAAACTGTTATCAATAATCATAGAACCTTTTGAATTAAGTTCCAATTCATATTTTGTTTTTAAATTTCTTGTTTCACTTTTTTGATTATTTGTAACAATAATTTTTTCAACTTCTATGTATCTTTCTTGACCTTGTGATGTGTAAATAATTCTAGTTGTAGAATCAGATGAACTAATATGATTTATTATTTTTGATTCTAGACATCAATTAATTCTTTCATTAGAAAAATCATTTTTAAGAACATATTCTAAATCATCATCAAAGTTATTAAAGGGATTAACATTTTCATCAAATAAATAAACATTAGAACCTAATAGTGAAAAAGCATATGCTAATTCAAGCGCATTTGCATTTGTACCATAGATTGCAACTGAAGAATAAAATCTATCAATTTTGATAATTTCATCTAAATTCAAATACATATTTCTCTTTAAATTAGGATACATTTTACTATTTGGTTCAACAAAGTATGAACCAGTTGCAAATACAAGTTTTTTAAATCCATATTCTTTTCTATTTATAAATAAAGAATATTCATCAATTTGTTCTGCTTCTCCTTTTATATAGTGAAAAAAGGAGTTTGATTTTAATGAAGATATCAATTCTTCATTTTGTTCTTTATTAATATATTCAAGTCTTTTAGAAAGTGAACTAAGTAAATCTTTAGGATTTACACCTTTTAATATAGATCTTTTAATTATTTTTGTGAAATTTCTTAAATTTAGTGAAGTTTTTATTCCTAAATCATCCTTATCAATTACTAAAGTTTTAATTTCTTTTTTTATTAATAATCTAGATAAAAGCAATCCAGTTTGCCCACCACCAATAATTGCAACATCAAACTTGTCTTCAATGTTATTTTTATTTGTCTTATTGAATTTATTGAATTTATTTTTCATAAAAGTCATTTGAATTCCTAATTTGTTTTATTCTAAAAAATTATAACAAAAGATTATAATAATTGAATGTATCGTTTTTTTGTAGAAAAAAAGATAGATAATAAATTTGAATTATCTAATGAAATACTAAATCATTTAAAGGTATTAAGAATTGGTAGTAATGAAAAATTTTATTGCATATATGATGGTGAAGTTTATTTATGTCATAGAGAAGGTTCTCATGCAATAATAGAAATTAAAACTGAAATAAATAATGAATATGCTAATGACATCACTTTATTTGCATCTATTATTAATATAAAAAGATTTGAATGACTAATTCAAAAAGCAACTGAACTAGGTGTTAATAATTTTTATCCTATGATCACTAAAAATACAAATATTAAATTTATTGAACAATTGAAGAAGAAAAAAGAGAGATTTATAGAAATATCTAAAAATGCTAGTGAACAATCATTTAGAAATAAATTAACCATCATCCATGATCCTATTAATTTTGAAGAAGCTGTTAATTACAATATTGAAAATAAATACATAGCTCATGAAAAAAAAGAAGAATTAGATGATCAAAATTTGTTATTTAAATCACCTATTGCATTTTATGTAGGACCTGAGGGTGGATTTGATGAAAATGAAATAAATAAAGCTATAAATAGTGGATTAAAAATAATTTCACTAGGCAAAAGAATATTGAGGTCAGAAACTTCATCAATATATTTACTATCTAGAATACAAAAATAAAATATTTATTTTTTGTGAAAATCTGTTTTGAAATCATTAATGTCAATATCACAAATATAGTATGCATTATCATTATAATCTATTGAATATGGCTTCAATTTTTTTCACATATTATTTTCATTAAATTTTAAAATAGAGTTAAACTTTCCATCAACAATTAATTTATTGCTAGGTATTCTATCAGGTACTGGATATAATTTTAATAATTCAAAATTTGTTTGAGCATTAATAAATTTTAAATGTCTTTGGTGGTGATATAAAAACATTGAAAAAGAAATTTTATCATTATGATTGTTAGCATTTATGTTTCAAAAATTTCCCATAAATTTCATCATTCCCTTTTTAAGGTATAAAGAAATTTTCAATATTTCAATATCATTTTCAATTGAAGAAGTTTTAAAGAAAACTCTAGAGTAAACACTTATATCTGATCTATTATTTTTATAAGAATTTTCATTAGAATAAACAAATAATTCTTTAAATAAATAAAACTCATTTAATGTTTCTCTTAAAAATTGCTCAAATTTATTTAAATAAACTACTGAAAAATGTTCTAAATTTACCAATAATGAAGAATACATTTCATAATTACCATTAAATGATTTTTCATCATCAGGTAAAATGTGTGAGGTAATATTATTTAAATTTTCCTCAGGTGTGTACATTACTAATTTTTCTATTTTTCATTTTCCATCATTATGCTTAACAACATATTCAATTCCATCAATTGTGAATTTACTTTTATGATTTCTTTTTTCAATACTTTCAGTAGATGCTATAAAAATATTTGAATCATCATTATTATAATAATCAATATTCCATCCACCTTCAGTGTCTAGATTAAATTTATCTTTTGATATTATCTTACCTGCAAAATCAGTTGCAAAATTAGAATAACCAAATTGTCTTTTTCATTGGTCCATTGCAATTTGATTATTGAAATGGGAATTGTCATATTCTATTTCTCTTATTTTTTCTCTATTTAATTTTTCATTATGCTTTAAAGATTGTAATTGAATTGTTTGTTCATTTAATTTTTTAGTTAAATTTTCAATTAAATTATTATCAAATGAATCTTCATCACTAGCATCAGAAGAAAAATTTTGAAACATGGTTGTAGAATCTAGATCAACATTATTGAAATATTCATGTTTATTTTTAATTTTTAATAATTGTGTTTTGTCTCTTTCTTGCTCTAATTGCTTTTCTAAAATTTCAATTTTTCTTTTTTGATTTTTTATAATGTCATTTGCTCCATCATCTTCAATAACATTGTCATTGTTAAATGAAAAAGTTGAGTCTAGATCATCATTAAGATTATCTTCTTCTATGTTTTCTACACCATCTTCATCAATCTCATTTTCTTCTAAAAATTCATCATTTTCATTATCTTTATTATCTACTTTTTTATATTCAATTAAATTAATATCTCACTCACCATGTGAATTTTTGTTTATAGAAAAAATTTTTCCATTTATAATGAACTCATCATTTGGATGAAAAGTTGCATCCTTTGGAAATTCTTTTTCAGTATCAACATGAGCTACTAAATACTCATCATCACCAAAATCAATTAGTGTTCATGCAAATTCAGAATCATAATTTTGATACTTATTTTTATTAATTCATCTACCAGCAAAATCTTGTGCCACTTCTTGGTTTTCGCCGATTTGAATATCCCAAATTTCATTTATACTATTTAAGTCCAATTTATCCATAAGTACTATTAACTATTATATCAAATACAAGATAATGAAAAAATTAAAAAGAAAAATCACAAAAATTAAAAATAATTGTATTAATAAAACTAAAATAAAATTGTTTAAAACTAAATATTTAACTTATTTTTAACAGTAAACAAAATATCATTGAATATTTTAATTGCATTATCTTCGCTATTATCAACAACATGAATATATATTTTAAATTTAGGTTCAGTTCCTGAAGGTCTTAATGACACTCAATTTAATGTCCCTTGAAATTCATAAGATATCATGTCATTAGGTTCAATATTTCTAATTCCATCATTGTAATCATAAAAATTAGCATTATTAAATTTAATATCTTTAAATTTATTCTTGATACTCTCTAATTGTTCTTTATTTCTTAATTCAAATGAAAAAGATTGTGCTTTCATATATCCATATTTAGAATATATTTTTTTTAATTTATCATTTAAATTCATATTCTCTCTTTTTGCTTCTGATGCAATAATAGCAATTAATACTGCAGATTGAATTGCATCTTTATCTAAGGAAATGGTTTCATTCACTAATGAACCATATGATTCCTCAAAAGCAAAAAAGAAATTCTCTTTTCCTTTATTTTCTTCTATTGTTTTTCCAATTCATTTAAAACCTGTTTCAGTAATATAAGATTTAATGTTATGTTCTTGGCACATTCTAGAAGGTAGGGATGTTGAAACAAATGAATAAACTAAATAATAGGGAATATTTTCCTTTCATTTTTTTGATAAAAGATAATCAGTAATTAAGATAGCATTTTCATTTCCATTAATTAACTTAAATTCACCATTTTCTTTATAAGCAACACCTACACGATCAGAATCTGGATCAGTGATAATTATTAAATCAGCATTTTCCTTAATTGCAAGATGAATAGTATTTTTATAAGCATCATAAAATTCAGGGTTTGGATTTGATACAAATGTAAAATCTTCATCTTCAATTATTTCATTTTGCTCATAAATAACATTTATATTTAATTTATCAAAAATATCTTTAATAAATTTATATCCAGTACCATGTAATGGAGAATAAACAATTTTTAAATTTGATAAATTTGTTTTATTGTCATATTTTAATGAAACAACTTCATTAATATAATATTCATAGTCATCTAGTGTTATTTCTAAAATTTTATCTGTATTGATAATTTCAACAGTTTTATCAATATATGATTCATATTTTTCATAATTATCAAAATATTTTTTAATTTCCATAATTTCATCTGGAAGCATTTGAAAACCATGGCTATTGTATAACTTAATTCCATTATATTCTTTTGGGTTATGGCTTGCTGTAATATTTATTGCACCAAGAGTTTTTTTATGTTTTACTAAAAAACTAATAAATGGTGTTGGTAACATTTCATCATTAAAGAAAACCTTTATACCATGTGATGTTAATATATTAACAGCAATAATTGAAAAGATTCTACCTTTTATCCTATTATCTCGTCCAATAACTATTGTTTTTTCTTTAACATGAGAAAAATTATTTTTTATATATCTTGCATATGCTTCAAAAACTCTAGCAACGTGTGCTTCATTTAAATTATCAATTGATTTTCCAACAATCCCACGAATTCCTGCGGTCCCAAATTCTAATCCCATAAAACCCCTCAGTTATATGTTTTTCATAACAATTTTTGATATATCTTTAGAGTTATTATCACCAATTATATGTTTAGCTGCCTGTTTTGCATCTCATAAAGCATTTTCCATGGCATAAGTATTGTTGTAATACTCTAAACCTTTAATATCATTTTGAGAATCACCAAAAACAAAAACATCTTCATATAAAATATTTTCTAATTTAACAATTTCTTTAATAGCAGACAATTTAGATATTCCTATTAAATTTATATCAATGTTGTGTTTTGATGTAATTGTTAACTCATATTTATCGCCAAAAGATTTATTTCATAATTCTCAATATTTTCTAATATTATGTTCTTCTAAGTGAACTGAAATTTGAACAATTGATTTTTTATCTTTTTCTTCCATATCAAAAACTGAAGAATAAGGATCAAAAAATCTTTCTTTATTTGATTTTGGAATAACTGAATTTTCTTCATTAAGATAGTAACCAACAAAAACATCTCATTCTGTTGAAACTTGAACTGTTCCACCAATTTTTCTTACTTCATGAATAATTTCCATAATAAAATCAAATGGTATTTTGTTATCTTTATTTGTAATGACATCACGCTCATGAATTGAATGAATAATAGCTCCATTGCAACCAATGTAATAATCAAAAAGACCTCAATGCTCCTTTAATGATATTTGTGAGTAAATATAATTTCTTCCAGTTGCCATTACTAAAACATGCCCTGCATTTTTTGCAGCAATTAAGGCTTCAATATTATCATTAGATAGTTCCATTTTAGAGTTTAATAATGTTCCATCTAAATCAAATGCAAATAATTTTTTTCTTGATGTCATAATTTTCCTTTTCTTATTTTTCAGATTTTAAATGTGGAAATAGTAATATTTCTCTAATTGAAGTATTTCCAGTTAATAACATAATTAAACGATCAATCCCAATTCCACAACCTCCAGTAGGGGGCATTCCATATTCTAGTGCTTCAATAAAATCTCAATCAATTTCATTTGCCTCATCATTACCAGCATTTCTTTCCTTTATTTGTGATTCAAATCTTTCTAATTGATCAATTGGATCAGATAATTCAGTAAACATATTAGCAAATTCTTTTTTATTAATAAATAATTCAGCACGATCAGTAAATCTTGGGTCTTCATCATTTTTTGCAGCTAGTGGTGAAATTGATAGTGGATGACCATATACAAATGTTGGTTGTATCATTGTTTCCTCAACATAATGTTCAAACAAAATGTTTATTAAGTGCCCCTCATCAAAATATGTTTCTATTTTTTTACCTATTTTTATGATTTCATTTTTTAATTGTTCAAATGATGCATTTTTTACATCAAAACCAACATATTTTGAAACTTCACTAGACATTTCTATTCTTTTAAATTTATTTTCTAAGTCTATATTTGCACCATTTCATTCAATTTGAGTTTTACCTAAAACTTTAGCTATGTGTTTAATTATATCCTCGGTAATATTCATCATATCCTCAAGATCTGCATTAGCTTCATAGAATTCAATTGAAGTAAATTCAGGATTATGAGTTGTATCTATTCCTTCATTTCTAAATATTCTTCCAATTTCATAAACTTTTTCAAAACCACCAACAATTAATTTTTTTAATGGCAATTCTGTAGCTATTCTTAAATAAAATTCATGATTTAATGCATTATGATGAGTTATAAATGGTTTAGCTGCAGCCCCACCTAAAATAGGGTGTAATATTGGAGTATCTACTTCTAGATATCCTTTATCATTCATAAATTTTCTTATCTCATTGATGATTTTAGTTCTAGTTCTAAAAGTTTCTCTAACATTTTTATTTACAATTAGATCAACATAACGGTGTCGATATCTTTCTTCTACATTAGCTAAACCATGAAATTTTTCTGGAAGAACTTTTAAAGATTTTGACATCAACTTAACATTTTGAGCCTTAATAGCAATTTCGCCTGTCATTGTTTTCATAGCAGTTCCCTCAACTCAAACAATATCACCAATATCTAATTTAGATACATAATTAAATAAATCTTGGTCCATTTTATTATTTATATATATTTGACAATTATATTCATCTAATCTAATTTGAGTAAAAGGACCTCTTTTACTAATTATTCTTCCATATGTAGAAACTATATATTTTTTTTCCTCTAGTTCACTTTTAGAAAAACTAGAATATGAATTTATAATTTGTTCAATTTTATGACTAATATTTTGTTTTTTTAAATATGATGAGATTCCATTTTTATTATCTTGATCAACTTTATTCCTACGAATAATTTCTTGTTCACTAAATTCTCTCTTCATATTTTAAAACCCCTTATATACTTTTAGAAATATAATTTCTTAATGGTAATAGTTAAACCTTCATTTTATATATATTATAATATATAAATTTTTAATCAACTAGTGAGTATATTGAATTTTTAGATTCACATTAAGACTCAATATTTTATTTATTTTTATTTATTTTTAAAAACACTTTTAATATAAAATAATTAGGTATTATGAAATATGTCACTTTGAACAATGGAATAAAAATGCCTATATTAGGTTTTGGTGTTTACCAAGTAAATAATAATTGTGAAGAGGTAGTACTTAATGCTTTAAATAATGGATATAGATTAATTGATACAGCCTCATATTATAAAAATGAAAAAGAAGTTGGTAATGCAATTAAAAAATCAAAAATTAACCGTGATGAAATTTTTATAACAACTAAAGTTTGATGTGATGATATTTCTTATGAAGGTGTTATGACTTCATTTAAAGAATCATTAGAAAGATTGAAAACTGATTATATTGATTTATATTTAATTCATTGACCAGTTGGGGATATTTTTGGTGCTTGAAGAGCCATGGAAGAATTATACAATCAAGGCAAAATAAAAGCAATTGGTGTTTCTAATTTTTTAAATGATAGATTAATGGATTTAATCGCTTTTAATAAAATAAAACCAACAGTTAATCAAATAGAAGTTAATGTTTTTTATCAACGAGATAAGGAATTAATATTTAATAATGAAATGGGAGTTGTCTTGGAAGCTTGAAGTCCATTAGCACGAGGACGAAATGATGTATTCAATAATGAAATACTAGTCAAAATAGCTAATAAATACAATAAAACATCTTCTCAAGTTATTATTAGATGATTAATTCAAAGAGGAATTGTAGTTATTGCTAAAACTGAAAATGAAAATAGAATGAAAGAGAATATTGATGTTTTTGACTTTAAATTATCTAATGAAGACATCAAAGAAATTGAGAAATTAAATTTAAATGAATCATGCTTTTTTGATCAAACAAGCGTTGATTTTATAAAAAGATTGACTAATTATAAAGAATAATTTTGTATATCAAAAAATAAAAATATACATTTAATAATATAAAGGATTTGTTATTTATGGAAAAAGAAAAATCAACTTATTCAAAAAATAAAATTAGTTTTTTTTCAGCAATTTTAGTTGTAATAGGTTCATCAATAGGTGCTGGAATATTTTTTAAGTCAAAGGGAGTTTTGGAAAATTCACAAAATTCACTAGTTTTAGCAATATTTTGTTGAATTATAGCAGCATTATCTGTAATTGCTATGGCTCTTGCCCTTGTTGAAATATCATCTGCTAGAAATGACAATTTATCAGTCATTGGATGAATAAAAGTTTTTAATAGTAGAATTTCATTCAAATCATGTAAAAATTTTATGTTTTATTTGTATACTCCATTAACTTTTTTTTATATGCCTTTATATGTAATTGTCTCCTTACAAGATGGAATTGGAGCATTAATAAGTTCTAATGAAAGCATTTCATTAAATGGTATAACTCCATTTTCATTTGGTACTAATGTAGATTGATTAATTTGAACAATTATTTCTTTTTCAATATTTACTTATTTTTTATTTGTTTCAGGTATATCAGCAAAAATTGGTAATATTCAAAATAAAATTGTCACATATGTTAAATTCATGCCTCTAATTTTTGTTGCAATTATTGGATTTGTCTTAGTTGGTATGAATGCTGGTGGTTGAAATGATGTTTCAATTGGTGTTGATTTATCTAATAAAAATTTAGAAGATGGCTTATCCTTATCTATATTTACACCAGGGTTAGGGATGTTCATAGCTATAAGTGCTATTTTCTTTGCTTATGATGGTTTTTATGTTGCAGCAGGTATTCAATCAGAAATGGCTAAACCTAAAAAAACTCCTATGGCTATTCTTATAGGATTAGCTGTTACTACTATAATTTATTTGGTTATTGCTATATCAATGTCAATAAATGGTGGTTCATTTACTGATATGGCGAGATATATGACTGATACATTTGGAACAAGTGGAAGAGTTTTATTTGGAATAATTAATATTATGATTTCAATTGGTGTTTTTGGAATAATTAATGGTTTCTCAATGTGAACACCTAGATTCATAGAAGATTTAATAAAAGAAGGTGAATTACCATTTTCAATTAAATATAAAAATAAACTAAATGAACATAGACCAATTGTTGGAATAATGTATGCCTATTGCATATCAATTCCAATAGTTATAATTTTTTCATTAATTGGTTCTTTAGCCTATATTGATGTAGGTAACTATGGAATTGATTATGGAAAAGGAATGGGAGAATTAATTTCATTTGCTGATTTGATGTCTAGTTGAACTGCTGTATTTATTTTTGGTTATATAGCTTTATCCATTTTTGGAGGTGTTAGAAATAGAAGGACACTAAAAGCAAAAACAATTCAAAAAAAATATTTTTTACCAATGGCTATAATTTCAATTATTATTGTTAGTCTTGCTGTTTTAATCTCTTTATTAGTACCAATCATTGATTTAATTTTAATTTTTAGAGTATCAACTTCCTTAGAAAATTATAATAATATTGTAATTAGTAGAGTAATGCTTGTTGTTGTCTTGATTATTTATGCAGGATTGTCATACGGAATTATTTTTATTGAAGATAAAATCAATATTAAAAAATATGGTTCTATTGAAAATTATGAAAAATGACAAAAAGAAAATTTTATTGTTAGTTAAATAGGAGTTGTAATATTACTTAATTTTAATAGGTTGATACAATTTTACAACATTGTCAAGATATTCATGCTTTGTCATATCTTCAGGATGTAAATAAATATTTGGTTCAAAATGTGTTCCAATACCTGTTTGATATCTAGCTTCAATAAATGTTAAAATTGCTTTTTGATTTATTCTAGGATGAATCATAATTACTCTTTTTGGTTCAAATTTATTTTCTCTTAGTGAAAAAAAACAATCAACAATTCTTTCTGGTGGAATTATTAATGATAAATAACCTTTTTGTTCAATTAATTTAGAAGAACCTTTAATTATTTGATCTAATGTTATTGAAACTTCATGTGTTGCCTTTAACATAGATTCTGAAATATTTTTCTTAATCTTTGTTTCCTTTCTATAAAATGGTGGATTACAAATTATTACATCATACTTTTTTCCAACATTTTTATTATGAATTTTTCATCAATTATTAAAATCATCATTAATTACTTTTATTCTATTATTTAAATTATTCATGTCAACATTATATTTAGCTAATTTACAAGCTTCTTCTTGAATTTCTAATGCATCAATGGTAATTAATTTACTTCTTTGAGATAAGAAAATACTTAGTGCTGCATTATTTGTCCCAATCTCTAAAACATTTTTAGTTTTTTTTGTTAATGTTGTTAAATTAGCAAGCAAAATTGTATCAATTGAATAATTAAACATCTCTTTATCTTGATAGATAAAAAGATTATTATCATAACCTAAGGAATTTTTTATTCATGTTTTTTTAATTTTCATGTTAAATCACTATTATAATTAAAAATAATATTATTGATTTTTTTATATTAATTTATAATTAATAAATTATGTATAACCATGAAAAAAAGACAATAAATACTTCTAAATTTATTAATGTAGAAAAATTGTGCATAGACAATGGATTAGATGTCATTAATAAAGATATAATTGATAATTGAAGAGAAATCATGAGACCATCTATTAATAGAGTTGGATTAGAAATAATTGGTCATTTTGAGCATGATGATATTGATAAAAATATTGTTGGGTTTGGTACTAAAGAATCAACATTGATGGATTCTATTGATAGTGAAGAATTAGAAATTAATTTAAAAAAGATATTTGATTTCAATCCTCCACTTGTTATTTGTTCAAGTGGTGTAAGTGAAAAAAATAAAAACTTAATTTTAAATCATGGAAATAAATCTAAAACACCTATTGTGTTTGTTGATACTAAATTATCTTTTATTACTACTACAGTTGGTATATATATTGCTGAAAATTTTGCTCCTGAAGATTTTGTTCATGGGTCATTAGTTATTATTAATGGTGTTGGAGTATTGATTGTTGGTGATAGTGGTGTTGGTAAATCAGAGGCAGTAATTGAATTAGTTCAAAGAGGTCATATGTTTGTATCAGATGATTCAGTTATTATAAAAAGAATAGGAAATAACTTTATTGGAATTTCTCCTGATATAACAAAAAATATATTAGAAGCAAGGGGTTTAGGTTTAATAAATATTAAAGCAATTTATGGTGAAAAATCTATTAAAGATAAAACAAATATTGATTTAGTTATTGAACTTAAAAAAGATGAACAGATGAATTTTGATCGATTAGGAACTGAAAATCATTTTTACAATGTTTTAAATGGTAAAATTAAAAAAATTTTAATTCCAGTTAAGTTGGGGCGAAATACTGCTTCATTAATTGAGGTTGCTACTTCATTATATCTAAGCAAAAAAGATGGAGTTGATGCATTTGAACAAATTCAAGAAAGGATTAAGAATGGCTAATAATGAATATACTAATTTAACATCCATAGTTTCAGGTACACCTATTTTTTTATTTGGTGATTTTAGGATGTACACTTTTACAATGCTAATTGGAATTTTAGCTTCAATTTTTTCTATTATTTATTTTTGAAAGAAAAACAAATTTCCAATTGATGTTTTACTAGTTCTTATAATTATTACAATTCCATCTGCATTAATTGGTGCAAGACTATTCTGAATAATTGAAATGGCTATTAATAAAGATGCAACAGCTCTAAGTAGGTGGTGAGCCATATGAGAAGGTGGATTATCAATTCAAGGTGGAGTCATATTACCATTAATATTTGATTTACTATATCTTAGAAAAAAAAGAGATGTGGTGGATATTAGAAAAGCTTTTGGAATAATACTGCCTAATGTTTTATTAGGACAAGCAATAGGTAGATGAGGTAATTTTGCTAATCATGAATTATATGGTGCAATTTGTAGTTATGATTCAATCAAATGATTAGGAACTGGTATTTCTTGAAATATGTATATTGATGGTTATTTTAGAGTGCCTTTATTCTTAATTGAATCAATTACATCATTTTTAGGTTACTTTGTTATAGTTTGAGTGATATTACAATTTAATTATCTAAAGCCAGGATCAACTGGTGCTTTATATCTAATATGATATGGAGTTGTTAGGGTCATTTTAGAACCTTTAAGAGATCAAAATGATTTTGAATTTTGATATTTATCATTAGCTATTGTTTCAATTGTTATTGGTGCTCTACTTCTTGCTTATTTTGAAATTACAGGTAGAAAAATATATGAAAAAATAAGTTATAAAAAACATTCTTTCTTTTATTTCAATACAAAAGTACAAATTGTTCAAGCAAACACAAGTTTAAGATGAATTAACGAATAATAAATATAGAAAAAAGTATATAATTTTGTTTTAGTAATGTAATTTAAAAATTAATAGTTAAATTTAGGTGGTTCAATGAAATATAAGAGAATTTTGCTAAAACTATCTGGAGAATGATTAGCAAATAGAGAAAAAAAACTTTCAATTGATTATGATCTTGTTGTAAAACTAGCAAAACAATTAAAACAAATAATTTCTCAAGGCATTCAAGTTGCAATTGTAGTTGGTGGTGGTAATCTATGAAGAGGTGCGTCAGCTGAAAAAAATGGTATACCTAGGTCAAAAGCTGATTATATTGGTATGATAGCAACAGTTATGAATGCATTAGCATTACAATCAATATTTGGAACATGTGATATAAAGGCTAAAGTTATGTGCTCAGTAAATGTTGATCAAAAAATCGCTGAACCATTTAATTTAGAAAATGCAAATAAATATCTTGATAAAGGTGAAATTGTAATTATGGCAGGTGGGATTGGTAGACCATATTTTACAACAGATACAGCTGCTACATTGTTTGCTTCTGAAATAAAAGCTGATATCTTGCTTTTAGGTAAAAATGAAGTAGATGGTATTTATGACTCTGATCCTAAAACTAATTCAAATGCAATTCATTTTGATGAAATTGGGTATGATGAAATTTTAAAAAGACATTTAAAAGTTATGGATTCAACTGCAGTAGCAATGGCAAAAGATAATAATATTAATTTACTGGTTTTTAATATAGGAGAGGAAAATTCTATTGTAAATGTAATAAATAAAAAAGGTAAATTTACAATAGTAAAAAAATAATTTTATGGAACTAAATTTTTATAAGGATGAATTTATTTTAGATTGTGATGATGCTATTGAATCATTAGAAAAATCATTATCAAGAATAAGTCTAGGAACAGCAAATCCTCAATTATTTTCAACATTAAATGTATTATATTATGATACATTAACTCCAATTGGTGATATTTCATCAATATCACACCCTGAGCCACAACAATTGATAATAAAACCTTTTGATAAGAATATGGTTAAAGAAATTTATAATCAAATTTTAAAACAAAATTATTCAATAACTATTCAAGATGAAGGAGATAAATTAAGAGCTATTTTCCCACAATTAACTACTGAAAGAAGAAAAGAATCAGTTAAACAGTTATCAACAATTAAAGAACAAGGAAAAATTAAAATTAGGAATGCAAGACAATCAATTTTAAAAAAAATTAAATCTGATGAAGAATTAAGTGAAGATATGGAAAAAAATTATCAAAATGAGATTCAAAAAATTGTTGATAATTATAATTCTAAAATTGACCAAATCATTAAACAAAAAGAAGAGCAGTTAATGAAAATATAGAAAATTATGAATAAACTCAATGATAAGATTAAATTAAATCCTATATTACTCAAAACAGTGTATGCTATTTTTATTGCCATTTTTGCTGTCATTGGATGATATTTAATTGGTACATTAAATAATAGACTTATTGCAAAAGTAATAGGTTTTATCTTATATTTTTTAATTATTTCATATGCCTTATATGAATATGCTAGAATACTTCCATTACCAAAATGAACAAATTATTACTTTTCCCTTTTGGGTATTTTTTCTTTCTTTAACCCATGAGGAAATACATATAATTGATTTTTAAATGATTCTAATTTCTTTATTCATGAACTAATTAAAGAACAATATCAATATGTCATGTTTGGAATTGTAGGTTTAGGTTATTTATTTCAAGCTATATTTATATTGATTCCATTTGTTTTATTTCAAAAACATCCATTTAGTAAGAAAAAGATATTGTATTATTTTATCTCATATATTGTTGTAATAATTCTTACAATTACTGGAAAATCATTATTGATTGCAAATACCGATTCATATTTATTTGTTCTTGTTTTGTATATAGGACCAATTATTTGTGATTCATTTGCTTATTTTGGTGGTATGTTATTTGGTAATAAATTATTTAAGAAAAAATTAGCACCAAAAATATCACCTAACAAAACAATAGAAGGTGCTATTGTAGGCTTCATATTTACTTGATTAATATTATTTTTAATATTTAACTTTTTAAAATTCAATGAACTAAGTTCAATCAATAGTACCTTATTACTTGTGATTGTTCCACTTGTTGTTCCAATTATAGCAATTTTTGGAGATCTTTCTTTTTCATGAATTAAAAGAATAGCAAAAATAAAAGACTTTTCAAATGTAATACCTGGACATGGCGGTCTTTTAGATAGAATTGATTCTATAGCACTAGTTTCATTTATTTTTTTAACGTTATTTATAGTAGTTTAAATTGGCATTTTTTATAAATATATGGTGCTGCTTACAAGAATTGAACTTGCGACCCCTTCCTTACCATGGAAGTGCTCTGCCCCTGAGCTAAAACAGCAATTGTGTTTGTTTATAAAATAAAATTATATACAAATTATATATAATTAAAAATCAATAAATTATAAAATATTAAAATTATGGATAAGAATAATAAATTAAATGTTGAAATAAAAAGAATCAATAAAAAAACAAAACAAGTTGAATGAACTGACACTATAGAAATTCCTTATGAAAAAAATAATGAAAAAGTATCTATAGAACTAAAAAAAGATATGGAAAACAAAGATGTTTTTGTACCAAAAGAAAAAGAAGAGTTAAAAATTACTTTAGATCAGAATACAAAAATGCCAAATCCATTTCATCAACCTTCTATGAACACAATTGAATTTGAAAGAAACAATACAACAACTATTATTTCAATTACAAAAGACAATGAAACAATTACATATAATGATAAATTGAAGGCATTAGATGATCTATTGAATAGCAATATTATTACTAAAAAAGAATTCGATGAGAAAAAACAACTTATACTTTCTCAAATGAACAAAAAGAAATAATTTTAATAATAAGTTTATATAAAAAATCAACCAATTTATTAATTTAAATTAGTTGATTTTATACATATTTTTTAAAATAATAAGCGACTATTACTTTCACATTACAATAATCAATAGAACAGGTTTCCCTATAAGATACTCTACAAGATATTACTCTTTTTTGAGCCCATTCATTACAACATGAATTAGCTAATATTAATTCTAGCATCTTTTTTAATTTTTTTTAATATTTTTTAACTTTTAATTTTAAAGCAATTAATTTTAAATAAATTGTTATGAATTATGTGGTTTATATCAATGATTAATAAATAAATAAAAAAATCAAGACATTGAGTCTTGACTCTTTTAACTTAAATTATTTCTTTAGTTTTTTATTTCTTGATCTAAAGTAGATTAGAGCAAAAGCACCTAAAGTAACTAATGAAGCAACTCCAATACCAACATAGGTTAATAATGACATGCTATCTGATTTATTTTTTAGACCAGATACTTCAGGAGCACTTCACTGGTAATATGAAGCCATAGTATCATCTTGATATCTAATACTGATTTGATCACCATTTGATAAAGTACCAGGAGATATTAATCAATTACCATTATTATCTTTTATTTGGTTTCAATTAAATTCAATATTGTTGCTATAGAATTTCAAGTAACCTTGTTGAATTAAATATTCAAATGTAAATTCTTGTCTAGTTGGACTAGTGATATTAACAACTACATCACTTACATTTTTATCACTAATCATATTACCTTGACCATTGATTCCTGTGTAACTAAAGTTCATTCCATTCATTAGTCTAATAAATTCAGTTTCAGTAATTGAAATATATGAATTTTGTTCATATTTTTCTTTCAGTGATTCAATTAATAAACCTGAATTTTCTGGATAAGTATCTGTAGTAGGATTTGTACCAATACTATTAGCAATGATGTTTGTGTTAAAGTTACCAGTTTTATTAACTTGAATAAATGCATATTTATTATTGTTAGCATCATGATTTTGTTGATCAGCAACAGTGTTGTAGTAGACTTGTTCTACAGGTGCTCCTGAAGGTGCAACTAATTTTCATTCTACTTTATCTCCATTTACTAGGTTATTAACTGAATCAATATCAGTTGTTCAAACTTGTTTAATAGTTTTGTTGCTATTTCAAACTCTGATCATGAATTTATAACCTTGCAATAATGAGGTTAAGTTTTGATTATTGTCATTATCATTATTTGGGTCATCAACATAGATACCAAATGATCCTTCACCATTGAATTCACCATTTTGTTGAACTCTTAGATATTGTAATAATGATTCTTCTATATCTTGTTCATATAAGCCACTAATAGTAAATATTAGAGGTGAAGGTTGTTGAGCATAAATTAAGTCCTCTTCATTTGAAGAAACAATTTCAATTCTAAAACGATCACCATTACTTAAAGTTGTTATTGAACTTAGGTCGTTGCTTGAAATGACTTCAGAAACTCCATTTGCTGGAGTATAAGTAGTTTTTAAAGTAACTAATTCTTTAAAATCATCTTTAATTTGTTTTTGAATGTCTTCAATGGTTGTTAATGTTTTAGTTTCACCATCAGATGACGTTCTTGTAACTTTATACATGTGCATTAATTTAGCTTGCCCATTAATTGGATTGGTTGATGGATTTGTTGAATTTTCATATACTTCCCTTAAATTATCTGGATTTTTAATATATTCAATAAATTCATCAGAATTAAATGTATATTGAATTAAATTATCATTTTCAATTGGGAATTTAATTTCACTAGTGATAGTATATTCTTTATAAACATTTTCAATATCAACATAGTAATCGAATAAATTTGGATCGTTTGGATCTGCTTGACCTTTTTTATTTTCAAATGTGATTGAAATATCCTGATTTTTAAAGAAACTATATAAAGCATTTTGTTCATTGTTAGCTAATTCTAAAGTATAAACATTTGATGTTGATTCAATTAGACTATATGATCTTGTAGAGGTTGAAGCTTTAATAGGATTTGCTAATATTCCTGGCTGACCATTTTTATATAAAATAGGAATAGTATCTCCATTAGAATCAGTAATATCTTTACCTTCAGAATCTTTGTAATAGCCGTCTTTTGTAGCTTCATTCGGATCCCTTTTTACTAATCTAGATCCAGACCCTGAAACTAGTACTTCTCCATTTTTTTCATAGAATTCTGTAAA
>JAAVAX010000003.1 GCA_014803855.1 Mycoplasma sp. | reverse complement strand
TATATTTGGTAATGAAGTTTTACCATTTATTTTCTTAATTTCATTTGCAACATTTTTTCTCAATAATGCTGGATCATTATAATAAAATGTTTTACCATTTTTAGTAATTGACCATTTATCCCTATTTTCAACATTTAGGTTTTCAACAAAGTAGTTGCTTTGAACATAATTTTCTAAATCACCATAACTACTAAAAACATTATCATCAAAATAAAAACTAGCATTAGAATAATTTCTATTTTTAGACAAAATTGATGATAAAGAAACACTTGTTATACATATTCCTGAAACTAAAAGAAAACCACCTGCATAAAGTGCCTGTCTAATTTTAGCCTTTTTCTTATCAATTTTAGGCATAGTCCAATTACTCCTTTTAGATTAATTAAATTTTAATAAAAAAATACTAATTTCATATAAACAGAATTAAATTAATTAGTGTTTACTTATAAAAATCACTAATAAATTAACTACTAATTATATTCAATATTTTTATAATTTAATTTCTTGAATTTATTTAATGAAGCTCAAGCAACAAACAATATGATAAATATTAATGCTGTAACATAGATTTCACTATGGTCTAAATATGTATTATCGCTTAGTGTAAAGTAGTATGAGAATTGATTTAAATTTAAGTTATTAAATGAAAATGTCATTTGTGCTAAATTTGGTAATTTATTAGAAAGACTTTTTACAATTCTTTGTGCTCCATCAACATTAAAAACATTATTATCAATATAAGCATCTCAACTTTGTTTATCAACAATTGAAGGATCAATATCAGTTAATGAATTAGTATTTTCATATGTTCCATTGGTGGTTAAATAAGCAATAGAATTATTTTGGAATCTAATAAGATCATTTTTAATAAAATCAATATCAAATTTTGTTGGCATTTTATTATTATCTAAAACCTTAACACTTGGATATAGATCATTAACATTTTCAAAAATAGGATCAATATTTCCAAAAGTATTATTAATATTGTTTTGTGTGTTTTCACTATTTCATAAATAATTTAATAACTCTGATAAAGATTTATTATATTTAATTTCAATTCTTTCTAATAAATTAGGTGTTTTTTGTGAGAATCATTGGTAATTATCTTGATAATAAAATAATTGGTTATAAGTAGTATTAATTCCTAATAATGATCTTAAAGTCATAATTTCTTTTTCATTTAATTTAATTCAATTAATATTTTTATCATTTGCTAAATCAGATAATAATTGTTGAACTAATAATTCATCTTTTAATTGAATATAATTAGTATCATTTGATTCTACAATGGTAGAAATATTATCTAATAATAAGTTTTCATAATCAATGTTACTTAAAAATAATGGATTAACATCTTCAGGTCTTAAGATCAAAGCATTTGTATATTCATTATAATAATTTGAAAAATTATAATTTAGATAATCATTTTTTAATAGTGAATACTTTTTATCTATTTGATAATCTTGATAATCACTAATATGAAAAAGATTTTTCATCAATGATGAATCAAAAGTTGTAAATATTTCCCCAGGAATAAAATAACTATAAATAGGTGAAGAGTTAATATCTTTGATTTGATTACTATTATCATTAATAAAAATATAATTTTTCTTATCAACAACATATGATTCAATTGAATTATTTTTCATTAGTGAAAGTTGAGCAAATGAATCACTATTTTTATTATTATATTGCAAGCTTACATGGTTAAAAGATAATGACCTAGTTAATAATGGAATTGAAAACAATAATAGAACAATTAAAGATATGATTGAAAATAAAACTCTTTTAAAATGTAAAGCAATTCAACCTATTAAAGCTATATAAAACATATTTATAAATGGTTCAATAAATATATTTGAAACAAAGAAATATAAAATTCATTTTGCTTCTAAATTAAGTGATAAACATATTATAAAATTAAAAATGAATTGTAAAAAGAATGAAGCAAAACCAATAGTAAAAATAAGTGAAAATCTAAAAATGAATATCTTTGATTTTGTAATTGGTAATGATAATAATAATCAATCGATACTATTATATTTAGTTTCAGAAAATAACCGATTAACTAAAACAATGTTTAATAGTATTAAAAGTAATTGAGGAATTAAAGATAAATATAATGAATTGTTAATTAAATCATTACCTGTTAATTTAACAATTAATAAAATAAGAGGTTGAGAAATTATTAATAATATATTTATAATTCAAAACAAAGGATTGTGCTTAATTTGATTCCAGGAAAAAGAGAAAATTTTCCAAAATCATTTTTTAATAACCTTAGTTTTAATAAATTTCTTAGCAACATTTAATAAATTAATCATTTTGTTCTCCTAAAATTACTTCATGATATCTTTTAATTAAATCCTCTCCTTTTATTTTTCCTGATCATTTAACATTACCTTTTTTAATAAAAGTAACAGAATTAATATAGTTTTTAATCTCATCTAAAATATGTGTTGATATAAAAATAGTAGTATTATTTTCTTGATTCATTCTTTTTAATTCATTAAGTAAAATAATTCTAGTGGTGGAATCCAAAAATGTAGTGGGTTCATCTAAAATTAAAAAATTAACTTTTGTTAAAATTGCTTGAATCAATAATACTTTTTTAGCTTGTCCTGAAGATAATTTATTAGGATTTCTTTCAATGATTTCTTCAATATCAAATTTCTTAGCTAAATCATTGATCTCAATCTTTATTTTCTCCTTATCATTTCTTGTAAGAACAGCAACATTATATAAATAATCAAAAACACTTTGATATGAAGGGAAAAAGTTTTTGTCTGGAATATAAAAAAAACCATTTCTAGAATTAAAATTTTCTCTTGTATTTAATCCATTAATTAATACATCACCTTCAAAATCATTGTTTAAACCAGAAATAATTTTGATTGTACTTGATTTCCCTGCACCATTTTCACCAATGAATGCATGAAAATCACCTTTTTTGACATTAAAGTTTAAATCATTTAAAGTAAAATGTTTATCACTTTTTTTATATTTCATATAAAGGTTCTTGATCTCTAAAATGTTATCTTCTTCATTTACTTTATTACTCATAAGCTATATTTTATTTTTTGTAAATAATATTTACTCTCACCCTTATCAATTATTTTTATTTACAATTTGTAATTTTACACAATATTTAATTATGATTACATCATAAAAAATATAAAGTTAAAATCACTAGAAATAAAGACAAAATAAAAAAAGTTATTTTTAGGAATAATAATTGATATTATTGATATTCATTAATAAATAAGATTCATTTTTTTATTTTTTGATATTAAATTAATTATTAACAAGAACATTTTTCTCAATATTTAAAATTTTAATTCTAAAATGCGTTATAAAATTTAAAGTATTTAAATAAGGAAAAAATAACAATGAAAAAGACAAAAAAGAAAAAAATATTATTTACTGCCATACCTGTTACACTAGCCACTCCATTGATTATTTTTTCTTGTAATTCTAATTCAAATAATAATGTCACTATTAATGAAGAATTAACAAGAATAAATAGTTTAAATCTAAAACTAAAAAATAATTCTTTAATAAGTATTGATCAATTAGATGCTTTAAAAAATGATCAATCTAATTTTTTAGAAACCACAGTTGATAACATTAATTTAAATAATAAATTTATTTATAATGTTGTTAACTTTAGTTATTCAAATAACCAATTTAAATTTAATATAGCAATTAGAGAAAAAGATTTAGAAAATATTAAAATTTATGAATCAAAAGAATTTGTTCTTAAATATGAAATTCTAGAAGAAGTTGAGATTCAAAAAGAAATAGAACAACTAAATAAAAATAATTCTATTAAATTACATACTGATACATTTGAACAAAGCGATTTAGATAAGATTAATGCTAACAATTTCATTGAATATATTTCATTTAGTAAAAATAATAATTATAAATATGATGTAATATCTTTTAACAAAGATACTACTAATAAGCAATTTATTTTTCAATTAAAACTAACAAATATCAATCATGAAACTGTAGCTGCTTCTACTAATAACATTTCTCTTAATTTTCAAATTAAAAATAACACAACAACTCCTTCTACTCCATCAAATGATGTTCAGTCTGAAGTGCAAAGATTAAATAATGAATTAAATCCTAGATTAATTAATCCGGATTTGACATTATCTGAATTACAAAATATCAACATTGATAATTTATTTTCTAAACTTATTGGTCTAAATTTTGATGATAAAAATTTTCAATATAAATGTAATTTCATTTTTAAAGACACAGCTGCTGGAAGCAATAAAATTTCATTCAATATTAGAGTTTATAAAGAAGGAGAACCAGTTGATAATAATAAAAACTTTACAAAAAACTTTGATCTTAAATTTAATTTTATAAATAATAAAGAAGAAGAAAAAGTTGAAGATAATTATCTAAAAAATAATATAGCAGATCCTTATACTGGTGGAGCTTATGATTTGGCTAGACCAGGTGGCGGAACTGGAAAAAATAGTGTTATTTTAACAAATGGACCTGCAAAAACTACTCCATCTGATGGAGTTCCTGAATATGCAAAAAGTATTAAAGGCAAAATTTATAATGAAACTGAAATGAAGCAATTAAAAAACACTTTTTCATTAGGTTTTGTTGATTATTCAGGAGGAGCCGCTTTAGGTACAGGTTGAATTCTTGATTATAAATTAACTGATGATGATTCTTATCCAACAACTTGATATTTTGCAACCAACTCTCATGTTATTCAAAATTTAAAAGTTCCTAATGATACTATTAGTCCTGAAAGATATGAATTAGAAGATTCTGAATTTTATAACACTAAATGACTTATTTTAAAAAGAGTTAAAACTGAAATACTTCAATTAGGTCAAGAAGTTGCTAATAATAATTATAATTTATGACAAGAAATCCGTATTCCATCTCAGAATCTTAAAACAATTTTTATTGGTAATGATTATTTAACTACTACTCCTTCTTCTTTTACAAATGATGGTAAATGACAAAATAGTGAAGAATATATTGATTTTGCTGTGATAGAAGTCACTTTTGAAAGTAGCCAAGATGCTAAAACTTTTACTCAAGATTATGTAAATGATACTAGTAGACATTTTAAATATCGTGAAAAGTCAATATTACAAGATTATAATTTAAAGAAAGAAAATGGATATTCAATTGTTGGTTTTCCTGATGCAAAAACAGGTCATACTTATTATAGAAATGTAGACTTATATACAAACAGAGCAGCTGATGATAATAACAATCCAATAGTAGCTAATAATTTGTTTTCTAATTTAGCTACAAGTAATTACTACAACACTTTTAATAATCGAAAAGGAATGTTTGATGCAGCACTAGGTCTTTCATTCTTTGGTTATGACTATCGCCAAGCATATCAATTAAGAACATGATATAACTCATGAGGTCTAACATATGGAATTGATTATAGTAACCTAGGTGAAGGTTCTTCAGGATCAATGTTAATGGATTCAGATGGTTATACAGTTGGAATTTATTTTGCAGCAGATCCAAGAGCAGCGGTTGGTCTTGCTCAAGCTCTTTATTGTGAAGGGTTTAGTTATCAAAATAAATTTGGTTCATATAATCTAGAAGGATATGACTTAATTAAAGGTGGTTTTCCAAATCAAAAAATATCTTATAAAGATAATTTGAAAAAACTATATGGTAATAACTATAAAACAAAATTATTTCCAAATGGAATATAGCGATTAATGAACTAAATTTTTAAATTTTATAATTTTATAAATATAACTTATATTTAATTTAATTTTTTTGTTATAATAAGTATGCGTATTTTAAATTAAGAGGACAAAAGTTATATACTAAAAAATTAATTAAAAAAATAGAAGGGATCATCTTACATGAGACAAACAACTATTGTTACACATAAAAAAGTTGATAAAAAGTGATACATAATAGATGCTGAAGGTCAAGTTTTAGGTAGATTAGCAACAATATGCGCTTCATATTTACGTGGTAAAAATAAACCTACTTTTACTCCTAATGTTGATATGGGAGACAATATTATTGTTATTAATGCTGATAAAGTAGTTCTTACTGCTAATAAAGAAGAAAATAAATTGTACTACCATCATTCAGGATATCCTGGTGGATTGAAAATTACTACACCTGCGGAATTAAGAGCTAAA
Source organism: Mycoplasma sp. (assembly GCA_014803855.1). GTDB lineage: Bacteria > Bacillota_I > Bacilli_A > Mycoplasmatales > Metamycoplasmataceae > UBA710. The sequence goes on along the minus strand of JAAVAX010000003.1, from coordinate 121,160 downwards.
AGACCTATTGCAATAATTGAAAAAGCAGTTAAAGGAATGATTCCACATACTAAATTAGGTGCAAAACAATTTAAAAATTTATATGTATATGCTGGTAGTGAACATAAACATGAAGCACAAAAACCAGAAAAATTAGAGGTTAAATAATTATGGCAGATGTAAAATTTCATGGATTAGGAAGAAGAAAATCTTCTTCAGCACGTGTAACAATTCAAAAAGGTACAGGAAAATTTTTAATCAATAAAATTGATGCAAAACAATATTTAAAATCAGATATTTTAATAAAAGATTCATTACAACCAATTGAAATTCTAGAACAATTAAATCAATGAGATATTAATGTTAATGTTTCAGGTGGTGGTTTATCAGGACAAGCTGGAGCTATTCGTCTAGGTATTGCAAGAGCTTTAATTAAAGTTGCTGATGATTACAAACCAAAATTAAAAAAACAAAAAATGCTTACTAGAGACGCTAGAGTTAAAGAACGTAAAAAACCAGGTCTTAGAAAAGCTAGACGTGCACGTCAATTCTCAAAACGTTAATAAATTTCAATCTTTTCTATGTATTGATAATAAAATTTGTTATATATTTTAATTATTAATACATTTATATGCGAGCGTAGCTCAGCTGGTTAGAGCACACGACTGATAATCGTGAGGTCGATGGTTCAAGTCCATTCGTTCGCACCATATATTTTTGAAAAAATACCAGATCTATAAATATCAATTAAAGTAATTTCAATAATTACTTTTTTTTATTTTTTTTCAAAAAATATCAGTGATTTATTAACATCTCACATCAACTAGTTCTACTTTTATAATATAATTTGGATATATAAGGATATGGAAGTTTATGAAATTTAATAGAATATTTATGATTGTTACTGATTCATTAGGAATTGGCCCTGATAAAAAACAAAAATCTTTTGGTGATCAAGGTGCTAATACATTATTACATGTATCTGAAACTGGATTACTAGAAATACCAACATGAAAAAAACTAGGAATTACATCAATTGCTCGAATTATGAACCCTGGGAAAATAAAAAATCAAATAGCCTATACAGCTAAAATCAATGAATTATCAAATGGTAAAGATACTTTAACTGGACATTGAGAAATGATGGGAGTATACACTGAACATCCATTTCCTACATTTACTGAAACTGGATTTCCTGGAGATTTAATTAAAGAATTGGAAAAAGCTTTTAATGGAAGAAAAATTGTAGGTAATAAATCAGCAAGTGGAACTGACATTATTAATGAATTAGCTGATAAAGAAATTAATGAAAATTCTATTATTGTTTATACATCGGCTGATAGTGTATTACAAATATGCGGTCATGAAAAATATATGGGTTTAGATAATCTATATCGTTATGCCGAAAAAGCTAGAGAAATTTGTTCATCTAAACCGGAATGAAATGTTGGTCGAATAATTGCTCGTCCTTATATTGGAAAACCAGGTAATTATACTAGGACATTTAATAGACATGATTATTCAGTAGTTCCACCTCATGATACAATCTTGAATGAATTACAAAATAAAGGAATTAAAGTAATTTCAGTTGGTAAAATTAATGATATTTTTTCAGGAATAGGCATTGATCAACATTATCCTTCAGAAGGAGATGCTGATGGGATGGATATCACTATTGATTTAGCATTAGAAAATACTTCAAAAGAATTTATTTTTACAAATCTAGTTCAATTTGATTCTCACTATGGTCACCGTAGAGATGTTGAGGGATATGCCACCAATATTAATTTATTTGATATAAAATTAGCTAAATTAATTAACGCTTTAAAAGAAGATGATCTTTTAATCATTACATCAGATCATGGTAATGATCCAACATTTCCTGGTTATAATCACACAAGAGAAGCTTTACCAGCAACAATTTTTTCAAAATCATTTAAAAATCCTAGAAAACTTAATGACTTTAATGGTTTAGGTACTTTAGGTAATATTATTGCAAGAAATTTTGACATTGATTTGGTTAAAACAGGGGATGATATTTTTGATGAATTGGTTTAGGTTAAAACCAGTTTTTTTATATCATTTATTTAATTAGATAAAAGAGGTTGATGTATGAAAGAAAAAATAGCAATTGGTTTTGATTTAGGGACCACCAGTGTTGGATGATCTGTTATTAAAATAGATGATAAAAATCCTAATGAAAGATTAAAAATATTAGATATGGGAGTAAGATTATTTGATGATCCAGCTAGCTCCGATAATAATAATGAAAGTAGGAGAGTTGCTCGTGGTAGACGTAGAAGAATTAATAGATTAAAAGTTAGAAAACATGATCTATATAAATTACTTAAAAAATTCAACATTGTAAAAGATGAAGATGAATTTAAAACTCACATCACAAAACCTATTTATGATTCTAATGAAGAATGTTATAAGTTACCTGTTGAAATAAAAATTAAGGGTTTAGAATCTGAGTTATCAAAACATGAATTAGTTCTAATATTACATAGTTACATAAAACATAGAGGTAGTTTAAACACTATTGATTTATCTGAAGAGGAAGAAGAAAAGGAAAAATCAAAAAAACCTAATAACAATATTTATGATTCGAATTTATATCCATGTCAAAATCAATACAATTGATTTAAAGTAACAGGAAAAATAATTGGTAATACTGGAAATTACTTGATAAGTAATGATAATTTTAAAAAAGAAATTATAAAAATACTTTCTAATCAAAAACATCTAATAGATGATAACTTTATTAGTCAATATATTAAATTATTTGAAAGACACAGACATTATTCCGAGGGGCCTGGTTCAGAAAATAGCCCAACTGAGTATGGAAGATTTAAAAAAGATGAATTTGGAAATTTAGTATGACAGGGAAATAATTCTAACCTTTGAGATCTAAAAATAGGTAAGTGTACCTATTATCCTAATGAGGTTAGAAATTATAAAAGATCACCTATTACTGAAATTTTTAATTTATTAAATGATTTAGCAAACATGAAAATAATGAACAATGATGATAATAATGATAAAGGTGATTCAGAACCAAGATTTTTAACATTAGAAGAAAGAAAGAAAATATTATCATTGCCATATGATAAATTAACTTTGGATAAAATTACTAAATCAATTGGATATAAAAAAGAAAATATTGTTTCAGGACTAAAAAAAGATACTAAAGATAAATTTGTTATTGAGGAACTTAAATCAACAAAAGCGTTATTAAAATGGATAGCAGAAAATAATATAAATAAATCTATTGATCTAGGGAATTTAGATGATTTAAAATTTATTGATAATATTTATCAACAAGGTGTGAGGTATCAAAATTTCAATGAAAGAAATCATAACTTAAAAGAAAATAGAACTGAATTAAATATTAATTTAGATGATGAGCAAATTGAAAAACTAGCTGCATTAAAAATATATAATTCTGGCACATCTTCATTGTCGTCAAAAGCTCAAATTGATTTTATTAAATTTTCTTTAAGTTCAAATGATTCAAATGGCAAAAATCAAATGGTTTATTTTACTGAGAGTGATACATTCAAAAATAATCAAATAGATAAATTTAGTAAATTTAAATATTTTCCAGAAAACTTCTTTAAAGATGAGATAATGCCTTTAACTGTAAAAAGAACTTTTAATCAAACTATAAAAGTGTTAAATGGTATTTTAAAACAATATAGTAAAAATTATGAATTGTCTCATATTATTATTGAATTGGCACGTGAATTAAATTCTAAGGAAGAGGCAGACAAAATAACTAGAGAATTAAATAAAAACAAAAAACATTTAGAAGAGAGATTAAAATTTCATGGTATTTCTGAGGAGGATATTAAAAAAGGCGAAAACAGACTTAAATTTTTATTGTGAGATCAACAATGTAAGGAAGATATTTATGATGGAGAACTAATAGATCTTAAACATTTATTATCTAATCCAAATAGTTATCATATCGATCATGTCTTACCAATATCAATCTCATTTAATGATTCGATGCAAAATAAAGTTTTAACAAAAGCGATTAATAATGAGAAAAAGGGAGATAAAACTCCATATCAATGACTAAGCTCTATTGGTGAATATAAAGAATATGAAGATAGATGTAAAAGATATCTTAATGACATGCCAGATAAAAAATTAAAATCTAAATTTCAAAATAAATTAGATAACTATTTATTATATAAAAAAGATCCTTTTTCTGAATTAAAAGGATTTGTTGAACGCCAATTAAATGATACAAGATATATTTCAAGAGAAATTTCTAATCAGTTAAAATTATTTTTTAAACAAAGTAATGAATGAAAAAATTCTAAAATTATTATTTCACCAGTTAATGGGGCAATAACTAACTTTGCAAGAAATAATCTTTTTAAAGAAGAAGATTCTAGCAAAAGATTAATATTTAAAAATAGAGATATATACAATCATCATGCAATTGATGCTTCAATAATAGCATATCTTGGTTTAAATCATAAAATACAAAATTTATTAAAAATAAAATCTGAAAATATTGTTAAATCTAATGTTAACGGTGCAGAAGTTTGAATAGATAAGGAAACTGGAGTTTGATATGCCGAAAAATCTGATTTTCTAAAAGAAGAAGCTTTGAATGCTAAATATTTTAGAGATCAAATGATAAATTATTTAGACAACAATATTAAAAACATAAATATTAAATTTTCAAGAATGATTTTATCAAAAAATAATATGAAATTATCAGATGAAACATTATATTCATCAAGAGAAATAAATAATAAATTTTTTAAGATAACAAAATTAAAATTATTAAATAATGATGTAAAGAATTTAAATAATTATTTTGGAACATCTCCAAAGTATATTTCAAAGCTTTTAATCTATGATAATGAGCCTCTATTATTTAAGGAGTTGAATAAAATTTATATTGAATATAGCAATAAAATAATAACAGAAAAATTGTCAATTTCAACAAACCCATTTCATCTTTATATCAATTCTGAATTAGTACAAAGCAGAGTAAAGAAAATAATGAATAATGATAAATTTAATTTCGACATTATTGACAAAATACCGATCTTTAATAATGATTTTACAAAAATTATAAATTGAATAAGGGAAGTTAAAATCAAAGATAGTGAAGTCAATTTAGATGGTAAAATTATCACTAAATTTACAAAGTCTAAAAAATTAAATAAAAAACCTAGAATACCATTTTTAGATTCTGTTAATTCATTAGAATTTTGAGTTTATAAAAATAATATTAATAAATGAGAAGTTATATTTATTAATGCACTAAATTCAACATGAAAAAAAAGCGCAGAAGGTTATGGTGGAAAAATGGAGGTTGATAAAGAGAAATTAAATAATTATTTAAGTAAATTTAATATAAATCAAGGTACAAAAGCTATTAAATTAAAGAGAGGTACTACTTTGATAAAAAATAATGACTTATATTATGTTGTTGGGGGAGTTTGAAGTCAAAAATTAATTGAAATTAAAGCATTATCATGTAAAAATGAAATTGCTTACAAAATACTAAATTGAAAAGAAGCGCCACAAAGAAATCAATGACAAATTTCTCTTTCAAAAATTGTAAATGAATTCAAATTATGCAAGGTTGATGTATTAGGTAATATTTATGATGTAAAATCTTTTGATGAATATTTTGATAATAATTAATTGTTAATAGTATATAATTAACTTTGGAACAAAATTGTTCCAAGTCTACTAATATACATTATTATGTCAAGACAAGACTAAATGTCACAACCACTCCTTAGGGAGTTTTTTTTTACCAATAATTTATGGGATGAAAAATAGTTGAAATTGAAAATGCTGAACGATTAAGATTATTTTTAGATAATCTAGTAATTTATAAAGAACAAGATAAAATAATTATTCCAATCAATGATATTGATACTTTATTAATTGATAATGTTCAAATCAATTTATCAATTCAATTGATTAATAAATTATCAGAAAACAATGTTAATGTAATTATTTGTGATGGTAAACATTTACCAAGTGCTCAGTTATTACCAATAATTGGCAACTATAATTCATTAAAAGTTTTAAACAAACAATTAGAATGAAATCATAAATATAAATCAAATCTATGACAAAAAATTGTATCTAAGAAAATAGACAATCAAATTGAAATATTATCTCACTTTGGATATCATAATGATTCAATAACTACAATGAGTGAATTAAAAGAAAGTGTTAAAGAATATGACATTTCTAATCGAGAAGGTCATGCAGCTAAAATATATTGGCACACTTTATTTGGAACTGATTTTAATCGAAGAGATGAAGATAATCCAATCAATAAATATTTAAATTATGGATATGCTATATTAAGAAGTTATTTTTCTAAATCAATTATTAAAAAAGGTCTTGACCCTAGAATATCAATATTTCACAAATCTTTTCACAATCATTTTGCGCTTTCATCTGATTTAATGGAGGTGTTTAGAATCATAATTGATTATGAAGTAATTAAAATTGTTGAAATTGAAAAAATGGAAAATCCTTGATACAAATCTAAACAAAAATTAATTGAAAGCTTTAACAAAAGAATTCTTGTTGATGGTAAAGAACAATTTATTAATAATGCAATTGATTTATTTCTGGAAGCTATTGTTGCTGAAAGAGATTTACCTAAATTAGTTTTCCCAATGTATGAATGAAATTAAGTATATGAGATTAATATTATTTTTTGACTTACCATCTAAAGAAGAATATGAGAAAAAAGATTATCGTTTATTTCACAATGCTCTTGTTAAAAATGGTTATGTCATGATGCAATTTTCAGTTTATATTAAGGCCACTAATTCAAATTCAAAAGTAAAAAGAGAAATTGAAAAAATAAAAAAATACATTCCTAGATCAGGGAATATAAGAATCATTGCGGTTACAGAGAAACAATATGCCAATATGGAGGTAATCTTGGGTCACAAAAATATAAATGAGATATATAACAATAGTAAAAGGTATATAAAAATATAAATGTTAAAAGTAAATTACAATAAAAATTGATATGAAATTGAATTTAATGGAATTAAAGTAATTGAAACAAAATATACATCAAAATTTATTAAACAAATATTAAATTCACCAGAAGAGATACCATATTTAATAATTGATAATAAAAATATAAGATGAAAAAATGTGATTTATATTAATGAATTTACAAAGTATGATAATTTTATAAATTTATCTAAAACTAATTTTTTATATAAAAAGATAATTGAGAAAATAGCAGATCAAAGTTTAGTAAATGAAGAATTAATTAAAAACATAATTAATGAAATAAATGAAGAATTAAATATTGATGATGTTTTAATGATTCAATATGATCTTCCAAAAATTATAGCTTCATGTTTTGAATTAATTGATTTAGGATACATTGAAGATGGAGCTTTATTTGATATTTTAAATAAGATTGAATATGATGAGAAAAAATTAATTATATTTGATAACTTATCTTATATTACATATGAAAAATGCAAAAAACTATTAAATAATTTTAATATTTTAATAATTTGTTCTGATATTAGAGGAATAATTAATAATTGTAGTCTTATGGAATTGGTTTGTTTTATCAATGAATCATCAATATTTGATGTAATAAACATTGAGAAATTAATTTCATTTTTAGAAATAAAAACATCTTTATCAATTACAGAAAAAGATATTAATAATTTTTTAGATAATAAAAATGATCAAAAAAGTTCAGTAATTAACTTCTATTTAAAAAGTATTTAATAAAAAAATTACTTTTTTGTAAAAATTTGACATTTTGGTGTGATAATGTATATTAGTAGACTTTAACAAATTAACCCGGTTATTCCAATTCCTTGTTATTTTGGTGTGATAATGTATATTAGTAGACTTTAACCAACATATATCAATATTCCCTCCTCTTGCCATTTTGGTGTGATAATGTATATTAGTAGACTTTAACTTCTGTTGGTGTTTTTAGATCTTGAGGTTCATTTTGGTGTGATAATGTATATTAGTAGACTTTAACAGGTTAGAAGAGGTAATTAACCTTATTTATATTTTGGTGTGATAATGTATATTAGTAGACTTTAACAAGAAGCAATAGAACATTTAAGAAGAACAGATTTTGGTGTGATAATGTATATTAGTAGACTTTAACCAATATTAAGAAATAATGTTTTACACATTTTGCATTTTAATTTCTATTATCTTTAAAATTTTTAATTTTATACTTATTAACCGATAAAATTTCATTGAATTTATATGAAAAGGAAATTAAAAAGGAAATTACTATTTGTAGCTCCAGTTTCATTATCATTATTAACTGTTCCAGTTTTTATTTTTTCATGTACTTCTAATCAAAATAAGAAGATACCCATTAATGAAGAAATTGAAAGAATAAATAGAATTGATTTAAAACTAAAAAATAATAATATTTTAAAAATGTTTGAATTTGAAGAAATTAAAGATAATTCTTCAAATGTTTTAAAATATGTTTCTAATCTAGCTCCTAATAATAATTTTATTTATGGAATTATTAACTTTACACTATATGAAAATGAAAATAAATTTGATTTTATAATTTCAGTAAAAGAGAATGAAATAGATAGTAGTATACAAACTACAAAAGTTTTTAGCATCAATTTTCAAATAAAAGAAGAAAATGATATTGATAAAGAAGTTTCTAATTTAAGTAAAAACATTACATTAACAAATAATAGTTTTAATCAATCAGATTTAGATAGTGTTGTTGAAGATAATTTTATTAATTATTTAAAATTTTCAAAAAATGAAACAATTTATTCATATAAAGTTATTTCATTTATAAAAGATATTAATAATAAACAATTTAAATTCAAAATAGAAATTACGAATAAACAATATCCATCATTAATTAGAACAACAAATGAAATTATTTTAAATTTTGATATTAGTTATAATCCTGGAACTGTTTCAAAAAATATTAAAGAAGAAATTGATAGACTAAATAGAGAAGCAAAACCTAAATTTATTAATAACAATTTAACTATGGATGAATTAAGATTATTAAATCAAGATAACTTATTTTCTAAACTTATAGGATTTAATTTTGATAATGCTAATTTTCAATATAAATCAGATTTTCTTTATAAAGACATAAATAGCGGAGTAAATAAAATAAGATTTATTGTTAGAGTTTATAAAGATAATGAACCAGTTGATAATAATATTAATTTCACTAATAATTTTGAAGTTAATTTCAATTTAACTTATGTAAAAGAGGAAGAACCTGTAAACACAACTTATTTTAAAAATAATGCCGATCCATATACTGGTGGTTTATATGATTTAGCAAAACCAGGTGGTGGTACAGGTAAAAATAGTATCATTCTTTCTAATGGTCCTATGAGAACAGCACCTTCAGATGGTGTTCCTGAATATGCTAATAGTATAAAAGGTAAGATATTTAATGATACTGAAATGAATCAATTGAAAAATACATTTTCACTATCATTTTGTGATTATTCTGGTGGTGTCTCAATGGGTACAGGTTGAATACTTGATTATAAATTAACAGATGATGGGTCATATCCAATAACATGGTATATTGCAACAAATTCTCATGTTATTCAAAATTTAAAAATACCAAATGATACTATTAGTCCTGAGCGTTATGAGGTTGAATTAAGTAATTTCTCTAATACAGAGCGTTTAATTATGAGAAGAATTAAAACTGAAATACTTCAATTTGGTCAGGAAGTAAAACATAATGATAATAATTATTGAGATAGAGCTTATATTCCAGCTGCAAATCTTAAAACAATTCTTATTGGTAATGATATTTTAACTACTTCTCCTTCATCATTTACTAATGATGGTAAATGACAAAATAGTGAAGAATATATTGATTTTGCTGTAATGGAAGTAACTTTTAATACTACAGATGAAGCTAAAACATTTACTCAAGATTATGTAAATAATAGTAATAGACATTTTAAATATCATGAAAAATCAATATTGCAAGATTATAGTTTAAAGAAAGAAAATGGATATTCAATTGTTGGTTTCCCAGATGCTAAAACTGTAAATACTCCATATTTTAGACCAGTTAATTTATACACAAATAGAGCAGCTGATAATAACAACAATCCAATAGTAGAAGATAATAAGTTCTCAAATCTTGCTACAAGTAATTACTACAATACTTTTAATAATCGAAAAGGAATGTTTGATGCAGCATTAAGCCTTTCATTCTTTGGCTATGATTATCGCCAAGCATATCAATTAAGAACATGATATAACTCATGAGGTCTAACATATGGAATTGATTATAGTAATCTAGGTGAAGGTTCTTCAGGATCAATGTTAATGGATTCAGATGGTTATACAGTTGGAATTTATTTTGCAGCAGATGCAAGAGCATCAGTTGGTTTAGCTCAAGCTCTTTATTGTGAAGGATTTAGTTACCAAAGTAAATTTGGTTCATATAATCTGGAAGGATATGACTTAATTAAAGGTGGTTTTCCTAATCAAAAATTTTCATATAAGGAAAATCTAAAAAAATTGTATGGTGCTAATCATAAAACAAAATTATTCCCTAATGGAGTATAAAAAAAATTAATATCAATAAATGATATTAATTATTTGTATTAATAATAAATATTAAGAATAAGGATATGTATTTATATGTTATATAAATGTTTCAATTATATTTATATCTTCATCAACAATTACAAAGTTTATTTCTTTACCAATAATAAAATCTCCATAATTATCATCTAAACTTAAATTTCTTGATGTATTATATGATGAGATTCTTACAATTTCTTCTCATGTACAATTTGTTAATCTTTTAAAATTATTAAGAATACTATTATAAGTAGAACCTGAACCTGCAAGTGTGGTTAATCCTTTTAAGTAAAATAAATTACCTTTTTTCTCAATATCCAGATCACCAAGTTTGTAGTATCCATCTTCCAATCCTTTTGCTGGTAATGAATCAGTAATTATGCTTAGATTTTTTATATCAAAACATTTATAGGCAAATTTAATTGCTTCATTAGACACATGGAAACCATCTGATATTAGTTCAATGTTAATATTTTTATTAAATTCACCATTGAACATAACATTTAATATTCCTAGTCTTCCAGAATGGAAGAAACCACTCATTGCATTATATAAGTGAGTTATTCTTTTAATTCCATGATTTAGACAGTATTTTGCTTCCTCATAATTTGCATTTGAATGACCTAAAGCAAATATAAAATCATCTTGATATTTCTCAATTAAGACTCTATTTTCTTCTTGTTCTGCATCCACTGTAAAAATAATTGGATAATTTGGTATTTCTTTTTTTACATCTTTTAAAAATTGCTCATTGATTTGCATTATTAATGCTTCTTCATGAGCTCCTTTTTTTGCTACTGATATAAATGGTCCTTCAAAATATCAACCAACCATTTGTGGCAAACTTTCTTGCTTTGTAGTTAAAAGTTTTTTGATTGGTTTTAAATCTCTTCTCAAATTATCTAAAGTAGCTGTTACTGATGTTCCAACAAAAGCAACAACTCCTTCTTTTTTTAGATTTTTTAAATAGTGATCATATTTTTCCAAATCATTTAAATCATGATTAAATGAGTATGATCATCCACCATGGGTATGTGAATCAACAAAACCAGGCATTAGTATTTTCTTGTTACAATCAATTCCTTCTTTATTTGTATTACCTTTATTGATGCTTATTAATTTTTTACTATTTGAATCAATTTCAATTCATCCTAGAAATTGTTCTTTAATAGTAGTTATTAAGCAATTTTTATAAATCAAGGTCTTTTGCTGCATCTTCATCTACAATAATAGTAACATCATTATGTAATACTAGAGCACTAGCTGGGAAATTGATATCAAATGTTTTTAATTCTTTTAGTTTTCTCATTGCCTCATTTTTTGATGGTCCAAAAGCTAATAAAATAATTTTTTTAGCTCCCAATATTGATTTTATACCCATTGATAATGCTTTTTTAGGAACATCTTTTTCATCACCATTGAAGAATTTTTGAGCATTTACTTTTATTGTTTCTGGAGTTAGATCTACAATTCTTGTTAAAGAATCTAATGGTGACCCAGGTTCATTAAATCCAATGTGTCCATTGGTGCCAATACCTAATATTTGTAAATCAATTCCACCATCTTTAGAAATTAATTCATCATAATTAACATTCATTTCTGGAAAATTAGTATTTTCTTTTTTAATGTTTGTTTTTGAAAATAAATGTTGATCCATAAACACTTTATAGGTTTGAGGGTGATTTTCAGGTAGACCTAAATATTCATCAAGATTAAAAGTGGTTATATTAGATCAATCAGTTTTATTTTCTTTATAATCTTGTGCTAAGCAATTATATAGTTTTATTGGTGTAGAACCTGTTGCTAAACCTAAAATTGCTTTAGGATTAGATTTAATTAAATCAATCATTTCATTTGCAACATGTAATGAAGCAATATCATCATTTTTAAATTTTATAAATTTCATTTTTTCTCCTTATTTTATATTTTTCACTTATTTATTTTTTTCAAATTGGATTATTTTTATAATCATCTTCAGCTTGTTTATAGTATTTTTCAAAATCTATATTATCATTTTCAAATGTTGATAGATTATTAATAACATCTTTATATCAGAACATTGATGACTTAGGGTATCTTTGTAGTGTATTATTTTCAAAATCTACTCCCACTAATCCATATTTTTTTCTATAACCACCTGATGGTGAGAATATATCACAATATGTTCATAGTGAATATCCAATAAATGGTACCCCTTCATCAATTGCTTTTTGAACTTCTCTTAAATGTTCATTTAAGTATTCAATTCGATAATTATCTTTTACTATTCCATTTTCTCTTACATCAAAATAACCTATTCCATTTTCAATAATCATCAATGGTTTTTTATATTTTTTTCATAAATGATGAGAACCTATTGATAAATATTCTGGCATAATTAATCAATTTCATGATGTATATCTTTGTCCTTTAGGAAATACAATGTAAGCTTCTTTAGTAATAAATGTTTGATAATTTGTATGTCATTCAATATTTTCATTTAATCTTTTTGGATGTGCTATGATTGCTGGTCTATAATAATTTCAACCAACTAAATCTAGAGTATTATTTTTCAATAAATCTAGATCTTCTTGAACAATCATTTCTTCTAAATTAAATTTTTTGATTGCATCATGAAAACATTTTGGGAATGTTCCTAACATGTTAGGGTCTAAATATAAATCCAAGTTATACTCATTAAATATTTCACATGATTTTAAATCATCAGGATCATTTTTATCATATGGAACTGCAGGATTTCAATCATGATCAATACCTAATATTGCTTCTTTACTTACATATCCTTTTTTTCTTGCTATTTCAAATTCTTCTTTTGCCATTGCTCCAGAAATAGATAAGTAATAAACAGCTTTTCAGAATTCTTTTTCATCTTTTTTTTGCGGTGGATTATAGTCATCTAAATAAGCTGATGTTGTATATGTTGAATTTTCATCATTAACATATCAGATGTCAGTATATTTACCTAATCTTTCAAAAACAACCTTTGCAAATTTTCTAAATGCAGATAAAAATGCTCTTGAACTTGTTCCACCTTTTTCTTCTAATCATAATGGAGAATCTCAATGATATAAGATTGGAATTGGTTTAACACCATTTTTGTTTAATTCTTTAAATACATCTTCATAGTATTTAATTCCTTCTTCATTTACATCATCTTCATTATCTGGAAAAATTCTTGCTCAATCCATATTGTAAGCAAATCCATTTACTCCAATTTCTTTCATAATTGAAGCATCTTCTTTATACATATGATAAAAATCAGAAGCAACATCAATTGAAGCTATTTCTCTTGCTGCTACACCCTTAGGAGGAATGTAGTAATTATCAATTGTGAATTTATCTCAATTTGAATGTTTTCTACCACCTAATAATCTTCCTCCTTCAATTTGATAAGCACAAGTTGAAGTAGAAAATATAAAATCCTTAGGAAATTTTTTCATAAAATATCAAATCCTTTCTGATTGTTATTTTTTGTTTAAATATTTTCATTAATTATTTTAGTCATACCAATGATTGCAGCTTTATTACCTAAAGAAGCTTTATATAATTGATATGTTTCATTAAATACTGGTTGTTTTGCTAAGAACATGCTAATATTTTCTTTAATTAAATTGATATCAAATAAATTAGATTCACTTATTCCACCACCAATAATTATTGCATCAAAATTCATTACCACTAACAGATTAGCTAGTCCATTACCAATCATTTTATATCAATGATTTAGTACACTTTTAATTTCTTGATCATTTGATTCTAAGATGTCATAAGTTGTTAATTCTTTTTTTGTTTTTTCTTTTACTAAATTAATTAATCCAATCGATGAACACAATTCACCTCATCTAACTTCTTCATTACTGATAAATTGAAATCCAACTTCACCAGCTAAACCATTAGAACCTCGATAAATTTTTCTATCAATTAAAATTCCGCCACCAATATCTGTACCTAATGTAATCATTAAGACATTTTTATGATTTTGTAAATTTTTAACTGTTGATTCACCAATAGTGGCAGCATTAGCATCATTTTCTAAAAAAATATTTTTTACATTTAAATCTGCTAATTCTTTTTTAATATTTGTGCCACCTCAATCTTTAATATTGTGAGCAATACCATTTATTTGGCATGAATTTGGATCAACAATACCTGCTGTAGATATACCTATTGCTTCTATTTTATAATTACTTTTGATTTCATGGTACTTATCTTTAATTTTTTGTATAAGTACTATTTTTCCTTCTTCTTTTCCTTTAAATGGTCATTTAGATTGTTCAACAATTTCATAATTTTCATTTGTAATTGCTCATTTTACAAAGGTACCACCAATATCAAAAATTAAATAATTTTTCATTTTTCACTTCCAAAACTTGAATGATTATAAATTTAGAAATTTATATCAATTTTTTTATATCATTAACAACATAATTATTAAAATTAGATTTAATTAATTTTAATTTTCTTTTACTATCAAAAGTTCATAAGCTTGTTATTTTTTGTTTAATAAGTAATTTATTATTAATTATTTTAAATTCAATTTCATAATGATCTTTGTCTTGATTTCATTCAATTATTATTTCATCATTATCTATTTTTTTAATTTTATAGACTATGCTATATTTGTTTTTTTTAGATGTAAATGTTTCTAATTTATCAAAATTAAATTTAGTTTGATAAAAGTCTTTTAGTATTTTTTTTAATTCAAATTCATTACTATTAATGTTTTTTAATTTTATTTTTCTTAAAACATATTTATCAGATACAAAATCATCAAAAGAATCTGGAACCTCACCATTATTTTCAATTACTAAATTAATTGATGCTTTCATTCTTTTAACTTCTCTTTTAAAATTACTTTTCAATCAAATTAATCCAACTGTATCTTGTAATCCTCAAAAAGCTTTGTCTCTTATGATATATTCAGTAACTTTTATTGCATATTTTGATGATAACAATCTTTTATATAATCTAAATTTCATTCAGTATTTATCTTCATGATTTGACCATGTTATTTGCAATATTTTCTTTTGCTCATCAAATATATCTATTTCATAATTTGAACTAATATTTGCTATTTTTGCATTTCACTTAAAATCCTTATGTAATTCTCCATCTTTTTTTACCTTGAATGTTTTTCTAAAAAAAGCTAAAAAGCATTTTCAACCAAATTCCTTATCATTTGTATTTATGTGCATCTTTTTAGTAATTCTTTTTTGTCTATTAAATTCATCAGCAATAGATCTTTTTTTAGTATTTTCTGGCAAATTTTTATCTGTCATTTCATCACCTATGGATTAATTAATTTAATAACTAATAAACAAATACCAATTACAAAAATTGCACAACCAATTATTCAAGATAATTTTACAGATGATGTTAATCATCAATAATCTTTCTTTAATATAATTCTAAAAATATTTCTAATAAATCAAATTAGGCAAGGTATCATAATTGCTAATGCCATTAAAACAACACCCGATAAAATTAATGGATCTGATATTCCTGGATTAGTAATTGCTTTGTTCAGATTTAACATAAGGATATTTTAATATAGTTTAGATTTTTTTCTTTTTGATTTCAACAAATTTAAATAGTGATCATGGCTTTAAATAATCTAATAAGAACAATTCATGTTCTGCAATTTTAGCAACTATATTCTTTCTTCTTTTAACATCATCATGATCTTTTTTTATTAATTGTAATTCACCTTTATATCTTTCAAAGTTGTTATTACAAATAATAATTTCACCTTTTTTAATAATTTCACTAGTATTTTCTGGTTTGAAGTTCTCATTTTTAAATTTGATTCTTGAATTTGTAGATCTAATTAAATATTCTGATATATCTCCACGATTAAAATGCAATTCTTCTAATACAATTTTTTTCTCAATATCAGTAACATTTGGATTAAACTTAATTTCAAAAGTAGGACATTTAATTTCACTTATTTCTTTTAGTTCTTCTTCAGAAGCAAATGCATTAGCAATGATAATATCATCAACCAATCCCATCATTAAATGATGTTTAACCTGAGTAGTTATTGGTAAATTCCGATGCATTTCTAAAGTACATAAACCAGAATCCATTACTGGTCATGGGCCATGATTTGCTCTACTTGATGATACAAATGCAGCTGATCTTATTCCTAATTCTTTAAACTGTAAAGATGTTTTTTCAAAATGTTCTAAAGATAATCCTGAAAACTCCATTGGATAAAAATTATGACATCCAATTAATTTCTTTTTATTAGCGCTGTAAGACAAAATGTTATCAACATATTTTGTACCATTAGACATATTTATTTCAATATCTAGGTCATATTTGTTGTATGTCATCAATGCTTCTTTTAATCCATCAAATCCTTCATCCAATCTAATACCTGTTGCACCTAATTTATGAAAGAATGATAAATCATCATAAGATATATCTAATTGTTTAAAAACAGTTGGAGCAACATCAAAAATAACTTCCATATCATTTTCTCTAGCTACTGAAATTATTTTTTTAAATTTTTCTGTAATCTTATCTTTTGATTCATTTACTGATAATAAACAAGTAAATACTCTTTTAAAACCATATTTAGATGCTAATTTTATGTATTCAATTGTATCTTTTTCATTTTCGTATTCTGGATATATTGATATTCCTAGCATAATATTTTCCTATTTAATTTTTTTATATAATGCAATAATTTCTTCAGCCATCAATAATAGAGCTTGGGTTGAAAGTAATTGATCTTCAGCATGCATTAGTAATAGTGAAGGAGATACTTTATTACCTTTAGCTTCTTCTTGAATTAATTCAAAATGTTGTTCACTTGCAATATTGATCTGCTTATTAGCAAAAGCTAATTTTTCTTCAGCTTCTTGAAATTTATTCTCTTTAGCTAAATATATAGCACTCATTGCTTCTGATTTAGCTTCTCCTGAATAAGTTATAATTTGAAAAGCAACTTTTGAAAGTTCTTCCAATGTGAATTCTTTTTTACTCATTATTTATTCCTTTAAAATAATTTTTTTAAATTATGCTGGTGTATTTAATAAATCATTTTTCAATAACTTTATTATTTGACTAGCACTACTTATAACATTTCCATTTTCATCAATATTCAACATATCATTTTTGTACATTGAAATAATATCTTTTTGTTCAATAAGTCCTATAAATAATATTGTCATTGAAATTACTAAACAAATAATTGTAATTGTCATTGATCCTAATGAATATGCAGTTCCATTTTTAAATATTAAAGTAGGAATTACAAATATAATACCTACCAATGAAAAAGCTAATAAGAGACTTATTAATGATGAGTTTAATATTTTTGTAGAATCAAAATCAGCTAATCCTAATGAATTTAATTTCATTAAATTTTCTTCAGAAATTATTTGACCAATATCACCATATTTAGATAAGTCAATACCTAAATTTTTCAATGTATTAGTTTCTCACTGCGCAACATATCATAATGACATTATTCCAAAAATTGCCATTAGTATTAC
This sequence comes from Mycoplasma sp., assembly GCA_014803855.1. Lineage (GTDB taxonomy): Bacteria > Bacillota_I > Bacilli_A > Mycoplasmatales > Metamycoplasmataceae > UBA710. The sequence goes on along the minus strand of JAAVAX010000003.1, from coordinate 103,068 downwards.
AATAGAAAACTTGAAAACATTGTATCAAATGTTAAATTTTTTATTTTTTGATCAATCTTTTTTGAATATAAATGGATTATATTTTGAATATTGAATTTCAATTTTATTTTCAGTTTCTTCCATTGTGTTATTCAAATAGAAAGAATTTAAATTTTGTTTACTTAATACAAAACTCATTACTCATCTCCTTTTTTATTTTTATTTCTTTTAAAATGAGATAAGAATTTTTGCATCCCTTGACGATAGTCAATTTTTACTAATTCCTCATTATTTTTCTTAGCTTTTTTATTTGATATTAATATAAATGGGAATCACATAGCACAAGCAACAATAACATTGAATCCAGATAATAAAATACCTTGTCAACTAGATGTAGCTAAAAATCCTCCAATTAAAACTGGTGTTGTTCATGGAATCTTAACAATAACAGGCGGAACAATTCTAAATACTTCAATAGCTAATCATGTGATTACAAATAATACAACTTGTGTAAAAATAAATGGAATAACATATGTAAAGTTTAAAATCAATGGCATTCCAAATAAAATTGGTTCATTTATATTGAATAATGAAGGAGCAGCTCCAAATTTTAAAATTTCTCTTTCAGATTTCCTTTTTACAAAAAGTAATCCAACTATAACAAGAGCAATTGCAACCCCTGCACCACCTAAGTAAATGAAAGCATCTTGTGTTCCATCTGCTAAAACTGACGGACTTAATCCAGGTACACCCGCTTTATAATCTTGGTTATTTGCTAAAGCTGCAATATAAATTGGTGAATATACCCCAGTTAAAATATTTTGCCCATGTAATCCAAAGAATCATAAGAATGCACTAAAGAATACAAAAGCAATACCAATACCAAATGATCCACTTGTACTTGAAGCTAAACCTAAAAATGGAGCTTGAATACCTACTGAAATAGCTTGACCAAATGAGAATCAATCTCCAGCTCCAAATCCAGTAGTTAATGAAGCAATAATAATGAATGGAGCTTGTAAACCAACCATTATTAACATTGTGAATATGGTAGGGAATAATTTAGAAAATGCTCTACCAACAGCAGGTGGAACTCCAGCTGGCATTTTTAATTGTAGTTTTTCATTTTTTTCAAAATATGTAAATAATTCTATTGATATAAATGAAGCAATAATTGACACTAATAAACCATTTGTTCCAAATAAATTCATATTACCATAGGTAAGAACCATAAAAGCTCCAAGTCCAATTGTTGAAGCAATAAATGGATCTTTAGTACCCTTTAATCTAGCTAATGAATATGAAATGGTTAGTGTAGAAAAGATTGCTAGAAAACTAAAAATACCTTTTCAAATTGCATAGAAAACAAATGTTCCTATTGATGAAATTTGATGAGCCACTGAATTTGGTACAAAATCAACTACACCATCTACTGTTTGAACTTGTCCAGGTATTGCTCAACATATTCAACCCAAAATGGAAGTCGAAGTTGTTTGTCATCAACCAAAAACAAATGTCATCATGATAACACCAACAGATGCTGCAATCATTAAAGGAACCAGTAAAGCAAATCCATCTCTTAATGCAGATAAATGTCTTTGCTCACCTAATTTACCAAGATTAGCAACAACTGAATCTCAACGGCGTTTTCAAACTTCTTTATTTGAAGCAACCATAATAAACCTTTCACTTTTTATATTAAATTTAAATAATGTTTTTAGATTGCTTTTTTTTAAGTGAAAATTGTTTTTTTATTTTGATAATGAATCTTTTGCTAATTTAAAACACTCATCACCCTTTGCCATTGCATAAATGTGAGGAGGAATAACAACAACAGGAATACTTCCAGCAACTTGCTTAAATTGATTTTCCATAAATTTAACTTGTGGTCCTAAAAGAACAATATCATATTCTTTAACTATTTCTCTAGCCTCATTTGAAGGTTTAGCAATAACTTCAACTTGTTCATTAATTGATGAAGCGTAATCTTTAATTGATTTTTCTAATAAAGATGTAGACATCCCAGCAGAACATGCTAATAATATTTTCATTTAAATTCTCTCTTTCATTTTCATTTATTACACTATATATTGATTTTTGTAATTGTTATTTATTTCACTTTAAAAAAATCTTATAAAACATAATTACTTTATGAATCTTAGTTATCAAAATATTTAAAGTAATCAAAACAATTTTAACATTATTTTTTAATATTGTGAATAAAAATCATTTTTTTCATTTTAGATACACATTAAATAATTTTTATATATTTATTTACAATTAATTTTAAAAATTGAAAAGAAATTTATTTATTATTATTCTTTTTTGTTTTTTTATGAGTATTATTCGCACCAATAATCCCACCACAAATAATTACAACTAGAATAGGTATCAGTATGGAAGTTAATATAATAGGTAAGTTACCTTTTAAAAAATTGTTTTTTCTAGGTGATTGGTAATTGAATATAAAAGGTTTTGATGACATGAATGATTTATTTCCATTTTTATTAATTTGAATTATTAGTTCCATTTGATTATTATCATTGTCAGATATCAAAAATTTATATTGAAATAAATCATTTTTTGGAATCCAATTATTTAGATATTGAATAATACTTTCAGGTTGTTTAATGATATTTTCTACATCAGATTTTTTTAATAATAAATTATTTTTTAGTTCTAAATTTAAATTATTTATTCTTTGAATTTCTTTATCTAATATTTCATCATTTGATTTAATGGTTTTTATAGAAGATATCAATTGATATATAAATTTAATTTCATTTGTTGTTGCTGATTTATCATCTTTAGAAATTTTTATCTTAAATTTAAACATGTTATCATTTTTTGTAAAATTAATTACTTCATAACCAAATTTAGAATTATTAATTCAATTAGCAATAAAACTTAAGATATTAATTTTATTAATATTATTAATTTCCTCTTGTGTAAACTCATTTTTCTTTAATGCAAGATTTAATTCATTAATTCTTTTAATTTCATTATTAATTTCATCATCAATATTAAATTTTCTTAAAGAACTACTGTTTTTTAATCAAATATATTTTTCAAAAAAATTTGTTGTTAGTGATCGGTTGGGATTTTTAGATGAAATTTTTATTTTAAATTTAAATGAATAAAATGGTAAATCATGCTTAGGGATATTTTTTGAAAAATCAACTATTTGATAATTAAAATTTTTTTCGAATAAATCAAAATTTAAAATTGTAAATAGTAGGTTATTTTCATTAATTGCATTAAAATCTTCAGTTGTTCCATCTTGATAATCTAAACCATGCATAGATACTATATTAATTGAATTTAACCTATCTATTTCAGCCTGAAGAGGATCAGGCATATAATTGGGATCATTATTAGAAATAACTTTTACTTTAATATTATTTAATGAATTAATATTATTACCATTATCATAATAATATGTTAAATCATATTCTCCTACCTTAGATGTATCTGTTGTGTTTTGGATAATTCTTGGTTTATATTCATATATATCAAAATTAGAGTTGTAATCTCTTTGAAAAAATGAACTAGCAATATTTGAATTTATTAAATCATTAATATTTTGTCCTTGAATGATTTTCATTTCTTTAGATAAATGGTAAATTGGATTTTTAGAACTAGTATGATAAATTACACTACTATTTGAATCAATTTGGTCATATCGATATATTCATTTTGGTGCTACTATGGAGTTTTGCCAGTTAATATTTTCAAAATCATCATTTTCATATAAATTTAAATTATTTATAGAAAAATCAGAAGAATTAGGAATGAATTTTTGCCCTTCATAAACTTTAACATTTTTTTCCTGAATAACATTACTACTATCATTTTCATCTATTAATTTTAACTTTAACTCTTTTCATTGAAGTTCATCATAGTAGTAGTTAAACTCTAAATCTTTACTTGATATTTTTATCTCTTTATCATCGATTTTACTTAGTTTTTTATCTAATCTATAACCATTAAATAAAATTTTATTTAATTTAAATTTATCATTATTTCTTTTAATTAAAATTGTAGGCTTGATATTTGGTAATGGAGCATTAGTTTTTTTGCTTAAGAAATTAATTGTAACTTTATATGTTTTTTGATCCTTATCTTGAATTACATCAGTATCTCCTAAATAATAGTAATTTAATCTATCTCTATTTGTAGCTAATATTTCATTGTTTTCTACATCAATAACTTCACCTAATATGTGATGATTATTTTTAATTAAATCACTAGGTTTATTTTTAGTAATTAATTCTATCCCCTTTAATTCACCAGGTTGAATGATATAAATTTGAGATTCTTCTAAAAACACATTTTCTTGATTTGAATTTTTTATTGTAATCTTTAATTTAACTTTTCTTGTCTTTGATGTTAAATTATCAATTACAGTTTTAAAATCTAACTTTTTATTATTAGCTATATCAACATTGGAATCATTCAATTCTTGATCTATTAAATATGATGTTGAATAACCATTATCTGGATAATGAAGTCTTGAATTAGTTGTAAGTTGAGGATCAGCAATATAAAATAAATCATTTTGAGTTATTTTTGCTCCAGTTGTAATTATGTGATGAGTGCATACTTCACAAAAATCTATAAATGTTTTACCACCCTGTCTCATAATGCATCATGAAGCTGGAATATATGAATTTGGTACTTTAGTTTGAACAAGACCAACACCTCTAAAATCTAAAAACTCTTTTCAAGGTATATTTTCTTTATTAGTGTCAGTTAGGTATACTCTATTAATACCATCACTATGATATTGACGATCATCATCATATTCATCTTTTAATCCAAATATTGAATGTCCCATTTCATGAATGTGTGTTGATGTGCTATTTAGTGTTGTACCTAAATAATTTAATGGTGCATTAGCTCTTCCACCACTACCATTTCTAATTACCCCAACAGTATTATCTACAACTAATCCACCATCTTCTAAGAAATTTTTGGATATATCATATGATAAAATTCTTGATTTTTTATATCCAGCTGACATCATTTGAAGCATACCATATTTACTTGAAGTATGTATTCCAAAAAAAGTATTTTTACTATTGACAATAGTATTATTAGATTTAAAATTGGGTTGAATTGAGTAAACATTTATTTTGTCATTAAGGAATGTTTGAAAAGGTACTCTAGTTCCTCTAGTCAACTCACTAGTTTTTCCATCATAATCATTTGGATAAGGAGTAGATAGTCATGGTATAACTACTTTTTTATGCATTCAATTAGCAAATTTATTCAAATCATCACTTCTATCATAATTATCGCCAAGAAATAAAACATTTATATTATCTTTATCATTTCCAGTTTTTCTCAATATTTGAATAGGAAATATAGGGTCTACTTTTGCATATTGATAAATATCATCATAATGATTATTTATTTTTAAATTATTTGTAATTAAATTTATTGTTTGTTCTTTATTAATTGTTAGTGGTGACTAAAATAGGCATTGAAAATAATGATATACAAGTAAGTATTTCTTTTTTTAATTTCATATTAACCTCACAATTAATACAATACATAGTAATTTTAACATTTTTATATTATTAACAAATCATAATTATTTTTTCAATAATTAATTAATCTATGCATTTAACTCATTGTATTGATCAACAAATTCTTTAAATAAACTATATATATATTTATATACTTTATTTTCTTCATCTTTATCATGTTCTAATTCAATAGTTTCACCTTTTGGAGTTTTTGTAGCTAATTTAATCAAAAACTTATTAATTCCTTCAATATTCCAGTTTTCTGAATTAGCACTTATATCCAATTCTTCATTTGAAAATTTTGCAATAAATTTATTTTCATCTGTTTTTTTAATTTCCAATTTCATTTTCTACACCTCTTTTCTATTTTCAATAATTTTTTTATATCTTCTTTCTAGATATTTTTCACCACCTTCTAAATAATTAGCAGTTTCTTTGTTAATCATTTCATCTTTATTTAATATTTTGTATGGTTCATTTTTATTTCCTAAATTTGCAACAATAACTTGTAAAGGGTTAGATAATATACCAATATTTGCATTGTGAGTAACAATAAAAACTTGACTATCTTTCTTTTTATCAAATAATTCAAGGATTTCAGAAGCAATAGTATTATTATCTAAATTATCTTCAGGTTGATCCAAGAATAAATCTTGATTTAGTGATCTATTAAATTTATACTTAAGTCCATAAATAGATTTTTGACCAAGTGATAATGATTCATAATCCTTTAATTCATTATCATAATCAACAAGAATTTTTGTTTCATCTTTAATTTCACGAGCAATGCAGTTTTTGATTCTCTCTTCATTAAATTCTTTAATTCCTTTGCTTGATAATGACTTTAATCACTTATCAACATCATCTCTAGAGCTTCCAGGCGAATGAAAAACAGTTTTTAAAATTTCACTCTTAGAATCATCACTTAACTTGATATTGTCATTAATTCTAAATTTTAGTTGTTCTTTTTGATTTTCATTATTTTCAATATTTAAGTAAATATCTTCAGAAATCAATTGCTCAAAATTTTGAATTAATAAGTAGATATCTTTAGCATAATTTTTAAAGTAATTTTTAGATGATATTTCATAACTTTTTAGTCCACTGGTAAGATAACTTTTAGCCTTAATCTCATTAATTATTTTGGTATATGATTGAGAAAAAAAATCAATTGTTTTATTTATTTTATCTAATTGAAATTTTCTGTCATTTATATTTTTTTGCAATTCTTGAATATTATCATTAATGTTTTTTACTAAATTGTTAACTTTGTTTTCAAATTCTTTATCATCTTCAATAATTTTATTTTTATCAAAAATTTCAATTTTTCTTAAATTTGATTTAAATAATTCAGTAGAATTTTCAAAACTTTTATATTCATTGATTTCTTGATTTATAGCCTCAGTGATTCGTGTTTTTTTATAATCCAATTTAGTTATTAGAATTAATTCATCTCTTTCATCTTTCAATTCATTAATTTTAAAGGTATTAGATCAATTAATATCATTTACTTTATTTAAATTGTTAATATGTTCCATTGATTCATGTAGTTTTTTTATCTTTGAAATAAAATTAATAACATTAGTTGATTGATAAACTTGAGTTTTAATGTAATTAAATTTATTGTCTTCAATTTCCTTAGCACTTGTTAAATTTTTCTTAATCAAATCATCTTGATAAATAACATCATTACGTGTTTCATAATCTGCTATTTTTTCTTTATTTTTTTTCTTAGTTAATTGTGAAGCTAAAATTTCTTCATTACTAAATTTAATAGCTTTTTCAAATTTTAATCCATATTCCTTTAGAGCATCAATAACTGTGTTTGAAATGTAATTATTTTTTAATCCAGCTAATAAATCAAATAATGTTGATTTACCACCACCTTTAGGTCCAATAATAACGTTGATATGTTCAGAAAAACTCAAAGTAATTGGTTGAGAATTGAAATCATCAGTTCTTTTAAAAATTAACTCTCTAATCATTAATTCTTCCTTTCGTATAGTCCTTATTTAATGAAAGTGCTTTTTTAAGTTCAATAAAACTAATTTCTTTCATATTTGGAATGATGGTAATTAATTTTTTTAATTGAGGGTATTCATTTCACTTATGAGTATCAGAGAAAGCAACTATTGATGATTGAAAACCTTCTTGCTTTTTGACACTTAGATAGTTTTTATCATTTTCATTAGATATTTCAATTGCATCATATTCAATTTGTAATAAATCATTATATTTAAAGTGATCACTTTTACCAACATGAGGTATTTTAATTGTTTTAAAATCATTAAAAATAACATTACATTTATTCAAACTTATTCCTCTTTTAGGAATATCTTTATTTGCAATATTGCTAATTGTAATCAATTCTTCTTTGGTTAAATCTTGATCAAATACATAAATAATATTTGCTATTTGACCATCTAAACGAACAACATTTACTTCAATAGCTGGTAAAAGTAAAATATTAGCAGTTTTTGCAAGTTGTTTTGCTTCTAAGTAAAAATCAACATCCAATTTATTATGGTCAGAAAATGAAGCAATTTGAACCTTGTTTTCAACTAATTTAAAGATAGCATCATATAATGATGTTCATTTAATTCCATCACCATTAGACCTTGATACAAATGAATGCAAATGTAAATCAACTTTTATCATAAAAAAATGAGAATCAACCTCTATTTATATTATTTACTATCATTTATTATTCTTAATAACCGAGCATCGCGCAAATATTTTTTTAATTCATTAACTTAAAATCAAGAAAATTTTTAAAATAAATATTTCTTTTGAGATGCTATTTCATTATAACATAGTCATTTATAATTAGTTGCTACTTTCCTTTTTTATCAAGATAATGAATAATAAAGTCCTTAATTTCTTTAGCATATTCAATCTCTTGTTCTTTAAATGGAAGATGAGCAGAATTATTCATAATTTCCATTTTAATAATTCCTTTTTCTTGTTGTTTTTTATTAAAAAATGCCCTAAACAATGAAATTGGAGGTATTAATTTATCATATTTACCAATAATAACTAAAGTAGGAGTTGCTAGTTCCTTTTCATTTTTACGACATAATTTTCTATTTTTCAAAGAAAACATTGATTTTTTTAATTTTGTCATAAATTTTTGAGTGTTAATTTGATAGTTAAGTTCTTCTTCAACAATTTCATATACTTTTTGTTGATCATTGTCATAAGCTTTATTTATATCATGATATAAAATGTTGATTAATATATTAGCACTTTTAAAGTTTTTAGGATTAAATTTAAAATAATTAGTTATTTTTGTAACTGGTATTCTTGAATTCATTGGTGTTGATAGAATTAGTGCAATAGTTTCTTTTCTAAAATAATTTGCTAGTCTTAAAGCTATACCACCACCCATAGAGTGACCTAAAAGAATAAAGTTATCTAAATTAAGATTTTTAATAAGATTAATACAATAATCAACCATATGTTCAACAGTTGGTTTTTGTTTTTCTTCTTTTCAATCATGAACTCCAGCTCCAGGTAATTGAATAGCAATATAATCAAATTCATCAATTATATGTCTTATGAAAACATCATGATATTCACTATTGGTAGCGAATCCATGAACAAAGATAATTGTAGCTTTAGGTTTATTTTTGCTTTTATAGTGATAATATGTCCCAAATGAGTTTTCAATTTTTTCAAATTTCATAATTAATTTAAAATCCTTCAAATATTTCCTCTTCTTTAATTTTATCAATAATTAAGTCAACTTGTTGTTCAGTTGGTAAACTAGAATCAACAACAATATAATTAATTCCATAAATTTGACATGTTTTAATTAAATAGTCAACATAAACATCATGTAACGATCTAAAATAATTTTCATTTTCAGAGAAATTATCAATTTCACTATCTCTTCCTCTTTTAAATATTCTTTCTTTAAAATCATCTCATTTTAAATCAAGAATTACATATAACTTTGGAACACCTACTGAATAAATTAGTTCTTTAGTTTTTTCATGTCACATTGCATCATAAAATCCAAACATTATTGGATCAGCAGTCATATTTTGATGAGCAAATAAACGATCCTCAAAAATAGTTCGATCAAAAACCGATAATTTATGATTTAAAACACCTTGACGATAATTTTCAAATCTTGTGCAAAAAAAGTAAACTTGAAATGCTATAGCAGATGTTTCATCACCTTCATATAGTCTTTTTAATAAAATGTTTTGTAATTCATCACCTTCATTTAATTCATAAATAACATCAGCATTTAGTCTTTTACCTAATGCTCTAGTTAATGTAGACTTACCTGCTCCAATCATTCCACCTATGGCAATTGCATTAGCAACTTTGATTTTTTGAAAATTTGCTGGTTCTAATTTTGTTGACATAAACATACACCCACTTGTTTTATTTTTTATTAACTTTTATAAATATTTAACTTTACATTTTCATTTTAAACTAATATTTTTTAAAAATATTAAATTAATTATTATTTTTTTATTAAGTTATACTTTATAGAGTAATTAACTACAATATACTTTTAAATTTGACAAAATTTGTTATTAGTTTTTAATGTTTAAAATAACATAAAATTATTTTTTATAAAAGCATAATAAAATATTAATTTTAGAGAATATATTTTAAAAGTGATTATATTTTTAATTTCTTTAAAATGTCATCAATTTTAGTATCATCAATTTCCTTCAATCTTTCTTCATTAGTCTTAAAAACATTGTTTATTTTTTCTTCAGCTTGTTTTATAACTTCATTAGATGATTGATTATCAAATTTAACTTTAAAGTATGAATTTTGATCATTAACTTGATAATTTATTATAGGATATGACATTCCATTAACTTTAGATATTTTATTGAAATTATCATCCATAATATTGTCTATTACTGAACTTCGATCAAAATCAATTAAATCAATATGTCCATTGTTATTTAAAATGAATTTTGTTTTTCTATTTTTAATAACATCTCTTATTATTTTTTTAGGACTTAGATTTCTAATTAATTGTTGTCCTTTAGTAGCTCTAGAAGAATAAGCAATATCTGCAAAATTTATATTTTTATAATTGTTTTGTCCAAAAATTAGAGTTATAGATTCCTTCTTGTTAGATATTCCAAATGCAGTTACTCAGTTATGTTCTACTTTAATTAAAGTATTACCACTTGCTCTTGCTGATAGAATTGGTAATTCATTTTCACTAAATTTAACAGTATGAGTAGTATTAGTTATGATGATAATGTCTTCAATTCCATTTGATACTTTAGCAGCAACTAAAGCATCATTTTGTTTTTTAAAACTTATTGCCTTCATTATTTTAGAAATTCTTGAAGCTTCAAATTCTTTTAATAAAACTCTTTTTCCAATACCAAATTTAGTAATTAATGTTACATATGCTTTAACATTAAAAGAATTAATATCAATTACTGAAATTATTTTTTCAGATGAATTAATTTCTACAAAATCACTAATGAATTGTCCTTCATCTTTTCATTTTGTTTCTTCGATTTTATGAATAGGAATTATTGCATAATTTCCTAATGAAGTAAAAATTAATAATTTATTTATTGTATTAGATTTATCAAAATAAATAATATTATCACCTTCTTTTACCCCAAATGTATTCAACTCATTTGATTCAAAAGTTTTATTAGTAATTCTTTTTAAATATCCTTCTTGAGATAAAGAAATTCAACAAGCTTCTTGTTTAATTAATTCTTCTTGTTTAATATTTATGTTTAATTCTTCTTCAATAATTTGTGTTTTTCTCTCAACTGCATACTCTTTTTTAATTTCTCTAAACATTTCAATTAAGTGTTTGTCGAATTCATTTGAATCTGAAAGTAATAATTTAAAGTAGTTTATTTTTTCTTCAAGTTCTTGTTTTTCTTCATGATAAATTGAAACATTAGTTCTATTTAAACGATATAGTCTTAATTCAGCAATAGCTGTTGCTTGAATTAATGTAAAACCTAAAATATTTTGTAAGTTTTCAATAACTCCTTGTTTCCCACCAGTAGATTCTCTAATAACTTTAATAACTTCATCAGGAATTTGAGTTACTCTAATAAAACCAATAATTATTTCTAATCTTTTTTCAGATTTAGCTAAATCAAATTTTATGGCAGCAGTTTTAACTTGTCTAATATGCTTTAAATAAGCATCAATCATTTTGTCAACACCTAAAACTTTAGGTGCATTGTCAACAATAGTAACCATATTATAGTTGTAGTAAATTTTCATATCAGTTTTTTGCATTAAGAAATTTACAATTGTTTGAGTATTTGACTCTTGTTCAACAATAATTGCTATTGAAATACCATTTCGATCTGATTCATCTCTGACTTCTTTAATTCCATTTAATTGCCCATTAACTCTTAATTCATCAATGTCACGAACTAATTTAGATTTAACAACACCAAAAGGGATTTCTAAAATTCTTATAACATCATTTTTTCCTTCTTTTTCAATGGTGTATTTACTACACAAAGTAATTCTTCCTTGACCTCTTTCAAAAGAATTTTCTATCCCTTTTATTCCGTAAACAATCCCGCCTGTTGGAAAGTCAGGACCTTTAATATATTTCATTAATGATTTTCAAGATGTTTCAGGTTTTTTAATTTTAGCTATAACAGCATCTAATAATTCACCCAAGTTATGTGGTGGAATTTCTGTAGCAAAACCAGAAGCAATTCCTTTTGCTCCATTTAATAATAAATTAGGGATATATGCAGGTAAAACAGTTGGCTCTTTTTCAGTATCATCAAAATTAGGTGCAAAAGGAATAGTATTTTTTTCTAAATCTTGCAACATTAGTGATGAGATCTTAGATAATTTCGTTTCAGTATAACGCATTGCAGCAGCTGGATCATCATCAATTGAACCTTTATTACCATGCATTTCAATTAATGGCTCTCCCATCTTTCAATCTTGAGCCATTCTTACTAAAGCTTCATATATTGAACTATCACCATGTGGATGATACTTACCAATTACATCCCCAACAACTCTTGCAGATTTTTTGTATGGTTTATCATATTGAAGACCTAAATCATTCATTGAATATAAAATTCTCCTTTGAACTGGTTTAAGTCCATCTCTTACATCAGGTAGCGCTCTTTGTTGAATAATATATTTTGAATATCTTGCAAAACGATCAGACATGATCGAATCTAATGATTGATATTCTAATTTTTCTTCAAAATCTAAATTATTTTTTGACATATTATTCACCACCTTATTTTATTTTTTATTGTTCTACACCAGTTTTTGATGGATTAATTTGAAAATTATCTTCTAATGAAAATTCTACATTTTTATTAATTCAGTCTTTTCTAGGTTCAACTGCATCCCCCATTAAGATTGAAACCCTTCTTTCAACAATTGCTTCATCTTGAATTGTTACTTTAATTAATGTTCTTGTTCTTGGATCCATTGTAGTCTCTCATAATTGATCAGAATTCATTTCTCCAAGACCTTTGTATCTTTGAATTTCAACAGATTTTGATTTATTTTGACTTAAATATGTTTTTAATTCATCTTCAGACCAAAAATAAATATTTTCTTTTTTATTTTTATTATTGAATGCTAATTTAAATAATGGTGGTTGAGCTATGTACAGCATTCCAGCTGCAATCAATGGTTTCATATATCTAAAGAAAAATGTTAATAAAAGAATTTGAATATGAGCCCCATCAGTATCAGCATCTGTCATAATAATAATTTTGTTGTATTTAGAATTTTCAACTTTAAAATCTGAACCAATTCCAGCATTTATGCAATTAATGATTGTTGCTATTTCTTCATTTTTTAATATATCAATTAATCTAGCTTTTTCAGTGTTTAAAACTTTACCTCTTAGTGGAAGAATAGCTTGAAATCTACGATCACGACCTAATTTAGCTGAACCTCCAGCTGAATCACCCTCAACTAAATATAATTCTCTTTCGGAAGCTTTTGTTGATTGAGCTGGTGTTAATTTACCTGATAATATTTTCACCTCACTCATTTTATCTTTAGCTTTTCTAGTTTCATTTCTAGCCTTACGAGCAGCTTCTCTAGCTTCTTTTGATTGTTTTGATTTCAATAAAATTCTTTCAGAATTCTTTTTATTTTCATTTAATCAAAAATAAAGATTCTTTTGAACAGATTCTTCAATAATTTTTTTAACTTCAGGTGTTGATAATTTATCTTTTGTTTGCCCAACAAATTCAAGAATTGTTTCAGGTACTTTAACCGAAATAACAGCAACCATTCCTTCTCTAATATCTGATCCCTCAAAATTAGCATCTCTTGATTTTAAAAATCCTTTTTCTCTAGCATAGTCATTGATTGCCTTTGTTAAAGAAGTTTTAAATGTAGATTCATGAGTTCCACCATCTCTTGTTTTAACATTATTTGCAAAAGAAACAATGGTTTCACTATATCCATCATTATATTGCATTCCTATTTCCACCTCAATACCTGTTTTAGCATTTTTATCATTTAAGTAAAAAATGTCAGAAATGGTTGTTTTGTTTTGATTAATAAATGAAACAAATGATTTAATACCATCTTTATAATGAAATTCTTCTTTTTGATTAGTATTTTCATCAACAACAACTATTCTTAAATTTGATAATAAAAATGAAGATTCTCTTAATCTTTCACATATTACTTCATATGATAATTTTGCATTTTTAAAAATAGGGTAGTTTGGTCAAAATTGAACTAAAGTACCTCTTTTAGAGGTAGTACCAATAACTTTTGTTCTTTGAATGATGTTGTCTCCATTTTCAAATTTAGTTTCATAAATTTTTTTATCTCGAAAAACAATAACAGTTAAGTGTGTTGACAATGCATTAACTACAGAAGAACCAACTCCATGAAGACCACCAGCCGTTTTATATGCATCATTATTAAATTTACCTCCAGCATGGAGTTCAGTAAAAACAGTTTCAACACCAGTTTTTCCACTTGAGTGTAAATCAACTGGAATTCCTCTACCATTATCTTCAACAATAACAGATCCATCTTTTTTTAAAGTAACTTTTATATCAGTAGCATAACCTGCTAAAACTTCATCAACTGAGTTATCAAAAATTTCTCAAACTAAATGATGTAATCCATTAACATCAGTTGAACCTATATACATCCCAGGTCTTTTTCTAACAGCTTCAAGACCTTTTAATGTAACAATATTCTTAGCACTATAATTTGACATATTAATATATTATTATATATTTATTGTTTAATTATTAAAAATTAACTACAAGAATTTAAAGTAATATTTTTATTTATTATTTTAAAGTTTGAAGCTTAGCAAAATAAAAGACTTATTTATTAATTAATAAGTCCTAAATTATATTGCAAATCATAAGACAATTTGAATTATCTTCTAATTCTTTCAGAGATAAATGGAATTAATGCCATAATTCTTGCTCTTTTTATTGCAGTACTTAATCCTCTTTGATGTCTTGAGCATGTACCGGTTACTCTTGATGGCATAATTTTTCCATGAGCATTAATAAATTTTGAAACTAATTCAGTGTTTTTATAATCAATATATTCCATTTGTTCTAAACAAAATAAACATGGTCTTCTTTTAGAATTTCTTCTTTTTTTAACATTTTTTTTAGCAATAATAGCCATATCTTTCTCCTCTTAACTTGTAATACTTTAATTTAAAAATCTAATTCTCATGGATTATCATCATCTAAATTTGATAATGCATCATTATTACTATTTTCTTCATGAAAAGTAGGTTTTTCTTCAACAATAGGATTTGAACTAGTATTAATTGAAGTTGTATTTTTTTTCTCAGCTCTTGCTTGTGTTACTGATCTTGGTTCTAATGATCTAATTTGATCAATAAGAACTGATAAAGATGAAATGTTGTCACCTGATTTAGATGTATATTGCGAAGACTGCAATGAACCCACAACACTAACCAGATCACCTCTATTAAAAAAACGATTAATAAAATTTGCAGTATTATCAAAAGCTACTAATGGAATAAAATCAGTTACATCTTCATTATTTCTATTTTGAATATCTCTATTAATAGCTAAATTAAATCTAACATAACTAATTCCAGTTCTAGATTCTTGAGGTATTATTTCTTGAGATATTCTTCCTATCAGTATTACTTTGTTTAAATTCATTTTTTGTTGTTTCTTTTCTATTTAATATTTTTTGTTTATTAATTAATTGTTTTCAGCTGTTGGACTTGTAGAAGCTTTTCTTTTTGAACTATTGCTTACTTTACTTTCTTTTTTACCATCAGTGATATTTTCTTGATTTTGTTTTTCTTTATCACCTGATTGTTGTTTTCTGTTGTTAAACATAGGTTTTTTAAACACTTTAGGTTTTGATTTTCTTTGTAAACCTTTTTCAGTGTCAAGATTTATGCTCAAAATTCTTCAAATACTTTTTGTGATATTTGATTTTCTAGTGAATTCATTAATTTCTTCACCTGTAGCTGTTACATTAATAATAAGATATTTTGCAGTTTTTGATTTATTGATCTCGTATGCTAATTCTGTTCTTTCAAGTTTTTCAATTTTTACATCTTTTGATTTGAAAGTAGAACTAGAAATATCAGATACTATTTTTTCATCTGATGTAGGATCAAGAATCAACATAATTTCATACTTTGACATGTTGACCTCCTTATGGTCATCTCTTTTGGATATTTTAAAAAAATATCAAGGAGTAAATCCTCAATGTTTATTATAACAAAATGAATTTTTTAATGGCTAAAAATAAATTAAACTTTTTGTCTATTTGATATTTGATTATTTTTAATCAAAAAAGATCTCTTTTATTTAATGCTTAGTTTTGCAAATTAAAAAGCAATTATAATATATTATAATTAAAGTTAATATGAAAAATAATCTATATGTAAATATTGGTAATACAAATACATCATTTGCTTTTTTAAAATCAAATAATATAAATGAGCTAGTTGTTGAAACAATAGAAACTAGTTTGTTAAAGAGTGAAAATTATAAAAATGTAATAGATCAAACTTTAGAAAAATTAGATTGTAATATTGATAAAGTTTATATAAGTTCAGTTGTTAGCTCACTAAATGAAATTATTGAAAAATATTTTTTAAATTTAAATAAAGAATGTGATTTTATTTCTTGAAAAAATGTCTCTTTTATTGATTTAACAAATTTATATAATCCTTATCAATTAGGTTCTGATATTCTGACTCAAATGTGTTATGTTAATACTTTTGCCGAAGAAGCAATTGTAGTTTCTGCTGGAACTGCATGTGTTGTATATCATATTAAAAATGGTAAATTATCTGGTTGTATCATTTTACCAGGTATAACTCAATCTATTAAAACTATTATTAACACTACTGATATACAAAATATTGAATTTGTTTCTACTGATAAAATTATGGGTTTCAATACAAATGAAGCAATTTCAATTGGTTTAGTTAATAATATTGAAAATATTGTTGATAACATTAAGAAAAAATTAAATATTGATTGTCCAGTTATTTGTTCAGGTGGAGATTCAAAATATTTTTCAAGAAATAAATGATGATTTATTGATAATCTTGAAACTATTGGATTATTTATTTATGCTCAACAAAAAAATCAAAATAAATAATATTTTTCACTAAATTGCTTTTTTAACAAATTTATAGTTTATAAATGGAAAGGCAAAAAATGCACCAAAGAAGCAAGCATAGAAAATTAAAACAGCTAAATTATTCATTTTAACTCCAGAATCTAAGAATAATCCTCAATTTGAATTTCCTTTTCAATTTGTAATTGTGTTTTCAATAACAAAATATAGATTTAAAAATGATACTAAACCAATTCCAATTAATGTCATAAAAACTAAGAATGTAAAGAATCATGATTTATTTAAATCAGTCATTAAATTTTTTCTATAAATATTTTTTCAAAATAAAAAAATTAAGTATGAATAAACTAAAAAGATTCCTACAACTATCAAATTAGAAAAGCCATCAATTATTCCATCATTATTCATAATAATTGCTGGTATAAATAAAATCAATGATCAAAATGATAATAATATAAAACATAAAACCAATGCAGCTTTTTTACTTCCAAATTTTACTTTTATACCACTAGACATGATTGTATTTTCATGTAATATAATATTTTTATATTCATTTAATGTAGTACCACAAGCTGAATTAGATGTACCAAATGCTGAAATGAAAATAATTACTGATATAAAAATAGTAAAACCTTTTTGAACATTTTTAGGTAAAGAATCTAGTAATACATTTAATACTGAAGTACCACCATTATTTGTTTGATAGTGAAAAATAGAAGAAATGGAAATTAAACAATAAATAATTGTTACACCAACTAAAGCAGCAACAATGACTTTTGAAACAGCTTTTGGACCACCCTTAATATTTTTTGACCATGAACCAATACCTATAAATGAATCAAATGCAAATAACACACTTGGTATTGATAACATAATTCCACGAAGTGCTTTATCATAACTTATACTTTGATCAAATCCATTAGATCCACCATTATTATGTTGATTTCAGAATGAAACACCTATTACAATAACCATTAATAATGGTATTGTCTTTATAATAGTTGTAGCAATAGAGATGTACCCACTAAATCTTATTGAAAAATAGTTATTCAATATAAAGAATGATAAAAAACATATTGTAATCAATACATATACTCATAGATCTAGTTTTACATTGACACCTGCAGATTCAAAAATTTGAATAAAAAATTCAGCAGTAAAAAATGAAAGACAAATTGCAAGAATTGGATTATAAAAATAACCATAATTTACTGTAGTTATTTTTTTAAATCATGTATTTTTTTTATCAACAATTTCATGTACTCATGAATTTAATCCAGTTAATCCACTTTTGGATTCTATTCTAGATATTTTTCCAAAATGAAAAGCTAAAAGAATTGCTAATAATCCAGATATTATTCAAGTAGCTAATCAAGAATATCCATTTCCGCCAACATTTGCTCCAACAGAGGCATTTTTTAAAAATATACCAATACCAACAATTGAAGTAAAACATATTGACAAAGCAGATATAAAACCTATTTTTCTAACTGTTTTTTGCTCCATAACATCCCTTTATTTATTTTTGTAGTAATTAGTAATAGCAATAATTGCCCATGTAGCAACACATCCAAAACTACCTACAATCACATCCATGTCAGCAAAATTGAATGTTCCTAAGTCACATCAAGGTAAGAATATAATATCTCTTACATAGTGAAATGATAGCCGATCAATAGTATTGCCTAATGATCCTGAAAAAATAAAAGACACAAATACAACAATTCAATAATTTCTTAAAAACAAAATTCCAAATAAGCATGCAAGTAAAATAATAATGTTAAAAAAAGTAACTAATGCAACATTAGTATTACCTGGAAAAAAAGTTAATCCTGGGTTTTTAAGACTTCTAATCCCAAATAATCAATTTGAATAAGTTATTGATGAATCATTTACATTAAATAAAAAATGTTTGGTTAGTAAATCAATTATCAATAATATAGTAATCAAAATTAAAAAGATTACATAATTTAATAAGATTGTTTTTTTATAGTTTGAGACATATTCTAAAAAATGTCTTCATATTCTTTTCATTTAAAATTAATTTTCCTTAATAATTTGTAAATCATTATATGGAAATTCAACAGGAACTTTGCGACCAAAGGTTATTATTTCCACAACCGCAGATAAATTATCAAAGTTTGTTTCAATAATTGTACCTTTTTCATCTTTAAATGTACCTTCTTTAATTTTTACAATAACACCTTCTTGATAAGGGTTTTTATATTCTATAGAATTAAATTCATTAATTTTTTCTTGTTGTCTTTTTAGCATTTTATCAAATTCTCTATTTGATATAGGGGTTGGTTTAGATCCACCACCACTAGAACCAATTAATCCTGTTATATATTCAGTATTTCTAACTAAAAATCAAGCTTCATCAGTCATTTCCATTTTTATAAAAATATAGCCTTTGTATAAATTTTCTTCTTTAATTTTGTAATCTTTACCTTGAGCTTTTTTAATGGTTTCTTTCGAACTAATTGTAGGAATTCAAAACACTTTGATTTCTTCAAATAAATCTTGCATATTAGCAGTTTCTATTTTGTTTTTCAAGCTTTCAATTATCTTTTTTTCTTTACCAGTAATAATTGAAATCATATATCATTCTTTTTTCATAATACTAACTAACCCCCATTCATTTTCATAATTCACTTACACATCAAGATATTAATGCAAAAAATATGACTAGAAATATTATAAACACAAAAACCAAAAAAAAGTACTTATAGTTTTTTTTAGATGTTGGTCAACTAACTCTCTTTAATTCTTTGAAAAAATTTCTTACAGGGTATGCTTTTTCTTTATCAGGGTGATGTTCACTAACTACTTCATTTTCTGCAATTTGTTCTTTATTAATGTCATTACTGTGATTGATATCAATTTGATTATTAGAATTAATTACTTTATCCTTATTCTCTTGTTTCATTATTTTTCTTCCTTATGCACTTGATATGAACCACACTTTTTGCAAAATTTATTTTTTATTAAACGTTCTCCTATTGATGATTTATTCTCATAATAGTTTTTATTATGGCAATTTTCACAAGCAAGAGCCACTTTCTTTTTCATAATGTCAATTATATAAAAAAACAAAATTAAAATTTAATTTTAGATTCAATTAGTTTATAAAAATTACTACAATTTAAAATTTATTTTTTATTATTACCTTTGTAAAGTTTTAATCTAGGATTTCGATTAAATTTTCTACCAGCTTTTGCTTCCAATTTACCATTATTTTTTACAGCATCACATGTGAACTGATGGGTTATTCTTAAAATGTAATCACCAACTCCATAAGCATCAACTGGTGCTTTTTCTTTTTCAAATAATTTGATTTTTTCAGGATCAAATCCAGATGATACTATTATTCTTACATGTTTACCATCATTTTTATCTAGTGCTTTTCTCAATCTTTTAATTTGTTCAACACATACACCATAATATTTTTCTTTTTTATTTTCATTATCAAACATATGGTCAATCATATTTTTTGAAGTATCAACTCTAACTCCATTTAGTTTTTTACCAAATACTTTTAGAACATCTAGCGAATCCTTAATAACATCATTTGAATAATCAACAAGAGCAATAAAATCTTTTTCTTTTGGAAATAATTCATTATATGCTTTCATTGCCTCCACTAAATTACCATTAAAATGTTGAATTAATACATGTGGTATTGAACCAAAAATAACTTCTTTATTTCCTCTCGAACCAGCTAATGTAGAATGACCTTTAATTCCAGCTACTTCAACAGCATGTCCATCAATTTCTTGATTAATATAGTGATCTCCTCGATCTCCCATATAAATAATTTCTTTACCATTAGCTGCTTCTTTACATTCATTAGCATTAGAAGCAATTGAAGTGGATCTAGCTAATATTCCATCAATAACACCTTCATATACACCAAAGTCTTCATAATGTCCTTCTAGTTCTAAAACTACATCTAGAGAATTTATTCTAGAACCTTCAGGTAAATACTTAATTCTATATTTACTAGTATCTGTGTTTTCTTCTAAAAAATCCAATGTTTCATTTATTCCTGATAATATTGCATTATCTTTTCTTTGAAAAAATTGCATTGTTACAATTGTATTTGGTCTATATTTTTTAATTATTTTTTCAGCTATAAAAAAATAATTAGCTACATATTTTCTTTTTTTATTACCATTTTTTTGTTTGCTCATATTTTGTCCTAATTTTTAAATGAAAATATTTTTTTAAAACTAAAAGGTTCTGGTTTTTGTATTAATTCAAAATCAACTATTTTATTCCTTTTTTCTTTAGATGTAGAATTTTCAATATATTTTAGTAATTCTAATGTTAATAAAGTTAAAATTCCAAATCCAATTCCAACTAAATATACTGCTCAATTTGCATAATTATAATCTTCAATGTTACCACTTAAATTTTTATATGCCTTGAATAAAGTATTTTCTAATTCTTGATTTTGACTAGAATCTATATTGTTTTCATTTAAAAAATTAATTATATCAGAGCTATAAATATCATGTTTTTCGACACATACTCATGTAAGTTGTGGAATAAGAATAATGATTAATATTAATAATATTGAAATTGAGGAACTTAAGTATATTCATTTACTTTCATTGAATTTTTGTTTGAATATAAATGAAGATGAACACATGACTATTGATTTTAACACTCCACCAATTGATAGTGTTAAAAATGTAGCAATTATTCCATAATAAAATCTTAACAATGGAGCATTAGTACTTAAAGCTATTTGATAACCTATGATAAATGCAATAACTGTAAATACACCATGTAACAAACCATATAAAAGAATTTTCTTAGTTAGACCTCTAGCAAATATTGATTCATATTTTGATATTGGTCTTTGATTCATTAAATCTGTTGTAGTGAGTTGTGCTCCTAGAGCAACTCCAGGGAACGTTTCAATTATTAAGTGATGAATCAAAATTAATATTGTAGTGATGGTTGTTTGGAATCTAATATTACTATTTAAATAGTTTGCAAATTCGTTTGAAATACTTTCAGGAACTCCATTTATTGTTAATTGTTCAGGTCTAATTTTTCCTCATCCACCAATTTCAAAAATTAAATAGAATATGACCATTCCAAAGACAATTGAAAATATACCTGTTACATTTGATGATAATAAAAATAAAGTTATTCTTCTAATATTTTCATAAATATTTCTTCCAAGTTTTACAGATTCAACAATGGTAGAGAAATTATCATCCATCAAGATCATATCAGCTGCTTGTTTAGAAACATCTGTTCCAGTTATACCCATTGCACAACCTATGTCAGCAGCTTTTAATGCAGGTGCATCATTAACTCCATCACCAGTCATAGCAACAACTTGATTTTTTGATTGTCAAGCTTGAACAATTCTTATTTTATTTTCAGGATTTACCCTAGCATAAACAGAATATTTTTCAATATTTGCAAAAAATTCTTCATCTGACAATTTATCTAATTCAACACCAGTTATGGCTAATTGTTTTTCTTCATTTGTAATAATTCCTAGTTCTTTAGCAATTGCTTTAGCAGTATTTAGATGGTCTCCAGTTATCATAACAGGTTTAATACCAGCAGATATACATTCTTTAATTGATATTTTCACTTCTTCTCTTGGTGGATCTATCATACCAATTAAACCAATGAAATCTAAATCAAATTCATAATCTTCAGAATTAATATCATCAGGAACATTTGATTTTATTTCTTTTTGAGCTATAGCTAGAACTCTTATAGCTCGATCAGATCATTCATTATAAATCTTTTGTGCTTCAGTTGAATTAAATTTTTTACATCTTTTAAATACAACATCTGGAGCTCCTTTAACAATCAACATTTTTTTATTATTAATTTCATTGATTGTTGACATTAACTTACGGTTAGAGTCAAATGGAATTTCTCCTATTCTTTTTAGATTATTTTTTAGATTCAATATAGAAATATCATTCTTAATAGCTAATTCTAGAATAGCAATCTCAGTTGGATCACCAATTGGAGTTTTTCTATTTTTAATATCTGGATTTTCATCAACAACAGCATCAGTACACAATGATGCTTTAATCAACATTTCTTTTTTAGATTCATTCAATTTAATATCATATTGATCATCATCATTTATAGTCCATAATTTTGTTATTGCCATTTTATTCATAGTTAATGTACCAGTTTTATCTGAACAAATAACTGATGTTGAACCTAATGTTTCAACAGATGGTAATTTTTTAATTAAAGCATGTTTACTGGTCATTTTTTTAACACCAATAGATAAAACAATTGTCACAATAGCTGTTAAACCTTCAGGAATAGCAATTGCAGCTAATGAAATTGCTAATAATAATGATGATTGAACTGCCCCTACAACATCTGGATTAGTAATTACATTTTCTATTACAAGAAGTGAGAAAACAAATGTTAATATGGTTAAAATAATCCCGAAAATACCTAGTATCTTACCAAGTTTTTGTAATTTATATTGAAGTGGAGATAGCATTGATTCACTATTATTTAGTAAATCAGCTATTTTACCAATTTCAGTATTATTACCAATTCCACAAACAATTCCATAACCCTTACCATTTAATATACTAGTTCCTGAAAATATTTTATTTTTTTGATCTCCAATTGGAGAATCATTCTTAGATTCAAAATTTGCATCCTTCAATACAACTTCCGATTCACCAGTTAATATTGCCTCTGATACCTTTAGGTGGGAATCAAAAAATAATATAGCATCAGCACTAACACTATCACCAGCTTCTACAATAATTACATCTCCAATAACAACTTCAGAAGAAGGGATTTGAATTATTTTTCCTTCTCTTAATACTTTTGACATAGGAGAAGTCATTTTTTCTAGTTCATCAATAGCATTATTACTTTTTCTTTCCTGAATTGTTCCAAACAAACCATTTATGATATCAATTGATAATAAAACTATTGCCTCAATATATGAAATAATGTATGTTCCAGTACCTACAATATTTTCATATATAGCTAAAGCTAAACCAATTAATCCAGTTACTAATAATAGAAGAGACATCATTTCAAAAATTAATGTTTTAATGAAAGCAACAATAAAAGGTTCTTTTTTTTGTTTTACTAATAAATTAGGACCAAATTTTTGTCTTCTTGCTATTACTTCTTCATTTGTAAGTCCCTGTTCCTTATTAGTGTTTAGAAGCAACTGAAGTTCTTCATCTGGTATTGTATTTTTTTTGTTTTTCTTATTCATTTTCATAAATTTAAATCAATTATATTTGGAAATACAATTATTATAACCAAATATTATAATACAAAATTTACTAAGCATAAACTTATTATTAGTTTATGCACTTAAATAACAAAGCAAGTTAGATAAGCATTAAAATTTTTCATTTATGCTGGATGCATTTAGTTTTAGCAATAAAAAATCTTCATCAATTTAGAGATGCTTTAAGATTAATCAAATTTACCAATATATTTAAGGTTTTTATTAAATTTATTTTATGAAATAAATAAGACTTATTAACATTGTGGAAAATGTAGCATTTTTCACTAAAATATGCGGTTATATCATAATTTCCAATTGTTGATAATGTTGTTAAAAAAATGTAAAAAAAGGTATTTTTTTAATGTTTTTCAACTGGAAAAAATGAAATTGATAAAATAGAGACATAGATCATTAAAAACTAAAAATTTATATCAATATTTTCTATATGAAAAGGGGCTATTATGAGTAAAATGGTATTTTTAATAGATGCTCATAATAAATTAGCACCAAATGATTATTTAAATTTAAGAAAGCTATATTTACCAATTATTGGACCAGTAAGTACAATGTTATATGAATATTTTCATGATTTAAATAATAGTGATGAGAAAAAAATCTTTAATATTGAGGATTTAACAAAATATTTACATCTAAATGATCATACATATAATAGTGCAATTGAAAAATTAGAAGCAGTTGGATTAGTTTGTACTTGAAAAAAAGAAAATGAAGATTCATATATCTACAATTTAATAAAACCAAGTAATATTGAATCTATTGATAAAAATCCTATTCTTAAAAATCACTTAATTAAAGTAATAGGTAAAATTGAGTATGAAAGAATTTATTTTAATCAAAAGAAAAAATATATTAACAAAAATAGTTATAAAAATATTTCTAGAAAATATCAAGATGTATTTCCAAATAATTTTGAGGAAAATATCATTGGAAATGATGAACATTCAACATTAGAATTATCAATTGAATCATATGGTACCCATGAAGAGAATATATATAATCTACCTAGTTCTAGTTTCATAAAATATTTTATGAAAAGAAATCCTACATATTATGATTCTCAATTGATTAATTCATTATTAAAAATTGGCTTTAATGATAATTCAATCAATTTATTAATTAATTTTTCAGTTAATGTAAATAATGACATTTCTCATGCTTATATTTTAAAAATAGCTAGAGATTTTATTGACCGATCAATTGTAAGTTTTAATGATGTAGAACATGAATTAAAAGTTATTGAACAATTCAAAAAAAACAAAAAAAATATAAAAAAATCTAATGATCTAATCAATGATTCTATGAATTTAAATAAAAATATAACTTTAGAAGAAATATTTAATGAAGATGATATTAAAGGAATGTTCTAATGAATAAAAAAAATATTCTTAATAATGAATTAATTAAACAGATTATCAAGGAATTAAAGCTAAATGATAATCAAATAGAATCAGGATATGATATTTTTATAAAAATTATTGATGAAAATAAAAATATCAATGAATATGAATACATAACTAAACCTATTATTTATGATGATAAAACAATTACTAGCATTTATGTTAAAAATCCTGATGCTAATCAATTGATTAAATTCAATAATTATCATTGATTAAATTCCATATCTAATCCAAATAATGATGTTATTTTTTCATCTCCAAGAGAAAAAAATTTAAAAAATAAAATTGATAAGAATAAATTTTATTGAAACTATCCTGGTTTACATGAAAATGATAGAACAGAACTAGCACAATGATTTAAAAATGCATATGAAAGTTTTCAAAATGATCAATATATTAAAGGTATATATATTTGAGGTTCATTTGGACTAGGCAAAACATTCTTTTTAAATGCTTTATCTAATTATTTTGTAAATAAAAACAAAAGTATAATTTTTGTATCTACATTTGATTTATTTGAGGCTATGATTAGAAATTTAGATAAAAATAATGATTTAAATTATGAGATTATAAATAAAATGAAAAATGTTGATATTTTGATAATTGATGATATTGGTTCTGAAAAACCAAATAGTTGATTTTTATTTTCAAATTTATTACCAATATTAGAGTATAGATTAAAATGAAAAAAAACAGTTTGTTTCTCATCTAATTATTCAATTGAAGAATTAAAAAAAATATGAATAAAATCAAGAGATCTTGAAAATATGAAAGTAGAGAAATTAATTGATAAAATAAAATCATTAACTAAGATAGTAAATTTAAAAGGAAAAAATATTAGAGAAATTGAATAATTCTGCAAATTGGTTTCATCATTAATTAACATTGTTAATTAATTTGTTTTTAATATAAAATAATGGTTACATAATTAATTAGCTTAAAGGGAGAAAATTAAAATGATAGAAGTTAGAAATCTTTCAAAAGTTTTTATTGATAAAAAACTTTTTCAAGATGTTAATCTTAAATTTAATGAAGGACATACATATGGAATAATAGGAGCAAATGGAGCTGGTAAATCAACATTTCTAAAAATCCTTTCAGGTCAAATTGAACCTACTTCTGGAGAAGTTTATGTTGAAAAAAATCAAAGAATATCTGTTTTAGAACAAGATCATTTTAAATATAATGATCAAAATGTTACTAATTTAGTCATTATGGGTAATGAGAAATTAAGCAAAATCCAAGATGAAAAAAATGCAATATATATGAATCCTAATTCTAATGAAGAAGATTATGCTAGAGCTGCTGAATTAGAAGAATTATTTGGTCAAATGGGTGGGTGAAATGCTGAAAATGATGCCCATGTATTATTAAATGCTCTTGGTATACCTAAAGAGAAGTTTTCATATTTGATGAAGGATTTAAAATCAACTGAGAAAGTTAAAGTTTTATTAGCTAAAGCACTTTTTGGTAATCCAGATATTTTAATAATGGATGAGCCCACAAACCATTTAGATTTAAAATCAATAAAGTGATTAATTAATTTTATTAATAATTATGACAAAATTGTCATTGTTGTTTCTCATGATAGCGATTTTTTAGATGAAATATGCACTAACATTGTTGATATTGATTTTGGTAAAGCTAAAATGTTTACTGGTAATTATTCATTTTGAAAAGAATCATCTCAATTAATGGCTGAATTGCAAAAGCAATCAAATATGAAGAAACAAGAGCAAATAGAAAAATTACAAAGTTTTATAGCTCGTTTTTCAGCCAATGCATCTAAATCTAAACAAGCTACTTCTAGAAAAAAAGCATTAGAAAAAATAGAATTAGATGAAATTATTCCTTCAACAAGAAAATACCCATTTATTAGATTTGAAATTAATAAAAATCCTGGAAAACAAATTTTAGAGGTTGAGAAACTAGGATATAAAGACTCTAATGGAATTCAATTATTTGATAATGTATCTTTCTCATTAAAACCAGGTGATAAATTAGCTGTTATTGGTGATGATGATATTGCTAAAACAAAGTTTTTAGAAATTTTAGCTGGTAAGGAAAAGAATTTTACTGGTTCATTTAAATGAGGTTCAACTATTAAAGTAGAATACTTCCCTTCAGATAATTCAGAATATTTTAATGAAAGCAAACAAATGATTGATTGGTTACGTTTATGACCAATTAATAATGAAACTGAAGAAAGAAAAGATATTTCAGATCAAAGAATGAGAGCTTTTCTTGGAAAAATGTTATTTAGTGGAGATAGTGTATTCAAAGATGTTCAGAAGATTTCTGGAGGAGAAAAATCAAGATTGATGTTTTCAAGAATGATGTTAATTGATTCTAATGCAATTATATTTGATCAACCATTAGATCATTTAGATACTGAAAGCATTGATGCTGTTATTGAGGCTATAAATAAATATAATTCAATTGCAATATTTACTACATATAATAGAGCTTTGATCAGGGAATCTAATGTTATTTTAGAACTAAGGAATGATTCTTCATTCATATTTAGAGGTTCACTAGATGAATATGAAGAAAAAATGGGTTATTAATAAATTTATTCAAAACATTTTATTATATATATAATAATAATTTATGAAAAAACATATATTAACTTGAGACTTTCTTTTAACAGCTATAGGATGTTTTTTTGGTGGATTATTAGATGGATTTTCATTTTTATATAGAGATCAATCTTTTACCACAGTTCAAACTGGTAACTTAGTTAAGATCTTTATTTCATTCATTTATAATGATTTTCTTTATAGCGCATATTTAATAATTATTTTCATTTCATTTTGTATTTTTGTGTTGTTATTTCACATGCTTTGTAGATGATTAAAATATAAAAAAATAAATTATCACTATGTATTAATGCCCTTGATTATTATTTTATTAATACCATCTGCAATCTGAAAATTCAACAATAATGATAGTTTAGATGTTTTAAATATTATTAGTGGTGTAGGTTTATCTGCAATAGGAGCAATTATTGCTGTTTCTTTTAGACATGTTCAATTAAAATTCGATGATAAAATCATAATAAATCTAACTTTTATGACAGGTAATATAAGATCTATGATGTTTTCACTATCAGAGTTTTTTGAAACAAAAAATAAGGAAAAATTATATGTATTCTTCATATATTTAAGTATGCTTGGTTTCTTTGCATTAGGTGCTGCTTCTACTGCATTATTTTACTTCAAACATTTTGCTGTGTGACAACAACAGTATCCAATTGTTATATTTATGGATGGGTTATGTTTATTAATGATGTGAATATCGCATATTAGATATAAAAAATATAAAGACATGATTAAGATAGATCAATCATAGTTAATAAATTAGTTAAATTTTATAAATAAAAAAACACATTGAAAAGAATACAAAATCCTATGTGTTTTTTATATTTTGTTTAATTAATATAAAATAATGAATTATTTATTAGCAGCTGATGCTCTTCTTTTAAATCTTTCAATTCTTCCTGTTGCTTTAGCAACTGATGAATCACCAGTGTAAAAAGAATGACATCCAGAACACACATCAATTGTAACTTCTTTAGCTGTTGTTAATAATTCATGTTTTTTTGAACATGTTGAACATTCAGCATTAATTCTATTTAAATTTGGTTTCATAAACATCTCCTTTTTGAATTTATATTAATTTTTAATAAAAATAAATAATTCTAATTTGATTATAAATATTATATCAATATAAATTAAATCATAATTATTTAAAATTATTTTTCTGATTGTCAAATAATATAGTCAATATTGCTTGATTGATCATTTGTTAAGCTTAGTTTAATTTTTTCAATAACTCTAGCTTTATCAAGATGTCATTCATATTCATTAATTTTAAATGTACTATATCCACGATCTTCTAAGAAGTATTGACGATCTACTTCCTCAATCATTTCTTTAATAGTTCTATTTGTTTTTCATTGATCAACTAATAATGCTTTTACAATTGTTTGTTTTTTTCTATTAACAATTAATAAATCAATATTTTTTGAACCAACCTTAAAGTCAACTTTGATTTCATATCTACTACTTAAATTTTTAATTAAATCAGCATAAATACTTTTTACAATTTCACTTGTAAATTCTAAAGCATTTTCATCTTTAATTTTTTGTTCAGTAATAGTTATTTCTAATGTTCCTTCATTAATTGAATCCACATTTTCCATTTCACTATTAACAACTTCAATAGATTGATCATTGTCAAGAGCATCTAAATATTCAATGAATTTTTTAAATATAATTGCATTTTTATTATTAGCATTTGAAACTTTAATTTCATTACCATATAGTGATTTTATAATAATCATTTTAGATTTTGCTCTAGTGATAGCAACATTTAGACGATTTGATCCACCTTTAGAATTTAATGGACCAAAATTATTTCTTACTACTCCATCAGAATTTCTTCCATATGAAACAGAAAGAATTACTAAATCACCTTCATTACCTTGAACATTTTCTAAGTTGGTAATTACAACAAAGTTTTTTTCAATTTTTTCTCTAAGAGCTTCATCAAATGTTGAGTTTTTTTCAATTAACATATTTTCAATTAATTGTGATTGTCTTGAGTTAAATGTAACAATTAGAATTTTTTCATAGTCACTATATCTTGAATTTAAAATTTCAATGATTTTTTCAGCTTCTTCTTTATTTACTTGATTTCAAGTACCTCTAACATTAATAACTTCAATTCCTTTATCTACAACACCACATTTTGTAGCAACCTCAAGATTATTGTTATAAATGAATTTGTTAGAAAATTCAATTAATTCTTTTGATTTAGATCTATAGTGATTTTTTAAATGGAATTCATTTCATCATGATACTTTTGCTCTTTCCAATAATGATTCTGCAGAGTCAAAATCATCAAGATCATAATCTTCATTAGATAATTTATTAGCAAAGAATGATGTTGGTTTTAATTGTTTATCATCACCAGAAACAACTTTAATTTTTGTTCTATAAACTAAAGGATATGATCTTTCAATTGCCATTTGTGATGCTTCATCAAATATTCCATAATAGAATTCTTCTGCATTTAATGGAATCATATCTGCAACATTATCTGGGTTAGCTACTCAAACAGGGAATAATTTCTTTAGTGATGAATAATATTTTCTAACAAATTGATTAATTGGTGGCAATGTACCTGATGAAGCAATTCTTAATACATTTGCAACTTCATCTTTTTCTTCTTTAGATAATTTCATTAAATAATTTCTTAATGAATTGATATATTTTTTGAAAATTAATTCTTCAACAATACTTGCTGATCTAATTTCTTCTCTTCTTAGTTGAGTAATAATATCTTGTAAATTAATACCTTTAAGTTCAAGGAACATAGGATTATTTTTAACAATATCATTTCATAAAGCAATAATTTTTATTTTCTTAAATTGTTCATCAGTAATTGGTGAAGAAATATGTTGCATAATAGCACCAACTTCTTTTAAATTAAATAAAACAAAATTTTCTAGATAAAGAGTTTTTACATAAGGTAATGATAATCATGAAAACTCTTTATACATGCTTATATTTAATGGTGTGAAGAATTCTCTAATATTGTATAGATCAGTTAAAAAACCTTCATCATATTTAATAAAGTCTTTGAATTTTATTAAATCTTCAACAAATTCATGTTCTAAAACATCTTCATTTGAAATGTAGTCAACAAACATTTCAATAATTTCATTCATATTTTTTGAATTATCTTTAATTGATTTTATTGGTAATTCACATTGATTAATATCATCAATAACTTTATTATTAACAACAAATTCAGCAAAAATTATCTCAGCTTTAGAGTTATCTTCTTTAACAGAATTAAATATTTCTAAAAATTTATCAATTTTTTTGAAATTATCATCTAAAAATTTATATCAATTGAATTTTGAAATTTCTTTTTTATATTTGTCACTAAATTTACTATATTTATTTACTTTTGAAACTAACTCTCTTTTAGTAATTTCTTTTCATTCAGGTTTTCTTGAAAATAACTTTTTACTGAATATTTGGAAATCATCAATTGTATCTAAAAAAGCTTCTTTTTGTTTTTGAGTTTTCTCATTAAAATCAATAAATTCAGGTAAATTACTGTATTTTTCTACAAATTGACTATAGCCTTCAAATATTGAAACTAATTTTTTACCTCCTAATAAGAAGTTTTCAACCAATTTAATATTTGTAGTAATTTTTTGTTTTACTTTTTTAATTTGTTTTGTTATATCGCCTGGAGATAATGTTTCTTCAAATTTAAATTTCTTAATGAATTTTTTATATTTTAAGTATTCATTAAAGAAATCTTCAATTTTTACAATGTTATAATTGTTCATGATTTCTTGAACTTTTTCATATAAAGTTGTACTTTCATTTGTACCTTCAATGATAATACTTACTAATCATTCAGTATATATTTGTTCACCAAGTTCATTTTTGATATTTTGATATTGTTGGTAATCTAAACCAAATATCTTATCATCATAA
Organism: Mycoplasma sp.; assembly: GCA_014803855.1. GTDB lineage: Bacteria > Bacillota_I > Bacilli_A > Mycoplasmatales > Metamycoplasmataceae > UBA710. Next base: position 70,769 of record JAAVAX010000003.1, on the reverse strand, counting down.
TCCTCTATATCTCAGTGTTTATTAACTAATCTCATTAGTTCTTTATATCAATCTAGATAATTGTTGAAGAACATCAATTCACTTGATTCCAATTTTAGAGGTTCAATTTGTGCATTTCTAGAATATCTAGAAGGTTCACGATATCATTGGGTACCTAATAAACTATTTAGTGAGTCAATTTTTTTGTAAAAATCTTCTCTTTTTCTATTGTCACATAAATACAATGTAAACTGATTCAATGTTTTAATTCTATTTATAATAACATCTAGAGCTGCTTTCTTTTCAGAAACCATTAATACATTTTTACCCTTAATTAAGGCATTAGAAATAATATTTGAAATTACTTCAGATTTACCTGTACCTGGTGGACCATAAATTAGTGTTGATTGTTGTAAAGAAGAAGCTACAGCATACTTTTGAAATATGTTCAGTGGATGATTTAATTCCAAAATATCTGGATTTTTAATTACTTTATCTTCATAATATTTATTTGATTTAAATTCATTTGAAGAATTTTTACCACCATCAATTTGAGAATCAAATGGATCTATATTCATCTCAATCATTTTTTCTAAATCTTGTTTTAAAGCTGATCCACCTGGTTCAAAGAAACCTAATACAACTGAAGGTTCAATTTTAAGAGTAGCATACTTTTCAAGCAATTCTTTATTATCTTCATTAATAAAATATTCAACACCTTTGATAATAGGTATTTCATAATTTACCATTGATTCAAATCTTTTTACAGTTTCTTCAAGAGGTATTGGTTTAAATAATTCATCTGAAGAAATGTTGTTAGGATATTCTTTATTTAAAACTACTAAAACCTTTTCATTAATAATAATTTCATCTTCAATTCTTCTTAAAAATAATTTAGAACCTTCTTCAACAATTTCTACTTTTTGAATAACTAAAGGTGCTTTAATGACAACATCACTATTTAATTTACCTTTTATAAATTGATAAGCAATATGTAATGGTCATCTTGAAGTGTCATTGTAGTATTGCTTAGCATTTCTATTTAGACTAATGAAAGTTTTTTTAGATGATTTCATTTCATTGATAAAATGAACAGAAGCTTTTTTCTTATAAGATTCAAAATCCTTTTTTAAATTTTTTTCAATACTTTCATTAATATCAAAACCATATTCAAAAATTATATTTACAAACTCATCATAGTTATTAGCCTTCATTAACTCATCTTCAAAATGAGCTGTTCCTGAAGCTGCTGAAATTTCCATTTGTGAAACTTCTTTATTTATGAATGCCAAAAATACATCTTTTTTTACATAGTTTAAAATGTCAATATGTTTTGCATCTAAATGTGTTTTAATGCAATAATCTTTTGGATCAATAGTGACTAAATTTAATAACTTTTGTTTAATTGCTTTTTTCATTTACACCAACTCTCTATTACTGCTAAGCCTATTTAAATATTTAATTATATTTTATTTTAAAAATTACTTAAAATCAAAAAAATGTAATTTTCATATATCGAAAATAATACATTATTTTAAAAAAATAATTTTATTATTGAAAATTAACCACTTCAATTAAAAATAATTAAACATGTATTGATTATTTAAATTTTAAAATTATCTTTTTTCTAAAAAAGATTTCATTTCACTATCTAGTACTTCTTTACGTATTTTTATTTTTTCTAATTTTAGATCTTCAAATAAATATTTTTGATTTTCCTTTTGTACAATCATATTTCCATTAGAATCAAAAGTTCATTGACCTCTATCAAATGCTTTATGATATTCAGCTCTCATCACAATACCATTATGTGGATTAGAAATATATTCTAATAATTTATTAATATTATCTTCATTGTTATCTTTTGAGAAAATATCACTTTTAATTTTATAGACATCATATATATGAGCAGCTTCTGCCTCATTAAACTTAGCTAGCAGTCCATCTTGATCACCATTTATGTTTTCAACATCTGAATATAGTTCTTCTTTATTATTAATTAAATTTAGTGATTTTCTATTTTCGAAAATATTGGATTTAAATTTTGTTCTTTCATTTTTTATTTTTCAAATTAAATTGTTTTTTTCAATATTTTTATTTATTAATTCAATACTGTCATTTTCTTTGTTTTTATATGATTCTCAAATTTCATCAATGAATTCTTCAATACTTTCATATTCACTAGAAATTAAATTTATCACTTCTTTGTATGTTGCAATTGTTCCTTGTCTTCTTATATCATTTTTTATTTCATTTAAATCTGTTATTAAATTTAAGCATTTTACTTTTTTTTCATTTCTTTTCCCAATCATTTTATTAAAATAAAAAATCTTATTATTGTTATTTCTTAATAATGAAAAATCAAAATTTTTATAAAATAAATACTCATGAATGATAGAATAAGCAAAATTTCTTGAATAACTAAAATAAGAAAAAATTGAATCGCTTATTAATTTAATTATTAAATATTTTCTATAATCTTTGCTCAATAATAATTTTGCATTGTAAACTAACTTTATTTTTCCGCTATTAATAACAAAATCTTTTTCAGTTTTGTATTCTTCTTCCTCAATACCTATACCAAAAGCACAGAATGTTCTTCTATATTGTGTTATAGTTGATAAACCTACATATTTTTTAACTTTTGAAGGTGTTACATTATTTTCATCTATTACCAAATGATATGTTTCATTTTTACCTTCTACTGTCTTTTTGTGTATATTCTCCTTACAAATAATTGTGCTACTAATATCTAATCCTTCTATATTTTCTGCAAGATTATCTAGCATATTAAAAATACTAGTTCCCATTTTTCAATATGAAGCCTTTACTAATTTATTCTTATCACTATTAGTTAATAATTGAATGATTTCATCTAATTTATCAATATAATCTTTTTCCATCATTATTTAGGACCTCGAATTTCCAAGATGATTTCTTCAATTATTTGCTTTATTAATAATTCAGGTATAGAACTTCTTAATGAATAAGAACCTAAAGCCATATGGTTTTTGTTGGATTTGTGAGATCTTTCTTTATTAAGATTTAATTTAATGTTTGATTTAAATACGGTGGGTTTTAATGAAAAATTAGGATCATATGATGAATAATAAGTAGAATTCATTTTTCCAAAAAAATTCCAATGATTTTCCTGGAATTCTCATATTTTTGATGTCTTAGGATTTTCAATTATTCATACTTTAGGTTTAAATGTCTGAATTATTTCAATTGTTGCTCCAATGGTGGATTCACCTATCAATCTCCCTCTTTCCTTATTAATAAAATATCTTCGCTTAACAGGATGAGCTTTCTTATTATATTCTTCATAATATTTAGCATTTTTAACTATTCAAGTTCCATTTTCAGAAATGCTTCTTGTCATTTTCCCATCACAATCAGCACCAGATCAAGATTCACATGGTGGTGAAGCTAATATAATGTCTGGATGAGGTAATTCTTTCAATTGTTTGATTAAATTAAAATTATTTAAAGATAAATCTATCTTTCTATAAAAGTACTTTTCTTTTTCTTTAAAAGTTACATCATTGATACCAATTGAATAAACTTCAACATTTTTATTATTAAAAAATTTTTTAATAGCTTTTTTATATGAAGATTGAGCATCATCATAAAGAGCTCAGATGATTAATTTACTCTCTCTCTCTCTCTCTCTCTCTCTCTCTCTCTCTCTCTCTCTCTCTCAATCCTATTAAAATCAGCTTTTAAAGAAGCATTTTTTAATTCAACATTTTTCATATTTTTTAATTTTACACAGAAATGCGCGAAAGACTGCAACATAAAATGTTGCATCAAAGAAAAAAATAAATTGAAAATAATAAATAAAAAAAACTAGCATTTTTAATAAATATTAGTTTTAGAATATTTGTTTTTACTTAAAATTAGAATCTGGCTTTTTTTCTTAATATATTATCTTGAGTACTTGTAATTTCTTCTAGTTCTTTTATTTCTTTTTCTTGTTCATTAATTTTATTGGTCAATTTTAAAATGGTGTTCATTTCATTAATTTTTTTTTCATATTGACTTTTAAGTCTTTCAATTTCATCATTTAAATGTTTTATAGTATCTTCTTGTAATTTTATTTTATCTAATAAGGATTCATTTTCAACTATCAACCTGTTGATTTCTTTTTCATTTTTTTCTATAACATCTAAATACTCAAATTGTTTGTGTTCAATTTTATCTATCAATTCTTCAATTTTATTTTCACTTCTTTTATTATCTATATCTATAGACATCTTAAACACTCCAACCAATATAAAATTTATCTTCTCTTTTTAAATGGATTTTGTAGTGAATTTAAATGTAATTCTTGTGTTTTAGCAATTTTATTCAATCTGTCTCTATACAAATTAAATCTCATGTCTCTTTCTTGTTGAACATTTTTATAATCTTGTAATTCTTGTGTTTGTTCAAGTAACCTTCTAGTTAAATCCTCTACTTCTTTATTTCTTTCTCTAACTAATTCTTGTTGCTGGAATTTTTGATTTTGCATTTCATTTTTTAAGAAATCAATTTCTTCACCTAATTTATTAGTAAATTCAATTTCTTGTGTGTGTTGTAATTCAATTTGTTTCTTTAATTCTTTTATTTCATCTTGAGCTTTCTTATTCTCAAATTCCATTTTTTCTTTCATTTTAGCATTTTCAACATCAGCTAATAGTTTAGCTTCCATTTCTTTTTGTCTATTCATTAATTCTTGTTCTTTTGATTTTATTATTTCAATTTGTTTTGTTTGTTCTTCTTGAAGTTTTTTTTGTAATTCTTCTAATTTTTCTTCATTTCTACGTTTTTCATAATTCTGTTTTTCTAATTCTTGCAATGATTTAATTTCTTGCTCAAGTTGATTATTAAATTCTTTTTTAAGTGAATTAATTTGCTCATCTTTTGACTTAGATAATTCCATATATTGAGCCTGTTGAGTCTCAAGCATTTTCTTTAAATCATTAATTTCTTTATCATGCAATTGATTTTCAAAACTTAATTTTGTTTTATATTTAACATCTTCAACTTTTTCATTCATTTTTTCATTGAAACTAGCTTCTATTTTTTCAACTTTTTTCTCATTTTCTTTAACTAATTCAATTTTTTCCTGTTCTTTTTTATCAACAAGTTGCTCCAAGTTATTAATTTCATCTTCTTGTAATTTGTTTATTTCAATTTGTTTAGTTTGTTGTAATTCAATTTCATTAATTAAATCCTCAATTTGTTTTTGTTGTTCTAAATCCTTATCATTCATAATTGTGTGTATTTCTATCCTTTCCTAATTTAAAATTTAGTGCATATTTTAATCTAATTACAAATACCACTTTAACAACTTTCATTTTATCATAAATTAGTCAAAAGTTATATAATGTTTAAAAATATCACAATTTTTTAAAGGAAGAAATATGAGAAAAAAAATTATTATTGGGAACTGAAAAATGAATAAAACTTCTAATGAAGTTAAAGACTTTTTCAAAAAATTTTCAAGCACCAAATTCAATGTAAAACCAAATACTATTTATGGTATTGCAGCACCTGCATGTGAATTACCATTTGCTGTAGCTGAAAGACCAAGTAAAGATTTTGTTATATCTTCACAAGATATATCTAAACATTTAAGTGGAGCATACACAGGTGAAATTAGTGCACTTATGCTTAAAGATTTAGATGTTACATATGCTATTGTAGGTCATTCAGAAAGAAGAACATATCACAAAGAAACAAATGAAGATATTAATCAAAAAGCAAAAACTGCATTAGAAAATGGAATAACTCCAATTATATGTGTGGGTGAAACATTAGATGAATATGAATCAAATAGATCAAAAGAAGTTGTAGAAACTCAAGTAAAAGAGTGTGTTAAAGGTTTGAATTTAAATAAAATTGTTATTGCTTATGAACCAGTTTGAGCAATTGGAACAGGTAAAACTGCAACAAATGACTATGCTCAAGAAATGTGTAAAGTAATTAGAAATCTTACATCTAATAACACTTTAATTCAATATGGAGGTTCAGTAACTCCTGATTCAATTGATGAATTATTAAAACAACCTGATGTTGATGGAGCATTAGTAGGAGGAGCATCTCTAAATGCTGAATCTTTCATTAAATTAATTGAAGAAAAATAAATAATGGGTTATCTAAAAAAGGTTAAAAATGGAAAAAGTTAATAATCAAATTAAAAAAGTAGCTATTCTAACTTCTGGTGGTGATGCTCCAGGTATGAATAGTGCAATTAGAGCTATTGTGAAAGCTGCATATTGAAAAGGTTTAGAACCATATTTAGTTTATGAAGGATACAAAGGTCTTACTGAAGGTGACATTAGAAAAGCCTCTGATATTGAAGTAGATAGATTTATTAATCAAGGTGGTACTTTTATTTACTCTGCAAGATTTCCTGAGTTTAAGGATGAAAAAGTTAGACAAATGGCTAAAAAGCAATTGGATGATAAAGGTATTGAAGCATTAATTGTTATAGGTGGTGATGGTTCTTATCATGGTGCTCAATTATTACATACAATTGGTGTTAAAACTATTGCTTTACCTGGAACAATTGATAATGACATTTCTTCTTCAGATTACACAATTGGTTTTTTTACAGCCTTAGAATCTATTGTTCAAAATATTGATAGAATTAGAGATACTGCTAGATCTCATCATAGATGTATTATTGTTGAAGTTATGGGTAGATATGCAGGAGATTTAGCTGTTTATTCTGGAATAGCAACTGGTGCTGAAATGATTATAACTGCTGAAAATAAAAAATCTATTGATGAAATTATTAAAGTAGTAGATAATCAAGTTAATAAATTAAAAAAAGATAGTGTAATTATTGTTGTAACTGAGCATGTTTATGACAATTTAAAAGAAATTGCTAAAGAAATTGAAACCAAAACTGGTGTTGTTACAAGAGAATCAATTCTAGGTCACTTACAAAGAGGTGGTACACCAACTGGTATGGAAAGATATGTAGCAGCTCAAATGAGTACTTATGCCATTGAATTATTATGTGAAGGCAAATCTGGTCTTGCTATTGGTTTAGTTAATAACAAATTAGTTGCTGAACCTATTTTAGAAGCTTTAGCTAAACCTAGACCTAAATACATTGATATTATCAATAAATATGCAAAGATAAATCAAGAAAAATAATTTTTATTGATTTTTTTTAAAAAACAAACATGAATTCATTTCATGTTTTTTATTTTCTTTTTTCTGTTATACTGTGAAATATTATGTTAAATGAAAAAGAAAAAAATGATATTGAGATTAAGCAGTATACTTTATTAGATTTATTTAGAACTTTAAAGTATCCTAGAATTCCTTACTTTCAAAGAGAATACAAATGATCTAGGAAACAAGTAGATGAATTGATTGAAGATATATTAAATTTTGGTACTGATAATTATTATGTAGGATCAGTAGTAGTTCAAAATGACAGTGGTAAACAGTGAATTATTGATGGGCAACAAAGAATATCTACATTTATATTAATTATTAATGAATTATCTAAAATTGCTAAATTTGATAAAAATGATTATTTATATGAATTAGAAGAACACTTAAATGAAATGAATTTTGAATCTGAAAATGCAGTAGATAAAAATATATTAGAAATAATAGTTAAGACAAATGATTATATGAAAAATGAAACTAATTATCACAAAGCATCTATTGTCATTGAAAGAAAAATTAGGTCTTGAGATGAAAAGAAATATAATCATTTTATAAATAATTTGGAACATGTAATTTTTGCCTATATTGAAGTTAATTCCAAAAAAATTGATGAATCAATATTATTTGAAAAGATAAATTCAAGTGGATTGCAATTATCTCAATTCGATTTAGTAAAAAATTATTTATTATCAAAAATATCAAAGGAAATATACAATAATGGAAAAATTTCAATAAATTATTATGTCTCAGAATTAGATAATATGACTAATTTTTTTAATGATAAATCAAATAATAAGAATAAAAAACAATTAAGCGATATAGATAAAGATAAAAGTGAGTTAATTAGATCATTCATTTCATATAGAAATAAGGTTAAAGTAAAAATTGATGATATTTATGAAGAATTTAAAGAATATTCCAAAAATAGAAATTCAATTGAAGTATTTGATCAGTTAAAAAAATTTTCAATTTATTATTCATATATTTATAATGATAAATGGAGTAACAATAGAAATATTTATGGACCAATGCTTTTAATTAAAAAGAATTTAAACACATTTATTACATTGGTTGTTAATATATTTGAATTAAATAGTGAATTAAATGAGGAAAATGAGATTATTTTTAACGGTAATCAAGAGAAAAAAATAGAAAAATTATTATTAATTATAGAGTCATATATTTTAAGAAGAATGTTTGTAGGTTTACAATCAAAAATAATTACAACAAAAATACCTCAGATTGATCTAAATGAGATTAATAATTGAACTCAAGAACAAAATTTATATTGAAATCTTTGCATTGAACCTTATATTGATGATGAAAAAAAATATAGAATGCCTAAATTTTCTGAAGTAAGACATTCAATTATTGATAATGATTTAAATATATATAATTTGCCAAAAGATAGTATTAAGATTTTTTTATTTAGATTAGGCACACATAATCTAAATAATTTTTTGCAAATAAGTGATTTATTTACAATTGAACATGTGTTGCCTCAAAATCATAATTCATGATATTTTTCTAGTGAGGAAAATGATCAAATAGAAATTAAAAAACATGTATTAGGTAATTTAACTTTAACTAACACAAACTCAAAGCTTCAAAATCAAACATTTATATCTAAAAAGAAGATTATTGAAGAAAATGATGGTTTTCCACTAAATGACTATTTTAAAAATATTAATGAATGAAATATCAATGAAATTAATAAAAGAACAAAAATATTGGTTGATGAAATGAATAAAATTTGAAATTTTGATGACTTAGATTGTTTCTTTAATGATAATAAAAATTTGCTATATGAAAACAATAAAAAGAATATATTAAATGATAGGAAACTGGTTGTATTTGAAAATTATAATTTTAATAGTGATAAAAACTTTAAAACTGCTCTTAAATGTAGATCTCATTTCAATAAGGTTAAAGAAAAATTCACAATTGAAAATATAATAAAAATTATTGAATTTTATGCTCTTGATGATTATTCTTATATTGCAATAGAGGAAAATATTTTTGATAATAACTTTAAAGGTTGATTAGGTCAGTCAATAATTGAAGCATTGGATTTTGATAAGGAATATGATAAGGGAAGAATTTCTCATAGAAATTTACAGAGTTTTTTGAATGAAAAATGAAATGATATTTCTAAATTAATTCAATTTGTTAAACAATATTGTTATTAAATAAACCAACAACAAAATATTGATTTTAGTTACTTAGACAACTACATTACAATATATTTTTTTAACATTGTTTTAACTGAACCAAATTTTGTTATTATATCTTCTACTTTAGCATCAATCATTATTTTTTTATCAGCCAAAATAATTATTCTATCCGCCATATCTTCAATGCAATCAATATCATGGCTTATAATAACTAAAGTTATTTTGTATTTATCACAAAAATTTAAGATGTAATCTTTTAATTTATCTTTAATAGAAATATCTAATCCAGTAGTAAATTCATCTAAAAATAATATTTTAGGTTTACCTATCATTGAAATAAATACATTTATTCTTTGTTGTTGACCACCAGATAATTTAGAAATTTTAGTATTCATTATTTTATCTATTTCAAAAGTTTTAATTCCCTCAATAATCTCATTTTCCATATCACCAGAATTTGTTAATTTAATAGTAAATTCAATTAAATCTTTTGGTGTTAAAGATGAAGGAAATCTTAAATCTTGAAATTGAACTGATATCTTTTCATATGGAGTTTTCTCATAATCAAACATGTATTTAATTTCACCATCTTTAGGTTTTATAAATCCAGCAAGTGTGGAAATGGTGAGCGTCTTACCTGATCCATTCGGTCCTAAGAAAGCCAATCTTTCATTTTCAAAAATCTCAAAATTTATATTATCATAAATTTTTTTATTACCAAATGAATGAGATAAATTATTAACAGTAATCAATGGCTTATATTGAGAATAAGTTTCTTTCTTCTGAAAAATTTCAAGTCCATTATATGGATTTTCATTTTTTATATTCTCATTACTTAATTTTTTTAATTTCTTCCAATCTATCATATTAACTACCTACTTGTCCATTTAAATTTTTTAATAGATACAAAAATAAATATGCCACTAACAATATATGGCATTAAAAGATTCATAATTAGTTGTCAAGATTTATATACTGTAGTTACTTTTATGCTATCAACTTGAATTGGAGATTCTAATAAACCAGAAATTGTATCTTCACTAATAATTTCTACATAATAAGCAAATTGTGGTGAAATATCATGATATTTAAAACTAAATGATAAATATGGCTTAGAAACATTAAATATTCCAGAAAAATTATATGGAACAACTTCATTTATGTATGTATCTTTTGCTACTTGAGTAAATTTTATTGCTTCAGAACCTTCAGGAAGCAATGATAATGAATATAAAGATTCTATAACTTCCTTTCCATTATCTGTTAATACTATGTTCATCATATTTAAGCTATAAGATAGTGGAGAAAATAGTGCCACATATCTTATTGCTTCAGATCTAGATAAAACACTCATTGGTATTAATTGACCTGAAAAAGTTATGGAAACAATAATAAAAATGAAGGCAATTATTTGAACTAAATTAATTTTATTTATTAATACACCTAATAATAAACCAAAAGATAAACATGATACATAGATGTTAAGTAAAACATATATTAATTCTCCTCAATTAACAGTTTTGTAATAATTTGCAGCATCAACATTTAAAAAGATAGTAAATAGTAAAAATATAACCAATGTAGAACATAAAACTGCTAAGAGATTATATGAAAGTACTAATAATGAAAACTTTCATGAGGTTATTTTAGATATAGATATTTTTCTTAATATTATTGATGTTTTAAATTCAACAATCATTTGAGGTAAAGAAATTAGACATAATGGCAAAATAGAAAAAGCTAAAAATGATGGTAAACCACTTTCTATGGAAATACCATTTCTACCAACCACTTTATAAATAATCATTAAGAATAATGGAATACACAAAGAAGATAATGGACCTATTTTAGATTTTCAAAAATGCCTATTAATCAATTGAATTGTTGCAAATTCTTGATACATCTTTTTGGTGTGTTTAATCATCAATTAAAATTATATATTAATAATATTAATTTAATATTGTGAAAATATTAAATATTTTATTTGCTATTTAATAAAGGTATTACTTGTTTAAAGTATATTATTCCAGAATAAATAGACATAATTAAAGCTATCATCATTGGGATATTTAGTATCATAACTTGTCATCAAACATTTTTATCAATAACAGGAATTAAGAATAATAATGATAATATTGCTATAGTTTGAAATATAGTTTTTAGCTTACCAAATATATTTGCTTCTACTTTCATATTGTGTTTAGCTATTAAATTTCTTGAACCATCCACAAATAAATCTCTAATAACAAATAAAATGACTACTAACACATATGTATAATTAAATATTGCTAAAAATATTAATGTAGTTGTTGTAAGAATCTTATCAGCTATTGGATCAAATAATTTACCAAATGTTGTTATTTGGTTATTTTTTCTTGCTAAATAACCATCTAAAAAATCTGTGATCATTGATAAAGTAAATAATATTCCATTAGCATACAGGAAAAATTGACTTTTTGAATTAATATCTACTTGAGAAAAATTTCCATTTTCATAGACTTTTACATATCATATAAACAAAGAAAAAACAATGATTAAAGGAATTATTAAAATTACTCTTAAAAGGGTTAATTTATTTGGTAGATTCATCAGAAATCCTTAATTCATCCTTTAAAAATTTATCTATTTCATTTTTTGAATCATCCTTAATTGTTTCAAAATTTGGATCAGATTTAAGTTCATCATGAAATTTCTTAAAGTAAATTATTTCATCTTCACAATATTTATTTCATAAATTTGACTTTGTGTCAATTAATTTTTTTAATGATTGACTATATTTAGGATCTGCATCATCAGAATCAATATATAAAACTTTAAATGATTTAGAATCATATATTTCTTTTAAAAAAGACCTACAAACTGAATTAACATTTTTCATCTTAATTTTAGATAATCCTGGTTGAACTTCTTTTAAATATTCATCATTCATTTCAATCAATGTATAAATTCTAATAGCTAATTCCTTTGATGTTTTTACAGTTGCTCTTTTTAATTCAATTCTTTTTTGAATTAACTTATTATTTTTCCTTCTATCATTAAAAAATGTAAATAGTAAAAATCCTATTAAAGCAACTAATAACAACCCAAATATTAATCATGTGGCTCAATTATTCATAATTAAATAAAATTATATAAAATTCAATGTAATAAATAGTAATAATATCAATAATTTAAAACAATGAAAACAACTTAATTTTGTTTTATTAGAAATTATTTAGAGGAATTGGAAATTATCTTAATTAATGTTATTCTAAATACTAATTTAGCAATTCAACTTAGTGGTATAGGCAAAAATGAATATTTTGCTTTTTTTAATAAAATTAAATATTTCCTTTCAACTTTTACAAGTTGTCTGATGTTTTTTTCTGCTTTATGATAATAATAATTTGCCATAATAGAAACATAGCCAGCTATAGGTCTATAATTAAAACTTAATAATTTATTCATATTATCACAACATATATTAATTTTATTTTCATCTCATTTAGCAACTGTAGAGGAACCTGGCCTTTGATCTAAATAATATCCTAAATGTTTTTTGATGAAATAAATTTTTTCTGATTTTAAAACTAAAGAAAAAAATAAAATTTGATCTTGGTAGAATACACCTTCTCTTAAATCATCTAATTCTAAAAATAATTTAGTTTTATAAAATTTACATATAGGTATTTGATATGGTACACAAGCTCTAGGTTTTTTTATTTCTTTAGATTTAATTTCGAATAATACAGATACTTTTTTAAGTTTATTTGAATCATCGTATGCTTTATAAAAATTTGAAAAAATTAAATCATAATTTTGATTAGAATCCATAATTTTATATACTTCTTTAAAACATTTTTCATCAAAAAAATCATCAGCATCTAATATTGAAACATATTGACCATTAATTAAATTATTATTCTTTGCATAATTTATAACTGAACCTCAATTACCATTTTTTTTATAAAAATATTTATATGTTAATTTGTTAGGATCATTTACATTGATTCAATCATTAATTAATTTTGCGCTATTATCAGTTGAAGCATCATCTATAATAAGCACTTCAAAAGATTTATGATCTACATTTTGATTTTTGATAGATTCTAATGCTTTAATTATGTATTTTTCAACATTATATGTTGGAATAATAATTGTTAATTTTATATTTTGCATAATAATTTAATATCCTTTTGCATTTATCAATATTTTAAAAGTATATTTAATATATAACTTAATATTTCAAATTTTAAATATAAAAAAGCACCTAGTGAAGATGCTTCTTTTTTATTTTTAAACTAATTCTAAAATTGCCATTTTTGTAGAATCACCTTGACGAGAAGGTAGTTTAATAATTCTTGTATAACCACCTTTACGATCTTTATATTTAGGTGCTAATGTATCAAATAAGTATTTATCAATTGCTACATTATTTTTTGTATAAACAGGTCTTAAAAATGCACAAGCTTCTCTTCTAGCAGCTAGAGTACCTTTTTTCCCTTTTGTAATCATTTTTTCAACAAATCTTCTTACTTCTTTTGCTCTAGTTTCAGTAGTAGTAATTCTTCCATGTAAAATAACATCAGTAGCTAAAGAACGAATTACACCTTTTCTTCATGAAGTATTTCTTCTAAATAATTGATGAGGATTGGCCATTATTCATCTTCTCCTCTCTCTATAATAATTCCAATTTTAGCAAGCTCTTCAATAATTTCATTAATTGATTTTTCACCAATTGAATTAATATTTTTCAATTCTGAATAAGTCAATTCTTTTAACTCACTTACTTTAGTAATATTAGCTCTTTTCAATCCATTAGTAGAACGAACAGTTAAATCAAGATCTTCAATTGTCATTGAAGCAAATTTGTCTTCAGCTTTTTTAGCATACTCTAACATAAACATTGAATCAATTTCTTCTTGGTTTAAATTAATATTTCCAATGATATTTAAGTGAGCAGTCAATACTTTAGCAGCTTGAGCTAAAGCATCTTTAGCTTCAATTGTTCCATTTGTTTCAATTTCAAGTTCTAATTTTTCTTGAATGTGGTATGAAGAAGAATTCAATTCTTCTACATAGTATGCAACTCTTTTAATTGGTGAAAAATTAGAATCACAAGCTAATAATTCACCTTTTAATTTTGATGAAATTTCACCTTTGTTTTCACTAATGAAAAGTTTATTTTTTTCTTCATCTGAATATCCATAATCAGCTCTAATGAATAAATCAAATTCTAAAGCATTTTTAGAAGAAAGGAATGCTATTGGAACATTTAAATCACCAACAATTTCAACACCCATTGGTAAATTAAGATCTTTATAGGTAACTTCACCTTCTTTAGATGATTTAAAAGAAACTTTTAAAATAGTATTTTCACCAAAAACATCTTCATTGTATTTAAATGGTATTTTGCATAATCTAGATATTAATGTTAATACATCCACATCAGTATTAACAATTGGAGAATATTGGTGTGTTATATCAGATATTTTAATAGCAAATGGAGCTACACCATAAATTGATGATAATAACACCCGTCTTAAAGAGTTACCTATAGTATTAGCCATACCTCTTTCTAGAGGTTGAATAACAAATGAATTATTGAATTCATCTACCTTTTTGTATTTAATTTCATTATATTTTAACTTTGCAAATTTAGCCATAACCTATCTCCTTTTTTGTCTTTTTAAAACTCTTTTTGGTGGTCTTGTTCCATTGTGAGGAATTGGAGTAACATCTTCAACTGATTTAATAGCAATTCCAGAAACTTCAATTTGCTTCTTAGCTGATTCTTTACCAGGGCCAATTCCTTTTAACTTAACATCTACTTCTTTAATACCAGATTTTTTTGCCTCTTCAGCAGCAGCAGCAGCAGCTAAACCAGCAGCATAAGGTGTTTTCTTTTTGGTACCTTTATATCCTATTGCTCCCGATGAAGATCAAGCAAATACATTACCTTGTAAATCAGTAAAAGTAACTATTGTGTTTTGATGTGTAGAATGAATGTGTGCTATCCCAGAAGTGACAATTCTTTTTTTACTTTTTTTAGCCATATTTCTTCACTTCCCTTTCTATTTTTTCTTACCTGCAATGCTATTTCTTGGACCTTTTCTAGTTCTAGCATTTGATTTTGTAGATTGACCTCTAACTGGTAAACCTTTTCTATGTCTAATTCCACGATAGTTTTTTATTTCCATTAAACGTTTAATGTTAATACCAATTTCTCTTCTTAAATCACCTTCAGTAGTGTATTTTGCAGCTTCTTTTCTTATTGCTGATAATTGATCTTCAGACAAATCAGCAACTTTTATATTTTCATCAACACCTGCATCTTTTAAAATTTTTGAAGATAAACTTTTTCCAATCCCATAAATGTATGTTAATGAAATAACAACACGCTTATTATTTGGAATCTCTATATTTAAAACCCTTGCCATATTTATCCTTGTCTTTGTTTGTGTTTTGGATTAATACAAATAGCACGAACAATTCCTTTCCTTTTTATTATTTTACAGTCTTTACACATTGTTTTGACTGAAGCTCTAACTTTCATTTTATGAATCTCCTTTCATTATTTATGTCTAAATACGATTCGACCTTGAGATAAATCATATGGAGATATTTCAACGTCAACAACATCACCAGGCAAAATTCTTATAGAATGTAAATTAATTTTTCCACTAACTGTTGCTTTAATTGTCATTTTGTTTTCTAATTCAACTTGATATTCTCTTGTTGAAAAAGATTTAACAACTTTTCCAACCATTTTTATTGCATCTTTTGCCATTTATTTGTATTATTTAGTTCTCTGTAAGAACAATTCCTTTCCCATTTTTTATTAAAACTGTTTGCTCATAATGAGAAGATTTTTTATTAGATTGAGCAACAACAGTTCATCCATCTTTTAAAATTCTAATTTTTTTTGAATCTTGTAAAATCATTGGTTCTATACAAATAACCATACCGTCTTGTAATTTAGGACCTGTACCTTTTTTACCTTCATTAAATACATTTGGATCTTCATGAAGTGATTTTCCAATTCCATGACCACAAAATTCTGATGGAGTAAAGTAACCTTCTTTTGCAATATATTGACCAATTGCAAAAGATATGTCACCAGTAGTAGCATTTGGTTTAATAGCATTTAATCCTTTATAAAAAGCTTTTTCAGCAACTTGGATTAATCTATCATTTTCTTTTGTTGAATTACCAACTGAAATTGTAAATGCACTATCAGAGTGATAACCTTCATAAATAGCTCCAACATCAATTGATAGTAAATCACCATCT
Source organism: Mycoplasma sp. (assembly GCA_014803855.1). Lineage (GTDB taxonomy): Bacteria > Bacillota_I > Bacilli_A > Mycoplasmatales > Metamycoplasmataceae > UBA710. The sequence continues at coordinate 54,168 of JAAVAX010000003.1, read as the reverse complement.
TTTAGGATTCTATCTGAAGGAATTCCATGAATCAATTCTTCATTAACAGAAGCACATATTGTACCTTTAAAACCATGATAATTTAAAAATGATGGTTTTGCTCCTGCCTTAATTATTTCATTATAAGCAATTGAATCTAAATCTTTTAATGAAACACCTGGTCTTACAGCCTTTTTCAAGATTTCTTTTACACCAGCCAGGATCTTGCATGATTTTGTAATTAATTGAATTTCTTTTTCCGATTTAATATAAATCATCAATAACACCTACATTATTATATCTAAAATTTTATTTACAAGTTCATCTATTTCACCATGTGTATGGATTGAATGAAGTTTGTGTTTATTTTTATAAAAATCTATTAATGGTTTTGTTTGTTCATTATAAACATCTAAACGTTTTTTAACAGCATTAGGCTGATCATCTGCCCTTTGAATTAACAATGTATCATCGTTTTCACAATGTGGATGTTTTTTTGAACGAAATGATGATAAGTTATATGATTTTTTACAGGTAGGACAAAAAAATCTTTCACTCAATCTCTTAATAATAACTTCTTCATCAATGTCTAAATAAATTACTACATAATCTTGGAAATTTAATTCATCTAAAAACTTTGCTTGTTGAATAGTTCTAGGAAAACCATCAAGAATAAATTTTTTATTTTGTTTTTCAAGTGACAAAATTTTATTTTTAACAATTTCATTGGTAATATCATCTGGTACATAGGCACCTGATTCTACTAGTTGTTTAACTTTTATTCCTAATTCACTTTGTTTTTGAATCTCTTCACGGAAAATATCACCAGTAGAAACTTGAATAATGTGAGTTCTTTTTTCTAATATGCTACTTAATGTTCCTTTTCCACTACCTGGCATTCCTAAAAATATAATATTTGTTTTAACCATAATAAACACTACCTTCCTCAATATCTATCATAAGATAGAACCTTTATTATCATTTGTTGAATCCATATTAATTGATGAATTATTTTTTTTGCTTTTTTTAGTTTGAAATAAATTAGAAGCTTTTCTTCTAGCTGCAATTTGTTGAATAGTTTCAATAGATACTGTAATAACAATCATAATAGAAGTACCACTAATAACTAAATTTTCAGGAGATCCAGCAATTATTGCAACATATTGAGAAGAACCTAGTATTGTTAAATAAATAGCAGAAAATATTGATAATCTAATAACAATTGAAAATAAATAATCTTCAGTTTGCTCACCAGGTCTAATTCCTGGAATAAATGTAGATGACTTGTTAAAGTCCTCAACAATTTTATCAATTCGAGATTGTTGAATTGATAAAAAGATTGTAATTAAAAATGTAGATGAAGCAAAAATAACTAATCCAATTGGTTGTTTTAATTGAAAATTTTCTAGCATTCATCTTGTAACATTTGATGGACTAAAATCATGGACCATATTTACAATCAGCATTGGGAAGGTGATAAGCATTGATGAAAAAATGATTGGCATAATTCCAGCAATGTTTAATTTGATTGGTAAATATGATAAATCTTTAATATTTTTAGAACGACCTACTCCAGTATGTTGAATTGGTATTTTTCTTTCTGCTTGATAAACAAATGAAATAATGAAAACCATCAAAATAAAAACAAGAACAAAACCAATTAAATAGACAATACCCCTAAATAATTGATCTCCTACTTTCCCTTGAATTCATGTTGATCAAGCAGAAGTAAATAAATTAGGTAGTGAAATAATTGTTCCAGCTAATATTAACATAGAAGAACCATTACCTACCCCTTTATTAGTAATTTGCTCAGATAAATACATTGAAAAAAATGTACCAGCAGTTAGAATGAATGGAAGTACAATTCATATGAAAAATGAATTGTTAAATTTTTCATCAATACTAATATAAGCAGCATTGGTTGAAGCTAGTAGTGTTTGGATAATAACAATGCCTTGAACAATTGCAAAAAGAAATGTCAAACCATAAGTTATATAATTAATTTTAACTCTACCAGCTGGTCCTGATTGATACAAACGATAAATTGGAGGGAACAATTTAGTTTGTGCAAATGTCATAATCAGTGAAGCAGTAATAAAAGGACTAATTCCCAGTGAAACTAATGAGAATTGTCTTAGTCCCCCACCACCAATTGTGTTCATTATTCCAATAAAAGATGAAGTATCATTAAATGTTCCACTATTAGATACTTTAACACCAGGTAATGTTACTGTTCCTATTGAAACAAAAATTACCATTATTAGTAATGTATATAATATTCTTCTTAGTAATTCTTTTTCTTTTAATTTAAGAACAACATTTTTTTTAAAAAATAAAAATATTTTTGAGAAAAAAAGTGATATATTGTCTGTGGTTCTTTTAAAGAAATCCACTATTAAATTACCTCGACTTTACCACCTGCTTGTTCAACAGCTTTAATAGCGCTTTGACTAGCAGCATTAACTTTAATGGTTAATTTTTTTGTTAATTTCCCATTAGCTAGAAGTTTGATAGGTTCATTTTTATTTCTAGCTAATTTAGCTTTGTGTAAAGCTTCTGCATCAATTACATCATTAGCATTGAATTTTTTATCTAAAGAAGATAATGAAACAATTTGGTATTCAATATGATTAACATTATTGAATCCTCTTTTTGGTAAACGTCTAAATCATGGTGTTTGCCCACCTTCAAATCCTGGTCTATGACCATGACGTTTATTTTGACCTGATTGTCCTTTACCAGCTTGTTTACCTTTACCTGCCGCATGACCACGACCTACACGATGTTTTTCTTTTCTTGATCCATCATTAGGTTTAAGAGTGTGTAATTTCATAATAACCTCCTCATATCTCCTTTAATTTATTTTTTAAGAATATGTTCTACTGAAACATCTCTTAAAGATGCTAATTTTTCTACAGTACGTAATTGCTTAAGAGCTTTGATTGCTACTTTAGCAGCATTTTGTTTAGTTCTTGAACCATATGATTTTGTATAAATATCAGTATAACCAGCTAATTCAACAACAGTTCTTATTGTACCTGAAGCAACAATTCCTTTACCTTTAGGAGCTGGCTTTAAAATAACTTGACTTGCAGAATATTTAGCTTTAACTTCATGAGGAATAGTAGATTTATTAATAATTGGTACTTCAATTAAATTATTTTCAGCATTTTTGAAAGCTTTTTTAATTGCATCTGGAACTTCATTTGCTTTTCCATGACCTAAACCAACTTTTCCTTTTTTATTACCAATAGCTACAATAGCAGAAAATGAAAATCTTCTACCACCCTTTACAACTGTTGTAACTCTGGCAATATCAATAATTTTATCTTCAAACTCAGCAGCTTTTTTTTCTGCTTTAGGTCTTGGTCTTGTATTTTTTTTGTTTTTGTTAAATTCAGTATTGTTTTTAGCAAAATGCTCTTTCTGAGTTTTTGCTGATTTATTTTGACTAATTTCTTGAGTGTCTTTAGCAGTAGAAGAAACTTCTGCATCTACATTTGATGAACTTTGTTCTTCTATTTTATTTAAATTTTCATCTTCTATAAAAAATGCCATTAGAATTTAACTCCTTCTGCTCTTACTGCTTCAGCAAAGCTCTTAATTTTACCATGATAAATATAACCTGATCTATCAAAAACAATTTCATTGATATTTAATGCTTTAATTTTTTTACCCATTTCATGACCTAATTTTTCAGCAGCTTTAACATTACCACTATATTCTTTATCATTAATTGTTGAAACACTTGTTAAAGTAATCCCTTTTGTATCATCAATTAATTGAGCATAAAAGTTTTGATGAGATTTGTAAATAGATAATCTAGGTACTTGGCTTGTTCCACTAATTTTTTGTCTAATTTTAAGATGTTTTTTAATTCTTGCTTTATTTCTTGAATTTATCTTCATAACTTAACCTTTTTATTTAGATGCTGCCTTTCCTTCTTTTCTTCTAATTACTTCATCATCATACATAATACCCTTACCAGAATATACATTTGGTTTTCTTACTTTTCTAAGTATTGCTGCAAATTCACCAACTTGTTGTTTATCAATACCTGAAACAATCATTTCAGTTGGTTTAGGGATTTCTAACTTAATGCCATTTGGAATTTCAATTACATGTGAATGAGAATATCCAGCATGTATTTCAACTTTATTACCAATTAAAGCAGCTTTATAACCAACACCTTTGATTAGCAATTTTCTAACAAAACCCTCACTAACACCTTTGATCATTCCAGCTAATAATGAATTAGTTGTACCATGTAATTGTTTTGTGTGTTTTTCTTCATTAGCTCTAACTGTAGTTAATTTATCATTTTCTATATTTATAGAAATTAATGAAGAAAATTGTTTTTTTAATTCACCTTTAGGACCTTTAACTGTAACTAAATTTTGGTTGTTTTCTAAAACAACTCCAGAAGGTATTGTAAGAATACGATTTCCAACTCTTGACATAAACTACCTCCTTTTTATCAAACATAGGCAATAACTTCACCGCCTACATTTTCCTTTCTTGCTTCTTTATCAGTTAATAAACCTTTTGATGTAGAAATGATTGCAATTCCAAATCCTGATTGGACAGTAGGAATAGATTCAACTGGAACATAAACTCTTAAACCAGGTTTTGAAATTCTTTTAATATCAGTAATTACTCTTTCATTACCTTTGTATTTTAAAGTTACAATGATTTCTTTTTTATTGTTATTTAAAACTACTTCTTCAAATTTTGCAATATAACCTTCATCTTTAATAATAGATAATAATTTCATTTTTAATTTTGAATGTGGCATTGAAACTGTAGGGTGTTTTCTTGCATTTGCATTTTTGATACGAACTATCATATCTGAAATTGGATCATTAATAAATGCCATAAATTATCAACTCGCTTTCTTTACACCAGGAATTTTTCCTTCATGAGCTAGCTTTCTAAAACATATCCTGCAAATTTCAAATTTTCTTAATACAGCATGTGGACGACCACATAATTGACATCTTGTATATTTTCTACTTGAAAATTTTGGATGTCTTTGAGCTTTAACTTTCAATGATTTTTTTGCCATATATTTATAAATTCCTTATCTATTTATTTTTGTACCTTAGCAAAAGGCATACCTAGTAGTTTTAATAATTCAAATGCTTCTTCATCAGTTTTAGCAGTAGTAACAATAATAATATCTAAACCTTTAATTCTTCTAATTTTGTCAAATGAAATTTCAGGGAAAATAATTTGCTCTTTAATACCTAATGCATAATTCCCTCTACCATCAAAAGCTTTAGGATTAACACCTCTAAAATCACGAATACGAGGAATTGAAACATTAATTAATTCATATAAGAATGTTCACATTCTTTCTCTTCTCATTGTTACTTTACCACCCATTGACATACCTTCACGTAATTTGAATGAAGCATTTGATTTTTTAGCAATAACAGTTAGTGGTTTTTGTCCAGTGATTAAAGTTAATTCATTAATAACTTCTTCAATTGCTTTTGAATTAGAAACTTCTTTACCTGCAGTCATGTTAATAACTATTTTTTCAATTCTAGGAACTTGCATAACTGAAGTGTAATTGAATTGTTTGGTTAAAGCAGGAACAATTTCTTTTTCATATTTAATCTCCAATAATGATTTCATATGTTAAATTTCCTTCCCAGTTTTTTTATCAATTCTTATTTTTTTATCTTTTTCTAATTTGTATCCAACTTTTGCAGCAACTGGAGAACCTTTTTTAGATTCTTTAGATTTAAGAGCAATATTTGAAATATGAATAGAAGCTTCTTTAGATTCGATTGAACCTTCAGTGTTTTGTTGTGTTGGTTTACGGTGTTTTACAACCATGTTAATATCTTTTACAAAAACACGATTTTTTTTCTTATCAATTTTAGTAATAAAACCTGTTTTACCTTTTTCAGATCCAGAAATAATTACTACTTCATCATTTTTTTTGAATTTCATAATTACCTCCTTCTTAAATTACCTCTGGTGCAAGAGAAACAATTTTTAAGTAACCTTTTTCTCTTAATTCACGAGCAACTGGTCCAAAAACCCTTGTTCCTCTTGGTGTCCCATCTTCTTTAATGATAATTACAGCATTATCATCAAATTTGATATGTGAACCATCTTTTCTTTTTACACCATATTTTGATCTTACAATAACAGCTTTAACTACTTGACCTTCTTTAACAATTCCATTTGGTAATGCTTTTTTAACAGAACATACAATAATGTCACCAATATTAGAAGTTTTTTTAACAGAACCACCAATATTTCTAATTAGACCAACTTCTTTAGCTCCTGAATTATCAGCAACAACTAATCTAGATTGTTCTAAAACCATTAGTTACCTTCTTTCACATGTTCTCTAATTTTTTCTAAACGGAATGTTTTGGTCTTTGAATAAGGTCTTGTTGATGTTATTTTAACTATATCACCAACTTTAGCTTCTTCTTTTTCATCATGAGCAGCAAATTTTTTAGTTTTTCTAAAACGCTTTCCATACAAAGGGTGTTTGATGTAGGTATCAACAGCAACAATAATTGTTTTTGAGTTTTTTGTCGAAACAACACGACCATTTAATGATTTACGATTATTAGATCTAACTTGTTGTTCCATTATTTATCTCCTTCTTTTTCTTTTATTGTATTTGTTGATTTTTTTGTTTTTATAGTTGTTGATTTTACTTTTGAACTTGATGTTTTTTTACTTGATTCTTTTTCATTTAGTTCTTTTTGTCTAATTGCAGTTAATACACGAGCAATATCTCTACGAACTAATCTAATTTTATGAGTTTGATCTTGTTGTTGTGTTTTATTTTTTCATCCAAGTGTAAATGATTCAGCTTTTAAATCATTTAATAAATCATTTAATTCATTAATTGATTTATTTTCAATATCTTTGAATTTCATTATTTACCACCATTCTCAGCATCAGATTCACTTTTTGATATGATCTTTACCTTAACTGGTAATTTGTGACCACCTAATCTTAAAGCATCTTTTGCTATTTCCTCACTAACACCTTTTACTTCAAACATCATAGTATTTTCTTTAACAACAGCAACTCATTTCTCAGGATTACCCTTACCTTTACCCATACGAACACCAATTGGTTTAGATGTTAATGATAGGTGTGGGAAAATTCTTATGATAACTTTTCCTTCACGACCCATTCTTCTTGTTATAGCAATCCTTGCTGCTTCAATTTGTCTAGCACTTACTCAAGCAGAAGTTTTAGCTTGTAAACCAAATTCACCAAATGAAACTTTATTTCCTTTAAATGCTTTTCCTTTATCATGGTAAATTCTGAAGGTTTTACGATGTTTTGTTCTTTTTGGTTGTAACATTATTTACCTTCTTTCACATCACCAAGTGATAATCAAACTTTAACACCAATAGCTCCATATGTGGTTCTAGCTGTAGCAGTTGCATAATCAACATTTTGTCTTAATGTATGAAGTTTCATTTCACCTTCTGAATAACCTTCAGATCTAGCCATATCAACTCCATTTAAACGACCACTAACTTTGGTTTTTATTCCTACAGCTCCAGCTTTCATAGCATCACGAATTGCTTGTTTTTGAGCATTTCTAAATGAACCACGGTTCTCTAATTTAATAGCAATTTCTTCAGCTAATAATTTGGCACTTAAAGCAGGTTTTTCAATTGCTACTACTTCAATGTTTAAATCTAATTTTCTATTTCTTGTAAATTTTTGAATTGCTTTTGTCAATGCCTTGACATTTGAACCTTCTTGTCCTAAAACAGCACCAGGTTTAGCTGTATGAACAAAAACAGTAACTTTTCCATCTTGTGTTCTTTTGATTTCAATTTTTCCAATTTCATATTCTCTAGTATATTTTTCAAGATATTGATAAATTTTTTGGTCTTCTAAAAGAAGTTTAGAAAAATCCTTTTTCTCAGCATATCAAATAGTATTATGATCTTTTGTTACACCGTAACGAAATCCATTTGGATTAACCTTTTGTCCCATTTTAAATTTACCTCCTGTATTATTTTTGTTTTGCTAATTGTTCTAGAGAATTTATTTCTTCTAATTTGATGATCATATGAGATGTTCTTTTAAAAATAGAATATGCTCTACCTTGTGATCTTGGTTGAAATCTTTTTAAAGTTGGTCCTTCATTAATTAGTACTTCTGCCAAAAATAATTTATCAACATCCATACCATTATTATTAATAGCATTTGCTATAGCTGATTCTAATAATTTAAGTAATAATCTAGCAGCTTTTTTATTTGAATTTTTTAATATTGATAATGCTTCTTTTGTTTGTTTATGTCTAATAAGGTCAGCAACTAAACGAGCTTTTTGAGCTGAAATTCTTTGTAATTTTAATTGTGCAATTGCTTGTGTTTTCATAAATTATTTTTTCTTTCCTTTATCAGCTCCATGACCTGTATATGTTCTAGTTGGTGAAAACTCTCCAAGTTTATGACCTACCATATCATCTGTAACATAAACATCAATAAATTTTTTTCCATTATGTACTTGGAATGTTAGACCAACAAATTCAGGGAATATTGTTGAACGTCTTGATCAAGTTTTAATAGGTTTTTTAGGAGCTGATTTATTATTTATAGCTTCTACTTTTTTTAATAAATGGTCATCAGCAAATGGACCTTTTTTAAGTGATCTTCCCATTATTTTTCAGCTCCTTTCCGTCTTCTAATAATTAGCTTATTAGATGATTTTTTAGTATCTCTTGTTTTAACACCAAGTGCTCTTTTACCTCATAATGTCATAGGACTTTTACGACCAATAGGTTGTTTCCCTTCCCCTCCCCCATGTGGGTGATCAATAGGGTTCATTACTGAACCTCTAACTGTTGGTCTAATACCCTTATGACGATTTCTACCAGCTTTACCAATATTTACTAGTGAATGTTCTTCATTACCTACAACACCAATAGTAGCTCTAGCTTTTGGTAAAAATTTTCTTACCTCACCAGATTTCAATCTTACAATTACATATTTTTTACTTTCATCCATACCCAATATTTGAGCAGATGAACCAGCAGATCTAGCTAATTTAGCACCAGCTCCTGGTTGAATTTCCAAATTGTGGATGAATGTACCTTCTGGAATGTTTTCCAATGGTAATGCATTACCTACCTTAATATCTACATTAGGTCCAGATACAATTGTGTCACCAACTTGTAAACCTTTTGGATGAATAATGTATCTTTTTTCACCATCTTCATAAATAATTAAAGATATATTAGATGATCTATTTGGATCATATTCAATAGAAGCAACTTTACCATTAATTCCATCTTTATTTCTTCTAAAATCAATAATTCTGTATTTTCTTTTTACTCTGGAACCTTTATGTCTTGTAGTTATTTTACCTTGATTATTTCTCCCTGATTGTGGTTGTAAGGTAACTAATAATGATTTTTCAGGTTCGTGACCACTAAGGTTTTGTTTATAGTCTAATACTGTCATATTACGACGACCATTAGTGGTTGGCTTTAAATATTTAATTGCCATATAACAACTCCTTTGCTTAAAAATATTTTGTTTTTTTCTCTTCTAAGCTAATTTTTAGAAACAATTATTATTTATCTGTATTGTTTTCTTTTTTATCTTTTGCTTCTGATGCTTTTTTAATTTTTTCAGCAGCTTTTTTCTCAGCTTCAGAAACTTCTTTAACTTTTGCTTTTATTTTTTGATCTTCTTCTTTACTATCTTTCAATTCTTTATCTGCTGCAATACCTTCATCAGGAAGAATTTGAATTGAACCTTCTGCTAATTTAACAATTGCTTTTTTATAACCAGCAACAAAACCATTGTATTTACCAACTCTTTTTGGTTTTTTAGGAACATTGAAGGTATTGATACTATCAACTTTAACTTGAAAAATAAATTCAACAGCTCTTTTAATATCAAATTTTGTAGCTCTTCTATCAACAGCAAATGTATATACATTTTCTTGCATTTGTTGATAAGATTTTTCAGTTAATATTGGGTACTTAATAATGTCTGTTAAATTCATTATTTAACCATCCCTTCTAGCTTTTTAACATCTTCAGTTGTAAGAATTAAAGCATCTGTTCATAATAATGATTCCACTGTAAGAGTTGATAATTTTATTGCAGCTACATTAGGAATGTTATTTGCTGATTTATAAACATTTTCATCTGAAGAAACAATAATGATTCTTTTTCTTCCTTCAAGATTTAAACTTTTAATTTGTTTTAACAACTCTTTTGTTTTTGGTTCTTTTAATTTAATTGAATCATCAACAAGAATAGAACCTTCTTTAGCAAGTAGTGATAATGCAGAAAAGAATGCCAATTTTCTTGCTTTTTTGTTTACTTTGATGTTGTAATTTCTCTCAGTTCTAGGACCAAAAGCTCTACCACCACCAACAAATTGAGGAGATCTTAGAGAACCTTGTCTAGCTCTACCTGTTCCTTTTTGTTTTCATGGTTTTTTACCAGTACCAGAAACATCTGCTCTTGATTTAACGCTATGAGTTCCTTGACGTCTTGAAGCTCTTTCCATCATAACAGTGTCAAACATTACTTGATTATTAATTTTTGCTTCAAATACTTCTTTAGGTAATTTGTAAGTATTGTTTAATGGTTTTAATTCAGGAGCTTTTTTAGCTTTTGTAGGTGTTTTTTCTCTTTTAACAACTTTTGTATCAGCCATTATTTATCTCCTTCCTTATTTTGTTCTTCAGTTTTAGCATGAGCAGCTTCTCTGGCAGCTTCTGCTTCTTTTTCTCTAGCATTTTGAATTTCAGCAGCAGCTTCTGCTTCAGCAGCTTTATGTTCTTCTTCTTTTACTTTTTGAGCTTGCTCAACAACTTCTTTCATTTCTTCAACTGACATGTCTGCATTTATTTCAGCACCAACTTTTTTACTTTCTTCTAGTAATTCATTTTTCTCAATTTCAGTTTTGAAATTTACTAATTTAATTTCTTCTTTGTTTGGAAGTTGTTTTACAGCTTGCTTAATAATTACAAATGATTTATTAGGACCAGGTATTGAACCTTTAACTAAGATATAACCATCTTTTTCATTAACATCTACAACAATTAAATTTTGTACAGTTCTTTGAACATTTCCTAAATGACCTGGCATAGTCATTCCTTTAAATACTTTATTACCTGAAATGTCCCCTAATGATCCTGTTTGACGGATTGGTTGAGAACCCCCTCCCCCTCCATGTGATTTAGGACCTATGTGTTGATTTCATCTTTTAATTGTTCCTGCAAAACCTTTACCTTTTGAAATTCCTGTAACATCAACTAACTCACCAGATTTAAAAATTGAAGGTTTAATTTCATCTCCAATGTTAAATCCTTCCATTCCACGAATTTCTTTAATGAAGCGCTTAGGATTTGAATTTGCTTTTTTAAAATGATTAATCATTGCTTTTGATGTGTGTTTTTCTTTTTTATCACCTGTGGCAATTTGCAATGCAATATAACCATCTTTTTCTTTAGTTAAAACTTTAGTTACTATGTTTTTTTCAATTTGAATAATAGTAACTGGAATTGAATAACCATGATCAGAATATATCTGGGTCATTCCAATCTTTTTACCTAAGATTCCTTTCATAATATTTTCCTACCTTAAACTTAAAACTTGTTATTTTTTAATAGATATTGCTATATTTACACCTGCTGGTAATTCTATTCTTGATAATTTATCCAATAATTCTTTTGTAGAATTTTTTAAAACAATCAATCTTTTGTGTGTTCTTCTTTCAAACTGTTCTCTTGATTTTTTATTAATATGAACAGAACGTAATATAGTAAATTCTTCATATTTTGTTGGAAGAGGAACTGGTCCACTATATTTTGCACCAACAGATTTAATAGCTTGTGTAACTTTTATCGCTGCTTGATCAACTAATTGTGATTCATAAGCAGATAATTTAATGTTTACTTTTTCCATATTTTATTTATTTAGTTGTCTCCTTTTGTTCTTTTTGAACTAGCTCCATATAAATGCATGATAAACGATAGACAACTACTCTCCGTGTATCAAGAACCTCATACTTCAAAGCTAAAGTTTCAATTCAATTCTATCAAACTTTTTACAATTAATTAACAAATAATTTTAATTTATTAAAAATACAATAAAGAATGCATAGAACAACAATAACATTTTTAACACAAAAAACACTTTTAATATAGGTTAAAATTCATAATTTTGCCAAAAAATATTGGAATATTTCAAATAAAATTAAAATTTAAATTTTAAAATTAAATTTAAAATATTCCATATAATAAAATTCCATATAAAAAATTCAAAAATTCATTTAAAGCAAAGATTGGAGTTAGTGTGCTTACTGCTAAATGCCTAAAAAATATTCTTATAACAATATTAATTGTTATTTCATTGACTTTATTGGCTGCATCTATTGTCTGAACTGTTGAACTATTTATGCCTTGATGATTAAATAGAAGTAAAATTTATGATTTTTTTAAGTATTTCATTTTTATTCTAACTTTTGTATTTTTATTATTTAATTTATATCCTCTAGTAAAAAGATTTAAGTTTATCAAAAAACAATATTTAGAAAATGGTAATAAAATTTGTTTTACAAAAATAATTATGTTTGTGATTAGAACATTAGTTTGTTTTTCAATATTAGTTATTTTATTTCTATTTATGCAAAATGTGCAAGATTTTGGAAATATAACTACCTTATTTTTCCAAAATAAAACTACATTTATCATATTTGATATATTACTTATTGCTTCCATTATTTTAATATCTTTTGATTTTAAACAAATAAAAGTAGGAGTAAAATAATATGCCAAAATTTAAAAAAATTCTTTTTTGTACTCCTTTATTAATTACACCTGCATTATTAAGCATAAGTTGTAACAATGCAAACAGTTGACAATTGCCAAAAACAAAAAATATTGCTCAAAGTAAAGAAAATGGTCAAAATGATATTGAGCAAATTATTAATAAACCAGAAGAAGTTTTTTTAACTGATATTAAAAAATATGCTGATGATGATTCTATCCTATTTTATAATGTTGGTCTAACTGCCGTTGCTCATCGTTACATTCCACTTGCTCATTTAATGAATGTATTACAATTAAATCCCAATAAGCAAATTTATCTATTTGTAAACACATTAAATTCATTTATACCTAAAATTAGTGAACAATTTAAAACTAAACATCCCAATTTCAAAATAATTGAATATCAAGCATCTTCTAATATTAGTAGTGGTGATTTTGAATATAATTATGGTTCTGTTACAGCTTATAAAGATACCATTAAAAATGAAAATCTAGACACATCTAAAATAGTTCTAACAACTGATGATTATTTCTTTTTGACAAGATTACAATCATATATTAATGGCAAGACTAATCAAGATGGATTTATTGAAGATTATCTAATGTTCTTTAATTTAAGAGAAGTCAATATGATCTCTGATGGAACTGCTAGCATCAAATTTTTTGATAATTTAATGTTTGATTATATGAATCAAAATCAAGATTGATTTGAATTAACAAATGGTAAATATAATAATGCTATTAATTTTGTTAAATATTTTTCAGAACTAAATGAAGAACAAAAAGTGAATTTCATTAAAAATGAAATGAATAATTACAACTTAAATATTACAAAAATTTTATATTCATTATTAATTGCTTCTAAAAATGAAGAATCTATTTCAAAAGGTAAATTTAATTTTTATGTTCCAGCACTAGAAATGATCATTGATGCTAATAATACTAGTTCATTAAGTCTATCTCACAATGATTACTACAATTATTTTTTTAATCCTTATAATTCACAAAATATGAATTTTATTAAATTAACATCACAATTAAATAATGAAATGAACAAAGAGTTCTTATTATCAATTGGTCTAACAGAAATTCAAATTAATGATATTAATAATTATGAAAATGAATTTAATAATTTCCATAATGTGATTTATACAGGTTCAATGTTTTCAAATAGTCCAACTGCACTTGAAGAACAAGCAAAAGCATTAATTTCCATTTATCAAGAAAATTATGAAAATAGAAATAAAATAAAAATATGATTTAAAGCTCATCCAAGAGAAGATGAAAATTATCAAATACTACTTAAAGATAAAATAACAAGTTTAGGTTATCCTGAAATATCAAATGCTATTTATTTTCTAAATAAATCAATTCCTATGGAAGTATTTATAGGAAAAGATTTTATGAAAAATGATCAGACAAATAATAGAGAAGTGAAATTTTATATTTCATTTTCAACTATTGGACTATATTTATACACAAATAAACAACAAGATAGTTTATCTAGAACATTAATAAGTGAATCCGACAAGAAATTTATTAATACTAATTTTGGTTCATTTGATCAATCCATTTTATATCCAGAATCAAAAACTATCTTAATAGATGATTTTGCAAATTTATACAATTTTAAAACATCAATAAATACTAATATGAACTATATAATTTTTAATGAAAATAATGATGCAATAATTGAATGAAGAACATTTAGTGATTATGCTAGTTGACCATTTTTTTCTATACTAAATTACAAAATAATTATTAAATATGGTGAAATTGAATATGAATTTATACAAAATGAAGCAATTCCTTCATATAACTCAGGTATAGCTCTATATGAAAAAAATAAAATCAATGATATGATTTCAACAATGACTTTTAAAAATTATAATTTAAATGAATATATAAATGATACTTATGCTAATAGTATAATGAATTATAACTTGAATTTAGCAAAAGAAAATAGAAAATATTCCATAGCAAATGTTCAAATTCAATATTTAAATAAAAAAGGAAAATGAGAAATTTTTTCAAACACATCTGACTTTGTAATTTTAAAAGATTTCTAAAAACAAACTAATCACAATATAACAAATCTATTAAATTAAATATTTAATATATAATTTTGAGTTATAAAATGAAATTTAGTGAAATTGACAAAATAAATTCAAAAATATTAAACTCATTACAAGAAATGAATTTTTTTGAAATGAGTCCAATTCAAGAAAAAACTATTCCGCTTGCTATTGAAGGTTATGACATCATTGGTCAGGCACAAACAGGAACAGGTAAAACTGCAGCCTTTGGCATCCCTATACTTAATATGTTAGACCCAAGTTCCAATGACATTGAGCATCTTATAATTGCACCAACAAGAGAATTAGCAAGTCAAATCTACAATCAACTTTTAAAAATAGGTAAGTATTTAGATTTAAGAATGGTTTTAATTGTTGGTGGTATTTCTTATGAAAAACAAATAAAGGAATTGAGCAAAAAACCAAATGTTCTTATTGGAACACCTGGAAGAATTAATGATTATTTAAAAACAAAAAGAATAAATATATCAAATGTAAAAACCTTTACATTAGATGAAGTTGATGAATTATTAAATATGGGATTTAAAGAGGATATTGAATTAATGATTTCTCATTTAAGAAATGATTGCCAAAACTTCTTCTTTACTGCAACATTTAATAACAAAATTAAAGCTTTAGCTAGAGAAATTGTTAAACCAGATCATAAAAATATTTCTGTTTCTTCTGGGTTAAAAACTTCAAACAATATTATTCAAGAATACATTTTAGTAAAAGAAAAAACAAAATTTATATGTTTAATAAAATTCTTAAGATTTTACAATCCTAAATCTATTATTATTTTTTGCAGGACTAAAAAACGCGTTGATGAATTGTGTGAAGCTTTAAATAAAGTAGGTTTTAATGCAGTTGGTCTTCATGGTGATATTCAGCAAAAAAATAGAACATTTATTATGAATCAATTTAAAAATAATAATAAACAAATCTTAGTAGCAACTGATGTTGTTGCAAGAGGAATAGACATTAATCATATAGAATGAATTGTAAATTTTGATTTACCACAAGAGATTGAATACTACACTCATAGAATAGGTAGGGTTGGAAGAAATAATAGCAAAGGATACTCATTATCATTTGTTAAAATTGATGAAATTGAACACTTAAGAGAAATTGAAATTAAAACAAATTCTAAAATAAAAGAAATATTCCTTCCATCAGATGAACAAATATATATCAAATGAAGGCAGGATGTAAATAGTAAATTTGATGAAATTTTAAAAAATAGTAGCTATGATAATCCAAAATATTTAGAAAATGAATTAATTAAACAATACTCTCATGAACAAATGGCAATTATTATGTCATATTATCTTTTAAAAGATGAACATAAATATAAGAAGATTAATTTAACACCTGAACCATCTGTGATATTAAAAGGTCAGGCAAAAGTTAGAAATATTAAAAATAGAATAAATGAATTTTCAAATAACAAAAAGAAAATGAAAAATTCAACTCCAAATTCAAAAAAAATAAAAGAATCTCATAACAACTTCATCAAAAAAAGAAACAAAAACAAATAAAAAATAATGTTCATTTTTAATTTATACACTTATTTAATTTTTACTATTCACTAAATATTCAACTTAGTATTCCAGATAAAAAACATTTTTAATTATAAAGTTCACAAATGATAATAATATATTTGACGATATAATTTTAGCAATATTATGAAATTATCTAAATATAGTAAATATAAAATAATATTTTCAATGTCATTTACATCATTTAGCACCATGTTTTTTATAACATCTTGCAAAACTGAAAATGTTGATGTAAAAGATAAAGAATATGTTCAAAATTTTATTGCCAAATTGCCAAAACTAGAAATCAAGGAAGGTAAAGACAAATCAACAATATTTGCTAATCAATTAAATAATGAAAAATTAATTTTAGAATGATTTAGCAACATCCCTGTTTCATCAAAAGATGTAGATGTTGAATTTATTTCAGCAAAACCTCTTGTAGATGATCAGACAACATTAGAAATAGAATATAAAATTTCAAAAGGAAATTATTCTGAAAATGTTATTTTTAAAGAATATGGATTTAAGAAAGATTATAATAAACCTGATTTAAGTCAACCTACAAATAATAGTTTTGAAGAATTTGCTGAATTTAATTCCTTTAAAATAATTCTCCAAGCTTCAGAAGTAAATGGAGCAGGAATATACTCCCTAGAACAAGGGACTGCTTGAAGTTGATATTATGAGCAAAAAGAAAATAATCAATGAGATTGATATTTAATGACTAATTTTCATGTTGTTAATAATGTCATTACCTATGTCACAAATAAAAGAGAAAATGATTTATTAGATTATTACAAAAATAGTTCTATAACATCTCTTCCATTGCCTGAATATAGTTTAATTTTATATCAATATGATACTCAAAATTCTAGATACAAAACTTTAATAAGTACTGATACAAAAATTAATGGTTTTGTAAATACTGATCAAATTAAATCAATGGACATCATTACTGATTTTAATAATGATAGTATTGATCTTTTTTCTAAAAAAATAACAAATGATAATTCATACAATTTGGATATGGCTTTGATTAAAATAAGTTTTCAATTTAATAATAATGAATTATTAAACAATGATTATAAAAGACCTAATACAATAAACATATACAAAGATTATTCTGATTATTTTATTGAAAATAAATTTGACCCTAATAAGAAATCATATATTGGAGGTAATCCATCAAGTCAAAATAAATTAATAAATTATGAATTGAATCAAGGATATTATTTATCATATGACACATTAAATATATGACATACGATTTTATGAAATCTAGAGGGACCTTACTATTTTTCTAAAAATAATTACAAAGACTTTAAATTATCAGGTGGTGCTTCAGGTTCAGCTATTTATCAACAACCTGAAAAAAATAATAATAATTCATGATCAAATATTGTTCCTGTTGGAATATTTTGAGGAGGAATACAAGACTCATTTGATCCTACATTATTTACTCCATCATTATTGCCATTTATTTTTAATGAAGTAGTAAACAACAATAACATATCATACAATGTATATGACAATTTTATTAATTGAATTAAATAAAAAAATAATTAGAAAAATAAATATTTTAAATGAAAATATTTAGATAATTTATTTTCGTTATAATTTCCATTATGAAAAAATGAAAAATATTTCCTATTACTAGTTTAAGTTTATTTGCAATATCATCAATTGGATTTTTAATATCATGTTCTAAATCTGATAATAATAAAGTAGTTGATTATAAAGAAGAAGTGAATAATTTTATATCAACAATAAATATAAAACTAAAAACAAATAAAGATAAATCAACAATATATGCTAATCAATTAAATAATGAAACAATTTTAAATGAATGATTTGATAATTTACCAAAAAGTAACAATGAAATAAAAGTAAGTTTTATTTCATCTAATCCAAGCAATGATAATTCGACCATTTTAGAAATTAGATACCTAATTTCTAGTGGTGATTATAAACAAGAATTTATATATCAAGAGAGTGGATTTAAAAGTAATATTTTAGCTCCTGATGTAGATGATGAAGTTCAAGATTTTTCAGATTTTGCATCTAAAAATTCTTTTAGAGTTCAATTTCAAACATCTGCTAATTCAGGTGGTCCTTTTGAATCATATTTTGTAGAACAGGGGACTGCCTGGAGTTGATATTATGAACAAAAAGGAGATAATCAATGGGATTGATATTTAATAACAAATTTTCATGTCATTGATTCTGCTGTAACATTTTTAGCTAAACAATCAGGAAATTCTATGAGTGGTGATATGTTAAATTATTATGCAAATAATTCAATAACCAATGTTCCTACAAGTGGATATAGTTTTAGTGTTGATAGATATGAAAATGGATATATACCATTAGTAGCAACATATGGTAATTCAATGGGCGATTCTATTTTAAGTGATCAAATATCATCAATAAGTATTATTACTGACTTTAATAATGATAATGTAAAATTATTTTCTGAAAATTCAAATGGTGATGTTTTATATAACTTAGATATGGCATTAATTAAAATAAGTTTTAATTTTAAAAATGATAATTATAAAAAAACTGAATATATAAAACCTAATAATTTCTTAATTTATAGTGAATATAAAGATTTTTTTATTGAAAATAAATTTAATCCTAATAAAACTACATACATTGGTGGACATCCTTCTAAAGCTAACAAATTAATTACATTAGAAGTAACACAAGGATATTACCTAGATTATAGTGAATTAAATTACCAGCATTATGTATGAAGTAAATTAAAAGGTCCATATTTTTATTCAAATGTATGATTTGAAAATTATAAATTATCTAATGGAGCTTCTGGATCTGCTGTTTATCAACAACCACAAAATTATATTAGTCATTCTTGAAATAAAATTGCTCCTGTAGGCATATATTGAGGTGGATTGATAAAATCATTAACTGAGGAAGATACCTTCAAACCTTCTTTATTACCATTTATTTGTGATATGAAAGTAAACAATAATACAAATTTAGTTTATAATATTTATGATAATTTTCAAAATTGAATAACTAAAAATTAATTTTTATTAGTTAATAATATTCATATATAAAAATCAATAAAAAACGAAATAATGGAAATTATTTGAAGTTATTTTGTTATTTTATTGATCAATTTTTAAAATATACTTTTTGAAAAATATAAATTAATTGCTGTAAAATGTTTCGATATTATGAAACACAAATTTATAAATAATAAAAATAAATACAAAAATATATTTTTTTCATCTTTAATAGTCACAACTTCATTTGGTGCAGCTATATCTTGTACTCATCATCAACAGCAATTAGAAACAAATAGTAAAATTATCAAACCCAATATTTATTCATTTCAATTAAATAACCAACCTACAAAATACAAAAAAGTTTTACATTTTAATCTAAATAATGAGATAAATAGAAATCAAATTAATTTAACTGATTTTGATGTTTATAGTGAAGATGGCAACAAAAAATTTTTAATTGATTATCAAAATTCAAAGATTGATGATCAAAATAATATTACGCTTTATTTAAATTATGATTTTTCTAATGATGATCAAAATAATAATTTCTTAATTAAAAGTAATAAAGATGGTTCTTCAATATTATTAAATAGAAATAAATCTTTTGTAAATTTTGATTTAAATGAAGACAAAAAATATTTTTTCAATTTAATTAAAGATTTATCTAATAACAAAATACCAACAATTATTGAATCTAGAACTTCATCATTGATTTTACAACAAAGTTTTTATATTTCATTAGTAAATTATTTTAATAATAAAAATAATAATGAAAATATAAATGATAACTTATGTATTGTTAATATTGACAACTCAACACTTGAGGAAAATAGATTAAATGCTAATTCTTTAATTGAAAATAATATTATTGATGAAATTAAGACAATTGATGATATTAATGATTCAAATATTCAGAAGTTAAATATATTAAATTTCACAAGATTGTTTTCTTCGCCTAATGAGTATAATAACTATCTTGATTTATTACTAAACAAATTCAAAATTAATGAAACTAAGATTGATTTTGTTATTCCTTGTGTAAATTTTATGGAGTGAATACAGGAATTTGAGAGAATTAATTTACAAAGTAAACTTGCTCATGTTTTAAAATATGTAAATAGAATTATTGTTTTATCTGAAGGTGGAAATCATACAAATTTTGTTATACCTGAACTTGTTCAAAGATTCAATAAATTTATTCCTGATAATAGAGAAAATGTTATACAAAAATTAAAAGATTATCAAGATGGTAGTCTAACAAATTTAACAAATGAAGATATTTATAATTTTATTACATTAAAAAATTATGAAATTATTAATGATAAATCTGATTTTAGTTTTATTAGTTTTGTAAATTATGATGGAAATATAAAAAATTCATTAGACATAATGAATGACAGTATGTGACATGAAACTACATTTTCAACTAATTTTGTTGAATATGCTAATTTAATTGATGATGAAACTGAAAAAAATAATTATTTGAATGCATATCAAAAGTTATTTGTTGAAGTAGATTTAAATAACTTAAATAATATTTTTGTTAATGGTATTGATGAATATGATCCTAAAAAGAAAAATGCTGTGTTTCTTGGTTCTAGTCTATTTACACCATTATATGGACCAATAACATCAACCAACTATTCAAGATTACAAGAATTTACAAATATGCGTTTAGCTATACAAAACAAAATTAAAACATTATTAGAAAAATTTCCAACTAGTGAATACAATATTATGTTTAAATTACATCCAATCTTTTCAAATAAAAATGATATAAATTATAACATTGCTAAAAATTATATTAAATTAATAACTAATGGTATCATTGATAATCCAATTATTATAAATTCACAAATACCTTTAGAAACATTGATTTCTAATAATTTCCATTATTACCAACAAGATAAAAATAGTGAAAAAAATATATTTTTTAGAGAAAATCAAACTACTAAACCTCAAGAGTGAACAACTTTTTTTGGACTCCAAGCAACAACTACTACAATCCATACAACTAGAGCTTTTTATCAAAGTTCATTCAACATTTCAAAAGAAGACGTTGCACAACTAATTCCTTTTTCTAACTTTCCATTACCAAGTGAATATACTATTGTTAGAAGATTAGATGAAGACATTAATGAAAATAGTAATTTTCTAGAAGAGAACATTGTAAATATAAAAAGAATTTATTATTTTTATTGTCCTTCAATTATATTTAACAATGAAAAACTTAAAATATATGATTCTATTAAAATTAATTTTTAAATTAGAACAAATTATCTTAAATATCAAATCAAACTGCTTTATTAATTTCTGCAAAATTAATATGAATTTTATTGCATTTCAATAATTTTAATCAATTATAATAGTGAAATAACAAGGAGAAATAAAAATGAGAAATGTTCTTATAATACAAGCAAATTATCAATTTGCACCTAACATGGGTGGAGAATTAAATAAAATTGTTGTCAAAAAGATGGAAGAAATATTAAAAGATAAAGGTTACAATGTGACCATCAATGATATCACAAAAGGTTATGACCCAAAAGAAGAGGTTAAAAAAATTTCAAATAATGACTACATTATTTTTCAATATCCTATCTGATGATTTAATACACCATGAGAACTTAAAAAATGAGTAGATATTGTTTTTATGAATGCTCAAGGAATATTGTGAGAAAATGATGGTAGAACTAGTTCTAATCCAAATAAAAAATATGGTTCAGGAGGGCTAACAAATAAAAAATACATGTTATCAACAACTTGAAATGCGCCCAAAGAAGCATTTAGTCCTGATCAATTTTTAATTAATGAAGATTATATTTTAAGTAATATGCATAAAGCATGTCAATTTTTAGGAATGACAAAAATTGATTCTTTTATGTGTAATGATGTTGTTAAAAATCCAAATATGGATTATTATCTAAAATCTTTACAAGAACATCTAGATAAATTGTTTTAAATTTTGATAAATAATAATTTAATTAAAATTTACTGTTATTTTATTTATCTACAAATTCATCTACAACAAAAACCATAACTGAATTAGAATCTTTTTCATATTTAGTTGTATATCATGAACCTCATCTTATTCCAGAATAGATAACTTTTAAATAATCATTATTTTTATAAGATCTTATATATCTTTTATTTAATCCCCTTATATCCGGAATGTCTAAATTACCTCTAGAAAAATATCATTTTGTTGAATTATCTTGAATAGAAAAATCTGATTCTTTTCATTCAATTCAATCTCATCCAGCAGCTAAAGTAGGATCTAATTTATTTCTTAAACAATATATTTTTGAATTATTATTAATAAATACAATTTTAGATGATCTTAAATCATAAAATATTTCATATGGCTTAGTTTTTTTTGCTTTTGAATAACCACTAACTAATGGTCTATAATAAAAACCTTTAGATTCTCAACACATTCCAATATCTATTAAATGGGTTTGACTAGCGCTAGTTACTGGGAAACTAATATCATTAAATTCATCTCCTAATACAATAAATAATTCTTCATAATCATCTTTAAGGGAGCTATTAATAGGAAGGACATATAGTTTTTGATCAAATTGATTCTTAGAATTTTTCTTTGTAAAAAGTCCAGTTTCAGTATTAGGTAAACTTTTTGAACTTACTCTAAATATTGTATTAATATCATCAATTGGACTTAAATATCATTTTTGTGCTGGATCATTAATAATTGATACCTCAGAAATTACTTCAAATATTCCAACTTGTTTTGGATTATACTGAAGTGTTAAAGCGAGTTGTATTTCTTTATTGCAGTCTTTAATGTATTTACATAGTCTTTCATTAGTATCATAAATAATTTTCGTTTCTTCGTTTTTGTTATTTTGTTTTATACTAATAATAGTTGGAAATGTTTTTCTTTTATTTTCCATTGATAATTTAAACTTGAATTTTAAATCTTGTGTAGCTAAATATAATGCTCTAGCATTTAATTTTTTATAACTAGGAGCATATTCAGGTGCATCTTTTAACTTGTATTCAACAAAAGTTTGAGCAATACATTGTAAATTATTATTTAAATCTCTTTTATTTCTATTGGTACTATCTGGATTAGGACATGCAAAAGACATTGATGCACTAACACCTTCAGCAATATCTGCTAATTCAACATTTTCAGGAATACTTACAGTTGAGGGAGCTTGAGCACTAGGGGCATTATCTCATGGATTAGGATTAGCATGAGTTGGTTGATCTTGATAATGATTATTAACAATTTCAGGATCATTAATTCTTGGTAATGCTTGAGAAAATTCTCTACCAGTATGCCTAACATGTCTTGGATCTACTTCAACCATATCAACTCTTCAAGCTCTTACAATTTGCTCTCTAGCAATTGGTCCTTCTGAAAATCACTCTCTTTGATAAGCAAAATCTCCTCTTAATAAGTTAATGCAAAATAATGCATCATCTCTATTTCCATGTTGGTAAGTTATTTGATTATTTAAAACTCGGTCTAAAAAATTTTCTCCAGTAGTTCTAGCATTATAAAAAGTATGATCAGCTCTTATTTCATATAAATACACTTCTTCTCTACCTATTGGTTCATCCAATCATGAAGCAAAAAATCTTAAAGCAGCAGTGACAGTTTCAGAAGTAGAAATAAAATAATTATCTCTCATTCTTTCACCTAAAATATGAGTAAAGAAATCTCTTACATTTCCAACTGGATTAAAACCTGTTTCAAAAATAACTTCTGGTTTTCTTGTGTCTATTCTATAGACAAATTTTGGTGGATTTGGCATAAAAATACCTCTTTAATTTAATTAAACTATTTAATTGATAGTTAATATAAATTTTAACATGTACTATTTTTAACTAATTTATTTATAATTTATATTAGTTTACTAATTGTTTATGTTATATTTATAGAAAGTAGTTAATAATTAAACTAAAAAGGAATGAACATATGTCAAGAATTAATAGTAAAAAACAAAAAAGATTAGATGCTAAAAAAAGACAAGAAAAAAGACATAAAAAAGAGCTTAAAGAATTAAAAAAGCAAAGTAAATAAAACTTTTCTTAAATGTTGTGCCATCAGTAATTAAATATAATAAATAATTAAATAATTTCTTTATCTATTTTTTATATACAAAAAATGAGAAGATTCTAACTTCTCATTTTTATATGGTGCCCAACAAGGGACTTGAACCCTTACAACTCTCGTTGGCAGATTTTGAGTCTGCTGCGTCTGCCATTCCGCCAGTTGGGCTTTTATTCTATTAAATTATACATTTTAATAATAATTAAATTAAATATAAATTTACCATTTTGAATAATGGTTCTTAATATCTTCTTTTATTTTTTTTAAATCAAATAACTCCACCTGTTCCAGCAGTAATTCCTATAACACCAATTGGTGTTAAAGTAGAAGCTAATATGATAGATAATGAATTATCATTATAGTTACCATTTTCAACAAAAACATAGTCTAATTTAAATTCATTTGATGTTAAATAATTACCTGTATCTTTCTTAATTATTTTTATCTTTAATACCATTTCATTATTTAACATTGATACTTCATAATCATAATTAAAATTATTATTTAAAATTAATCCATCTAGGTAATTTACAATTTTGTTATTATTATTACTTATATCCTTGATCTCAAATTGGTTAAATTCTTTCTTAGAAAGTTTTATTTTTAAATCATTAATTCTATTTTGTTCATTAATTAATTCTGAATCAATTTCATTATTTATCTGATAAGATAGCATAAATTGATTAGATGTTCTAAATAAAGAAGAATTACTTATTAAGGATATTTTTATATTAAATATAAATTGATTATTATTTTTAGAAAAATTAGTAATTTCATAATTATATTTATTAACATTTAATGTAACTTGATTTCAATTACTAATTTGATTACTAAAATTAGATTGATTTATTGCATTAGCTTCTTCTTGTGTAAAAGTATTCTTATTTAGTGACATTGAATTAGATAAATTGTTGATTCTTTGAATTTCTTGATCTAATAATTTTTCCTCTTCATCTATTGAAATTTTTAATGTATATGACAATGAAAACAATTTAGAAATTCTGAAATTTTTATTATCTGTAATCTTAATATTAAATTGAAATGAATTATTAATATGTTTAAATTCAATAATTTCATATGCAAATTCTGACATGGATACCCAATTTTTAACATTTTGTAAAATGTTTGTTTTGTTGATATTATTAGCCTCTTCCTGTGTTAGTGTGTTGTTGATTAATTCTAAATTTAATGAGTTAACTCTTGCAAGTTCTTTATCTATTTCATCAGTTGGGCTACTTGAATCTTCTTCTTTAAATCAAACATATTTATCAAAAAAGTTAGTTATTTTTGATTCATTATTTAATTTAGAATTTACTTTTATCTTAAATTTATAACCATAAAATACTTCATTATTAATACCTGGATATAGTTTAGTAAAATCAACAACCTCATAATTAAATCTGTCATAATTTAAATTAAGATTTAGTATATTAGATAATAAATTACTTTCATTTATGGCTTCAAAGTCACTAAATGTTCCTTCTTGATATTCTAATCCATTTAATCATATTACACTAATAAGTTTCAATCTTTCTAGTTCGCTATCTAATTCATTTGGTTTATAACTTGGATTAGGATTTTTTTCAACAATTACTTTTGCTTGTTTTAATAAGTTATCATTAGTTTTAGCATCTAATAAACTTCCTCCATATAGGTATGTGTAGTAATATTCACCAGGTATAGATACATCAACAGTGTTGTATATTATACTTCTACTATCATATTCACTAAAATTAAATTCATATGAATTATTTCAAAATTTATTGCTATAACCATTAATTGCATTATATAGATTTTCACCTTGAACTATTTTTAATGTTCTGTTTAAATGATAAGAAGGAAGTAAGTTGCTTCTTTGATATATTAATTCAGTTTTATTATCATCTATAGAGATATAATTTATTGAATTTTTAGGAGCTTGAATTGAATATTTTCAATTTTCATTAGCTTTTGGATTATTTTCATTAAATTCTTTTAAATCATATAAAAAGAAATCAGAAGAAGTAGGTATAAAATTTTGTCCTTCATAAACTTTTATAGTTTTTTCTTGAATAACACTATCATAATTATTTTCATCAACTAATTTTAATTTTAAATTCTTATATGGAAGTGGATCATAGTAATAATTAAAAACCAAATCTTTTCCATTAATTTGGAATTTCTCATTAATTTTACTTTCAATTTTATTTAATCTATATCCATTAAATAAAATACTTTCTAATTTAAATTTTTCTTTATCTCTTTTTATTAAGGTTGTTGGTTTTATATTTGGTAATGGGTTATTATCTTTATCTAAAAAATTAATTGTAACTTTATATGTTTTATTACCTAAAAAAGAATGAATATATTGTTGTGATAAATAGTAATAATTTAATCGATCTAAATTGGTGGCTAATACTTCATTAGTATCAACATCAATTACTTGTCCTATTATTGAATATTTATTGTTTTCTAAATTACTAGGTGCTTTATTATTGGTAATTAGACACAAACCTTTTAGTTGACCAGACTTAATATTAAAAATTTCTGATTCCTCTGAAAAAACTTCTTGATTATTGCTTTTATTAGAAATTGAAACTTTTAATTTTATGTTCCTATCTTTTAAAGTTAAATTATCTACTACAGTTCTAAACTCTAAACTTTTATTTTTTACATTAGTTATATTTTTGTCATAAACTTCCAAAAGTTGTAAGTATTGAGTAGTATAAGCATCATCTTTTCAATTTGGAGTATCTTCATGAGGGGTAAGTTGTGGATCTGCAATATAGAATAATTCTTCTTGAGATAACTTAACTCCAGTCTTAATAATGTGGTGTGTACATACTTCACAAAAATCATTAATTGACCAATTACTATTAGCCATCATACAATTATCTGCAGGTCTATAGTCATTTCCTGTAATATTTCAAACCGTTACACCTCTAAAATTTAAAAATTCCTTTCATGTAATATCTTCTATATCATAATTATTTGGTAAATAGATTCTATTTACACCACGATAAGCAACACTTCCATATTCATCAGATAAATTGAAAATAGAATGACCCATTTCATGAATATGTGTTGATGTTTTAGCTGTTGTATTTGCTCTATATCCATCTAATGCATTAGCTCTACCATATCCGCCATTTCTAATTAAGCCAACAGTATTATTAATGATGATTCCACCATCTTCTAAGAAATTTTTTGATGCATCATATGACAATGCATTAACTTTAATATTACCAAAGTTAGGAACTTGAACTAATGAATTATCATTCAAATCATTTTTATACATTCCCAAAAAGGTGTTTTTGCTATTTGGGCCAAAAGTACTATTGTATATATAATTTGGTTGTATAGAATATACATTAATTTTATCATTTAAAAATGTTTGAAAAGGTACTCTAGTTCCCCTAGTCATTTCATTATAAGTATCTTCATAATTACTTGGATATACAGTTGATAATCATGGTACTACTACATCTTTGTACATAGTATTAGAAAAACTATCTAGAGGTTCATTTTCACCATAATTATCTCCTATAAATAGGACATTTATTCTATCAGCATCATTTCCTGTTTTTCTTAATGTTTGAATAGGATATATTGGATCTACTTTTGCATTTTTATAAATAGTATCATCAATAGTACTTTTACTAATATTATTTAAAACAACATCTATTGTTTTCTCTTTATTTGCAATTACAAATACAAAAGAAACTAGTAAAAGAATTGAAGTGACCTTAAATATTTTATTTAATTTCATGATATTTAACCTCTTTACATAAACTTTGAAATATTAAATTAATAAAATTTTAAAGCGAATTAAATGGTTTTTATAATTTTTTTCAACAAACTGTCACACTTAATTTGATTATTTATATAATAAATTGATCTTTATTAAGAAATATATAAAAAATAAATATTATTATAATAGTTATAAAAAAAACTATCATTATAGATAGTTTTATATTTCCAATATATTTAATCAATAAAATAATGTATAACTTATTCTTGTTCCATAACAAATTCTCAGTTAAGTAGANTCTTGATGTCTTCGTAACTAAATAAAATTTCTCTTTTTCTACCTTCATTATAGAAATTGAATCCAGTAACTAAATATTTTTTATTGTTAATTTTTTTAGTAAGAAGATCAAAATTCTTTACAACAAAACCAGGGTTTTCTTTTTGAATTTTTCTAAGTAAATTATTCATTCAACCGCTATCAATTTCTTCAATGTAGGCATAGTGTTTGAAATTATTTTCGATATCAGCTTCACTTGTGTAACTGATGGTTTTGGTATCAATTCCTTCAACTTGTTCCATGACAAATTCTCAGTTAAGTAGACTCTTGATGTCTTCGTAACTAAATAAAATTTCTCTTTTTCTACCTTCATTATAGAAATTGAATCCAGTAACTAAATATTTTTTACTGTTAATTTTTTTAGTAAGAAGATCAAAATTCTTTACAACAAAACCAGAATTTTCTTTTTCAATTTTTCTAAGTAAATTTTTCATTCAACCACTATCAATTTCTTCAATGTAGGCATAGTGTTTGAAATTATTTTCAATATCAGCTTCACTTGTGTAACTGATAGTTTTGGTATCAATTCCTTCAACTTGTTCAAAAACAAATTCTAAATCAAACATTTCTTTAATATTTTCACTTGTGAATAAAACTTCTTTACTTCTGTTTGCATTATAAAAATTTAATCCAGTAACTAAAGATTTTTTATTATCAATTTTTTTAATAAGAACATCAAAATTTATTGAAACAAAACCAGGATTTTGCTCTTCAACAGTTCTAATAATAGTACTGATAATTTGATTTTTTTCTTCAAATCAAATATAATGTTTAAAACTATCTTCAATTTCTCCTTCACTAACATAAGTCAAATTTACATTTTTGTAATTATTTGATGATAAATTATCATCTTTATGAAAAAATCCACTATTTGCATTATGTGATTTTGATACTGCTAACACTGTAGAAGTGGCTATTACTGCAACTACAGTAGTGCAAGCTAATGATGTAATTAATATTTTTCTTTTTTTACTCATATTATTTATTCTCCTTTTTCATTTAAATTTAAAATATTAGCTTTGTTTCCTAAATTTTATTGCTTTATTTTATCACAAGTAATCTAATTATTTCATTATTTTAATTATGTAACTCATATCATAAATTATCTTCTTATGTTATGTTTTGTGGTTAACACATAAAAATAACTTAATATTTTCTTTTATTTTTTTTCAATCAAATGACTCCACCTGTTCCGGCAGCAATTCCTATAACCCCAATTGGAGTTAAAGTAGAAGCTAATATGATGGGTAGTGCATTATCATTGTTATTGTTTTCTCCATTATTATTTTCAATAAAAACATAATTTAATTTAAATTCATTTGATGTTAAATAATTACCTGTTTCTTTTTTAATTATTTTTATTTTTAATATCATCTCATTTTTTGAAATTGCTATTTCATAATCATAATTAAAATTATTATCCAAATCTAACCCATCTAGATAGTTAACAATTTTGCTATTGTCATTATTTATATCATTAATCTCAAATTGGTTAAAATCTGTCTTAGAAAATTTTATTTTTAGACTATTAATTCTATTTTGTTCATTTATTAATTCTTGATCAACTTCATTATTTAGTTTATAAGTTAATATAAATTGATTAGATGTTTTAAATAAAGATGAATCACCTATTAAAGATATTTTTATATTAAATATAAATTGGTTATTATCTTTAGAAAAATTAGCAACCTCATAATTATATTTATTAGTATTTTTTGCAATTATGTTTCAATTGCTAATTTGATTTTTAAAATTAGATTCAATTATTTTATTTAATTCATCTTGAGTAAATGTATTCTTATTTAAATCTATTGAATTAGATAAACTGTTAATTCTTATAATTTCATTATCTAACAATATATTTTCATCTTCTGGCTCTTGAATCAAAGTATATAGTAAAACAAATTCCTTTGATGTTAATGATTGATTATCTTTGTTTACCTTGATATTAAATTTAACTTGATTATTGCTATTATTAAAATTAATAACTTCATAAGCAAACCCTGATGTTTCTACTCAATTAGAAATTTTACTTAAAATATTTTGTTGATTAATGCTATTAGCTTCGCTTTGAGTTAAATTTTTATTATTTAATTGAAGATTTAATTTATTAATTCTATCTACTTCATTTTGAATCTCAATTAAAACAGGAGGAACTATTGAAGTATCATCTTTTAATCAAATTGTTTTTTCGAAGTAATTAGTTGTA
Source organism: Mycoplasma sp. (assembly GCA_014803855.1). GTDB lineage: Bacteria > Bacillota_I > Bacilli_A > Mycoplasmatales > Metamycoplasmataceae > UBA710. The sequence goes on along the minus strand of JAAVAX010000003.1, from coordinate 23,381 downwards.
TATGAGGTTCCTTTTGTTTTTGAAGTGACTTTTACTTTAAATTTGTAACTATAAAAAACAGCCCCACCAATTCCAGGATATTGTTTAGAAAAATCAACTATTTCATAATTAAACTTATCACTTAAATTAAAGTTTTTGATATTAGATAATAGATTTTGTTGATTAATATTTTCAAAATCATTTATATCACCTTCTTCATACTCTAAATTATTGATTATCACATAATCAATGTAATTTAATCTATTGGTCTCAGACTTTGCAATATCTAAGTTATGATCAACATCATCATTTTTAATTACTTTTATTTTTATAGTGTTAATACAACTTGGATCAATATCTATATCAGAGATTTTTCCTCTATAAAAATAAACTAATTCATAATCACCAGGTGTATTAACATCAACACTATTGTAAATAATTGAAGGTGTATATTGATATCCAGAAAAATCACTATCAAATGAAATTGAATTAAAAGCTTCGGTGTATGGTTGATATTTAAATACATAATTTTCATCACCTTGAATAATTTCAAGATTTTTTGATAAATGATATAAAGAATCATGATTTTTAATGTTATAAACTAATTCAGTTGAATTATCATTAATATCATTATAACCATATATAGTATTAGGTGCTTCTACTGAATGTTGTCATGTTTGATTATAATCAGAATTTTCTTTAGTTAATTTTTCTAAATCATATAGGAAAAAATCAGAAGATTTTGGAACAAATTTTTGTCCTTCATAAACTTTAACTAATTTTTCTTGGATAATTTTATTTGAATCATTTGGATCAATTAATTTTAATTTTAAATTCTTATAATTTAATTTATCATAATAATATGTATAAGTTAAATCACTTTTTTGCATAGTTATTTCTTCATCATTAATTTGACTTTTATTTAAATCTAATTTATAACCATTAAACAATATTTTTTCTAATTTAAATTTTTCACCCTCTCTTTTTAACAAAGTTGTTGGTTTGACGTTAGGTATTGAATTACCTTGATTGTCTTTAAAATTAATTGTTACTTTATAGTTTCTTTTTCCTCTATTAGAATCGCCATTATAATTTTTACTTAATAAATGATAATTTAATCTATCTAAACTAGTTGCTAGAACTTCTTGAGTATCAGCATCAATAACTTCACCTATTATTTCATCAGCTCAATTTACTAAATTATTTGGTGCTGCGTTTTGAGTAATTAAAAACAAACCTTTTAATTCACCAGGTTTAATAGTATAAATATCAGATTCTTCTTTAAATTTAATATTGTTGTTTAAACCTTTTATCAAAACTCTTAATTTAATGTTTCTTGTTTTGGTTGTAAAATTATCAATTACTGTTCTAAATTCTAAATGTTTATTATTAGCTTCACTTACATTATTTTTATAAAGTTCCATTTCTTGTAAATTATCTACTGTATACGGATTAAAAACATTATATTCATCATTGTATCTTGGCCTACCTTCATGCGGAGTTAATTCAGGATCAGCAATATAAAACAGCTGTTCTTGTAATCCTTTAGCTGTGGTCACTATTATATGATGAGTACATACTTCACAAAAATCATTAACAGAATATGTCGATCTCATTACACATTCAGATGCAGGTATATATGAATTAGTAGTGGCTGTTTGTTTTAAACCTACACCTCTAAAATTTAGAAATTCTTTTCAAGGTATGTTTTCTTCACTAGTATCTAAAATATATTTTCTATTTACTCCTTGACCAGGAGTTTTTCCAGATTCATCATATTCATCAACAAGTCCTCATATTGCATGACCCATTTCATGAATGTGAGCAGCTGTACCACTAAGTGTGGTGGCACGATATCCAGATAATAAATTTGCATTAGCTCTACCACTACCATAATATCTAATTAATCCAATAGAGTTTTTACCAACTATTCCTCCATCTTCTAAAAAATTATTAGAAATATCATATTGTAAAACATTCTTTTTAATTTCACCATGTTGAGATGTTCTAATTGATGAATTGTCATTGTTTGTTGCAGTATACATACCAAAGAAAGTATCATAACTATTTACTATAGTTGATGATTTTTTATAATTTGGTTGAATAGAATAAACATTTATTTTATCATTAAGAAATGTTTCAAATGGAACTCTAGTGCCTCTTGTGGATTCGCTTTGAGTTTCTTTATAATCACTAGGCAATTTAGTTGATAGTCAAGGAGTAACAATGCTACTAAATGCATAACTAGAAAATTGCTCTGTGCTATCACTTTTATCATAATTATCACCAAGCAATAGTAAATTTATTTTGTCAGCATCATTTCCGGTTTTTCTTATAGTTTTAACTTCATATAGTGGATCTACCTTAGCATTTGGATAAATAGCATCATCTACAATATTTTTACTTATTTGATTTAATACAAAATCAATAGTTTTTTCTTTATTAGCTATTATATAAACAGGAGCAAGCAAAACAAAAAATAATAAACTTTTAAAAAAAATTTTTTTAAATTTCATAAATACACCTTTTATACTAAATTAAACATATTTTAATTTTAAATTTATATGTAAATTTATAACGTAATTTAATAAAAATAATTTAAATTAAAAGGTGAATAAAAAAATTGGTGTTTTTTTAATCAAACTGTTCTTTATTAGCTAATGCCAAGTAATCAGGATTCTTTTTTCTTAAAACAAAAGAAAATGTAAAGAATGTTCCTGATTTTTCAGAATATGTTTTATTACCATTTACATATATTTCAAATCTTCCCTCATTATTTCCTAAAAGGATTTTATAGACATGATTAACAAATAAAGGATTTGTAATACTATTATCAATCATTGGATTCATTCCTTTTTGAAAATTTCAAAAATAAGTATATAAAGGAGTATTCTCACCTAATTCTGGGTTTCAATTGCTATCTACATGTAAAGGTTTTCATTTTTCTCCTGAAATTATTCCATCAGGAATCTTACTTGGATCATAAATCATATTTATTTTTATCCTATCACCCTTTTTAAGATTACTTTCTCTAATTAATGGATATTGGATATTCACATATCCATTTCTATTTTTTAAATAAGGTTGAAAATAATATCTAGTTTTAGGAGCATCTTCTTTTATTATTGCTTCACCTGTAAATGTTATAATTCCATTATTTTCTTCTTTGTAGTAGTAATTAATTTCAGTAAAATTGTCACTAAACATTTGATATAAAGCAAAACGAACTTGATACATCATCTCCATTTTATATTGATCAAAACTAAAGTCTTGAACATATTTTTTATAACTTGTTGTACTTAAATACCCGATATCTGATATTAAAAATTTTTCTAGTTCACCTTTATATGACACTGCTCCATTAGGTGTTTTTAATATTACATTTTCTTTTGCATCCAATTCACCTATTAAAGAGTTATCTTCCTTAAAATCACTTATTATAAAATTTTTAGTTTTAGTTAATTTTAAATTAGGTAATGATAGTTCTATTGTTATTTCAAAAGTAATTTCTCTTGGTTTTTTTCAATTGAAATTATCTATTTTTCATAAAATGGAAAGATTTTTAAAAAGTGGTTGATTATTTTTTTCTAGCTCAAGTAATTCATCTTCATTTGGCATTAAATAATACTTTTGTTGATATGCATTTAACTTGCTATATTTTTTAGCTGTAATTTCTTTATAATTCAATTTTGGATATGAACTATTAGGAATCAATTTTACATTTTTTACTATATTATCAAAGAAACTATTTACATCAACTTTGTAAACATTGTATTTAACATTAAAAGATAAATCATTTTCAATATCACCTTCATCACCAATAAAAATTAATGTAATTGTAATTTTTATTTCCTTATTTGTTTCATCTTTTGTAAATTCTTTAAGTTCATAAGAAAATCAACCATCTAATTGACCATGTAGTCAATCACCTAAATATCATTCAATTATTTTATTATCTAAATTCTTTTCTTCATCTTCTGTAAGTGATATTTCTTTTGAAGAAATAATATTGGTGACCTTTTCTTTTTCTTGATTAATTCACTCCTCTTGTGTTAAGACTGTGTAATTTAAATTAGCATTTTTATTTACCAAATAACCTCTGTCATTTATATAAAATATTTCAAACTCCACTAAAATTTTTCCATTATTTCTAGTAGGACTTTTATTAATTTTTCTAATTTCAAAAGAAAAATCACTATCTATATTTTCATTAATTAAAGTTTCTAACTTTTCTTTTATTGAAATTTGAAATCAACTATCATCACTATCTTGCTCAAGATTTAAAGTTAAATTTTCTTTGTTAAGAAGTGTAACTATTTTATTAGCTTCATCTTCTAATAATTTTCTTTTCTCTGCATCATTATCTTCTTGTGCTTCAACTACATATTCAATTATTTTCTCTTCTTCAATAAAATTATCATTATCATTAATAAAATTTAATTTTAATGTAAATGATACAGTAGTATTATTTGTTACTTTTTTAATATTTGTTATGGAATACACACAATTATCACTTACATTTAATGATATAAGTTCATTTAACTTATCCAATAATATTTTATTTATATCTGTACTATTATTCTCTTCATTTGTTAAAGATAAAACATTAATGCTAAGAGCAGCATCAATTTTATCCATTTCATTTTTCAATAAAGCCATTACATCATTTGATTGACTTGATTCACTATTATTACCACAGCTAACACTTAAAAAAGGAAGTCCTATTGGTAATACTGTTAACATTTGAGTAGCTAATTTTCATTTTTTCATAATTAAAAAATTTTAACATTTTTAAATTATAGTTTTATATTCCAAATTATTTTATGTAATTGCTAAATAAAAATTATCATGAATCAAAATCAATAATAACTGTAATTTGAATATATTCTTTATTCATAGCTGCATCTTTATAAACATAACAACAATTTCTAGATATTAAGAAATCAATTCTAAGTTGCATTTCTGGATCTGGTGTTGATATAATTCAATCCATTTCAGGGGGAATTGGCAAATTGTTGGCTATAGCAGTAAAGTGTTCAATTTGACACTCAGAAGATAAATATGGATCATAAAGACCTGTTATATTTCTAGCTAAAACATTCTTGAATATCATTTCCCTTGTTATATTTGGAAGGTTACTTTCAACTGTACCATTTGTTATACCTAAAGTTGCAGGTCAAACATAGTTATATCAATCTGATACTTCTTTAAATTTAGTATATGGTTTGCTAAATCCTGTTATTTTTACTTTGTGAGTTTTTTTACTATTAACTAAATCATATTTACCTTCAGCATTATAAAAAGTTCCTGTAGTAAATTTAAATTCTATTTCTATATTAGCATCATCATTTGGATCAAACAATGTATTATATACAATATCAGTAACATTATTTCCCAAAAGTTCCAATGAACCTTCTATAAATTTATTTTTATTATCTAAAAATCATCTAACCCTATCTAAATCATATCAACAATCACCAATAGAACCATTTAATCCTAATTCTTGAACAGTAACAGTTGATTTTACTTTTGTCTCTTTAGGTAATTCAAAAGAATCAATCACTAATGTAAAACTTTTATCTTCAGTTGAAATTTTATTATTAGCATCAACAAATGAACCTTTTAACAATGAAAATGTTGCATTTAATCTTGTTGGTCTCATGTTAGATATATTAAAAATTATGTTAGATATTTGATCAGTATTTCTTAAATAGTCAGTATTACCAACAAATATTTTATTTTTATTTTCTATAATTCATTCTTTTGTTATTACATTTTGTTTATTATATTCTGCAGTTCCAGAAAGATTAAAAGTTTGAGCATATAAATCACTAATTACATTTGTTGGAACCAAATTTAAATCAGTTTCATTTGAAGAAAAATTAGAAATAGTAATGTTAAAATTCTTAGCACTTGCATTTAATTGATTATTGTCATCTACAACTGAATTTGCTTCTAATGTTAAATCAATAGTCATTGATTTTTCATTCGTGTTAATAATTACATTCAAACTAGTTATTTGTGATTCTTTTGACAAATAATAAGTTGTTCCAGTAAATATTTTTTGCTTGTTATCAATAATTCATTGTTTAGTAATGAAATTATCCTTATAAGAATCTACACTAGCAAAAAGATCAAAGTTTGATGCTTGTAAATTATTTCTAACTAAAGTGGTTTCTAGTTTTATAGAGTTAGAAATAATAATGTTAAATTCTTTATTTGCTGTTGTTAATTGAGCATTATCATCAATAAATGATTTAGCTTCTAATGTTAGATTAATTGAAATTGTTTTATCATTGGAATTATCACTAACATTTAATTCAATAATTTGTGATTCATTTGTTAAAAATGTAGTTGTACCATTAAATAATTTGTCTTTATTATCAATGATTCATTGTTTAGAAATAATATCATTATAATTTCCTGTAACACTAATTAAACCTAATTCAAATGAATTTAAATTTGGTTTAATGGAAGTAGGTTCATAAAGAGAAAANTCAGAAATAATTATTTCAAAATAAACAAAATCNTGATTTAACTTGTTATTGATAATAAGTGAGCTTTTATCTAATTTAACATTTATTTTTANNTTGTTATTGTTAAATATATTACTATTTAGTTCTAGTATTTTATCTATTGTTAAATTGTTAGCATCAAAACCTCTAAATAATTTATTTTTATTGTCAATGATTCATTGTTTNTTAATACTTTTAATAAAACTATCAATAGAAATATTTATATTTAATTCATTGGTGGTAAATTTATTTGAAATAACAGTGTTTTGACCATTTTGTGATGCACCATTAGAACATGATCAAACAAGAAAAGTAGTTGNTGGAANTAGTGCTAATGATGATAAACATAAAAATTTATTTTTGATTCCCATTTTCATAATAAAAAAATTTTAACGCTTTTTAAATTTAAAAATCAAATAGATCATTAAACCCTTCAATAATAGTAGGGTGAGTAAAAATTTGATCCCTAATGTATGTATATGGGATTTTATTATCCATTGCCATTTTAATGAGGTTAATTATTTCATGTGATTCTTCAACAAATAAATGAGCTCCTAAAATTAAATTTGTTTTTTTATCAACAATAACCTTTAATAATCCAGTAGTATCTTTAACTACACTTGCTTTAATAATTTGCNATGATAATATACTATTAGTTTTAACATCATAACCTTTTTCTAAAGCTTCTTTTTCAGTTAAACCAACTCTTGAAAAAGTTGGACTAATAAAAACAGAATATGGAATATTATTTCTTAAATCTAAATTATATTTTCCTTCATCAAATAAATGAGATTTAACTATTCTATAATCATCTAGAGATATGTATGTAAATTGTAATCCACCTACTACATCACCTATAACATAAATGTTATCTTGTGTTGTTTGAAGGTGTTTATTAACTTTAATATTACCTCTTTCATTAAGTTCAACCCCAATGTTAGTTAAATTTAATCCATCTATATTTGGTCTTCTNCCNGTAGAATACANAATTGCTTCAGATTCTAAAATTTGTTTATNTCCATTAATTTCTATTTCTATTGAAACACTTNCATTAGAAGGGGTAATTCCTTTTACAACCACATNGGTAAGTAAGTTTATTCCTTCATTTTGAAAGTGGTCCNTAATTAAACTAGAAATTTCTTTTTCTTCACGAGCTAAAAAANTGTTGCTNCTTTCTAAAATAGTTACCTTAGTTCCATAATTTTTGTACATAGATGCAAATTCACAACCTATATAACCAGCACCAATAATAATTAATGATTTTGGTAATGATTTTAAATTTTGTAATTGNGTGCTGTCATAAACAAATTTACTATCTATTCCTTCAATATTTGGAATNACTGTCTTTGCACCTGTATTAATAAAAAATTTATCAGCTCATAATATTTCTTTTCTTCCATCACTAAAAACTACTTCAATTTCATTTTTAGAAATAAAAGAAGCTTTAGCATTAATTACATCTGCTCCAGAACTAATAACTTTATCATAATTCTTTTGTCTTAAATTATTGATTAAATCATCTTTTAAGATAATAGAATTTTGATAGTATTCTCTTGTTTTTGAAGATGTAAGAGAATCAAAAACTAATCTTTTAGTTGGAATACAACCTATATTGATACATGTACCACCATACATTTTGTTTGATTGCTCAATTAAAGCAACTTTTTGGTTATGGTTTTTTGCTAAATCATATGCTAATGTTTTACCACCCTTACCAAATCCAATAATTATAGAATCATATTTTTTCATTTATAAATTAACCTCACTCTTTATATTAATTCAAAATAATATGCAATATATATTATATTCGTTAAAATATATGTTAAGTCAAAGTCATTGTAATAAAAANGAATATAAATAGAAAAAAGAAGGNGATTTTTTTAAATAAAGACATGAAGTTTCAAGTTTTTATTTAAATAAATAAGTATTATGAAGNCAAAGAAAAATTGAATATTATATTTAAGTCCTGTGATGCTAACTGGTAGTTTTTTATCTGTTGCTAGTTGTGCAAAAAATGATGGTGGAAATACTGAAAAACCTGAAATTAAACCTGATGAACCAATTGTAGATAATACACCATCATTTACTATTGGNCAAGCAACAACAATNACATTAGGAAATAATTCAGTAAGTCAAACTATAGTTGGNAAAAATTTACCTAAAAATCAAGATTCATATTCTTTAATAAAAAATAATGAAAATGGAAACAATGAAGTAATAATAACTGGTTGATCTATTGCAAGTGATGCAAATAATACAGATCAAATCACTATTAATTTTGAAAAAAATTTTAGTCCAGGTACATATACTTTAAAAGTAAATGATAGTGATGCTGAAATTGTTATTGTAATTCAACCAAAACCAGAAGACAAAGTACCTTCATTTGATTCTGGACAATCAACATTAGTCATCCTAGGGGATAATTCAGTAAGTCATACTATAATGGGTAAAAATTTACCTAATGATTCAAGTTTGTATTACTTAACAAAAGAAAATATAGAAATAACAAATGGTTGATCTATTAAGGTTAATGAGAATCAAGTTGTTATTACNTTTGAAAGTAGTTTCATTAATGGTAATTATATTTTAAAAATAAAAGATAGTGATGCTGCAATTGCTATTACAGTTGAACCAAAACCAATTCAAAAAATACCTTCATTTGATCCTAATCAGTCAATAGTAGTTAAATTAAGTGATACTTCAGTAAGTAAAACTATAACCGGTAAAGATTTACCTAGTGATAAAGATTCATATTCTTTAATAAAAAATAATGAATCAATAACAAGTGGTTGAACTATTACAGGTGGTGGTAATCAGATTGCATTGACTCTTGAAAGTAGCTTTAGTGATGGTGAATATATATTAAAAATAAAAAATAGTGATTCAACAATTGCTATTAAGGTTGAGCCAAAACCTACCATTCCAAATCCAGATAAACCTACAGAACCAAAGGACCCATATAGTTACCAACCACATTTATACAAAAAAATGCCAGTTATAAGAATTGATACTGCTGATAAAAGTAATACTTTTGCAACTGAAAGAAAAAATATTTACTTTGAAGATAGTAAGGGCTTTTGAGAATTTGAAAAACAAGAATTTCCATATCAAGATGCTACAATTACTGTTGAAAATTTAGATGATAATATAACTAAATCTAATTTATCAGCTCAAGTAAAAGTTAGAGGAAATACAACAACTATATATGATAAAAAGCCATTTAGAATCAAATTTACAGATAAACAAGATATGTTATCACTAAATGGTAATCACAGTTTTAAAGATTGAGTTCTTTTAGCTAATTGAAGAGATGTTTCTATGCTACGTAATAATGTTGGTTTATATTTAGGTCAATTTTTATATAAAGATCAAGGTCTTTATGCAAGTGACTTTGTTAATGTTGAATTATATTTAAATGGTGAATATTGAGGTGTTTATTTACTTTGTGAGCAAAATGAAGTTGCTGTCGATAGAGTTAATATTGAAAAACCAGTTACTGATTATCAAGGAACTGACATGGGATATTTATTAGAAATGGATTATTATGCAAAATTTGAACAACCATTAGAAAAATTTTCAATTACATATGAAGATACTGGAACATCTTTTAACTACACAATAAAAAGTAAAATATATAATGAAAACCAAAGAGATTTTATACAAAAGTATTTAGAGAATATTTATAAAATTTGCAATAGAGTGATAAATAAAAAAGAATGTTGGGAATTTACTAATGATAAGAAAAATATTGTTCAATCAGCAACTATTACTGATCCAATTGAAGCGCTTAAAAAAGTTTTAGATCTAGATTCTGCTGTTGCTGTTTGCATATTACAAGAAATTATTTGTGACTATGACATAAATAATTCTAGTTTTTATATGAGTATTGATTTAAGTCCGACAGGTGATGGAAAATTACATTTCCAAGCACCATGAGATTTTGATACTTCATTTGGTATTATTGATGAATTACCCCATTTTGGAGATGATGATACTGGATCATTTATTGATTATTGATGAACTAACAATGAATGATTAAAACTAATGTATAAATCTGATTTAATAAAAGAAATGATTAAAAATAAATGAGCTAATATGAAAAAATATAAAGTTCAAGATAGAATCCTATCTTACATTGATGAAATATCTAGTTTATATGTAGGTTATTATCAAAAAAATTATGAAAAATGAAAAAACATTGGTCCATATATTGAAGAAGAATACCTAAAAGTAAAAGATAATCCTGATGAAAATATCAAAGCAGTTTGAGAGGATTTGTATCTATCTAAAGATGCAAATTATGGTTGTGATACTGAAAAACAAGCAGCTGATTATTTAAAAAAATGATTAACAGAAAGATTTAGTACATTAGATTCATTATGAGAAATAAAAACTTCAAAATAAACTAATGTAATTAGGTATTAAAAAATTTCTTAATGTTTTAATAAATTATTAATTTCCTTGTCATTTAAATATTATTAACAACAATCTATGTTTATATAGTTATATAATTTGAGAATAAACAAGGAGTTGATTAAAATGGATATAAATGATAAATCAGTATTTTCGTCTGCATCAGGAAACAATGAACTAAACTATGTAGTAATACAAGTTACATTAAAAGAAAAGTTTGTAGGAACTGGTTCAAAAAACTTAACAGATTTAGAAAATATAATTAATGAACAAGCAAATAAAGGTTATAGACTTCACACTTGTGCAACATCAACAAGTCATAGTCAAGGATTTTTAGGTGGAGATAGAGTTCAGGCTACATTAATATTTGAAAAAATATTAAAATAAAATTCTAAACAAAATAGATAAAAAATATTTACAAATTATTATTATTATTATTATTTTATTTATTGCAGATACTGCAAATCATTTTTTTGTTATCTACAATATAATCTGATCCAAAACCATTTTCAACATTAGATATATTATGAATATGCTTAGTGATTTTTAAACAATTATTGCAATAAGTATCTTTTTCTATTTCTTTTAAAATACATTGCTTACACATTATTTTAATATCTCTAGTATTTGATACTACATTATTTAAATTATCAGTATTACCACAATCGCATCTTAATTCATATCATTTATATATTTTCATTACTCAACCCTATTTAAATTAATATTAGCCAAACTAATTTGCTTTACTTCTATTACATCTAATGTGTACAGCTTGTAAATTACTAATTGAATTAGTTCCTCCTTTTGATTTGGGAATAATGTGATCTATGTTTCAAGAGAATCTACTATTATTTTGTGATCTTTCACTTTCATGAGAACCATATAAAATAGTTGTTCTACATATTCCACATAATCTATGATTATTTGGAGTGCAATCTTCATTGTCACAATAACAATAACTAGATTTATCTCACACCCTCTCTGTTTTATCATTATATTTGTAAATTGACATAGTTATTCTCCTCTGAATTTTTCTAAAAAATCTAGTAATTCAATAAAATTATTTTTATTATCTTTATGTAATTTGCTCAAATTTTCTTTTCATTCTCTATATTTTTCTTCTTCACTAACAATTTTTATAATTTCCTTAATCAAATTGCTATCCTTAATATACTTAAATGATTTACTTTTATTATCTCAATGATTACTTAAAAATGAGCTTAATCCTGAAATGATATTTCTTTTATTTTCATTTTTATTTGGAATAGTAAATATACAACATAAAATAATTTCTATAAGTGGAGAAGAAATTATTATTAAATTAGATTTATTTCTTCTTTTTATATATTCATCAATATTTTCAAGTTCATCTTCATCCATAATTATTATTTGTTTACAACAATTAAAATTTTTTATTTTATTTATATTAATTGTTCCCTCATTATTTTTAGAACCATGCTTTTTACATAATGAAAGCTTATTAGACCTAATAATATTAACTTTTAACTCATTAAAAATGATCTTTTCAGTTTCACCTTCAAATATTGCTGAATATTTATAGTTATTATTTTTTTTCATCATCCAACCATTTAATTGCTCTTGATATATAAGGGTCATATCCCAATTTACCACTTAAATATTGACTTGAATATGATGACTTATTTCTTATGTCTTCAAATGAACTTAGTGAAATTAAATTTGTAAAATAACTTTCATTTAATGCTGCAAAATATACTTCATCTTTTCGTAAGTACTTTGGATTCAATGTATTCATATCATGAGATGTAAAAATTATTTGAGATTTCTTATTTTGCTTACTATGAAACAAATCAATAATATAACCCAATAATTTAGTATGTAATCTTGAATCTAGTTCATCAATAACAAATGTCCATCCATCATGAATACCAATAAAAAAATAACTCATTAATTGTATTATTTTTTTTGTTCCTTCTGATTCTAATGAAAAATCCAATTCAAATGTACCATTTTCATTATTTTTTACTAAGATTAAATGCTCATTTCCTAAATTATTTGTAAATTTGTAATCAATAATATTAACATCAATTTCTTTAAATAATTTTAAAAATTTATCTTTTTCCTTTTCTAATATTGGACGGTTTATATTATATTGTATTTTTGGAATTAATGGGTTAGGAACTAATACTATAGGATCATTAAATAAATTGTTAAAAGCAAAAAATTTATTTATTTCATTGTAAAACTCTACTATAAATTCATTATCAATATTAGTATATAAATATGATAGCAATGATCCAAAATCAATTGCTCTTAATCTAATATTATTAAAACTTTCACCTAATTTATATTCTGATGATGAAGTTCTATTGAAAACATTTTCATATTTTCCATCCAACTTTTCAGAATATTCCAATGATTCATGAATAATTTCATTATTATTTACAGAAATAGAATATTTGTAATATCTTTTATTATGAGAAATGACATGCATTTTTCAAATTATAGGTTTATTTTTTTGAGTTGAATTTTTATAAATATTTATTTGATTAAGAGTTGAATTAATTTTTTGCTTATCTATATTAACTTTAATTAAATTAATTAACATAAACAAAGAATGTATTATAGAAGATTTACCACCACCATTTGGACCATAAATAGAAATAATTGCCAATAAATTATTATCTAGACTTTTTATTTTTGTTTCCTTATATGATTTTGCTTTAAAATTAATTTTTTCCTCATGTTTAATGGACATAAAATTTGAAATACTGTAAGAAATTAACATTTATATACTCCTTATAACAATAAAATCATATCAAAAATATAAAAAAGTGTAATTTTTTTACAAAAATATCTATTAATATAAGAAATCTAATTGGTGTTATTTCAAATTAAATATTTGAAAAAAAATATTTTCAAACAACACTTATTCTTTCTTTAATATGATTCCCTTTTTCAATTTCATCTACTAGTGCAATTGCATAATCTTCATATGATATTTCACTTTTTCCATTTGAACTAAATGTTAAATATTCACCAGCTAATATATATTGACCTGTTCTTTCTCCATCTAATTTAAAATCTATTGCTGGACTAATAAAAGTTCAATTAACATCTTCTCTTTTCTTAAGATCAAAATATGTTTCAACTTGTGCTTTAGCTATAGGAAGATATATTTCTGGAAAATCTTTTGTTTCATAAAGCATTGTATCTTTATCTACATACAAACTACCAGCTCCACCTACATATATAAGTCTAGTATCTGTATTGCTTATAAGATCACACAAATGTTTTAAAGATTTCCTATGTAAATGTAAATCTTCTTGTTTTCATGTTCCAAATGCATCAACAATAAAATCAAATCCTTTTAAATCTTCTTTTGTAATAGCAAATATGTCCTTGTGAACAATTTTTGTAGCAATTGTTTTATTTTATCTTCTTACAAATGCTGTAACATCCATCCCTCTATTAATAGCTTCCTTTACCACTAATTTACCAACTTTTCCATTAGCACAAAGAACTGCAACTTTTATTTTATTAACATTATTCATAAATACCTCCAAGTATAACTACTAATTATATTTAAAGTATATATTTTCTGTTGAAATAGTTTTTTATCAAATTATCAATTATTAAACTATGTATATGTATGTATAATAAATTACATTATGAATATGAAACATAATTTAAATCATCATTTTATCCAAAAAGCATTTGTAAAAAATTTTTCAAACAATGAAATTGTAAAATGACAAAAATATAAAACTAATGAACATGGTGAGTTTAATATAGATGACTTTGCAAAAAATCAACCAATTGCTATAAAAAATTATTATTCTGTTGACTTAGAAATAAAAATAGGTGATCTTGAAAATGATGGAATTAATATAATTAAAAAGATTATAAAATTAATATATCAACATAGAAATAAAATAAACTTAACTAGAAAAGAACTAATTACATTAAAATATTATTTTCTATTATCAATTATAAGATCTACAAAAATAAGAAATGATATTAAAAATAGAAATAACAGTTCCTCATTTAACAAAATAATTGATAATGAAGGAAAAAATGAAATTGAAATCCAAGAAAAGATAATGAATCTAATAATGGATAGCTATATAAAATGTAAAAAAAATGATTATAAAATTGAATTTGAAAATTATTCACTAGAAGAAATTATTAATATAGATAATTTGAATGATTTTTATAACATAAAGATGTTTAATATCATGCAATCCAGATTAAACATAATTAAGTTTAATAGCAAGAAACTATTGTTAACTGAAATATGTAATTTTACTGAGTTTAATAAAACACATCCTCAATCAGTAAAACTTTATTTCTTCCCTATTGCTCCTGATATAGGATTATGTTTTTATTTTTTTCCACACATTTATAAAATGAATCCTGAATTAGCTGAAAAATCATTTATTTTTCAAAACAATGTCCATAAATATAACAATGAGCAAAGATATATGAATAATATAAATGAATTACATAAAAATAATTTATTTATATATGATGTTCTTATGGAGAATGATGATGTTCAGAATTTTTGTAATGCAATGCTTCTTGTTCATAATGAAAATCAAATTTTAATATATCAAAATGAAGAAGATATATTAGAAGCTGAAAAAGAAATTATAGACAATAAAATATATAGAGTAAACTAAATATAAATATTGAAAAATCTATTAAATATTTTTTCTAAATTATTTATAACTTCATTTTTAATTTTAGATCTATTTTGATTTTTATTAAATCTAGATAAAGGTGGAAGAATATTGTTAATTGATGTTCCAATTGTTTTTAATTCTCCTTGATCAAATGAATTATCCATAAATTTAAAAGTTTCATCCTTGTTTAAATTGAACTCTTCAATAATATTATTTAATTCCTCTGAATATTCTTGTTTAATATATGCATTAAATTCATTAACTAGTTGTTCTAAATTTTCAAAGCTTCTTTCTTGATTGTATATAGTATTTAAAAAATTGATTATTAGTTCTTTTTTAGATCTAAGTTCAAAACTAGAATCTACTATTTTGCTAATGGTGGTAAGCAATTCTTTATCTTGATAAGGTGTTTTTGATTTTATGATTAAATCTAAAATGTAATCAATATTTGTATCTATTTGTTTAACTAATTCAATTTCAAAAACAAGATCATCCACAATATCTTTTTTATCTGATTTTGATTCTTCTTTTAACTCTTCATAAAAATCTTGATATCTACTTAGATATTCTTGTAATTGAGCTTCATTTAATATTCTTATTTCATCTGATTTAAATTCCTCAACATAAGAAAGTAAAATATTTCTAATTTGAAGAATTCTTCCAAATAGTTTTATAAAATCTTTTTTATCTTGAATAGATAAATCTCTTATATTTAGATCATTTGGATACTTAATTAATAAATTATTAATAAGTTGTTTATATCCAGGTTCAAACATTCCTGCATCATTGGTATAACCTTCATAATAATCTTTAAATGGTTGAATAACAATAATACCTGAAGCTTTTTCATCACTAAATAATTTAATTGCATCATTCAAATCATCTATTAATGGTCTAAAGCTTACAATATTACCATGGTGCTTAACATCATTTAAAATTCTATTAGTTCTTGAAAATGCTTGAATTAGACCATGCATCCTAACTCATTTATCAATAAATAAAGTATTTAAAGTAGGTGCATCAAAACCAGTTAAGAACATATTAACAACAATTAATAAATCAATTTCTTTATTTTTAGTTCTTAATGATACATCTTTGTAGTATGATTGAAAATTTTCACTTGAAGAGCTATAAGAAACCTCAAACATTTGATTATAATCATTAATAGCACTATCTAAAAACTCTCTTGAAGATTGATCTAATTTATCAGTGTTTTCATTATTTTCATCTGTGATAAATTCATCATCATAATCTTTTAATTTTTCATTTGGATTATATGAATAAATAAGAGCAATTTTAAAGTCTTGATTATTTCTTTCTTTTAATTGCTTTTTAAATTCAGAATAATATAGTTTTGCTAAATCAATATTAGCTAAAGCAAGCATTGCATTAAAACCCTTAATATCTATTTTAGTTGTTTCTTGTTTTAATTTATTTTTCTTATCACTAGCTATTGAAGAAATATTCTTTAATCTATTAAATGAATATGTTTTATCTCGATATGTATATGAATCAAAACTATCTAAAATATAAGTTACTATATTTTTTATTCTAGTTGGAGCCAATCATACATTTTCTGTATCAATAGCTTTTACTTTTTCATCTTTGATATTTTCTTTTTCATCAAATGTTTTTATTTCATTATATTTAAATGGTAAAACATTCTTATCTTTAATTGCATCAAGAATATTATATGTATGTAATCTATCACCAAATAATTGTTCTGTTGTTTTTGCTACATTTTTCTTATTTGAAACTTCTTTAGCAATTTGTTTTGGATTTGAAGTAGCTAAAATAGCATTTTTAGCAAAAATCGGTGTACCAGTAAAACCAAAAATATTATATTTCTTAAAATGTTTAATTATAGAAGCATGCATATCTCCAAATTGAGAACGGTGACACTCATCAAAAATAATTACAATATGCTTTTTATAAATTTCATGCTTTGGATTTTGATTAATAAAAATAGAAAGTTTTTGAATGGTGGTAATCAATATTTTTGAATTAGAATCTTCTAATTGCTTTTGTAATATTTTTGTTGAAGTATTGGAGTTTGCTGCACCCTTTTCAAATTTATCATATTCTTTCATTGTTTGATAATCCAAATCTTTACGATCAACAACAAATAATACTTTATCAACATAATCTAAATCTTCCTTAACTAATTGAGCAGTTTTAAATGATGTTAGTGTTTTACCACTTCCTGTGGAATGTCAAACATAACCACCAGCACTTGGAGTACCTAATTTATCCTGATAATTATTAGATATTTCTATTCTATTAATTATTTTTTCAGTAGCTACTATTTGATAAGGTCTCATTACTAATAATTGATTTTCTGAGGTAAAGACACAATATTTAGTTAGTATATTCAATATAGTATGCTTAGCAAAAAATGTTTGAGTAAAACTAATTAAGTCTTCAATTAACTGATTTTTAGAGTCAGATCAATAGTTAGTGAAAGAAAAACTATTAGATGATTTAGACTTAACTTTTTGATTGTTTAATTCTTTTATATGTAAATACCTAACTGTATTTGAATAATATTTAGTACTTGTTCCATTACTGATTACAAATATTTGAATATATTTAAATAGACTAGAATTATATGATTCATTTTTATAACGATTAATTTGATTAAAAGCTTCTTTTAAAGCAACACCTCTTCTTTTTAGTTCAATTTGAATTAAAGGTAAACCATTAACTAAAATAGTTACATCATATCTATTTTCATATTTACCTGAATTGTTGGTATATTGATTGATTACATGTAATGAATTTTTATGAATATCCTTTTTGTTTATTAAATAAACATTCATTATATTTCCATTATCTCTTTTTATTTCATAATTAAAAGCTTGTTGGATTTTCTTGGATGCATCTACTTCATTTTCACTATCATTGGCAATATAGGTGTTAAATATTTCATTTCATTCTCTATCACTAAATTTAGTATTATTCAATTTTTCAATTTGATTTCTTAAATTATCAATTAACCATTTTTCATGTTCTTCTTTATTTATTGTTGATAAATCAATATATTCGTAACCTTGTTTTTGTAATTGAGAAATGAATTCTTTTTCCAGTTGCTCTTCAGATTGATATGAAACATTTTTACTTGTTGTTTTTATCCATTCAACAACAACAGTTCAATCTTTAGTATTAGATATTTGTTTTAAAGTAGATTTATTAGTCATAAGTTAAATTATATTAAATTAAACTAAAATACTATTTTTTGATTTGAGTTAATAATAAAAGTAGATATCATGGTATATTCAGTATTTGATTATTTTTTAAGTAAATATTTTCATTTGTACATTCTATACCCATACGACTTTTATTTTTATCTAAAAAAGTAGATAATGACTTTGATCTACTATTTGCTAATTTAACTTCTAAAAGAATTGGTTTACCTTTTTTAATGATAAAATGAAATCTATTTCTAATGCTTGTGTATGTTTGAAATATCTTAATTTAAAACCATTTGCAATAAGCATTTGGTTTATTATATTTTCATACAACACACATTTAAAAATAAAATTTTCATTTTTAGCTAATACTGAGTTTATTATGGATTCATCTATCATTGATCATAATAAACCTATATCTGACATATATAATTTAAAATAACCAAGAATTTCAAATGTATTTAAAGAATTTTCTAATCTTGAAATTCTTTTACAAATGTTTACTATATTTGAATCTATTAATCATTGAATTGCTGACATATATCATTTTGACCTAGTATTATTATTTAAATGAGAAAACATAAATTTATTGTTTCCTTTTGAAAGTTGATTTGGTATTGATAATAGACACACTCTTATTTTTAATTTATCACTTGAATTTGCATATCTATTAGCCTCATTAAAATAATATTCAATAATTTGTTTTTGAATTTCTCTAACTTTAAAGTAAACTTTTTCCTTTAGGAATTCATTAATTGCAGCTGGCACACCACCTGCCAAAATATATTGCTTAAACTTTTTTAATCATATATTGGCGTAAATTATCATCAACTTTTTTATTTTTGTTAAAACAATCTTTTAATTCTTCTATGTCATCTAAATTGACATTGTTAGTTCATAAAAATTCTTCAAAATCCAGTGAATTTGATTTTAAAACCTCAACATAACCAGCTAGATATGGAAAACTGCTATTTTTATTAAATTTCAATCCTAAAATATGAACCACTTGCTATTACATCAAATTCTTTATTAATTGTTAAGAATTTTAAAGTCATTATAGATTTTGGACATTCTTGAATTTCATCTAAAAACAATAAACATTCATCTTTGAAATCTATTTCTTTGAATTTGGGATATCTTTTTAAATTATTGATAATTTTTTGTGTATTTATATTATTACTAAATATGTCTTTATATTGTGTATTAACAAAAAAATTTATATAAATGAGTTTCTTATAATAATTTTACCCTAGATAATTAATAATAAAATTTTACCTACTTGTCTAGCACCTCTATAATAATAAGAGATTTCTTATCTTTGTTTAATTTTTAGTTCAATAATTTATCATATTTTTCTTTTTATCATAATTAAATTATATCTTTTATACTGCTTATGTCCTAATTTTGTGATAATTTCACATTTTTTAATAGTTTTTTCTTTATATATAATAAAACTAAAAAAATAATATTATTTTCTTTTCTTTTAAACATTTTTCAAAAATCATAATTAATCATTTCTCATTGGTGTTAATTTAATCTCATTTGTTTTTTTATCATAAATTACAATTCAATTAACAGTTGAATTATTATTAGTTATAGTAATTATATATTTATTATTAAATACATTTTTATTTGAGCATAAAATCACATATCCATCATCATCATTAGAATTTTTTCAAGAATTTATTACATATTTTTTTGAATTATTTAAATTGTTTTTAAATGAATATTTACTTCCATCAAACCCTATTTTATCTTCTTCTTTTTTTGATGATAGATGAATATTAGTTCAAAAATAGTGATCAAATAAATTTTTAGGCTTTTTTGTTTTTTTAGAATAATTAATATTTATGAAAACAGGCAAAAAGATGACATCATTTTTTTTAACAATCAATTCATTTAAAATATTCAATAAAATGGATTTATTATTTACATCAAAATTCTTTTTTGATTCTTTTCATTTTTTAGGTTCATTATGCATTACTTTTTTTGGAAAAATTTTACCAAACTTTCTACTATTAATTAAATAATCTTCTCCAGGCAATAATAAAATAGCATTTTTTATTATATAAATTGGGTTTAATTCTTCAAAATATATCTTTCCAATGTTTTTTAATCATTTACTGTCATATTGTGATTCTCAAATATTCTTGATGTTTTTTTTAAATCACTTTTCAAATCATTTATTTTCTGTTAAATATAAAGTCAAACTTAATAATTTTGAATTAAATTGTTTCAATATTTGATTTTTATATATATCTGAATCTATTTCAAAATTATTTGATAATATACTTAGCTTTAAAGAAGTATCAACTAGTAAATTAGATTTATCATAAATATATAAAAAAGCATCAACTAATTTATCTAAAAATGATATTTTACTTTCCAATAAATCTTGAATGAATAAATCTAAATAATTTAAACTAAATTTAAACATGACAGAAATAGCTGCTTTTATTTCTTTAGCTTCACCAGATGAATCTACAATCTCATTTTTTTGAGAAATTATTCTCATAAGAAATAGAACATAAAATAAACTAAAACCTCTAAGCTCTATAGGTATTGCTTCATATGAACTTATTAACTCTCTATAAGCTTTTTTTTCAATTTATATGATTAATTAATCTTAAATCACTATCTTTATTAATAATTTGAAATGATAAAATGATTAATTTGTATATATCCTTAAATTCATTTTTTATATGCAACATATCTTCATCATCAAATGATCAAAATTTAATAATTTTGAAAGAATTATTATAAATTTCTTTTAAGGAAATAATATTTAATAATTTTTTATTTTTAAACAAGTGAAAAATGTCATACATAGAGTCTAAATTAAAAATTATATTCTCTAAATTAACTCAACCAATATCATTTATATTTAACAAACTAGTTAAGTATATTTTTTTATTTTTAATTAAATTGGTTTTTTTAATTTTTCGAGATATTAGAAGATTGATTAATGATTTTTGAAATAATTTAAATTTAAAATATTTTTTACATAATGTTGGAAGAATTTCAGAACTTTTAATATTTTCAATAAATTCACTTTGTCTTATCAACAATAGAACAAGAACCTCTTCATTATAAAACACAAATGAGTTATTTTTTTTATATAATCAACCATATTCTTCATGATATTTTTTTAATAATGAATTATTAAGACCTTCTTCATTTACTTTTGGAAATGTTTCTGATGAATTAATTACAATTTTTTTAATATTACTTCATTCCTTTTTGTATAAACATTCAAACTTTTTTTGAAAGAAAAGTCAGGGATTTTGCATATTAATTTTGCCTGAGTTTTTTATATCACTATCCAAATTGTCTTTCAATGTCATTAATGTTCTAAATGAATAATCTTCAATATCTCTTAAGATAGAAATAACATTAGAATCACTAATATTTAAATATTTAAGTCTATATTTATGACTAAGAGAATATTCTTTATTTGGTTCAATATATAAATTCTCAATTATTGAATATGAAATTAATATTACTTTATCTGCATTTTTGTTGATTAATTTTTTTTGCTTATTCTCATTGTATAAGTCAAAATCATCAATAATAATAATTTTAGAATTAAATGCTATTGGATTATTGCTATCAAATTTAATATTTTCTTTATCTCCTGTAAGATGCTTGTATAAATAAATTATTGCATTTAATAATCTAGTTTTTCCATCACCTTTAACTCCTTTTATACCCACTATTGTTTTTTTTGATCCCTCATTCTCTAAATACTCAAAAAAATTGTTTAGTATTTTATCTTGTTCTACTGACAATCTTGGATTGCTATCTATTTCTTTAATTATTTCTTTATACTTATTCATAATTATTTTTTAAAAACATAATACCATTTTAGATTTAAAATTATTAAAATAAAAATTTAATTATTTTCTTGATTTTTCATGTTGTAAATATATTTATCCAACATATTAATAAATTCACTCTTTTTAATATCACTAAAAAAAATATCAGAAGATTCTAATTTGTTTCTAATATCAAAAATATTATTATTAATTGAATTTACTCCAATTCATCATTCTTTTATTCTCATTTCTTGCTTAAGGTTTTGTGATATATTTTGTAAAAAATTATTTTTTTCTAAAAATAAGTAAAAATTCATGTCATAAATAAAGTAATTATAAATTATAGATAAACTAGTATATTTTTTATTGCAACCTTTTATAGTTGAATACATATGATTTATAAACATTTGTAAAAGAAATTTTCCAAAGTATTTGACATTAGAAACAAAATTCTCAATATATTTTGTTTTTTTATCATTATCATTTTTTATGTCATTGATACTATTACATGAAATGATATAGCTAATTAATGCTTCATCAACATTCATATTTTTTTCACAATATTTTAGCAAGTGCTTCAATATTTTATTGTTTAGGTCCTTTTCATCAATTTCTATATTTAAATTTTTGTTAATATAAATATATTTTTTGTATTTATTTATTAATCTTAAAAATTCTTTTCTTGAATTTTCTTGAAAGGGATTTGTAACATCAAAATAATCAGATATATTATATAATGAAAAAATTTTAATTATAATTTTGATTATTGAATTCTCATATTTGTGCAAACTAGATAGTATAAAATTT
>JAAVAX010000002.1 GCA_014803855.1 Mycoplasma sp. | reverse complement strand
AAATAGTGTTTTATGATAAAATTAAATTTATAAGATTTAAGTTGATAAAGTTGGTTACTATGTCTAAAAAAACAATTGAAACACTTATAAAAATTAGTAATAATATCACAACAAAAATTATTAAAGGAACATTAGAAAATCCTATTCCTGGTAAAAAATGAAAAGCAGAAGTAGAAGGAGAATTTAAAGATATGTCAAGTAAATCATCATTTGAAAATGTTGTATTAAGTTTTATTAAAGAGCAAAAAGCATTTAATCAAGAAATGAAAAAAGACATAATAGAAGTTAAATCTAAAATAGAAAATGTAGAGTTTAGACTAGATAAACTGGAAAAAGATATGATAGAAGTTAAATCTAATATAAAAGAAATTAAAAATACTCCAACTATGAAACAAGAACTTAAAAAATAATAATTTATTCTAAAAATATATTATTCAATTTGTATTTTTTTTATTATTGACATATTTAAATACAAGTTTTCATTTAAAACAAAACAGTAAAAATATGCAGTTGTATCCCCATTTTTTTATTTTAAAATATACTTAATAAGACTTATTTAACCATTCATGATGCAAACACTGGGAAAGTATTGTTTTCTAATACTAATTCTAATAATAATTCAAGTGGGGTCAGTGGTTGAGATTTTAGTGGTATTTTTAGTGCAAGTCAATTAGATTGAACTGATCGAGATGATTTTAAAAAAGATCTTTATTATCAAGATATGATAACAATGAATAATGGTGATATTTTGTGATTTTACTTACCAAATCCATTAAAATTAAGTTCACAATCAAAACCTTTAGTATCAACTTCAATTTATACAACTGGTATTTTAGGTAGACATAATTTGTCAAATGAAACATATGCAAAAGTTATTTTATTCAAAAAAAATAATAATGGAATTCTTAATGCAATTGATATGACTGATTCAATTTTTAAGTACTTCAATGATGATAAAACCAAAACTTCAATTATTGCTCCATTAATTATAATGCCATCAAATCAATATGGCTCTAATAAAACTGCTTTTTCTTTATATTTAATTGGAGCAGGTCATTCAGATGCTGCTAATATAAATTTGAGAAGCAAAAATTTTATTCTACTTAAAGGATTTGAATATGATGGAAATAATATTAAATATCAAGGCGGTCCAGAATATACTCAATCACATTGATTACCAGATTTTAATGTTTTAGAGCCTATAGAAAATTGAAAAACATGAACAAAAGAATATAACAATGCAATGTTAATTCCTATGAGAAATATGTTTGATGAAAACCTAATAACCTTTGCTACTCCATATGCTTCACCAAAAACATATTTTTCTAGTAGCAATGTAGTGTTACCAGTTTTTAATGTCAATCAACTTTATATTAATCCAAATGATGTAAATAATACTAGTTTTAAAGCGAATGAACAAAAAAGTAGAGTATTTAATTTCGGTGAACAAATCTACACTAATTACACAAAACTAAATTTAGAAATACAAAACCCAGTAGAATACTCTCCACGATGATATCCATGACCTGGTGCAGTTAATATATCAAATAATGAAACTGTAAATAATTACTTTTCACAATACACTAATCAATTATATAATCGGCTAATTAATGTTAGTCCCTATGATAATACTATCATTTATGCTGCAAGACCAAATAGTGCTGCATCTAGTAGTACTAATGCGGGCGATAAATTAAATGGTAATAATATGTTTAGCGATTATTATGCTAGTTTTTGAGTTTCAAATCCTAATAATAAAGTAGGTAATTTTGTAATTACTAATAACACTGATATTTTATCTAGTTCTAGTGGATCTACTACAATAATTAGTTCTAATTTAATTAATAGTGATAATAAAATAAATAGTATTTATCAAAATGGTTTTTGATTTGACATTAATTCAATGAAAAATACAAATGTTAGTGATAAAATGGAACTAAATCTTTATTTTAATGTTAGTGGAAACTATAAAAATCAAGTAATAGAAAATCAAAATAGTCAAGTGAAATCTAGTCCGATTGGAATGATTAATACTTGATTTAGTATTGGTAGTACAACAGATGGTACTACTTGAGTAAATATGAGCCAAATAATTGCTAGTACTGTTTATAATACTAATAAAGTTTTTATTAATGATGATTCATATAGTAATTACATTACTTCACGAGCAAATTTAACTAAATGATATCCAAGAACTTATCAAAGTTTAACTCAAGGAGTTAATACTATTAGTGATAATCAATTAGTTAATTCAACAACACGTAGTGTTAATAAACAAGTAGTTATAAATTTTGGAAAGCAAAATTATAATCAAAATACTCCATATGAGCTATTTTCAGTTTGAAAACAAAATGATACTAATTACAACAATAAAATTCCAACAATTACATATACTATTGGTGCTAATAATAATGGTGAAGCTAAACCAAATTTAAATTTATCAATACAATTTCAATTAGATAATAATTGGAGTAACAGTTTTATATCAACTACTGATATAGATAAAGCTAAAACTATAGAAATTCCAATAACAGTACCAAATGTATCTTGACAATTTTTAAATAGTTGATCAATTAATGCTAAATTAAATGATTATATTACTCCAACAGAGAATGACATCTTAGGTAATATGAATTTAAATTGAATTGGAAATTATGGTCAAGGAAACTATGGTGATACTTTTAATTCTATTAACAATATGGGATATTGAACTAGCAATGATGGTAATTTAACTTTTGAAAATATTTCAATAAGTAATTTGAATTTAACAGATACAAGTGAAATTAATAAATATCCACTAAGAGTTGTTTTTGTTATTAATCCGGATCCTGATAATTCATTATCAAATTCTAGTGATACTAATGTAACTAAATGATTAAATGATTTAAAAAGTTATGATAATGGTAAATTTATTAAAAAATATCCTTTATTTGGTTCTAATGAAGAAACTAATTTTAATCAAATATTAAAACAATATGCTGATTGAAAAGCATTAAATTTAACTTATTCAAATAATGTTGATAATCCTTCTTTAGGGTCTTTAGGTTTAGGTCAAATTACTATTGATGCTTATTTAGAACTAAATCCTTATTGAGATAAATTAAATACTGAGGGTGGAAATATTACCATTTACAATTTACCAGAAAACACTAACACCAAAATATTAATTGATAACACAACTAAGATCAAATATATTTACAAAGATGATTATCAAAATTCTAGATCTATCTATAAACAAAATTCAACCACCTTTAGTGATAATAATAAATATGGATTTGATGCAAATGCTAGTGATTTAAATTTATCATGAGTAACTACTCCAAGTTCATCTTTAAATTTAAAAATGCCAGTTGATTCAATTAAAGTTGCTAATGTTTTAGTAAGAGATGGCAGTACAACAACCAATAATATATTTACAGCTAAATATGTAGAAAGTTCTACTGATATTATCTTAGAACCTAAAGATGACAAAGTAGATTGAGCAAAAACACATTTACCAACATATTCTTTAATGACAGGGACAGGAATAATTTTTGAATACAAAACTAAAGGTTCAAGTGAATGACAATCTTTTAATACTACCAATGGGAATTTAAAATATGATGAAAATAATGGTAGTTATACTATTAAAAATAGCATACGAAATATTCAAAGTATTAGATTTAAATTATCTCCATTGAATAGTGAAGATAATGGAAATATAGTAACTAAATATGATAATTGAAATAATCAAAATGTCCCAAGTACTTTCATTTCTGATGAAATTAAATTAGAAGTTGTTCAAATAAATGTAGATTATACTTGATTTAATAATGTTACTTTAGCTTTCCAAGATGAACAAATTTTAAATAAATTTTTAAATGATAAAAATGGGCAAGAACAATTTATTCAAGCAATAAATAAATATGAACAAGATGTGAAAGCTAAAATGACAAATTTAACTAGTAATTTTATTTCAATTAAATATTCATTAAATGAAAATAATTCCAATTATGTTGATGCTAATATTATATATGATCAGTTAAAATCAAAATGAGAGAATTATAGTGATACCAATGGTGGGATTATTGCACTATACAATGAAGATAAAATTGATAACACTAATGCAACAAAGATATATGTCAAATTTGAATTAGATGATAAAGATGTTGTTGGTAATTATGAATTAATTCAATCAAATCAAAAAGGTAATAACTATATCAAAAAAACAACTATTAATTTTAAAATTAACTTAAAGTCATATATAAATGTATTACAATCTATTAAAACAAATGTTATCCAAACTAACAGTGGTTCAATAACTAGTTTTACACCACCAGCAATGACTGGTGATGAATTTTTGGGTGGTAAAACATTTGATCAAATTGTTGATTTACTTAAAAAATTTGATGTTGGTGTTCAATATAAAAAGACTGATGGTAGTTACACAAATGATAAATTAGAAATTACTTCATATGATCCTACCAATCCAATAATTAAAATTAGATTTACAACATCTAATAATTGTAATGTAAAAGTCTCAACTAATGGAAGTGAAACCATTGATACAATTTCTTCTGACATTTTATTACCATTAAATGTCCCAATATTAATTCAATGAGATGAAAGTATATTAAATAATTTTAAAACTGGATTTATAACAGGTAATACAAAAAATATAGTTATTGACCAATTTAAAGAGAAAGAATTAATTAAGGAAATTGCTAATTACAACAAAAATAAATCAACTAGTTCTTCAAATAATAATTTGTGAGAAGAATTAGATAATTATTTAGAAATTCAATATGCGATTGGTACTGTAAATAATGTATATGATACCTATTACAACAGAGAAAATTTTATTAATTATTTAAGCAATTTAACTGAAACTCAATATAATAACCAAATTAATATTAAATTAATATTAAAAAATACCAACATAGAAAATGGTGAAAGTAAATTCACTTTAGATCAAAATGCAAATCAAAATATCATCTTATATGATAATGATAATAAAAATATAAAAATATACATTGTTGGTACTTATAATGAATTGTTTGATCAAATTATTATTTCAGGTACTACAAGTAATTTGAATTTTAAGTACCCAGAACAATTACAAAAAATCAAGAATAATGGAATTGAAGGCTTAAAATTAGCTTATTCATTAAAACAAAATATAACTTATGATGAAACTGTTGTTGAAATTGACGGTGATATCAATACCCAATGAATTACCACTGAGCCTACTTTTGTTCCTACAAATGCTACATCATTAAAAATTAAAATTTATATATCAAATACATCTAAATATTTATTTAGTTCTGAAAATGAAGTTATTGGTTCAATTGATCTAACCAAAATCGCCAAACCAATTGATGTTAATAGTGATTGATTTAATGAAATTGCATTAACCATTAATGGTAGTTATCTAAAAGATATTCAAGAAAGTGATATCACTAATTGAGAGGATAAAATTTGAAATAAATCTAATGCAATTAATAGTGATAGTTCATTAAAAAAATATGTTTCAATTAAATACAACATAGATGGAAATGGTTCTTATAGTGCAGAAGAATTATTAAGTGAATTAAAGGGAATGCAAGAAGATTATTCTTCTTCTACTTTAGGTATTGTTTATTTATGAGACGGAATTAGAGGCACTAAAATTAGTGCTACATTTACTACAAGCGACCCTCAACTAATTATTTTTACTAATGTCAGTGATTATTCTCCAAATTCTAATTTAACAAATATAGTTCAAACAAATCAAATTAAAACTTATATAGATTTATCAAATTGAGCAAATGTATTGAATACAAACAAAACATCTGTTCAATTAAAAAATGGTCAAATTGGAACAATTCAAAATTTCACACCACCTATAATGACTGGTGAAGGTTTTTTAGGTGGTAAAACATTTGATCAAATAAGTGAAGTAATAGAAAAGTTTGGTACTACTTTTAAATTTAATAATGGAATTGTTAACAGCAATTGAAATATAAAAGATAATGTAAATTTATATGATGATAATAAACCATTTTTATATCTAGGAATTGAATATGATGATAATAAACCAAATATTGTATTTAATTTTGGAAACAATAATACAAATGTAGAAGGTACCACTTTAAATACTGGTAATAGTGCACTTGTTATTTTACAATTACAAGCTCCAGTATCCATTATTGTTAATTTAGAAGAATTAAATAAGCTTTCTTTCCAAGGTAATACAAAAATTATTAGCAACACTAATGAAATAAAAAATAAAATAAATGAAATCATTGATGATATAAAAGTAAACAATTCTTCAGCAATAACTAATGATGATCTAGAACTAGAAATTAGATTTTCACTAAACAACATAAAATTAGAAGACAGCAACTTTGACTCAAATTTCACTAATGACGGAATATGATATACATTTGATAAATTTAATGATATTTTATTGAATTCTAAAACCAATTATACAAGTAATAAAATTTTAGCCAAATTTTATATAAAAAATAATCCAATTCTTGATGGTGGAATAAATAAATATCAATTGTCTAATTCTAATGAACAAGTAATTAATGAAGAACAATTATTAGGATCAAATATTAAATTTAAAATTTATATTAATAGCATTGATCAAACAAATAGTGATTGAATAATTGAAAATTTAAAAATTATAGGAACACAAGAGAATTTCACTATTTCAAATTATGAGTTATGAATAAATAATATTCCTCAAGGATTAACAATTGAATATAATGTTACATCTGATGAGAAAAATCAACCAGATGATAGCACTTGAAAAGATGACCTAGATGATGCTAAACCAATTAATGCAGCTCGTGATTTTTGAATAAGATTTAAAGTTGGAGATGCTTATGTATTTGAAAATGCTTTATCTTCTAATACTTCATATTCAGATTCTATTAAACTAGATGCTTCAGCTATTTCTGTTTCATTAAAAATTAAATCTGAATGATTGAATAAAATAGCACTAACTGGGGATTTGAGAAATTTAAATATTAATGATGATCAAGCAATTGAAGCAATTAAAAATGCTGGACAAATGCCACAAGATAATATAATACAAATTGAATATACTTATGATGGAAATAATTGATTAAAAGCAAGAGAATTTGAAGCAAAATTACAAGAACTAAAAGGTGCTAAAAATGATATTAATTGAATAATCTTAAGAGAAGATATCAAAGCTCGTTTTATACTAAATCAAGAAATTAATAATACATTACCAAATAAATATGTGCTAGAAATTGATGGAATAAACATTGGTGATTCAAACCAAAATGAACATGCAAAACAATTAATTACTACAACAAATAACAATAATGTTAAGGGTTATATTAATCTAGATAAATTTAATGAGTTTGTTGCAACCAATTTCAAAGTTACTGGAACTAATAGCAATGCTAACTTAATAACATCTAATATTAATGATATTAATTCTAAATTAAATCCATATTCATCAAATGGTTTATTTTCAATTTTATACAAATGAAGTTCAAATGATAATTATCAAAATACTAATAAAATTTGAATTCCAGGTAAAGAAATTCAAGAAATAACACAATTAAATGGTACATATGAAAATAGATTCTTTGGTATTCAATTTAAAGTTGATAATGTAAATTATGATTTATACAGAGATAATAAAAAACAAAGTAACAATAGTTATGAAATAACTACTCCACAAATTGAAATGCAAATTTCTGTTGAAATTGAAAATCCATTTACCTTAACAAATAGCAAAATTAAAATTAAATTTTTAAATGACAATTCACAACCTCAATGATACAACAATGATGGTGCATTTACTATTGCAATTGAAAAAGATGATTCAAATGGAGTGACACAAACTTATAATTCATTTAGTATTTTTTTAAATAGTTTAAGTTCAACCTCATATACTGATGAAATGAAAGATGCTATTGAATTAGTTTATTATGTTTCTCCATATGAATTAAATGAAGAAGAGTATAGTAATGCTATTTCAGTAAAGGAAATCAATAAATATGATAAAAATAGTGAAATATATAACAATTGAAAATCTTTACTAGATTTAAGTGATGTATCACAATTAAACTATCATTTAAAAGTTGGAGATTATATAATTGTTGCTTTAAGAATTAAAGAAGCATCATTAACTACAGAATCAAATCCAAATGGTTATGTGTTAAAAAATAATGATCATAGTCCAACTAAAATTGTTAGAGTTAGTGGATATAAAATTCATACTGATTATATTGATGTTGATTGACAAACAATGAAATTAAGAAATGTCGGAATGGCAGAATCAGCTTCATATGGTTTAGATGGTTATGCTATGTTAGATCAAATATCATTAAAACAAAATGGCAATTCAAAGAATAGTAATGATTATTTAAATGTTTCATTAAAACTAAATTATTTCACAGAATTTTATGAAAAAGAAGGAAGGGTTTTAGTTTCAGGATCAGGAACTAGATTAGTAAAAAGAAATGATGCTAATGCAACTATAAATGGATATTATAAAGATTCAAATGGTCAGGAAATTAAAGATAGTAGTAATCAAACAATTCCTATACTATACAAAAATGATCAACCAGGAATATTAGCAAATCCAATTAAATCCACAACATCAACAAGAACTTATAATTTAATTGAATCAACATCTAATGTTTATACTTTAGAATTATCTAATGACTTAGAAACCGCCTTATATAGCTTCTTCAAAAATCAAGATATTTCAATTACATTTGAAAACAAAAAAGGACTTGCAGAAGATGATTTGTATGATTATTATGTTGATACTCCAAATGCTTCAAGAGAATACATTATCACCAATGAAATTAAATTCCCAATTGAAAATTATGATTCAATTCAATATACATTTAATTCTGATACATTTATTGAATACATTAAAGATCCAAATAATTTAGCTAGTGTTTATCAAAATGCAAGTGATTCAAACAAAAATCCAGTAAATGGTCAATCTAAATTAGTTCATATGTATGAAGTTACAAGAACATCTGTAAATGGAATTGAAGAAAAATTAACAACTATTGAATCTATTCAAAATAAAATTAAAACTGATTTTAATAATCAAGTAATTTTAAAAACAACTTATACTCCAGTAAATGGAACATCTCAAAATATTACAAGTAATGATTTAGATTCAATTAATACATTAAGTAATGGTGATAGATTTAGAGTTGAAATTGTGTCATCTAATAATGACTTAATATATGCTCAACAACCATCACCATTAATATTTACTGTTAGTGGATTATATGAACAAGATATTGAAGAATCATTATTACAATACTTAAGAGTTCAACAAAATGGTGAATTTAATGGAGAAGGATCATTTGGTATCTATGTTGATGATCCTAATAGTGATAATGATGATAATCAAAACTTAAGTTCATTATTAAAAGGATATAAATTCATGATTCAAGTATGAAATAGTAACAAAACTATTAAACAAGCTTGAACTAGTGATATTGATTCTGTAACTAACTTATCTAATGGTGATAAAGTAGAATGAAAACTAGTAGCTCCTTCAGGGTCTCCTGTTGAAAATGCTTACTACAATACAGTAGCTGATCAATTAAATCATGACGCTAATGGTGGTAAATACTCATTTATTCAAGTTAATAAAACTGGTAACTTTAACACAAGTATTATTGCTAATAGTATTGGTAAAAATCCTACAACTGATACTTACCCAACAGATTCTGGATTACTAATTGAATTGCTAAAAGAAAAAGATGAACAAAACTCATATACTTCAATTACTGAAACTGAATTCATTAGATTAATGAATGGAATGAATTTTAGTTATACAGGAATCAATGGTCAAGGTAATATGATTAGTGATAAAAATGTAAGTGATGTAGTTGTTAATACTACTAGTCCAACTAGACAAGAATTTACATTTGAATATTTAATTCAACAAGGTTACTTGAAATTCTATAGTAACAATATTGAATTTAATTGAAATCAAATAAAAGATAACAATGGTAATTGATTAATATCTCCAGGTACTTTATCAAATGGTGATCAAATTAGCATTAGATATCAAGATGATACTATGGCTTCATATTACCAATGAAATGCTCCTGAAGTATCTGGTCTAAAAAATAAATCAGATAGTATGTCATTACTAACCTATGTTGGTATTGGAGTTGCTTCATTAGTTACTTTAGGTACTTTTGCTCTAATCTACTTTAGATCAAGAAACAAAAAACTAAAGAAATAGTTTAAGTAAAAAAATATATTAAAAATCAAAGCTAAATGCTTTGGTTTTT
>JAAVAX010000001.1 GCA_014803855.1 Mycoplasma sp. | reverse complement strand
GACCTGATTCTGTAGGTAAATTTTGTCCAGTGAAAGTAGCAGTTGCTGTTGTTTTATCTTCATTTCATTGAGCATTTACTGTTTCTTCATCAAACTTAGATTCATCACTTGGTTTTTCATTATCTAATTTAAATGTAAATTCAATTGATTCTTTACTTGAATCTTTAGATTTTATTTGATATTTTTGACCATATAATTTTAATTCTTTAGCATCACTTGACTTAATTGTAATTATTTTCAATATTCTATTTTTTTAAAAATTAGATAAAACTAATTTTTAAAATTTACAATTGAAGCAAGAAAACATTAAATAATTTTCTTGATTTCTCATCCTGAATTTCCAATATTAGATTATGTTTAAATCGATATTTTTTTCGTTTTCATTGACATTCGCTATAATTAAAGTTGATGTCATAAAGATTTTTGGCATAAATTTAAAGTTAAAAAAGAGAGGAAAATTATTATGAATAAAAAATTATTATTTGGACTTGGTTCAACATTAGTTATATCAATACCTGCTTTAAGTGTTGTATCTTGTGGTAATACTTCATCTAGTATTTCAAGCATAAAATTTGAAGAAATTACTGTGGATAATGTTCAAAAAATGAGAGCCACCATTAGTGGAGATAATTTACCTACTGATCCAGCATTATGAGTTATAGAAGAAAGTAATAGCACTAAAACTTTTAGTAGTAATTCTACACATCGTGACTCTGATTTATGGACATATAATAAAGAATCATCTACAAATAAAATTGCAGTTTTTGAAGCTAATTCAAAAGATGTAAAAGATAAAGTATTTACTTTTGGAATTAAAGATGGTGCTACATCAAGACCAGTTGTAGTTAAACCAGCAACTCCTTCTACTGATCCAGTTATAAACAATAAATCAGTATCTTTAGATGAAACAGGTAAAAAAGTAGAATTAACAATTAGTGGTTCTAACCTACCTACTACATTAGATAAATATAATATTGTTAAATCATTATCTTCATCTGGATCTAAAGATGATGAACAAAATATATGAAATATGAAAACTGGTGCTACATCAACAAATGTTGTCTTTGAAGCTAATTATGAAAATGTATATGGAAATACATATGAAATTAATGTTGAAGAATCTTCTAAAGGTACATTTGAAGTTCCTAAATCTGATATTACAAATGTAACACCTGGAATTACCGAAAGCAAAGATTTAACTTTAACTGTTAGTGGAACTAATCTATCTACTATATCAAGTTTATATGTTATAGAATCTAGTGATTCTTCAACCACCACTGAAAAAATTGATCCTTCTAAATATACAATTGAATACATTTCATCATCAAGAGAGTCAAAAAGTGTATTAATTACAATTAAGACAAATGATGCAGAAGATTACTATGGTAAAGATTATCAAATAAGTGGAAGTGACTCAAGTAAATTACCAATTAAATTTACATTCAAAATTAAGCAAGAAAAACCAAATAACACTCCTGAATTTACTGAAGAACAAATTACTTCAGGAGCATGAAATAATAATGAATCATCAATAGAAATTAGTGGTCAACATTTACCTGGTGATCAAGATTCATATACTCTAACAAAAGTTGATGGTTCTTCTGTAGAATCAGGTTGAAAAATTAGTGGTAATGGTGGTGATTCAATTACTATAACTTTTGAAAATAGTATTGAAGCTGGTAATTATACTTTAACTGTTGGTCAAAATTCAATTACTATTGTAGTTCCTGCAAAAGATCCAATTTCAAACACTCCTTCATTTGATCAAAATCAAAGTAACTTAAAACTAACCAAAATTGGAGTTAACCAAAAACAAAGTGAAAGCAAAAAATGAAAAGTTAACATTAGGGGAATCAACTTACCTAGAGCTAAAGAAGGGAGTAGTGTTAATTATTCTATAATTGATCCTGAAAATTCTGAAATATTTATACACAATAATGGAGGTTCTTGATCTATAACCAAAAATCGTGATGGTTCTATTTCATTGTTTACATCTTTAGAATCTCCTGAACCAGGAACATATAAATTAAGAATAAGAAATACAAACCCACTTCAAGAAGTAACATTCATTGTGGATAATACACCTTCATCTACACTTAGAGAAAGTACTTCACTAATTGATAAAGTAGTTAAAAATAATTTTTAGTTAATTAAAAAATATAATAAAAAATCCATTAGGGATTTTTTATTTACAATAATTAAAAATTAATATCTATCATTTTATTTATTAGTGACTCATTACTATCTATTGTTGGATCTTGTGGGAATGTCCCAATTGATTCACCTTTTTTACCATTGGTAACAACTTCTACTGTAAAGGTTTTACCATATAAATCACTAATATTTTGACCATCTTTTGGTTTAATAACTAGAACTGCGCTAGTAGCTGATACTGAATCTTGTTTTGGTTCAATAGTAAAGTTTTGAGCTAAACTATCTTCATCATTTTGTAGTGTTAATGTAATTGAACCAGTTAATTGAGTACCTGTAATTGTAACTTCAATGTTACCATCACTATTAATTTCAGTTTCTACTTTAGTAATTGTTGGAGCAGGTGATTCATTTTCCATACTAAATGTAAATTGAACTGTTTCATTTGAATCTTTAGATTTTATTTGATAGTTTTTTCCATAATATTCACTTGCATTATTTGCATTAATTGTAATTATTTTACTTATCCCATTTCATTTAATTTATTAATTAAAACTAGAAATTACAAAGGTATATTTCTTAGTTTAAATTTAACTAATACTAATTAGTTAATTTATACAAGAATATTTTTAATCTAAACTAATTGCGATTAATATTTTTTACTTTTTGCAATGTTCCATTTATTCAAATAAATTAGTTAAAATTTATTGTATAATTAATTTTTAGTTTTAATAAAGTTATTTTAGAAGAATTTAAAAAATATAATGTGACAATCATATTTGGGGTGAAATTATGACTGATGTTAAATTTTTTGCATTAGGTGGTTTAGATGAAAATGGTAAGAATTGCTATGTTTTAGATATTAATGATGATTTATTTGTGATAAATTTTGGAACAAAAGTACCAATAGTTTCTACATATGGAATTGATACATTAATTCCTGATTATTCATATTTAAAAAATAATGCCAAAAGAATTAAAGGAATTTTTATTGTTGATACTAAAAATGATTCATTATCTGGTTTACCATGATTATTGATGGAAATACCTAATGTCCCTATATTTTGTTCATCATTTTCTAGATTACCAATTTTAGATAGATTATCAAAATACAATATTGATCTTAAATCTACCCATGTTGAGGTTATTCCAGAAAATGGAATAAAAGTTAATAATACAATTATTAATGCTGTACCTCTTGCTGGTGCATTACCTGGAACAATTGGATTTGCCTTTAATGTTAAAGAAGGGACATATTTATTTTTAACAAATTTTGTTGATGGTGATTTAGGTGTTTATGGTTCAACTAATATTAATAAAATTAAAGAAAAATATCCAAATATTATTGCATTATTTTTAGATTCTGGTTTATCTAATTTCAATGGAAAATCTTCACAAAAAATAACAATAACAAGTGAATTAGAACAAGTTTTTTCTGAAACAACAAAAGATGAAAGAATCATTATTGGTGCTTATGATCAAGAAATGGCTACATTACATCAAGTTTTAGATATGGCCTTAAAATATGGTCGTGATATTGTTACATATGGTCGTTCATACTATCAATTATTGGAATTATTACAAAAAAGAAATCCTGATTTAAAATTACCAAAAATACTTGATTATAAATTCATTTCTAAACATGATAATAATTTAGTAATTATTGTCTCTGGTACAGTTGAAAGATTATTTAAAAGATTTATTAGAATTACTGAAAATAATGATGTTTATTTAAAATTTAATAAATCTGATCACTTTGTTATGATAGCACCACCTATTAATGGACAAGAGACTGAAGCTTCATATGCTTTAGATGAAATTGCAAGGATAACACCTAAAATAACTGATATTTCTGAAGATAAATTTTATCAATGTCGTCCTGCTAAGCAAGATATTATTGACACAGTACAAATTTTAAAACCTAAATATTTCTTACCAATTCAAGGGTTATATCGTTATTTATCTGTTGCAGTAAGAGAAGTTGTAGCTAATGAATATCCACAATCAAATTGCATAATTTTACAAAATGGAAAAATTGCTCATTTTCAAGGTAATGAATTATTATCACAAAAGGCTAGAATATCTAATGTTGGTGATATTATCATTGATGGTTTTGGTGTTGATGATATATCAAGAGAAGTTATTTTAGAAAGAGAAACTTTAGTAAGAGATGGTGTTGTTATTGTTTCTGTTCTAGTTGATAAAAAATCTAAAAAAATGTATGACAACATTGATGTTAAATATATTGGTGTTATTTCTCCAGAAGAAAGAGATGAAGTTGATGAAATAGTTAAATTACATTTAATTGATGTATATGAGAAAACATATTTAAGTGATGATCCTAAGTTAAAAAATAATTTAACTAATTTTCAAAATCTAGTTCGTAAAGTTATTCGTAAGAAAATATATAAATTGACATACAAAGAACCAATGGTCATAATATCTCTAACTGAAGTTTAAAAAATAGCTTTTATATATTTCTTACTATCTATTTATAATTTTTTTATCTATAAATTCCATATAAAATTTAAATAAAAAATCATGAATTCAATCATGATTTTTTATTTAATACAAAAATGAAAAATAAATTTATTTAGTTGGCAATCTTTTCTGATTGATATGGTGCGCGAGGAGGGACTCGAACCCTCACACCAGAGGTACAAGTGCCTAAAACTTGCGTGTCTGCCAATTTCACCACTCGCGCATTTATTATCAAAAAGATAATGAATTTTTTTTAAATAAATATGGTGTTTTTCAACAAATGGTACGCCCTAGAGGATTTGAACCTCTGACCCACTGGTTAAAAGCCAGTTGCTCTACCTGCTGAGCTAAGGGCGCTTAAAATGGTGCCGTTTATAGGACTTGAACCTACGACCTACTGATTACAAGTCAGTTGCTCTACCGGCTGAGCTAAAACGGCATGGTGGAAGTTAAGGGACTCGAACCCATGACCCTCGCCTTGTAAGGGCGATGCTCTCCCAGCTGAGCTAAACTTCCTAAAAATGGTGACCTATACGGGGATCGAACCCGTGAATCCATGGATGAAAACCATGTGTGTTAACCGCTTCACCAATAGGCCAAATGGCGCCGACAACAGGGATTGAACCTGTGACCCACTGGTTAACAGCCAGTTGCTCTACCGCTGAGCTATGTCGGCATCTTTTTCATTTACATTTTAAGTATAATAATACCAAAATGTTTTTTACATTATATAATAAAGTTTAGAAAATTTAAATATTTTTTTAATAAAAATGTGTTAAAATACATTCACATAAGTTTTAATAAACATTGAGAGGATAAGAAAAAGCACAAATTAAGGTAGTTCTTTCTTTCTTTTTCAATTTTTTTAATGTAAAGGGGTATTTTGTGCAAAAAGGAAACTATAGAGTTCAAAAATTTGGACCAATTACTGAAAGAAGAAATTATTCAAACACTAAACATGAATTAGAAATCCAAGATCTTTTGCAAATGCAAAAAGATTCTTTTGAGTGATTACTTAAAAAAGGCCTTGAAGAAACCTTTAATGAAATATATCCTATTAAATCTAATAATGATAAGACTGTTATTGAATATATTAAAAAATCAGTAAAAATTCAAAAACCTAAAAATGAATATAATGCCATTCAAGAAGCAAAACAAAAAGGTTCTACATATTGTGCAAAAATATTTGCTAAATTAAGAAAAACTGTTATTGAAACAGGAGAAATAAAAGAAGATGAAATTTTATTTGGTGAAGTTCCTTTAATGACTTCATCAGCTTCTTTTGTTGTAAATGGTTCTGAAAAAATCATTGTTTCTCAATTAATTAGATCAGCTGGAGCTTACTATGGATTATCAGTTAGAAACAAACAAACTGATGATCTTTTCAATAAATTAGAATTTATTCCTAAAATAGGAGCTTGAATTGAAATATTCCATAGAGTTACTGGTAATTCTATTGATTCAGTAAAAGTTAAAATCAACAAACAAAAATCCATTTTCTTAACTACATTTTTAAGAGCATTTGGTCTTGAAAAAGAAACCATTATAAGTTTATTTGGTAATTCAGATGTTTTACAAGAAACATTTAAAAGAGAAAAAACAAAAAATCAATATTCTTCAACTGAAGCAATTTACCAAATTATTAGAAAAGGTGATAGGGTTACAAAAGAATCAGTTAATTCACTATTACCAAATTTATTTTTTAATGAAAGAAGATACAATCTTTCAAAAACTGGTAGATATGTTTTAAATAATAAATTAAAACTATCAAATAGAATTATTGACACAATTTTAGCTGAGGATTTAATTGCTAGTGAAACTAATGATGAATATGTATCAGGACAGGTTATTTTTAAAAAAGGTCACAAATTCAGTGCAAAGGATGCTTTACTTGTAGATAAATTATTTAGAGATAAAGTTTTAAAACTAACAACAATACCAAATATTAATCCAGAAACTGTTTATGGAAAAATGTTAGTTAATAATCCTAAATTAAAAAATAAAGTTAAAGTATCAATGATTAAAGTTTATTCAAATGAACAAAAATTCCAAAAAGGTGAAGAACCAACATTGGTTATTGGAAATAATCAACAAGATGATGACTTAATATTATTAATTTCTGATATTGTTGCTTCTATTTCATACTACTTTAACTTATTAGAGGGTATTGGAATGGATGATGATCCAGATTCATTGATTAACAAAAGAATAATCTTAATAGGTGAATTGTTACAAAATCAATTTAAAATTGCTTTAACTAAAGTTGAAAGAAACACAAAAGAAAGAATGGCTTCAAAGGAAAGTGATAAAATCACTCCAAAAAATGTTACAAACAACAAACCTATCTATAATCAATTTAAATCATTCTTTAACTCATCAAAATTATCACAATTTATGGATCAAATCAATCCATTATCTGAGATATCTAACAAACGTAGAATAACATCTTTAGGACCTGGAGGTCTTAATAGAGAAACTGCTCAATTTGAAGTTCGTGATGTTCATCCAACTCACTATGGAAGAATTTGTCCAATTGAAACACCTGAAGGACCTAACATTGGTTTGATTTTAAATTTAGCAGTTTATGCAAGAATTAATGAATATGGTTTCTTGGAAACACCATACTTTAGAGTTAACAAAGGTGTTGTAGACTATTCTGAACCAGTATATTTAATAGCTTCAGAGGAATTTGGATTTACATTTGCTCAATCTACTGTTTCAATTAATGAGAATAACAAAATTACTAATAAAGAAGTTACTGTTAGAAAAAATCATGATTTCATAATTGTTAAACCTGAAGAGGTAGATTTTATTGATGTTTCTTCTCGTCAAATGACATCAATTGCAGCTTCAGCTATTCCATTTTTAGAAAATGATGATGCTAACCGTGCACTTATGGGTTCTAACATGCAACGTCAAGCTGTTTCATTATTAAATGCTGAAGCTCCTATTGTAGGAACTGGTATTGAATGTTCAATTGCTAATTTTTCAGCAGGAAACTTAAAAGCTAAAAAATCAGGAACAGTTGTTTTTGTAGACTCTACAAAAATTAAAATTAAATCAGATAATAGTGATGAAATTATTGTTTATAACTTAAAACAGTTTGAAAAATCAAATCAAGGTACTTTAATTCATCAAAAACCTATTGTTAAATTAAATGATGTTGTAAAGGAAAATGATTTATTAACAGATGGTTCATCATTTAAAGATGGAGAAATGGCATTAGGTAAAAACTTACTAGTTGCATTTTCAACTTGAAACGGATACAATTTTGAGGATGCGATAATCATAAATGAAAGATTAGTAAAAGATGATGTTCTAACATCTATTCATATTGAAGAACAAACCATTCAGTTTAGAGCTTCAAAAACTGGAAGTGATAAATTAACAGTAGAGATTCCAAATACTTCAACAGTTTCAAAAAGATTCTTAGATGAAAATGGTATTGTAATTGTAGGTTCTGAAGTTTCAGCTGGTGATATTTTAGTAGGAAGAGTTTCTCCTAAAGGTGAACACAACCCAACACCAGAAGAAAAATTGATGGCTGCTATCTTTGGTTCTCGTGATTCAAACTTACAAGATACTTCATTAAAAGTAAAACAT
Organism: Mycoplasma sp.; assembly: GCA_014803855.1. GTDB lineage: Bacteria > Bacillota_I > Bacilli_A > Mycoplasmatales > Metamycoplasmataceae > UBA710. The sequence continues at coordinate 103,734 of JAAVAX010000001.1, read as the reverse complement.
GGTCAAGCTGGAACAGTTATTAATGTTGAAGTTTTATCTAGAGATCATGGTGATGTTCTTGAAGATGGTATAGATAAAATTGTTAAAGTGTATATAGCTCAAAAAAGAAAAATTAAAGTTGGAGATAAATTAGCTGGTCGTCACGGAAATAAAGGGGTTATTTCTGTAATTCTTCCTGAAGAAGATATGCCTCACTTAGAAGATGGTACTCCTATTGATATTTGTTTAAATCCACAAGGGGTTCCATCTCGTATGAATTTAGGTCAAATACTGGAATTACATCTAGGTTATGCTGGTAAAAAATTAGGTGTTAAATTTGCTTGTCCTTCATTTGATGGTGTAAAAATAAAAGATATTCAAAGTGTATTAAAAGAAGCAAAATTACCTGTTTCTGGTAAACAAAAACTATACAACCCAATCAATGGTGAAGTTATTGATAATGATGTTGCAGTTGGTGTAATGTATATGTTAAAACTATCTCATATGGTTGATGATAAGATGCATGCAAGAAGTGTTGGTCCATACTCACTTATTACACAACAACCACTTGGTGGTAAATCACAAAATGGTGGACAAAGATTTGGTGAAATGGAAACATGAGCTATTGAAGCTCATGGTGCTACCAATATCCTACAAGAGTTATTAACATATAAGTCAGATAATATTGCTGGAAGAAACAAATTGTATAATGCTCTTGCAACTGGATCAGAATTACCTACTGCAGGAACACCTGAATCATTTAATGTTCTTGCTTATGAATTAAGAGGATTAGGTATCAAATTAGAAGTTCATGAAAAAAATAATATTGAAAACAAAGATAATACAGGAGGTAGCAAATAATGCCAATTACTACAAGAAATTATGCTAGCATTGAAGAGAATAAAATAGAAAAAGTTTCTCTTGGTATTGCTACACCTCAAGATGTTTTAGAATGATCACATGGTGAAGTTACAAAACCTGAAACAATTAATTACAAAACATATAAACCAGAACCTGATGGTTTATTTGATGAGTTAATATTTGGACCAGTTACTGATTATAAATGTCCAATATGTGCTAAAAAATACAAAAGATCTTCTGAAGGTCTATTTTGTGAAGCAACAGAATTGTGTAAAGAGAAAAAACCTGAAATACTTCCAAAAATCTCTCGTAGAAGTAGAATGGGTCACATTAAATTAAATTCACCTGTTGTTCATTTTTGATTTTTCAAAGTTGATAATTCAATTATTACTAAATTATTAGGTTTAAAAATTGGAGATACTGATAAAAGTCAAACTAGAGTTTCATTAGAAGGTGTTATTTACTATAAATCACATATTGTTTTAGAATCTGGTGGTTTAAAATCATTACCTAAAAATTTAATAATAGAAATTAATGAAGCAGCTGCTATATATAGAAATGCTTTAATGGAAATTAGAGAAAAGTTTCAACCTAATTCAGATGAATATAATGAAATTACTGAAGCTGTTGAAGATTTAGAGGAAAAAGCTACTTCAAAAGAAGGTAAAGATTATGGTATTGATTTCTATGAATTAAATGAAATCATTGAAGAATATTCAGATGCAAGAATTGATTCAGGTGCCAAAGCTATTGAAACATTATTGAAAAATTTTGATTTAATTGAAGCTAGAAAAAATGTTAAAGCTGAAATTCAAAAATTAACAAAACAAATTTCTTCTAACAAAGAAAAAGGAAGACAATCAAAAATTCAACAAAGAGAAAAATTATATAAAAGAATTAAAATAATTAATTCATTCATATCTTCAGGACAACATCCAAAAGATATGTTAATTTATAATTTGCCTGTAATTCCTGTTGATTTAAGACCATTGATTCAATTAGATGGTGGTCGTCATTCAACATCTGATATTAATGAACTATATAGAAGAATTATTATTAGAAATAATAGACTTAAAAAATGACAAGAATCAGATGCTCCTGTTTTAATTCTACAAAATGAATTAAGAATGATTCAAGAAGCAGTTGATGCCTTAATAGATAATGCTAAGAGAACATCAAATCAAGTTGTTTCTAAAGATAATAGACCATTAAAATCAATTGCTGATGCTTTAACTGGTAAAAAAGGTAGATTTAGACAAAATCTTTTAGGAAAACGTGTTGATTATTCTGGTCGTTCAGTTATTGTTGTTGGTCCTGAACTTAAAATGCATCAAGTAGGTATTCCTAGGGAGATGGCTACAAAATTATTTGAACCATGAATTGTTAAGGAATTAATTTCAAAAAATGTAACTACATCAATTAAAGGAGCTAAAAAATTAATTGATGATTTAAATCCAATCATTTGACCACATGTTGCTAATGCTATTAAGGATAAACCGGTGCTATTAAATCGTGCTCCTACATTACACCGTTTATCAATTCAAGCATTTGATCCAGTTTTAATTAGGGGAAAAGCTATTAAACTACATCCATTAGTAACAACAGCATTCAATGCTGACTTTGATGGTGACCAAATGGCTGTCCATGTTCCAATTAGTGAAAAAGCTATATATGAAGCTAGAGAACTGATAATGGCTAACAAAAACATATTAGGTCCTAAAGATGGAGAACCAATTATTAACCCATCTCAAGATATTGTTTTAGGTCTATACTACTTATCTTTAGAGAAAAAAGGTTTAAAAGGTGAAGGTAAATTCTATCCTGATTTTGATTCAATGATTATTGCTTACCAAAACAAGGAAGTGGATTTACATTCTCGTATTGCTATTCCATATGCAGCAATTAAACCTGAATTAGCAAAAGAAAGTGATGACTTACAAAATTCATATATTATTTCAACTGTTGGTAAATTCATTTTTAACAATGTTATGCCTGAGTATATGCCATTTATATTTAATAATTCAGATGAATCATTAGAAAATAAATCAACACAATATTTTGTTAAACCTGGAACAAACATTAAAGAAGTGATTAATAATTTAGAAATTAATGAACCATTTACTAAAAAATCAGTTGCAAAAATTATTAGAAGATTCTTTGAAATGTATGTCGCAAATACTTCAATAAGACAAGTTGCAACTGTTATTAAATCATTAAATAATGCTTCAATAGAAAATCCTTTAAAAATAGAAAAAGAATTCCAAAAAATTAATTCATTAACACCTGGAAAACCAATTTCTAAACACCATGCAAAAATTCTAACTAAATTAGTAATTAATGAATATAAACTATTCTTAAAACAAATTGAATTAGATAATTTAAGAAATAACAAAACTGATGTTACTGAATTAAGAGAATTAGAAAAAATAGAAAAAATTAGTTTAACTCAAAATGTATGATTTAATTACACAAATCAAGTAGCATCTGTTCTAGACAAAATTAAAGAATTAGGATTTAAATATTCTACAATTTCAGGTATTACAATTTCATATTCAGATGTAATTTCAGCTGACAATAAAGTTGAAAATATTTCTGAAGGTAATAAATATGTTGATGAATTAAAACAAAAATTCCAATTAGGATTAATCACTGATTATGAAAGATATTCATTAACAATTAAAAAATGAACAGAAATTAAACAAAGAATTCAAGATAACTTAGATATTAAGATGGAAGAAAATCCATTGAACCCTATTCACATGATGATTAAATCTGGGGCTAGAGGTAATATTTCTAACTTAGTACAATTAGCAGGTATTCGTGGATTGATGGCTAACAACACTAAACAGTTAAAAGCCGATGCTCAAAATGAACGTGGTGTTTATTCAGTTGTTGAAGTTCCTGTTAAATCATCATTTCTAGATGGTCTTTCAGCATATGAGTTTTATTCATCAACTCATGGAGCTAGAAAGGGTCTAACTGATACTGCTCTTAACACTGCTAGATCAGGATATTTAACACGTAGATTAGTTGATGTGGGTCAATCAATAGTTGTTAGAGAAGAAGATTGTGGTTCTGATTTTGGTAATATTGTTAAATCTTTTGTAGATTCAAGAACAAAACAAGTTATTGTTGATTTTAAAGAAAGAATTGAAGGAAGATTTGTAAATAGTCCAGTTATAGATAAAAATGGAAAAGTTATTGTAGATAAAAATGTTTTAATTACACCTGATTTAGTTAAAAAAATTGTTGCAGCAAAAATTACTGAAGTTGATATCAGATCAATTTTAGGTTGTCATACAAGAAATGGTGTATGTAAGAGATGTTATGGTAAAGACCTATCTACAAATAGAGTTGTAGCTATTGGTGAAGCAGTTGGTATTATTGCTGCTCAATCAATTGGTGAACCTGGTACACAGCTAACAATGCGTACATTCCACTCTGGAGGGGTTGCTGGTGTTGAAGATATTACAGGTGGATTTGGTCGTTTAATTGAATTAATTGATGCTTATGATAAACCTTGAGGTCGTCCTGCTGTTATTGCTGGAAGAACAGGTAAAATTGTTTCAATCAAACCTGATTATGACCAAATCAATATTGAAATTATTGAATTAGAATACACAAATGAAGATGGATCAAAAGCAATTGAAAAATATGAAATAACCACTAATGCTAGAAAAAGAGTTAAAGTTGGTGATCATGTAGTTCCAGGACAAAAATTAACTGATGGTCCAATAATATTAAAAGAACTTTTAAGATTAACATCTCAAAGACATGTTCAAAATTATTTATTAAAAGAAATCCAAAAAATTTACCGTATGCAAGGTATTTCAATTTCTGATAAATATATTGAAATTATTATTAGACAAATGTGTTCAAAAGTTGTTATTACTGATGCTGGTGATTCATCATTCTTTGTTGGTTCAATTGAAGATATTTTTACATATCAAGAAGAAGCTAAAAGATTACTTGAAAAAGGTAAAAAACCACCTTATGGATTTGTTGTGATTAAAGGGGCAAAACAAACTCCTTTATTATCTGAATCATTTTTAGCAGCTGCATCATATCAAGAAACTTCAAAAATTTTAGTTCATGCTGCAATTTCAAATCAAGTTGATAATTTAGAAGGACTAAAAGAAAACATAATTTTAGGACATAAGATACCTGTTGGAACTTCTTCAAATTATGAAAAAGATTCAAAATATGATCTTTTAGATTTAAATGAATTCTTTGAATAAAGATAACTTACTTAAATTTGATGTAGCAATTATAGGTTCTGGTCCTGCTGGTCTTACTTGTTCCATATATGCATCTAGAGGTAATCTAAGTGTTTGCTTTATTGATAAAGGTGCTCCTGGTGGAAAGATGACTTCAACATATCAGATTGAAAATTGATCTGGTGAAGAGAATATTAAGGGCTATGAACTATCAAAAAAGATGCTAAATCATGCAAAAAAATTAGGAGCTCAATCTATTTTTGGTAATGTTATTAAAATTGATTCTAAATCTGAATTTGATCATTATGTTTATTTAGAAAATGGAAAAGTTATTCAAGCAAAAGCTATTGTTATTGCTACAGGAATGAATAATAAAAAACCTGATATTCCTAAAATTGATTTTTATGAGAATAAAGGTGTTTCTTATTGTGTTATTTGTGATGCTGCATTTTATAAAAATAAACCAGCAGCAATTATAGGTGGTGGTGATAGTGCTTTTGAAGAAGCAATGTATTTAGCTTCAGTTGCATCAAAAGTATACATTTTTGTAAGAAAAGATAAACCAAAAGCAGAACAAATTATGATTTCAGAAGTAATGAAACAAGAAAATATTGAGATTTTATATAACGCTGAAATTGTTGAATTATTTGGTGAAACAACTCTTGAAAAAGTGAAATATATTCAAAATAATGAAGAACATTATTTAGAAATAAATCATTTATATCCATACATTGGTTTTTTACCATCAAATGAATTTATAAAAGATTTGGATATATTTGATGAATATGGTTTTGTCATAACTGATGAAAATATGAAAACCAAAAAAGATGGAATATATGCAATAGGTGATATCAGAAGAAAAAGTATCAAACAAATTGTTACTGCTGCAGCAGATGGAGCTATTGCAGGAAAAATATTAACAAATAAAATAAATAAAATAATTTAAGGTATTATCTTTAAATTATTTTAAAAAAAGAGGTAGTTATGAAAATTGCAGTTGCTGGTGACCATGCTGGGTTTAAATTAAAAAAAGAGATTAAAAGTCAATTAGAACAGATGGGACATGAAGTGATAGATTATGGTCCATTTAATGAAGAAGGATGTGATCTATCTGATTTCATTTATCCTGCATCTTTAGCTATAAGTAAAAAAGAAGTTGATAGAGGAATTTTTATAGATGGTGTTGGATATGGATCAGCACTAATAGCTAATAAAATATATGGTGTTTATGCTGCAGTTGCACAAGATCCATTTGTCGCTTCTTTAGCTCGTTCTCATTCAAACACTAATGTATTATGTTTAGGTGGTAAGATTATTGGATCAGCTATAGCTTCTGAAATAGTTAAAACTTGAATGAGCACTGATTATTTATCAGACAATAAAAGATATACAACTAGAGTAGATAAAGTTATTGACATTAATAATAAACATCTTAAAAAAGATATTTAGTAATTATTTGCAATTAATAATAAATTATTAAACACTACAAACCAAAACTGATTTAGGTTATAGTGTTTGATTTTTTCTCTTTAATTTTTTATCATTCATTTTTATATTAAAAATTAATTTCATAAAAATAAACAAGACCATTCCTACCATTGGAGTTATTAATAATAAAAATGTAATTCCAATTATAGTTGAGGTCATAGTATTTAATGGAATAAACATAATTTGATTATCATAATCTAGAAATCCATATATTCATAATGGTTTATTAGGATATGAAGTGTCTGGAGTGAATTTAAAATTGTAATAAATTATAAGTGTTAATATTATGTAAAAAGTTATATAAAATGAATTTAATATCAATATTTTTCAATCTAAAATTATTTCTTTTCTTATTGAAAACAACATTATTAATGATATTGTAGGAGCTATTCCATGAACAGATAGTGTTTTTATTGATTCATACATATTTGTTTTAAAAGAATTAAAACGAAATACAAACATTGCAAATAAACAAAGTAACATATATGATACTGCACAGAAAAATAGGTTTTTAATAATATTATTTTGATAAAAAAAACCATATAACATACCAGTTATTGAAAAATATATATTTATATGAAATGTATAAAAAACTAATTGATATCAATCGCCTAATGTTTTTCTTAAACTATCTTGTTCAATAAATCCAGATACTCCACTTGAACCTTTTTTAGCAACACCATCTACAAATATAAAAAATAAAAGAACCAAAAAATGTATGAAACAAATTCCTGATATTAAAATTCTTTTTATAATGACATTATCTTTTAATTTCATAATTAAATTTCTAGTAATTTTTCTTTATTTGTTCAATCAATTTTATCAAATTCATTAAGAGCATTTTCATTCATCAATATTTTGTATGTTATCTTATCAATGTTATCTTTTTTATAAGTTGAAATATGTTTTATAGAGAATAAACCATCAATAGATTTTAGTGCATTTAAATACATTCCTAATTCATAATCTTTATTTATTTCAAATGTTATATCTCTTTCCTTCAATGGTCTATTATCGAATTCAATATATTTATTTTTTGGTTTATAAATAATTTCTTCTAATATTTCTGCAAATATTATATCTACATCAGTTTTAATTTTAAATGGATTGAATTTTCCTATTCAACCAACAATTTTTCCAGATAACATAAGAGCAGTATTGTAATTAGGATGTAGATAATCATTATCCAATTTAGCAATACTAAATTTTTGATTTGTTATTTTCTCAATATCAGTTTTTATTTCTTCATATGTTTTTTCAGTAGAAGCAATAATAATAGCTTTCTTATCATTAATCATTCCCATATCAAATAAAGACATTAATTTTATATTATTTTTAAAGTTATAATCAAAAACATTTAATAGTGGAAGTGCCATTGAATTTCTTATTGAATCATATTCCTCAGATACATATGTTTTTAGCTTCTTAGTATCAGAAAAATTAAATGGATTAAATTCATTTTTATTCTTATTAATTAATGTATAAGTTCAAACTTGTGTATATCCTAAATATGTAATATTTTTTTCAAAAACATTAATAGGATCAATTATCAATGGTTTAGATGTAACTGGTGATAATTCAAAATTATTTAAATTGTAAAATCTAAATACTTCTTCAACAATATTTTGCATATTTTTTATATCATGTCTTATATTTGGTATGACAATATTATCTTGGATAAATCTAAAATCTAAAATTTCTAATGATTTTATAGCTTTTTTGTAATTTTCTTTTTTAGTTATATCAAAGCCAGCATAGTCATTTAAATATTTTTCATTGAAATGAATTTTAATTTCTTTTCTATCAATATCATTAATGATTTTTGAACATTTTTTAAAGTGATTACTAATGAATTTTTCAGCTAATTCAATCATTCCATTAGATATACTTCTAGAATTATTAATAGAACTAGTAGTTACTTTTTTTGTTTTTTTAGAATTGTCTCTAACTATTTTTTCATTAATTTGTGAGAATTCAAAAAACACATTTTTAGAATCACTATTTGGTAAGAAATTTTCTAATGTTTCTACTCCAAGTATTGAGACATTATTTTTTGAATCATTTAAGTAAAAAATTGAATCTTTTTCAATAATAGACAATTTTTCATTAATTTTATTTGCATCAATAGCTCTTAATGATACACCAGTATAGATCATTGTTAAATTTGAAAAATTTATAAAATCATTTTTTTCAATTTTTATATTTGACTTAAGAAGTAAAAAAATATCTTCAATTTTTAATTTGAAATTTTCATTTTTAATTTCTATTCCATGCAATTTGTTTTCTTCATTTCCTTCTAACTTTATATTTGATGTAAATAATTCATTATTATTTGTGGTGCTTATATTATTATGTTTTGTATGAAAGAAAGCTGCTAATTCTTTAGAAAATATTTCATATGATTGTGCATCAGATCTATTTGATAGTATGGAAACTTCAATAATATTGTCATGCAAATTAAATAATTTAATTGGATCCAAACTTAAATCTATTTTATCTAAGATTAATATTCCATCATTTAATTCTTTTGGGATTAAATTGTTATTAAAACCCAATTCAGAAAAAGAAGCAAGCATACCTTCTGATAGGATACCTGCCATTTCTTTACTTTTTATTTCAATATCATTTAATTTAGATCCAGGAATGAAAGAAATCAGGTAATCACCATTTTTTACATTTTTAGCAGCAGTTTGTATTGTTCTTTTTTTGTCATTGAATTCAATTTCACAAACAGTTAACTTTTCAGAATTAGGATTTTTATATGTATTTATAACATGACCAAATTTAACATTTTCAACACTATTAAATTTAGTAACACCTTCAACTTCAAATCCAATTGAATTAATAGCATTTACAATATCTTCTATTTTTATGTGTCCTTCTAAATTAGCTAATTGCCTTAATTTTGTTTCTGAAAAAAACATATTTTACTCCTATCTAAATTGCTTAATCATTCTTAAATCATTTCTAAAGAAATCTCTAATATCTTTTATTCCATATTTAATCATAGCTACACGTTCAACACCTATTCCACCAGCAAAACCTCTAAATTTATCTGGTTCATTATAACCAGACATTTTTAAGACATCTTCATTAATCATTCCAGAACCTAATATTTCAACTCAAGAACCTTTATAGAACATATCAACTTCTATTGAAGGTTCTGTAAAAGGAAAGAATGAAGGCCTGGTTCTTATTTTTATATCTTCTTCAAAGACATATGATAGTAATGATTTTAGAGTCCATAAAAGAGATTGAATACTATGTTGACCTACCGATAAAAAGTCAACTTGTGTAAATTGATGTGAATGAGTTTGATCATCTTCATCATTTCTATAAACCTTACCTATTGTAAAGTATGAAAATTCACAATTTTGATATTTCTCTAGCATTCTAGCTGTTACACCAGTATTGTGAGTTCTTAATAATATATTTTCATTTAAATATAAAGTATCTTGCATATCTCTAGCAGGATGGTTTTTTGGTATATTTAATTTTTCAAAATTGTAATAATCACTTTCTAATTCAATAACTTTTTCCTCAAAATATCCATTTTGTAAAAATCATTCCCTTATTCTTTGACTAACTAAAAATAGTGGATGAAAATTAACATATTCATCAGAAAGTGCATATATATTATTTTTGTCCTTATTTATTTTTTCATTTAATGAATTATTATTGATTTCAATTAATTTATTTTCTAATAATTCATCAATTTCATTTTTTAGTGATGAAAGCTTTTTACCATATTCTGCTTTGTCTTTAGCATCACAATTTTTTATTTTTTCTTTTAATTCAAAAACAGGTCCTTCATTAGACAAAATCTTACTTTTTATTACTTTATATTCTTCAAAATTTTTTATGCTTTTTATTAAACTTTTATAATCCATAATCACTTTAAATTTTATTATATTTTAATAATAGATTGTTTTTCTTAATTTGTATTTTTTTGTTTTAAAATTTGGATCATATTTTTGTACTAATTTTCAAAAACTAGATGAATGATTTGGAAATTTATTATGAGCTAATTCATGAATAATTACATAATCAATAATTTCTTTTGAAAATGAAGATAAGTTAGTAGCATAATAAATAATTTTTTTCTGAACATGATTGGTTGCTCAAGCACTATTTTTTTGTCTAATTTTGATACCATGGTCCTCAATACCCATTGTTTTTTGAAATTGTAATTGTCTTATTAATATGTACACTTGCAGTTCTTTTTTTCTAAAAGAATTTATAACTTCTTCAACACTTTTATTTTTGAATGAAATTTTTTTAATCTCATTTATGATAATTTTTTTATTAATTTCATCTACTGTAAAATAGTTTTTTTCACCAAATAAATAAAAACATTTTTCATTTTCATTAATTCATTTTTTATTTTGTTTCTCTATTATGTATCCATTAAATCTTTCTAGATTTTTATCTAGAAATTCTAATAAGACATGATCATTTATTTGTAAAGGTATAGATACAATTATTTCATTTTTTGAGTTAAGTTTTATACTTAAACTTATTTTTGCTTTTCTTTTTAAATCAAATTTAATATTTTTATATTCGTTTATCCCATCTTTAAATTGTGAAAGTTTTCTCATTGTATTCCTTAGAGAAAGAATGTAATAGTTCTTTATCTTTTTTGCTTGTTGTTTGATGTTCTTTTAATTTTTCATACATTTTTTCTATTTCACTTTTTGAAATTTTAGGTATCAATGTTGACATAATTCCTTCTAAAATTTGATTCAATTCATTTGATTTTGCTATTACTACATGATTAGGAATATTGTTTATTTCAATGTCATTACATGAAACAGAATCAAATACTATTAAAGATATTGTTGGCATTTTTATATCAGTCATTTTTACAATGTGTTCTATATGTTTATCATTTTGCATAATTGGTGATTTAATCATATGTTTATTTTGACCTAACTCTTTTACTCATTCTTTTTCATTACCTAAACCATAAATCTTTTTAGCATTAATATTTTTTACTTCAACACAAATTAAAGCTCTAGTTGTTAGTAAAATACCATCAACTTCAAAAATTTTATTTTTAGCATATTTATACATACATGAAGGTACATATAAAGCATCATTTATATTAGCTCATAATGTTAATTTTTCATTAATTGCCATTTCAGTCATCTTACCTTTTTTGGTAATTTCATTTTCTTTTAAATTTTTTCTTATTCAAAAAATTATTCAAGTAATAATTATGATTAATATTAATGAGCTTGATATAGCTACTCCAAGAATATAAGGCACTTGTTCCATAACTTACAAAATTTTAGCAATATTTTTTATTTTTTTTATTATAATTCTTAAATAAATTTGAAATGAAAATATCATAATCTTAATTGAAAATTAAAATTAAGTTTATATAGATAAAAAATGAAAGGACATTTATAAATGGCAAATATCAAATCAAAGATAAAAAGAATTAAAACAAATGAAAAATCAAGACAATATAATGCTGCAATGAAATCACGTGTAAGAAAAGCTATTAAAAAAGCAAAATTAGCTGCTCTTTCAAAAGATCCAAAAGCAAAAGAATTATTAGCTTATGCACACAAAATTATTGATACATCTGTTTCAAAAGGTGTTTTTCACAAAAATAATGGTGCAAGAAAGTCATCAAGACTTGATATGTATTTTAAAAAGACTCTTGTTTCTTAAAATTATAAGAAGTAATGATTTAATCTAAAATTGATAATTTTTTATTATTTTCAATCAAATTCAGTATTTTAGTTACTTTAATAATAATTTGTCAAATTTTGCTAAAATTAAAAACATTTTTTACAAAAATTTTATATAATTAAAAAAAACTAGTTTAAATCTCCATTTTGTATTTATAAAAATGAAATGGGTAATATGGAGAAGTAGCTCAGTTTGGCAGAGCACTTGGTTTGGGACCAAGCGGTCGCAGGTTCAAATCCTGTCTTCTTCACCATTTGTTTATGGGGGGGTAGCTCACTTGGCTAGAGCGCCTGCCTTGCACGCAGGAGGTAGAGGGTTCGACTCCCTTCCTCTCCACCATGGCACTATAGCTCAGTTGGTTAGAGCGTTCGGTTCATACCCGAAAGGTCAAGAGTTCGACTCTCTTTGGTGCTACCATATGAATGTTATATTCAAGTTAAATGTGGTCCTATAGCTCAATTGGTTAGAGCACCCGGCTCATAACCGGTAGGTTCCAGGTTCAAGTCCTGGTGGGACCACCATTATATGGGCAAATACCCAAGTCTGGCTGAAGGGACTAGTCTTGAAAACTAGCAGGGGCTTCACGGCCCGCGGGGGTTCAAATCCCTCTTTGCCCGCCATTTAAAAAATAGTTTTTAAAATTAAATTATTTTTTACCAAATAAGGTATTATAAAAATACCTTCACATCGCGGAGTAGAGCAGTTGGTAGCTCGTCGGGCTCATAATCCGAAGGCCGTAGGTTCAAGTCCTACCTCCGCAACCAATTTTAAGGTCCAGTGGTAAAGTGGTTTAATACGCCTCCCTGTCACGGAGGAGATCGCGGGTTCGATCCCCGTCTGGACCGCCATGGCTCTGTAGCTCAGTCGGTAGAGCAACAGATTGAAGCTCTGTGTGTCGCTGGTTCGATTCCTGCCGGAGCCACCATTTCATTTATTAATATAGATGACCAAATTATGATCATAATAAACAATAAATAAAAAAGGAAGTAAGTTCCTTTTTATTTTATAGTCTTTGTGTTATTTACATTTAATTATTTGTATTATTAATTAGATTTAATATGTATTCTTTTTTTCTTGTAAATTGTTTATCATTTACATAATTATTATTAATTGGAATAATATGGTCAATATTTCATCATGATGAAGATTGAGATTCTAATGAAGGAGGTAAACAATTAATAAATGATTTTTCAAATGAATTTGATATCATATCATGCTCATCAAGAGGTAATGGATATTCAGTTTATCATTTATTTGAATATTTTAAAATAGAAACACCTAAAGTATTGAAGAATAAACTTTGAATAAATGACATTGCAGGAGAAAATTCAGATGAGATCGAAAAGCACATTAAGGAAAATTATTTTGATTTCATTACATATTTATTTGACCATTCTAACAATATTATTTTAGAGCATGAAAAAAACTTAAAAGAGAATCATCTACAGAAATATTATAAAGTTTCTGAATACTTTGATCAATGGAAGAACATATATGAAAATAATAAATAAGGAATATTTTCTATATTTTCATAAAAATAACTATTGAATATAAACCATCAATATAGTAAGATGCCTTTTTTGATGTTGTTTTCTTTGATAAATAAATTTGAAAAATTTCTTCTGTTTTATTCATAAATAATATAACAACATTATAGTGAATATTTTAGTAATTTATTAATCATTTTCTCATGTGAATTGATAACCTAAAATTCTTACAGTATCCCCTTCTTGAATACCTTTATCAATTAAGGCTTTTCATAAACCCATATCTTTGATTTTTTTATTGAATCTTAAGATGTTTTCATATGTATTTAATGGATTTCTTAAGTATACATTTTCAATTTCTTTACCCGAAACTTCATACATCCCTTCATATAATTTTGTTATTACAAAATCATCTTCCAATTTTACATACACTTCATTAACAACTTTATTCATAATTGGGATATCTTTAGATTCTTCATATAGTTTATACATTTCAGATTTTAACAAATCTAAATCATCATAATTTAGAGCACAAATGGAAATAATTTTTAACTCAGGATATTTATTTGTAAATTTTTCATAATTTTTATCAAATGCTGGTAAATCATTTTTATTAGCTATTATTAAAAAAGATTTCTCCAGTAACTTTTCATTAAAATCACTTAATTCTTTTTTAAGTGTCTCAAAATCAGTTATCGGATCTTTATTTTCATCTCCAAAATCTAAAACAAAAGCTATAACTCTACATCTTTCAATATGTTTTAGAAATCTTATTCCTAAACCCTTTCCTTGAGAAGCTCCTTCTATTAATCCAGGTAAGTCAGAAATTACAAAAGATTTATCTTTATATTTTACTAGTCCCAATTGAGGAACAAGAGTAGTAAATGGATAATCAGCAATTTTTGGTTTAGCATTAGATAACAATTTTAATAATGTAGATTTACCAGCTGATGGTAAACCAACTAATCCAATATCAGCCATTACTTTCAGTTCTAATTTAACATTCTTTTTTTCACCAGGCGTTCCATTTTCACATATTTTAGGTGCAGGATTTGTTGAAGATTTAAATTTTGAATTACCTCTTCCACCTTTGCCGCCTTTAGCAATTAAATATTTATTATCATCAACAACATCACAAATTAATCTATCATTTTCATAAACTAGAGTACCATATGGAACTTTAATAATAACATCTTCCCCCTTAGCTCCATACATGTTTTTTGTCATTCCATTTTGACCATCATTACCCCTAATATGTTTCATAATATGAATGGGTAAAAGTGTGTTCATCCCACTATCACCTTGGAAATAAACACTTCCACCATCTCCACCATCTCCACCAAAGGGTCCACCTTTTTCTACTCGATGTTCATGACGAAAAGAGATGATTCCATCTCCACCTTTTCCTGCTATTACTTCAATGTTTACAGAGTCAATAAATTTCATTATGAAATTAATTATATTAATAAAAATAATTTTTATTTATTTTAGTTTTTTAAAATAAGTACTTGTATTATTTTGAAACTACAACTATAGCTGGTTTAATGACACGATCATGCAATTTATATCCCCTAGATATAACTTTAACTATTTTATCTTTTCCTTGTGTTGAATCTTCAATTAATTCTTGAGCATAGTGAACTTCAGGATTGAATTCATCACCAATTTTTGGTTCTATAATATTTATTCCATTTGATTCTAATGTACTAAAGATTTGATTTATTATCATTTGAAATCCTTTTACATAAGCAGAAACACTTGGGTTGTCAACATTAGAACCTGATTCAATTGCTATATATAGATTATTGATTGGATTTAATAATTCTTCTAATAATTTTTGTGTAGAGAATTTTGCTTTGTGTTGTATTTCTTCTTTTGCTTTTTCTTTTATTTCTTCTTTTAGTTTTTCGACTTTTTCTGCTGCATTTTTAGCCATTTCTTCAGCTTTAGTTTTAAAAATTTTTTCATTTAATTCTTTTTCTATTTCTAGTTTTTCTATCTTAGATAAAAGTTTTTCTTTTTCTTGTTCTAACTGTGATATTTTTTCTTTATCATCTCTAACTTCTTTATTGGTAGAAGTTTCAAGTATTTCTTTAGTACTATCTTTTTGTAAATTTAGACATCTAAATGAAAAGATGTATTCTCCTTCATCTATTAGGTTTTCAAATATTCTTGTACTATCAGATAATTTAGTTTTAATTTCAAAAGTTTTTTCAACTGATAAATCCATTCCAATTAATGAATTATCAATACCAGGCATTATTTCTTCTTTTCCTATTGTTATGGTTTTATTTTTAATTTTTAAAACATTATCACTTAAATCATCTTTTTTCTTAATTTTTAAATCAAAATTTAAAATATCATTTTCCTCTATTATTCACTTATTTGAATTGTTCATTTTATTCTCCTTCTGATTCTATTTCAGGCTCTGACTCAAGTATCTCTTTAGTGTATTTTTCTATAACATTAAGTATATTTTTAGCCTTTGAATAATTCATTCTAGTTGGACCTACAACAGATACATCTTTAACTTTACCATTTAATGTTAATCTTTTACTAATTATTGAAGCATTAGATGGTAATATTTCTAATTTCAGATTTTCTTCAAGATAATTTTTATCATTTATTGATTCTCATATGGATTGATTCTCAATGAGATCAATAATATCAGCTAGCTCTTGTCTTTGAATATCATCAGATTTAATTAGATGTGATTTTCCAAATACTTTATTATTTGCTCTATTTTTATAATTATTAAATATGCTTGATACAAAAGTTTGTATTAATTCTTCATAATTTTTTATATGTTGTTGCAATACTGGTTTTAATGATTCGATAACTGAAGGTATTTCAATTAATTTTACATCATGTAATCTTTCTTGAAAAATTCTAATAGCTGTTTTTAAATCATTAATATTTAACATTTTAGATAATTTAAGTTCTTTAGAATCAACAGTTCCATTTGATGTAATTAATACAATTATTGCATCATAATCAGTAATAGGTGTTAGAGCAATTGATTTTAATCTTTCATCATTACTATTTTGTGAAGTTATTACTGTCATTTTTGAAGCTTCTGATATTATAGAAACAGCTTCATCAATTATGTTGTCAATAGAATTTCTTCTTTGTGCAAAAATATCTTTAATTTTTATAGCTATCTTATCTTCTTTTGATGAAGTTAAATATTTTGCATAATATTCATAACCACTTGAAGTTGGAATTCTACCACTAGATGTATGCGCTTTTTCAATTAATTTTTCTTTTTCTAGCACCATCATAATATTTCTAACAGTAGCAGATGAAATATATAAATTATATTTTTCTATTATGAAAACACTTCCAATAGGTTTAGATGAGGAAATGTATTCTTCTACAATATATTTTAATATTTCATCTTTGTTTTTAAGTTTTTTATTAATCATAAATTTCTATCTTATATTTTTTAATGAAAAAATAAGAGACTAACTCTTATTTTACATTTAATTATTCTTTTTCTTCTACATCTGCTTTGATAGGACCATCATCATTTGTAGATTCTTCACTTGCAGCTTTATTTGCTTGTTGATTGGCAAACATTGCAGCAGCTTGTTCTATTTGATCTAATTTTGCTTTAAGTTCTTCAATTTGTTTTTTCTCAATCATTTCTTTTAATGAAGCAATTTCTTTTTCTGATTGTTCTTTCATTTTTGGGTCTAAATCTTTAGAATCAGTTAATGATTTTTCCATTTGGTGAATTAAAGATTCAGCACGAATGATTGTTGTTCTTTCTTCTTTACGCTTATTGTCAGCTTCTTTATTTTCTTCAGCATCTTTAACCATTTTTTCAATTTCTTCTTCTGAAAGTCTTGAAGAGTTTTGAATTGTTATAGTAGCTTCTTTATTATTTTTTTTGTCTTTAGCAGTTACTGTTGTAATACCATTAACGTCAATTGAGAAAGAAACTTCTATTTGTGGAACACCTCTAGGAGCTGGATCAATACCACTTAAGTTAAATTGACCTAAAACTTTATTTCCTTCTAGAACTTGCCTTTCACCTTGAACAACTACAATAGAAACTTCTGTTTGATTATCTACTGCTGTTGAAAATACTTGTGATTTAGTTACAGGAATTGTAGTATTTCTTTTAATTAAAGGAGCAATAATATCACCTTCAGTTACTATACCTAATGTTAAAGGTGTAACATCAAGTAATAAAACATCTGAAACATCACCAGCAAGAACTCCACCTTGAATTGCTGCTCCAATTGCAACAACTTCATCAGGGTTTATTGTACGGTTAGGTTTTTTACCTAAAGTATGTTCTACCATTTGTTGAACAGCAGGAATTCTTGTTGAACCCCCAACTAGTAAAACTTCATCTAAATCAGAAGCACTTAATCCAGCTTCTTTTAATGCATCCATAATTGGTTTTCTTGTACGGTCCACCAATTTAGATGTCATTTTTTCAAATTCAGATCTTGTTAGTTCTAATTCAACATTAAGTGGTCCTTCAGGTGTTATTGCTAAGAATGGTAAATTAATTGATGTAGATTCTGAACCAGATAATTCAATTTTAGCTTTTTCAGCAGCTTCTTTTAATCTTGACATTGCCATTTTATCTTTAGACACATCAAATTTATTATTTTTCATAATGTTATCTTTTATTCACTCAACAATAACATTATCTCAATCATCACCACCTAAGTGATTATCACCACTTGTAGCTAGAACTTCAAATGTACCATCAGATAATTCAAGAATAGATACATCAAATGTACCCCCCCCTAAATCATATACAAGTATTTTTTGTTCTTTATCTTTTTTATCAATTCCATAAGATAAAGCAGCAGCAGTAGGTTCATTAATAATTCTAACAACATCTAGACCAGCAATTTTACCAGCAATTTTAGTTGCTTCACGTTGATCATTATTGAAATAAGCAGGTACGGTAATAACAGCTTTTTCAATTTTTGATCCTGTTTTTTTCTCAGCATACTCTTTTAAGTACATTAGGATGTAACCAGAAACTTGTTCTGGACTTAATTCTTCCTCTTTACCATTTATATTTACTTTAACTTTTTCATTTGTTCCCATTAATCTTTTTATAGAAGATATTGAATCAGGATTAGTTTCTAATTGTCTTTTAGCTATTTCTCCAACAATTCTCTCACCATTTTTTCATGCAACAACTGAAGGAGTAGTTCTTTTCCCAGCAGGGTTTTCCAATACAATAGTTTCTTTTCCATCCATGACAGCTACAACAGAGTTTGTAGTACCAAGGTCAATACCAATAATTTTTTCTTTAGCCATAATTTACTTCCTTTCCAAAATGCAAAAACCAATTTACATTTTTTCATTTATCAATTTTATTTTAACACAATTTTAGCACTTAAGCATAAAATTTGCTAATTTTTTATTTTTGTAAATTCATCTAAGTTTAAAAACAATTATTTTGTTGCATTGCTTCGACATTTAAAATTAAATAATATACCCAAGTATGCTTATATTTAAAATTAATTAAAAATTAAAATTAGGTATACAAAACTTTATTATTATTATTGTTATTATTGATTTTTATCTATACTATAATTATGATTTAAAGTAACTAATTCAAAATTATTAAAGGAATTAATTGTTGAATTAAATATGATGATATGGAGTTTATTTAAATATTATGAATTTGAAATCAAAAATAAGTATTAAAGATATAGAATATGTTTACTTTGATATGGATGGTACTTTACTAACATCAAATAAAACTATCTCACCTAGAAGTATTGAAACATTAAATAAATTATGATCAAGAAAAATAAGTTGTTCAATCGCCACAGGAAGACCTTACTATTTTGCTCAAAATGAAATTAAAACATTAGAACCTCATCTACCAATAATTTCATGTAATGGAGCACTTGTATTTGATTACAATAGTAAAAAAATAATTTCTTATGATTCTATTGATAAAAATACAACTAAGACAATTTTTGATATTTTAATTAAAAATAATGCTGTCTTCATTATTTATACTAAAGAACAAATGTTTATGTATAAAGATAATGCTACCAATCCTGAATCAAAGTGACTAAATTGAATATATAACCATAATAATAAATTCGATATAAGTGATAGAGCTAATATTTCATTTATTGAAGATTTAGACAATTTTGATATCAAAGAATATGATGTAATTAAATTTTTAATTATTTATTCTGAAATTCCTACTGAAAGATATTCAGTAATTGAATCAAATGTTAGCAAATTAAATGATGTCTATATTGTTAAATCACAAAATGAAGTTTTTGATATTATGCCAAAAGGATTATCAAAAGGTCATGGCTTACAAGTTTTACATGATAAAGGAATTATTGATCTTAATAAAACATTAGTTTTTGGTGATGCAGAAAATGATTTAAGCATGTTTGCTAAAGCTAAATGGTCTGTTGCTATGGGAAATGCTCAAGAAAAAACAAAACATGCTGCTACATTTATAACAAACTCTAATAATGAAGATGGTATAGCTAATTTTTTTGATAAATTATTTGAAGCAGAAAATAAAGAATAATTATTTTTTAATATTCTTAATTGTTTCTATAGAACATTTTGAATATGATCGATACAATCCTCCAATGCCTAATTTAATTTTTCCAAAATACCTAATTACAAAAATTACAATATTTATTAAATTATTATTTTCTATTGCATTCAAAATAGGTAATGAAGCAGTATTTTTTGGTTCTTTATCATCAAAACCTTTGATTTTTATTATTTCATTCTCTTTTAATTTGTAAGCATATGTAACATGTCTTGCATTTTTATGTTCTTTTTTTAATTCATTAAAAATATTTATTACTTCATCAGTGTTTGTAACATGATATGCAATACCAATAAATTTAGATTTTTTAATTTCATATGTAAAAGTAGATAATGGTTGAATAGACATATAACACTTAAATTTTAATTAAAATTACATATTAACTAATTTTTTTAATTGTTTTATTTCAAATGGTTTTAATTTTCTATAAGAACCTATGGGCATATTTTTACATGTTAGACCTGCAAAACTAATCCTCTTTAAATTTAAAACATTCTTATCTACTTGTTCAAATATTTTTTTGACATGATGATATGATCCTTGATACAAATACACTAAGTATGATTTATTTTCTACTTGTTCAATTACTTGTTTAGAGGGTTTTCCATTTATTAAAACATCATTTGAATTAAGAAAATCAAATTCCCTTTTATTTAATGGTTCATTAATTCTTGCATGATATATTCTTTCAATATTTGAAGATGGATGGATTAATCTATTACTAAGTTCACCATCATTTGTAATTAATATAACGCCAGTTGTATCATAATCTAAACGACCAACAGGAAATAAATAATCTTTATCATGAATAAGACTTGTAACAATTGTTCTATTAAAATTATCTTTTAATGTACAAATAGTTTTTTTGGGTTTATTTAACAAATAATATTTTTTTTCTGGAAATTTACCTATTTTTTTATCATTAACTTCTACTATATCATCTTTATAAATTATTTGTCCTAAATGTGCATATTGACCATTTACCTTTACTTTTTTATTACTAATCATCTCTTCAGCTTTACGACGTGAATATAAACCTGATTGAGAAATAAATTTATTTATTCTTATTCCATTATCTTTCATTGACATTAGTTAAAAATTATAAATAAAAAATAGTTAATACTACCCTCTTTTAGCTCAATTTATTAATTATTTGAATAAATTTGTCTTTTTTTGAATAATTTTGATTAATTTTAAATAAATTTTTTAAAAATTTATAGTAATATATAAATTTGTAGTTATATTAATATTGATTAAATTTATTGTTTTTACTGAGTTTAAAATATTGTGTAGCTAAATTTTGTTTTAGATTTTAAATTTGAATTAATTTAAATATTTTGAAGAAATTAAAAATTAAAGGAAATTATAAAAATTAAAATAAAATCAAATTCAATTTAAAAATATTTATAGAAAGGTTTTTTACTTATTATGACAAGTTCAAATGTCAATAGTGTTAATAATGAGACCAGTAAAAAGAGTCACAAAAAGCACAAAAAAATAAGTACAAGAACTGGTGGAGGGGCCAAAGCTTTCTTATCAAAGCTTTCTGGTGCCTTTTTATTACCCATTTCAGTTCTTGCTATTGCTGGACTTATTCTAGGTATTGGTTCTACCATTGCAGGTAATGCTGGTGGAAATGAAGCTCTAGAAGTTTTTGGTAATTTTATTAAACAACTAGGTGATCCATTATTTGGAGCACTTCCATTGTTATTTGCAGCTGCATTAGCTGTATCATTTACGGAAGAAGCAGGTGTTGCAGTATTTAATGCCATCATTGGTTATTTAATTTTCTCTGCACTTCAATCTGTATTTATTAAATATGATTCAAATACTCAAACATATTCATTATTATTTGGTGGTTGAGGATTACATGTTAATGAATTAAGTTCATTGTTTGGATCTTCATTAGGTTTTACTTCAATGCAAACATCTGTTTTTGGAGGTATCATTGTTGGTTTCATTGTTCAATGAGCTTATAATAGATTTCACACAATTCAATTACCACAAGTAATTGCATTCTTTTCAGGGAAAAGATTTGTTGCATTTGTTGTAATTGGATTAATGATACCATTAGTATTTATTTTCTTATTACTTTGACCATATGTAGGTGCTGGATTTAACTGATTTGGTGAAAATTCAGGAAAAATACCTTTTGGTTTTGATTCATTCATTTTTGGATTTATTGAAAGATCATTAGTTCCATTTGGTTTACACCATGTGTTTTACTCACCATTATGATATACAGGAGCTGGTGGAAATGTTGGTGCTCAATTAACAACTTGATTGTTAAATGGTAATCATGCAATTGATGCTACTCAATTAGAGCAAATTGCTAGAGCCTTAAAAGCTAATGAAAGTAGTATTGAAGCAATTAAATCACTAACATCTATTGCTGGTATTGATGGTAATTATGTTAATCTTGTTGATGCTACAAATATAAATTTTAGTGGTACTGTACAAGGTGATTCAACTACTACTGTTGCCATGATTGGTGTTAATTCTAATGTTATTAACTATGCATATTTAAATTTTGAATATAATGGAGAAAAGGAATGAGTTCTAACATCAATGCCATTGTATGATTTTGTTGCTAAAGAATTAGGTATTAAATTAGGAAGATTCTTAGATGGTAAATTTTCATTCATGCCTTGAGGTCTACCATTTGCAGGATTAGCTATTGTATTAGCTGCACCTAAAGAAAATAGAAATATTGCATTAGGTGTTGTATTACCTGCTTCTCTAACTTCATTTGTATCAGGGGTTACAGAACCAATTGAATTTACATTTTTATTCTTAGCACCATTATTGTTCTTTGGATTCCATGCATTTATGTGTGCCTTAGCATTTATGTTAGCTAACCTAATGGGAGTACATATTGGTATGACATTCTCAGGAGGTTTATTAGATTTAATAATATATGGAATGATTCCAGTATTAAAAGGAACAAACTTCTGATGAACAATTGTTGTAGGTGTAGCTTATGCACCAATATACTTCTTTGTATTCTACACATGAATTATTAAAGCTAATTTACCTACACCAGGTAGAGGTGGAAATACAAAACTATTTACTAAAAAAGATTATCAAGCTGCAAAATCAGGAGCTGCTGAATCAAATGTTTCTGGAAATGTTGATCCGCAAGCTGTTAGAGTTATTGAAGCATTTGGTGGAAAACAAAATATTAGTAAAACAGCTAATTGTGCTTCAAGATTAAGATTTGATGTTGTTGATGCATCTTTAGTTAATGAAGATGCTCTTAAAGCTGCAGGAGCATTTGGGGTTAGAAAAACTTCTAATACTCATGTTCAAGCAATTTTTGGTCCATTAGCTGAATCATTAAGAGTTAAAATTGATCAGGCTTTAAATAGTAATGATTTACCTAGTTCTTCTTCAATTGTTTCAGAAAGTAAACCAACTGAAGTTAAGGATACATTTGTTAGAAGACCTGATTTGAGTGATAATGCTAATGATTACTTAAAATTCATTGACGCTTTTGGTGGGCAGTCAAATATCCAAAAAATTACTTGTTCAAATAATGTTATAACATTCTACTTATATAATGATATTGACCTAAATAAAGAATACAATGTTTCTCTATTTGACAATTCATCAATAACAATTAAAGACAAAGAAATTAAATTAACATTTGATAGTGATCCTGAAATTGCAAAAAGATTCTTAAATCAAGTTAATAAAGAAATACTATCTAAAAATGAAAACATCTACTCACCTGTTGAATTAGGTAAGTTAAAATCATTAGCATCATTAAATGATGGTGTATTCTCAGATAAATTAGTTGGAGATGGTTTTGCTGTAAGTCAAGTTGATGGTAGAGTATACTCTCCAATTAATGGAAAAATTGTAACAGCATTCCCTACTGGACATGCATATGGAATTCAAGCAAAAAATGGTATGAATGTTCTAGTTCACATTGGTATTGATACTGTTAAATTAGAAGGTAGAGGATTTAAATCATATGTTAAACAAGGTGATGAAGTTAAAAAAGGTGACTTATTAGCTGAAGTTGATTTAAATCTTTTAAGACAACATAATTTAATTAGTGATGTTATTGTTGTTGTTACATCAGATTCATTAATATTACCTCAAGATGTTAATGTAAAAGAAGGCGAATTAGTTTCAACAAAAGATATAATTATTAACAAATTTAAGTAATTAGATAGATAATATAATATAAATATGAAAATACCACAATGATGAGAAATAACAATTGGAATATTATTAATCTTATTAGGAATATTTATAATGGTTGCTTTCTTTAAAAAATCTAAAAATGATGTTAATTTATATAAAGAACAACAAATAGCTGAGTATAAAAAAAACAATCCTAAGTTTAAAGGTACTTATGAAGATGCAAAATTAATACTTCCATGATCTCAGAGAATGAAACTAACATGATCTCCTATTGTGGGATTATCACTAATAATTATCGGAATTACTTTATCTACTGGTCTTATTTTTGGTTTCTTTATTAGATAATTTAGATAAAAAATAAAGACAAATATAATTATTAAATTTAAATAAATAAATTAATTAATATAGGATTATAAATAATCCTATATTTTTATTTATGTTAAATTTATTTTCTCCGACTTTAAAATATTTACATTATAATGAAAAGAATAGGTGATTGATTTGTGTCACTTATTAGTTAATGGGACATAATCTATTACTTAATTTAATTAGTTTAAACATAATTTAGGAGAAAATTTATGAGTAAGAAGATTAGGAATAGAAGATTATTACTAGGTTTAGGAACAACTATGATTATTTCTACACCTATTTTTTTGGTTGTAGCTTGTAAGGTTGAAGAAATAAATAGTTTATCTTTTGAACCATCTAGTGAAGAAGGAAAAATCAAAGCAATTATTACAGGTAAAAAACTACCTATAAAAAGTAATGACTGATCAGTAAAATATGAATTAATTAATAATAGCAGTACCACCAACACAAAAAGTAATGCAAGATACTGATTGAATATTTAAGACATCAGAATCAAGTTCAACAAAAGCAGTTTTTGAAGCAACAATAGATAATACAAAATCAAAGAAATATTCATTTCATCTTAAAAACAAGATGAATATTTCCATAAAAAATATTGTTGTTCCTATTGCTCCTACTGGGATTTCATCAACAAGCAAAAATTTTTATGGTTATAGTGGAACAACTCAAAATCCTAGTAGTTCAACTAAAATAAATCCTTCATATAGTGGAATGAATGTTACATTAACATCTGATAGTGAAAGTAATAAATATATGAGACTCATTTTACCTACAACATTAGGTGATGATTTTGTTGGATATCAAGGTTATGGTAAAAATACAAAAATTGAATGAAGTATAAAAAATTCTACAAATGGTTTTAGTATTGGTGATAATTCTATATACAATACAAATCAATTAAGTGATGATGAAAAACAAATAACAACATTGATTGCAAAAATAACTAAAGATAAATACACACAGAATTTTGAATTAGGAATTACTTTTCAATTAAATGATAAAACAAAAAATGTACCTAAAATTAATGACAGTCAAAATAATTTATTTTCAACAATAAATGTTAACAATAATTATGAACTTGAAGTATATGGTGAGAATTTACCTATAGAAATTAATTCATACATTTTTAGTGAAAATGACCAGAATAAAGCAAATGGATGAAGTATTAAGAGTGGTTCTACTTCAGAAAAAATTGTATTTCAAAACAATGATTATAGTAGTATAAAAGGAAAAAAAATCAGTGTGAATTTAGCTAATAAAAAATTTAGTATCTCATCATTATTTAGTTTTAGTGTACCTAATATTGAAATACCTATTGGTATTGATAATACAAATAACTCATTTACTGCCAAAGAAGGTAAAGAATCAAATGATATCAACACAGAACTAAGCACAAACCACGTTAAAGTTGACTCATGAAATCTAAATGTTAATACATCTAACACCGACAATAAATACATTGAATTATTACTACCATCTACAATTCGCTCTTGATTGAAATGAAGTGGCACAAATAATCAAATAATAAAAGAAAATGAAAAAATATTTTGAAAATTAGAAAACAATAATGTCTTTGATTTGGATGTCAATAATTTAATTTCTGTAAAAGAAAACGAAGTAACAACAACATACAAATTAAAAAATAAAAAACCTTTAACAAACAATGAAATTTCTTCAAAACTATATGGTAAGATTTTTGTTGATACATCAAGGACAAAAAACTCTTCTCCATCAAATGATAATATAGCAATAATTTTTGATATAAATGTTAAATTTGTAAATCAAAAAGATGATCAAAAACCAATAATAGATAATGTTAAACAAAATTTATATTCAGTGAAATTAAAAAATGAAAGTAACTACACTGATGTTGTAGAAATAAAAATTAATGGTCAAAATTTACCAGTTAATAATGATAATAATCAATGAATTTTTAAATCATCTATTGATTCAGGAATGGAAGAAGATCATAAAAAACCATCAAAATTAGAACAATATTGAAAAATTGATAAAGATAACTCAAATAGTTCCTCAGTAACTTTTGTTTCAAACTATATCAATGTATATGGTAAAAAATTTAATGTTTCTTTAAATGAAGATCCTAGTATTTCATATGAATTTTTAGTTATAGCTCCAAAAATTTATAATGTAGAAGGAGTAGTAGGTTACATGTCAGATAAAAAATCAGATCCAAATTCAATAATGACTTATTATGAAGAAAAAGCAGTTGCTGTGATTTATGGTGAAAATCTTCCATTAACTTTTGATGCTTATGGATTTTATCTTTTAAAGGATATCAAAAGTGAAAATATCCCAAATAGTTCAAATATAAGCATAGAAAGCATACAAATAGAAATTAAAGGCATCTGAGATAAAATTTGAAAATTAGATTTAAATAATAGTTCAAGAGAAAGAGTTGTATTTGATATGGAAATGTTATCTGCAAGAGATAAAGGTTATCAAAAAGAAAATAATGATGATTTCTTTGTTTATATTCAAGGTTCAGAAAATAGTGCCTTTGATTTTTGATTTGATAGAGAAATTATATTTTCAAGTAAGGAAAGTTTGAAAAATATTGAATACTATTTTTCAGTTATTGAGTCTAAAGAAATTAAAACAGATAAAAACACTTCTATAAAATCAGGGCATCATGGAAATAAGTTAATTACAACTATTGAGGAAGAAGATACTGAAAATACTTTTAAAGTTATGATTGAACCGAAAATTGATGATATTGTAATTGGAATTGATAGTACTATTGTAACAACAAAAAATATTAAAAAGAATAAAATTAGTAATCATTAATTAAACTTACATTATTACTTTTAAATTTATTATAAAAAGTCACATTATGTTAAATGTGATTTTTTATTTTTATGTTTTATAATAATGTAATGAAATTAATTGTTGGTTTAGGAAATCCTGGTCTTGAATATGAAAGAACTAGACATAATGTAGGTTTTTTGGTTATTGATGAAATAGCAAAGAAATTGAATGTCAAACTTTCTAAAGAAAGATTTGATTCTATGTTCTATATTAATGAAGATTTTATTTTAATGAAACCCAATACTTTTATGAATCTTTCAGGTGAAGCTGTAAAAAAAGCAATGGATTTTTTTAAAATATTATCAAAAGATATTTTAATAATTCATGATGATTTAGACATAAAGATAGGTCAAGCCAAAATTAAAATATCTAATTCTTCTGGTGGTCATAATGGAGTTAAAAACATTATTGAAAAAATTAACACAGCTGAATTTTATCGTTTAAAAATAGGAATTGGCAGACCTGAAAAAAATGAAACTTCTATTTCATCATATGTACTTGGCGATTTTACTAATGAACAATATGATATTATTTCAAAAGTTGTTGAACAATCGGCTGAAGCAGTAATTAGTATTATTTATAATGGAATTCATTATGTAACCAATAATTTTAATAAAAAGAAAGAATAATAAATAATGAAAAAAGTATTAGCAATTAGTGGAGGCGTTGATTCAATGCTTTTAGCTTATGAATATCGCCATAAAGATATTGTTCTAGCTTTTGTAAACTATAATGTAAGAAATGATACAAATATTGATGAACAAATTGTAACTTCCTTTGCTAATAAATATAATTTAACATTAGAAAAATTAATTTTAGATGGTAATTATCCTAATAATGAGAATTTTGAAAATTGAGCTCGTAATATAAGATATTCTTTTTTTAAAAAAATATATGATAAATACCAATGTAATGAATTATTAATAGCTCATCATAAAGATGACTTTTTAGAATCATGTGTTATTCAAGAAAAAAATAATAAAAATAAATTATTTTATGGAATTAAACAGAGAATAGTTTTAAATAAAATGAAAATAAATCGTCCTTTTTTACTTAAATATTGAAAAAATGAAATTTATGATTTAGCTAAAAAATTTAATCTTAATTATAATGATGATTATACAAATTTAGATAATTCTTTTTTAAGAAATAAAATTAGAAATATTGATCTAAAAAAATATTCATTGATTGAAAAAGAGTTATTGCTAAAAAAATTTTTAAAAATAAATGAGCAAAATAAATCAAAAATCAATTTAATAAATAAAGAATATTATCTGTGAAGAAAAAGTAAATTTGATTCTAAAATCTTTTCCAACTTAAATTATAAAGATGAATTAATTAAAATCTTTATTAATAAAAGATTAAATAATATTAATTTAAGTAAAAATATAATTAATAACATAATTAGTTTTATTGAAGCTCAATCAAATGGTAAAAAGTACTTATTATCAGGTAAAAATTATATCTTGAAAAAAAATAATAAACTTTACATAAATATAATAAAATAATATTTTAATGTTAAATATATTTATATATTTACATCTTTGATCATATTAATGTTATTGAAAGGAATTACATGAATGATAATAAACCAAAAAGAAGAATTAGATGAGTGCCAATTATTCTTATTGCACTTATTGTTATTCTTTTTATTTGATTAATATATTATTTATTTTTTAGTCCACGTGTAGAAGAAACATCAATCAATAAATTTGTTGAATATTTAAATGCTTCTAAGGTTTCTGATGTTGATAAGAATTATTTTTCCAATATAACAATTTCTGATTATCAAAGGAAGTTATTATTTACTTATTATAATGAGGGTAAGGCAACAAATTATGTTGTAGGTTTAACTCAGGGTATGGCTGATAAATTATCTGATTATTTTACATTTGGAACCCTTCCTGATCCAACTACTACAACAACTTCCTTTCCTAATTTTACAAATGTAAATGAATTTTTTAATTTTGAAAAATCCCTTGGAGTTATAGTACCTGCTGGTTCTTGAAATTCTACTTATGTAGTTCAAGAAAGTATTTGATATAGATTATTAGTATCATTTGGACCAATGTTATTACTATTCTTATTAATGTGATTGCTATATCGTTCACAAATGAGAGCTGGAGGAGGAATATTTAATCCTGGTAAAAATCAAGCTCAAAGAATTATTTCTGATAAAAAGTTCTCAGATATTGCAGGTAATGAAGAAGTTAAAGAAGAAGTTAAAGAATTGGTAGATTATTTAAAATATCCAGGTAAATACTCTGCAGCTGGTGCCAGAATTCCAAAAGGAATACTATTAGGTGGCCCTCCAGGTACTGGTAAAACATTAATAGCTAAAGCTACTGCTGGTGAAGCTAATGTTCCATTTTTCTTTATATCTGGTTCTAACTTTGTTGAAATGTATGTAGGGGTTGGAGCAAAAAGAGTAAGAGAATTATTTAAAGAAGCTAGAAAAGAAGCTCCAGCTATTATCTTTATTGATGAAATTGATGCTGTTGGTCGTTCAAGAGGTGCTGGTATTGGTGGTGGAAATGATGAAAGAGAGCAAACACTAAATCAATTATTAGTTGAAATGGATGGAATGACTGAAAATAGTGGTATTTTAATAATGGCTGCTACAAATAGAACTGATGTTCTAGACCCTGCATTATTAAGACCTGGTCGTTTTGACCGTACTATTACAGTTAATTTACCTGATATTAAAGAACGTGAAGAAATTCTTAAATTACATGCTAAGGGTAAAAGAATTGATCCAGATATAACATTTAAAAATCTAGCAAAAAGAACTCCAGGTTATTCAGGTGCTCAATTAGAAAATGTTATTAATGAAGCTGCTTTATTATCAGTAAGAGAAAATACAGGAATAATTACAAAAGCTCAAATTGATGAAGCTATTGATAGAGTAATGTCTGGTCCTGCTAAAAAAACACGTACTATTTCACCTGAAGAGCTTGAAATGGTTGCATATCATGAAGCTGGTCATGCTGTTGTTGGTATTAAGGTTCCTGGTGGAAATAAAGTTCAAAAAATAACAATCATTCCTCGTGGTAATGCTGGTGGTTATAATTTAATGCTTCCTGAAAAAGAAAAATACAACAAAACAAAATTAGAACTAGAAGCAATGATTAAATCATTTATGGGTGGTCGTGCTGCTGAAGAAATTATTTATGGTAAAGAAAATATTTCAACAGGAGCAGCTGATGATATTCAAAAAGCCACCTCTATTGCTAGAAGAATGGTTACTGAATGAGGGATGTCTTCATTAGGTCCTATTCAGTATGAAGAACCTGAAGGTTCAGTATTTTTAGGTCGTGATTATACTAAAACAAAATTTACTTCTGATGCTTTATCTAATGAAATAGATAATGAAGTAAGAAAAATAATTACTTCTGCTCAAAAAGACGCTAAGAAAGTTATTTTAGAAAATCAAAAACTATTAGAGTTAATAAAAACACTTCTCTTAGAAAGAGAAACAATTGTTTCTGAAGAAATTGAATATATTGCTAAAAATATGAAACTTCCTCCTGCTGAAGAAGAAGAGAAAAAAATTAAAGTTAATGTAGATATTAAAGTAGATGATATTCTAAATAATATAGAGCATTCAAAAACTAAAAAAGATAATAAAGATGGTAATTCTAAAACTAAAGAAATTGAAAAACCAAAAAAAGAAGATTCTGATAAAAAATAAATTATGGATAAAAAGATATTTATTGTTGGAACTCCTATAGGTAATTTTAATGATATAACATTAAGAGCTCTAGAAACATTGAAAATGGTAGATATTATTGCTTGTGAAGATACCAGAGTAACAATAAAATTATTAAATCACTTTGATATAAAAGATAAAAAGTTGATTTCTTATCATAATTTTAATGAAAAACAATCAGCAAAAGGAATTATTGATTTAGTTATTAATAAAGAAAAAAATGTTGCTCTAGTTTCTGATGCTGGTATGCCATCAATATCTGATCCAGGTTTTGAATTGATTGAATTAGCAAAAAAACATAGTGTTACTTTAGAAATAATTCCAGGTGTTTCAGCTTTAACTACTGCAATTACTGCTTCTGGATTAGGACCAAATTTTACATTTTTAGGATTTGGTAAAAATAAAAAAAATCAATTAGAGAATCAAATTAAAGAATTATTACCAGGAACATATATTTTATTTAGTGCTCCTCATAAAGTTCAATACCTATTAGAAATAATTGATAAAAATGTAAAAGAGCATATTGTATTTTTAGCAAGAGAAATGACTAAGAAATATGAAACATTTTATTGTGGAACTGCTAATGAAGTTTTAAATCAAATAAAAAGCAATTTAAAAGGTGAAATTACTGTTGTATTAAAGATTTTGGAATCTAAAAAAATTAAACTTAATAAATACAAATAAAAATCAAATAAATAAATATTAAATTGTATAATTTAATAGTTTATTTAATTTTTAACATATTTTTTAATATATTTAGTACAAAAAGGAGGTCAGTTTTGTTTAAGTATTTCACAAAGAAATCAACTACACTAATATTAATATCAACAATATTTTTAATGATTGAATCTTTTGTTTCAATTTGTGAAACTGATTTTATTAGAACAATAATGTATAGAGCTACTTATCAAGGAAAATCAGAGATAGATGGAACTCCCATAATAATGTTAATAGGTGGTGATAAGGCTAAAAACATTCTTGCATTATATAATTTAGGTGATTTAAATTTATCACTATTAACTTTTGGTGTTTTAATTTTTGGTGTTATTTGTGGTGCTTTAGGTGTTTGATTAGCATCTAAATCAATTGCTATGTATACTGCTGAAATGAGGGAAAGAGTATATAGACAAATTCAAAAATTTTCTTTTGAAGATATTGATAAATTTTCTACTTCATCTTTAGTAACTAGATTGACAACAGATATAGAATTAACAAATACTTCTCTTTCATTTTCATCAAAATTTATAGCATCTGGATTATTTTCAATTGTATTTGGAATAATTAAATCTAGTCTTGATTATAGTGATTGAGTTTTAACATATGCATTTGTAATACCAATAATTGTTGTATTTATTGGTTTAATTGTTTTCTTTTCAATGCCAAGTATGAGTAGAGGTCAAAAATATATCGATAGTATTAATAAACAAGTTAGAGAAACTATATTAGGGATAAGGGTTGTAAAAGCATACAATTTAGAATCAAAACAAAAATCTAAGTTTGAGATACCTAATGAATCTTTGGCTAAATCTTGATATAAAGGATATTCATTAATTGGTTTATTAATGCCAGTTTTACAATGTGTAATTAGTGGAATGATGGTTGTAATATATTTTATTACTTGAAATAATTATGATAATATGCAAGCAGCTGGGCAACTTATTGGATTTGTTGGTATATTAATGCAAGTTTTATTTGGTTTTATTATTATAATGGCATCATTGGCTCAAATTTCAAGATCAATACCTTGTGTTAAAAGGGTAAATGAAATAACAAACTTTAAACCATCATTAACATTTGTTGAAAATTCAAATAAAAAAATATCAAAAGGTATTATTGAATTTAAAAATGTATCTCACTCTTTTTTAAATGATGATGCACACAGTGTTTTAAAAAATATCAATTTAAAAATTAATGATAAAGAAAGAATTGGTGTTATTGGTGGAACTGGTAGTGGTAAATCAACAT
Organism: Mycoplasma sp.; assembly: GCA_014803855.1. Taxonomy (GTDB): domain Bacteria; phylum Bacillota_I; class Bacilli_A; order Mycoplasmatales; family Metamycoplasmataceae; genus UBA710. The sequence goes on along the minus strand of JAAVAX010000001.1, from coordinate 70,410 downwards.
TGATAAATTTAATTGCTAGATTATTTGATGCAACAAAAGGTGAAGTTTTAATTGATGGTGTTAATGTGAAAGATTTCTCATTTAATGAAATTAATTCAAATGTTGCAATAGCAATGCAAAGTGCTACTCTATTCTCGGGTACAATAAAATCAAATATTGCCTTAGGATTGCCTGATGATATTAGTGATGAAGAAATTGTTGCTAGATCAAAAGAAGTAGCAGTAGCTGCTGAAGCTTGAGAGTTTATTTCTAAAAAAGAAAATCAATTAGATTCTATTGTAGAACAACGTGGAAAGAATTTTTCTGGTGGTCAAAAACAAAGAATATCTATAGCAAGAACAATAGCTAAGAAATCAAAAATTGTTATATTTGATGATTCAACATCTGCTTTAGATACTATAACAGAGAGAAAAGTTCAAGAAAATATTAGAAAATACAATGATGCTACAACAATCATTGTTGCTCAAAGAATATCTTCAGTTGAGGAATTAGATAGAATTATTGTTATGAACAATGGTGAGATTGTTGGTTTTGATACTCACTGAAATTTATTAGCTAATAATGATACATATCGTTCAATAGCAGCTTCACAACTTGGAACTGAAGAATTAAATGAAATTCTATCTGAGAGGGGGTTGAGACAAATTGAAAAATAAAGTAAAAAATCCTAATAAGATGTCATTAAAAGAAAGGTATGGTAAACCTTTCAAATTTTTATGAGCATATATTAAAATGTATAAAGTTCATATTATATTTGTGGTTGTTGCCTCATTTATTATTTCTATGATAACTGCAGGAATAACTATTGGTGAATTCTATTTTCTAGAACATATTACCAATTCACTTCCACCACTTCCACCACTTCCTGGTCAAGGTGATAATAAAACAGATGAACAAAATATAATTTCTATTATCTATTTATGTTCTTTATTGGTTGGTGTTGTTATTGCTTTAGTGCTTTATGTATTCCAGACAGTATTTATGACAAAAATTGCTCAATACTCTTCAAAAGCATTGAGAAAAGATCTATATTTTAAAATACTAGAATTAAAATTGCAATATTTTGACACAACTCCATCTGGAGATATAATGTCTCGTTTAACAAATGATATTAACAATATCACAATGGCATTAACTCAAAATGTTACTCAGTTTTTAATTTGTTCTACTCAAATTTTATTCTTCTTATTAACATTATTATTATTCTCACCAATATTAGGTGCTTTTGCAATATTATTCATTCCTGTTCAATTATCTGTTGTTTACATTTTATTTAAAAAAGCTCAACCTAATTACTTAAAAAAACAAGTAGCTTTAGGAGATCTAAATGGATTTGCTGAAGAAACAATATCAGGACAAAAAGTTATTAATAATTTTAATAAACAACATTTGGTTGTTAATCAATTTATTGTTAAGAATCAAAACATCAAAAATATTTCATATAAGTCAGATTTATTATCATCACTTACTAACCCATGAAATACATTAATGGGTAATGTTTTAATTGCTTTAATGTTTGTTATTGGTATGTTTTTATCAATTGGTAATGTTAATTTTGGTGGTATTGTTAGCACAGTAGATAGCACATCTAAAACTAATGCTATGCTAGTTTTATCTTTATTAACTGCTGTTATGACATTTACTAGAAACTTCACTAATCCAATTTATCAAATATTCCAATTATTAACTTTATTACAAGGTGCAATAGCTGGTACAAATAGAACAATGGTAATAAATGAACAAAAAAATGAAGTATTACCTAAAGAAGAAGTTATTGATGTAAAAGGTTTAAAAGGACATGTTAAATTTGATAATTTATCTTTCTCATATGACGGTAAAAAAGATGTTTTAAAAAATATAAATTTAGATATTAAACCTGGTCAAGTTGTAGGTATTGTAGGGCCTACAGGGAGTGGTAAAACTACAATAATTAATTTATTGACAAAATTCTATGATGTAACTAATAAAAATAGTGATATTTTAATTGATGATTATTCAATAAAGAAAATAACTAAAAATTCATTAAGAGAAGAAGTTTCTATTGTTTTACAAGATACATTTATTTTTGGTGCATCTATATATGAAAATATTAGATATTCAAATCCAAAGGCTACAAATGAAGAAATTGAAGATGCATGTAAAAAAGCTGATGCTCATTCATTCATTATGGCTCTAGAAAATGGTTATGAAACTGTTTTAGAAAATAATGCAGATGATATATCTCAAGGTCAAAGACAGTTACTAGCAATTGCAAGAGCTTTCTTGAAAAAATCATCAATATTGATTTTAGATGAAGCTACTTCAAGTGTTGATACAAAAACAGAAAAAGATATTCAAAGAGCAATGATTGCTTTATCTAAAGGAAAAACAACATTTATGATTGCTCATAGACTATCTACAATTAAACATGCTGATGTAATTGTTGTTTTAAAAGATGGAGAAATTTTAGAAAAAGGTAACCATAGTCAATTGTTGAAAAAAGGTGGATTTTATGCAAATATGTATAATTCAAGACTAAATACACCTGAAGATATTTAATTCTAGATTGGAGATAAAAATGGATTATAAAAAAATGGTTGATCATACATATTTAAAACCAGAAGCTACTTCAAAGGATATTGATAAATTAGTTAATGAAGCTATTGAATATGGCTTTGGTGGTGTATGTGTTAATTCATCATGAGTTAAACATGTAAAATCAAATTTAAAAAATAATGATATCAAAATTGTTGCTGTGGCAGGCTTTCCACTAGGTGCTTGCATTACACAAGTTAAAGTTCAAGAAGCAAAATTATCTATAGATCATGGAGCTGATGAAATAGATATGGTTATTAATATTGGTCGTTTTAAAGATGGTCAATATGATTATGTATTAAATGAAATTAAAAAAGTAAAAGATGCATGTGGAAATAAAATATTAAAAGTAATTATTGAAACTGCTTTGTTAAAAGATTGAGAAATAGAAAAAGCAACTGAGATTGTATTGGCTTCTGGTGCTGATTTTATTAAGACATCTACTGGATTTTCATATCGTGGAGCAGATAAAAAAGATATTGAAATTTTTAAAAAAGTTATTGGTGATAAACCTTTAAAAATAAAAGCTGCTGGTGGTATAAAATCAATGGAAGATATTAAAGAATATGTCAAAATGGGTGTTGAAAGATTTGGTACTTCATCATCTGTTGCAATATTCAATGGTAATGTTAAAAAAGATAATTCATATTAATTTAAATTAATTATATTTTTAATATAATTTTAAACATATGGAAATTAATAATAAATCTAATAAAAAAAGTAGAGTATTAAAATGAATTGGATTTGGTTCATTATTTTCTATTGCTCTATCATCAGCAATAGCATTTCCTATTATTCAAAATAATAATAAAAATTATAGTTTGACTCTTAATCATTCCACCTCAACTAGAGAAGGTAATGAAAATAGAATTAACTATTATATTAATCAAATTCTTAATCCTAATTATTATGAACTATCTGGTTCACTAAAAGTTTATGGCAAATCTTCAATATTAGGTGAAGATGGTGTTGAACTTACTTCAAGTCAAAGATCATTGATCACAATTAATGAAGCTTATGAAGAAGGTATGTTTAGTTTGGAATTAAAATCTTCTATCTATTACCAAATGAGACAATATAATGTAAGAAGTGAATTGGCATATGTTAGACCATATGAAACTGACTCATCATATGCTATGGTTGGAATAAGATTATTTTATGGTGAAGGTTCAAATTATTATGAAACAATATATGAATATCAAGATACAAGCTTGCATGGTTTTAAAGTATCCATTGAACAAACTTTATTAGATTATTATTCAAGATTAATAAATGCTAACCCCTATGATTATTTTCAATTAAAAGAAGAAATTGGAAAAGTTGGACAAATTGGATTATATGCTAAAAATATTTCAACATCAAGTTTTAATTTAAATAATGATAAATTAAAGGAATTAAGAAATAAAAATTTTTTAGTTTCAATTGAATCAACTTCTCCTGATAATGTTGATCCCTCTAAATTAAAAGTTACTTATAAAATTATTTATTATGATGGTAATATTACTTCTACTTCTAGAACACAGGAAGTTTATTTAGGTTCTTTTGATGTTGAACAGGGTGTTGATGATCCGCAATCTAAATTAAATAATTTTATTAATTCTAATACTGATTGAATCAACAATTTAAATCAATATTTTGAATTTAATCCACCAAAAGAAGAAGATGAAAATAATAAAAAAGTTTATACAGTTCGTGATGCCTACAAAGCAGGTTATATTTCATTAGTTACAAATTATTCAATAAGATCTAAATTAGAATCAGCAGGTATTACATTAGAATTTAGAGGACCAGAAAATGAAGATCCTCAAAATTTAAATGCTTTTAATTATGAATTTGATTCTACCACACCTATTTATCGTTTATTTTTTACTTCATATGCTAATACACCATTAGCTACAACTGAATCTGTATTAATTGAAGGTATTGCTCAAGAAAATGATTTTGCTCAATCTCAAGAAGAGAAAAAAATGAGTGCTTTTTCTGAATATCTTTCTTCAGAAAATTTAGGATTTGAAGATATTTTTGGTTTTGATATGACAGAAAATAATCCATTGTCACTAAGTGATTATTTTATGTCTAATAATGGTAATAATAATGTTACCTTTGCAAATGGTAAATATTCAATTCCATTCAATTTAGTTTTTTCTCTATATGAAAAATATTCTAGTAGTGAAAACAAAATATCTAAGCAATATCCATCTCCATTTAAAGATTTTAAATTTGCATTAATTAATAATTCAGGTACAAGTAAAATAGAATTGCCTTCAGATTATGTATATGAAAATGAGAGTTATGATATTAGTAAAATAGCTAATGAAATTTTAACAGCTATAAATGATACAAATAATGGTGGTTATAGCAAACAATTAGATTCTTTATCTAATTCATTTCAGGAAACTATCATCAAATTTAATATCTTTTTAGGTTCTTCTAAAGATGGAACGATTTATACAAATGTAGCACCTCTTGAAATTAATGTTGTTGAATATTTTGAGTCACAAGATACCTATATTAAAAATCTTTTAAATACTATCACCATTGAAGACAAAAATGTATTAATTGATGTATCAGTAACTAATAAATATTTATTTGAACAATATATTAGAGAAAGAAATTGATCAAGCATTTTTTCTTCAGCAAGTATCTATAATATTCAACAAACTATTCCATTCCCTGAATTATTGCCTCAATTAAGTGTAAATATAAACATGGATTATTTTGATACGTTTGATGGTGCAAAAATTGAGGAAATAATAACAAAGAATTCAATAAGCATCGAAATTAGCATCTCAATTGGAACAACTAGTGTTCAAAAAGTAATCAATAAATCATTTGATGATTTAGGTATTAAAAGTTAATTTTATTAAAGGAAGTAGTGTATGAAATTTAATAAAGATTTAAATCATTCTGCATCACATGTAATGGCTATGGCTGTTTTAAAATTATGACCTGATACAAAATTAGGTTTTGGTCCACCTACTAAAGAAGGTTTCTATTATGATTTTAAATTTAATGAACCACTATTGGAATCAGATTTAAGAAAAATAGAAAAACAAATGCAAAAAATAGTTTCTAATAATTATGTCATAAAAAAAATGGACAGTGATTTTAAATATGACTATTCACAACAACCATATAAGAAAGAACTATATGATGAGTTTAAATCAGAAGGTAGAGATATTACATATTTTTCTATTCATGATCTAAAAAGTAATAAAGACTTTTTTGTTGATTTGTGTGCTGGTGGTCATATTCATAATTTAAAAGACATCAAACATTTTAAAATATTATCATTGGCTGGTTCATATTGAAGAGGTGATTCAAATAATGATCAACTTACAAGAATTTATGCAACTGCTTGAGAAACAAAAGAAGAATTAGATGAATATTTAAATTTATTGCAAGAAAGAAAAGAAAGAGATCATCGTAAAATAGGTAAAGAAATGAACCTATTTATGTTTGATCAATTATCTGGTCAAGGTTTTCCAATTTGATTAGAAGATGGAATGAAAATTAGAAATAGAATCATGAAAGAAATTCTTGCAATGGATTATAAATATAATTTTTTAGAAGTTTCTACCCCAATTGTTGGAGAACAAGAATTATATGAAACATCAGGACATTGAAAACACTACAAAGATGATATGTTTAAACCTATCATTTGTGATAATGAAAAATTAGTTTTAAGACCAATGACCTGTCCACATCATGTTTTAATTTATAGATCTAAAAGAAGATCATATCGTGAATTACCAATAAAATTAAGTGAACAATCACCTTTATTTAGATATGAAAAATCTGGAGCATTAACTGGTCTAGAAAGAGTAAGAGCTATGTTATTAACTGAAGCTCATTTGTTTGTAAGAAAAGATCAAATTTTTACAGAGTTCACCAATTGCTACAACATGATTAGTGAGACTTTAAAAATGTTTAATGTAAAAATTGATTATGTTTCTTTATCACTAAGAGACCCTAATAATAAGGATAAATTTTTTGATGATGATGAAATGTGAAAACAAGCTGAAGATGATTTAAGAAGTGTATTAGATAAATTGAATGTAAAATATCAAGAAAAAATTGGTGAAGCTGCATTTTATGGTCCAAAGATAGATATTCAAATTAAAACAGTTTTAGGTCATGAAATAACCATGTCAACACTTCAATTAGATTTTTTATTACCTAGAAAATTTAATTTAGAATACATTAACTCTGAAAATCAGCCTGAATGTCCTATAATGATTCATCGCGGATTGATAGGTACCTATGAAAGATTTGTATCTATTCTTCTTGAACAAACAAAAGGTAATTTACCATTTTGATTAGCACCTAAACAAATTGTTATCATTCCTGTAAATGATAATCATATAGAGTTTTCAGAAAAATTGTTCAATGATTTAAAAGCTAATAATTTTTATGTAGAAATTGATGATAGAAATGAAAGAATGAGTAAGAAGATTCGTGAAGCTCAAATTTCTAAAACAAAAATTCAAATAGTTATTGGTGATGAAGAAATTTCTACAAACACATTGTCACTAAGATTTTATGGAGAAAGTGAAGTAATTAAAGTTGAATCAAAAAATTTAATTGATTACTTATTGAAATTAACTGATGAAAAAAAATAATAATAATTCATTAATTAAATCTAGATGAAAATCATTTAAAAATCCTATTTTTACATTTTTTGTAATAGCTATTCCATGTTTACTATTATGAATCTTTTTTTCAAATGATTTTCCATTTGCAAAACACTATAATTTGGATTATAGTTGATGGATAAAACTATTAATAGGTATTTCATTTATTGTTGGAACATTTCTTATTACTGTTTTGTTTGTGTATATCAAAATACTAGATCTATCAATATTTATATTTTCATTACCTGTTTCTATATGCTTTGTTGTGATATTTGTTAGTGATGGACTAGAACCATGAATAAGAGCTTTAATTGTAATTCCATTTTTCTTACTTGTAATTCCAATTTCTATTATTACCAAAAAAATTGAAATAAAGAAAATGATTAAAAAACAACAAACTTCTTTAAATGAAGAAAAAATTATTGGTCATAAATAAAAAAATCTCTTTTTGAATTCAAGAGATTTTTTTTATTGGTCATATAATGATTGGAGCGAGTGAAGGGAATCGAACCCTCATAGTCAGCTTGGAAGGCTGAAGTTCTGCCATTAAACTACACTCGCAATTACTTTAATGTTTTTAATTATATCAAAATATGACAATATAAAATAAAATAATTATATGAATTATATCAATTGATTTCCTGGTCATATGACTAAGGCATTAAGAGAAATAAAAGAAAAGCAATCAATTGTAGATTGCTTTATTGTATTAATTGATTCTCGTGTTCCATTAAGTTCATACAATGAAGATTTTGATTTAATTGCTCCTAATAAACCAAGGTTATTTATTTTTTCTAAAAGTGATTATTCAAATATTAATAGATTAAATCAATTAGTTAAAAAATTTAATAATGAAAATGATAAATGTGTAATTGTTAATTTAAAAAAAACAAGTTCAAAACAAAAGATATTAAAAAGTCTAAATTTAATATTAGAATCAAAAAGACAAAAAGATCAAAAAAAGGGATTATTAAAACCAAGATTAAGATGTTTTGTAATCGGGATGCCTAATGTAGGTAAGTCTACATTAATCAATCTTTTATCTAATTCAAAAAAAACAAAAGTTGCAAATTTTGCAGGCACTACAAGAGCTATACAATGAATATCTGCTGGAGATATTCAATTATTAGATACTCCTGGAATATTAATGCCTAAATTGATTAATCAAGAAGCAGCTTTAAAATTGCTTGCTTGTTCATTAATAAAACAAGATTTGATAACTGATAAAGAATTTTATAATCAAATTAGTGATATATTGTATCAGGTTGATCCATCGAAATTTGATGAAATAGGTTTTACTTATTATGATAATGAAATTGAAAAATATAATGAATTAGTTAAATATGCTAGAAAAAATAATTTTTTATCCAAAAATAAAGAACCAAATATAGATAAAGCATTATCAATTTTTAAAAACAAAGTTTTAAATTTAAAAAATATTACTTGAGATTAAAATAAAATAATTTACATTTTTATTAAAGAGACAACTTCAATTCCATGATATTTATCAAGACCCTTTAAATCAGTTAATTCTAGTAAGAAAATAACTTTTTCTACAATAGCACCCTGTGATTCAATTAAATCAATAATAGCTTTAGTTGTTCCACCTGTTGCTAGAATATCATCAATAACAACAACCTTTTGCCCAGGAAATATTCTATTTTTTTGCATTTCTAGAATATTAGATGAATATTCATAACTATATTCTCTTCTAATTACTTCTCCAGGTAATTTTTTAGCTTTTCTAACCATAACAAATGGTTTCTTTAATATGGCAGCCACTGGAGTTCCAAATAAGAAACCTCTTGCATCTGGACCTACAATAACATCAGCATCTTTTGCATATTCAACCATTTTATTTACAGCATAATGTAATGCCTCTCCATTAGCTAATAAAGGTGAAATATCCTTAAAATTAACACCTTTTGTTGGGAAATCATTTATATCATCTATATACTTTTTTAAATCCATAGTAACAATTCAATTTTAACATATCATAAAAAAGTAGAAAAATCTTATTTTAGTTATCAATCTACTAGCTAGTTTGCTAATAAAAATGATATTTTTATGTTAAAATAACTCTATGGCTAAAAGAGATTATTATGAAATATTAGGTATTGACAAAAACGCAACTACTAGTGACATCAAAAAAGCTTATCGTGTTCTAGCAAAAAAATATCATCCAGATATAAACAAATCTCCTGATGCTGAGAAGTTGTTTAAAGAAGTTAATGAAGCATATGAAGTATTATCTGATCCTGAAAAAAGACAGATGTATGATCAATATGGACATAATGGAGTTGATCAAAATGGTGCTGGATTTGGAGGTAATCCATTTGGTGGATTTAGTGGATTTGGTGATGTAGATTTAGGTGATATATTTAGTTCCTTTTTTGGTGGTGAAAGAACAACTAGAAGAAATAACAATCAACCTAGAAAAGGACAAACAATACAATCAAAAATTAGTATTAGTTTTATTGATTCAGTTTTAGGTAAAGAAATTGAAGAAAAGTTAGTTAAACATGAAATTTGTTCACATTGTCATGGTACTGGAGCTGAAGATAGTTCAAGTGTAATTATTTGTGACAATTGTCATGGTAGTGGGCAAATTAACATTCAAAAAAGAACACCTTTTGGAATTGTAAATTCATTTTCAACATGTAATAAGTGTCATGGTGCTGGTAAGATAATTAAAAATAAATGTCATTTATGTAAAGGACATAAATATATTTCTAAAAATGTTGTTACAAGTATTAAAATTCCTGCTGGAATAAAAAATGGACAAGAAATTGTTGTTTCTGGTTTTGGTGGTCCTGGTGTAAATGGTGGGCCTTCTGGTGATTTAATAATATTTGTTTTTGTTGAGCAACATAAATATTATGTTCGCGAACAAAATAATATTCACTTAGACTTCTTTGTATCATTTATAGATATTTTAAATTCTTCAAGAGTAGAGGTTCCTACTCCATATGGTAATGAACTAATAGATTTAACAAGTGATATTAAATCAGGTGATGTTTTGACTTTAAAAGGTAAAGGGTTCAATATAATAGGGACTAAAAAATATGGCGATCTTAAATTACATGTAAAAATATATGTTCCTAAAATTCATAAAAAAGATAAAGAAAAGCTTATGGATATTTTATCTAATGTAAAAGATACAGAGTCAAAAGAATGATTAAAAAAAGTAAAAGAGAATAAATAATGAACAAAAACTCAAGATTTAATAAATGAAGAAAATATCGTCAGGATATAGATTCATGTGAAAATTTAGATTTTTCAATAGTTAATTCTAATAGTGAATTAAAAGATATGTTTGCATCTATAAATTTTGATATTGAAAGTGCATATATTAAATCTGGGTATAAAGTTAGTTTACTATCCAATGAACATTATAAAAGTTCTAAAATAACTCATAGACAAGAAATAAACAAGATAATTAATATAATAGAAAAAAACGAAATCAATAATGAAAGAAATTATGAAAATAATATTAATTTAAATTCTCATAAAAATGATGAAATAATTAATAAATATTTTCAAGAATTTATTGACAAAAAAGAACTTGAAGAACAAAATAATCAAGAGACTACAAATTTAAAAATTAGTAAAATTAATATTGTTGAAAGCAAGGAAAAGTAAGTATGAATAAAAAAATTAATATAGCTATTGATGGTCCATCTGGTGTCGGAAAAAGTACAGTTGCCAAATTAGTAGCTAAAGAGCTAGATCTTATTTTTATTAATACTGGGCTGATGTATAGGGCTATTGGATATTTTTGTTTACAAAATAATATTGATTTAGGTGATGAGAAAAAAATATTATCAAATATTTTAAATATTAAATTAGAGTTATTACCAAATGAAATTATTAAATTAAATGATGTAAATATTACAAAGAATCTTTGAGTAGATGAAATATCTATTTCTGCTTCTAAGGTTGCAAAATTAAAATCTATTAGAGAATTTTGTGTGAAAAAACAACAGGAAATTGCTAAAAGTAAACCAGGTGTTGTTATGGAAGGTAGGGATATAGGATCAGTTGTTTTAAAGGATGCTCAATTAAAAATTTTTTTAGTTGCTAATAATGATACAAGGGTTGAAAGAAGATTAAAACAACTTCTAGAAAAAGGTGAAAACATTAATAAAGAAGAAGTTCTAAAAAACATTATTGAAAGAGATAAAAGAGATAGTGAAAGAGAAATAACACCTTTAGTAAAAGTGTCAGAAGCAATTGAAATTAATACTTCTAATTTAACAATTGAACAAGTAGTAAAACAAATTGTTGATTTAGCAAAAAATAGAATTTAATTATTTTACAGATTGCATATCAATTACATATCTAAATTTACCTTTTCCAGTGGTCATTTTTTTGTATGCATCATCAATTTTATTTGGTTTAATGATTTCAATTTCAGGATATATTTTGTTTTTTAGAGAAAAATCTAACATTTCTTGAGTTAATTTTATGCCACCAATTAAAGAACCATATATTTTTTTATGATTAGCAAATATCAAATGTGATGGGTTCATACTTCAATTTACATCTTGTGGTGGTACACCTAAAACACACATTTCTCCACCAAATTTTAGTAAATTAATATATTTCATTACATCATAATTTGTTGGAATAGTTGAAATAATAAAATCAAATTCTTCTTTTACATCATTTAATGATGTATATAGTTTTTTGACTCCTAATTTTTTAGCATCTTTTTCTTTTTTATTATTTCTAGCGAACACATAAACATTTGCTCCTAATTTTTTAGCATATTTAACAGCCATAACACCTAGTCCACCAAAACCAGCAACAGCAACATTTTGACCTTTGCTTATTTTTGAAAATGCTAATGGTGAATAAGTAGTAATACCAGCACACATTAATGGAGCAACAAATTCAAGAGGTGCATTTTTAGGTACATTTATTACAAAATTTTCATTTACAACAATATAGTTTGAATAACCCCCATATGTTGGTTCATTTTTGTCATAAATGTCTAATGAGTTATATGTAAATACTGTTCCATTTTTACAGTTTTGTTCATATCCTTTTTTACAATTTGTGCATTTTTGGCAACTGTTAACCATGCAACCTACACCAGCAATATCACCTATTTTAAAATTGTTCACTTTTTTACCAATAGATACAACTTCTCCTACAATTTCATGACCTGGAACAATAGGATAAATACATTCACCTCATTCTGATCTTGCAGTATGAATGTCTGAGTGACATATTCCAGCATATTTAATTTTAATTAATACATCAGATGGTTTTAGTGCTCTTCGTTCAATTTCTATTTTTTCAAATTTACTATCTTTTGTTTTCATAGCAAAAGCTATTGTTTTAATTTTTTTTGATGAATCAATCATAGATTAACCTCTTTCATTTTTGTAACATTTTTTAATGTATTAAATATATTTTAATATGTTTTATAATTTAGAAATTGAATATTTATTACATTATGAAAGTGAAAAAGACATTTTATATTACGACACCAATATATTATCCTTCAGGTAATTTACACATAGGTCATTTATATTCAACAACAATAGCATGAATTCTAAAAAATTACAAAAACAAAATGAATTATGAAACTAAATTTTTAACTGGTAGTGATGAACATGGTCAAAAAATTGAAAAAAAAGCTAATGAACATAATATGAAATTTCAAGATTATGTAGATATGCAAACAAGCAAATTTATAAAATTGTGAGATTTGTATGGAATTGATTATGATTTTTTTTCAAGAACAACAAGTAAAAAACATACTCAATGTGTTGAAAAAGTTTTCAATAAAATGTTAGAAAAAGATGTTATATATAAAGGAATATATAGAGGTCTATATTCTATAGAAGATGAAGAATTTATTACTGAATCACAAGCTATAAAGAAAGATAATGAGTTTTTCCATCCAACAAGTAATCATAAGTTACAGATTATTGAAGAAGAATCATATTTTTTTAAAATGAGTGAGTTTTCTAAATGATTAATTGATTATGTTGAAAATCACAATGAATTTATTGTTCCACATAAAAATTGAAGTGAATTGAAATCAAATTTTTTAGATAAAAATTTAGAGGATTTATCTGTTACTAGAATTTCATTTGAATGAGGAATTAAAATAAGTTCCGATCCTAAGCATGTAATTTATGTTTGATTAGATGCATTATTTAATTATATTTCAGCACTTGGATATGAAAGTAGTGAAGATGAAAATTATTTAAAATATTGAAAAAATGGTGATGAAATTGTCCACATAGTTGGTAAGGAAATAATAAGATTTCATTGTATATATTGACCAATATTTTTAAAGTCATTAGATATTAAATTACCTACAAAAATTGTTGCTCATGGTTGAATTGTAACACCTGAGGGAAAGATGTCAAAATCAAAAGGAAATGTAATTGATCCTTTAGAATTATTAAATGATTTTGATAAAGAGGTTATTAAATATTATCTTGCTTCTAAATTAAATATTACTAATGATGGAATCTTTTCTAAAGACCTATTGTTATCTGTATATAATTCTGATCTAGTTAATACAATTGGTAATCTTGTTTCTAGAACACTAGCAATGATTGATAAAAATTTTTCAAGGCCTATTTGTTTTACTAAAACACAAAATGAGCATGATGTTTTTATATTAAATAATATAAGTGAGAAATTTAATAAGTATCAAAATTACTTTGATGATTATCAAATAAGCAAAGCATTTGATGCTATGCTAGATTTAGCAAAAGACTTAAATAAATATATTGATTTAACTATGCCGTGAACTTTGAAAGATGATTTAGTTAGATTAGAACAAGTTTTAAATATTTTGTTAAATGGTATTTATTCAGTTGTAGCTATGTTGGAAGTAGTTATGCCAGAACACAGTAATAAATTCAGAGAATTGTTAAATATTAGTTCATTGAACTTTCAAAATATTAATGATTATCACAAGTTTGATGAAATTCAAGTTCAGACAAATCAAATAATTTTTCCAAGAAAATAATAATTAAATATCTATATTTAATTAAAAATACATTTTAATGCTAAAATGTATTGACTATTTAAAATTAATGAAAACAAAAGGAAAAAGGTATTAATTATGAAATATTTAAAATTACATGATGGGAATAATATACCATATATAGGTTTTGGGGTATGACAAAATAGTGATTTAAGTGTCTGTGAAGAGTCTGTATATTTAGCAATTAAAAATGGTTTTAGATTAATTGATACAGCTTCAGCTTATTTAAATGAGGAAGCGGTTGGGAGAGCAATAAAGAGAGCTATTAATGATGGAATATGTAAAAGAAAAGATTTATTTATCACTACTAAGCTTTTTTGCAACCAATATCACAATGCATATAAAGGAATAAAAGTAGCATTGAAAAAATTAGACTTAGATTACATTGACTTAATGTTGTTGCACCAACCTTATAATGATATTTTTTCAGCATATAGAGATATGATGAAAGCTCAAAAAGAAGGATTAATTAAATCTATTGGAATAAGTAATTTTAGTAAATCTCAATTTGTTAACTTATCAAATTCATTAGGAAATACTCCAGTCATTAATCAAATTGAAGTTAACCCATATTATCACAGAGAAGATGATGTTGAGTTTTATAAATCAAAAAATGTTATTGTTGAGGCTTGATCACCATTAGCTACAGGTAAAAACAACATTTTTAATAATGAAATTTTAAAAACAATAGCCAATAAACATAATGCTTCAATTGCACAAATTATTACTAAGTGATTGGTTGATAGAAATATAATTCCTCTTATAAAATCAACAAGTGAAGAACATATAAAGGAATATTTTGATATTGAAAGAATTAAATTAGATAATGATGATTTAGTTTTAATAAAACAAGTCAACACAAATCAATCAGTATATTTTTCACATGATGATCCTAAAATTGTTGAATGATTACTTTCATGAAAAGTTAATTTAAATGAATAAGTATGTTAATTATCAACAACAACATTAAAATAGTATATTTGAACAATATAAAAAGTGATAAACTTTAATGTATAAAATGAGAAAGGTTTTATATGAAAGGTAAGAGAAAGTTGTATATTATTTTTAGTTCAATATTAGCTGTATATGTTGCAACTACTATTTTGTTATCTGTTTATGTTATAAAACCAGCTGTTACATCTTCAAATAATTCGTCCAATTCAAATGAAGAAAACAATAAATAATTTTTATATATAACATATTATCAATATTATTTATATAATATATTTTTTATTATGGCAATTAAAAAACAAAAAGAAAAAGTGAATAACAAAAATAAAAAGAATAATACTAAAGTTATATTTGTAACTGGTGGTGTAATTTCAGGAATTGGTAAAGGTATCACTGCTGCTTCAATTGGAAATATATTAAAAGCAAGAGGATACAAAATATTTATGCAAAAATTAGATTGCTACTTAAATATTGATCCTGGTGTTTTATCTCCATATGAGCATGGTGAAGTTTATGTCACTGAAGATGGTGGAGAAACTGATTTGGATTTAGGTCACTATGAAAGATTTATTGATGAAACATTGACTAAAGAATCAAATTATACAACTGGTAAAATTTATCAAAGAATTTTTGAAAATGAAAGAAAAGGTAAATATGATGGAAAAACTGTTCAAATGGTCCCACACTTTACTAATGAAATAATTAATGTTATTGACTCTACAATAAGTAAAAATAAACCTGATTTTTTAATTGTTGAAATTGGAGGAACAATTGGTGACATTGAATCCTCTCCATTTATTAAAGCAATTAGTGAATATGGATTTAAAAATCCTCAATCTTCTTATTTTGTACATGTGACATATGTTCCCTGAATAAATGCATCAAAAGAATTTAAAACCAAACCAACACAGAATTCTATTTCTTTATTATCATCTAGTGGTATCAATCCAAATATGATTTTGTTAAGATCTCAAAATCAAATTAATGATGATATTATTGACAAAATATCTAATTTAAGTTACATTAAAAGAGATTGTGTAATTTCTTTATATGATTTTGATTCAGTATATAAAATTCCATTATATTTAGAATCTCAGGGTGTTTGCACAAGAATCCTTGAGCATTTTTCAATAAAACCTAAAAAATCTAATTTAACAGAATGAGAAGAGTTTGTTAATAAGCTAGAAAATAATGAGAAAAAAAACATCAATATTGCTATGGTTGGAAAATATATAG
Source organism: Mycoplasma sp. (assembly GCA_014803855.1). Taxonomy (GTDB): domain Bacteria; phylum Bacillota_I; class Bacilli_A; order Mycoplasmatales; family Metamycoplasmataceae; genus UBA710. Next base: position 53,997 of record JAAVAX010000001.1, on the reverse strand, counting down.
AATTAGAAGATGCTTATAAATCAATTAAAGAAGCATTATTTATAAGTGGTGTTTATGAAAATGCCAATATTAAATTTGATTGAATTTCTTCAGATGGGATAGATGAAAAAAATGTCTCACTAAAACTTAGAGATGCAGATGGTGTTGTTGTTTTACCTGGATTTGGTAAACGTGGTTTTGAAGGGAAAGTAGCAACAGTTAACTATACAAGAAAAAATAAAATTCCAACATTAGGTATTTGTTTTGGAATGCAAGCAATGACCATTAATCAGGCTAGGTTAAAAGGTATAAAAGATGCTACTTCTAGTGAAATAAGTGATAAAGGTACATTTATATTAGATATTATTGAAGGAAAAGATAGAGAAAATATTGGTGGAACATTAAGACTAGGTTCAGATGGTGTAATACTAAAAGAAAATTCATTAATAAAAAAAATCTATGGTCAAAGTAAAATATTTGAGAGAAGTAGACATAGATATGAAGTAAATCCTAAATATGTTCCTAAAATTGAGGATAAAGAATTTAAGTTTTCAGGATTTAATGAAGAAAATAAATTGATTGAAGTTTGTGAATTAGATAATCATCCATTTTATGTAGGTGTTCAATATCATCCTGAATTTAATGCTAAACCATTAAGACCTTCAAAATTATTTACAGCATTTATAAAAAGTGTTTTATTAAAAGTGAATTAATTTTTTTAATATTGTTGCTTTTCAAAATTAATAAAATTCTTTTTTCTTATTTATAAAAGAAGATTTATTAATATTTATATTCTTGTAGAAAACAAGACTTTTTTATATTATTTGATTACTTTGCTTTGATTATAAAAAATTAATGATATTGTAAAATTTTATTTAGTGAAAATTAATGATATAAGGAAAGGGAAATTTACAACATTGATTATGATCAATGTTTAATATTTGTTTATGAAATTGAAAAAGAGTTTATTATGTGCATGATCACCAGTATTACTAGTTGGTAGTACTTTTATTATTACAAGTTGTGCAAAAAATGATAATGGTCAAAACCCGATAGATCCAATACCACCTACACCAACCAATCCTAATACTCCATATAGTTATGAACCACATTTATATAAGAAGATGCCAATTATAAGAATTGATACACAAGATAAAAACAATACTTTTGCAACTGAAAGAAAAGATATTTATGTCTCAGATGGAAATGATTCATATGATTTTGTAAAGCAAGAATTCCCTTATCAAAATGCAACAATCACAGTTGAAAATTTAGATGATAATTTAATTAGAAAAGATTTATTAGCACAAGTAAAAGTTCGTGGAAACACTACCACAATATATGACAAAAAACCTTTTAGAATAAAATTCACAGAGAATCAAGAAATGTTGTCTTTAAATAATAAATATGCATTTAAAGATTGAGTTCTTTTGGCTAATTGAAGAGATGTTTCTATGCTACGTAATAATGTTGGTCTATATTTAGGTCAATTTTTATATAAAGATCAAGGTCTTTATGCAAGTGACTTTGTTAATGTTGAACTATATTTAAATGGTGAATATTGAGGCGTTTATTTACTTTGTGAGCAAAATGAAGTTGCTACAGAAAGAGTAAATATTGAAAAACCGGTTACTGATTATCAAGGAACTAACATTGGATATTTATTAGAAATGGATTCTTATGCTCGTTTTGAACCAGCATTAGAACAAATAAAAATTGATTATGAAGGAGAAAGTATAATATCTCCAATTAATACATACACAATAAAAAGCAAAATATATAATGAAACACAAAGAACATTCATTGAAAAATATTTAGAAAATATTTACAAGATCATTTATAGATCTATTGTTAAAAAAGAATGTTGAGAATTTAATAATGATAAAACTGATATTGTTAAATCTACAACTATTAGTGATCCAAATAAAGCACTTGAAAATGTTGTTGATATAAATTCAGTTGTATCATTGTGCATATTACAAGAAATTATTTGTGATTATGATGTTAACAATTCTAGTTTTTACATGAGTATTGATTTAAGTCCAACTGGTAACGGTAAGTTACATTTTCAAGCACCATGAGATTTTGATTTTGCTTTAGGTATGTGTGAAGATTTACCTCCTGCAAATCTATCAGATGATTATAATGGATCATTTATTGAATATTGATATACAACCAATCCATGGTTAAAAATTTTGTATTCATCTGATTTAATTAAAAAATTAATTAAAGATAGATGAGCTGAAATGAAAGAACATTTAGTGCAGGATAAAATATTAAGATATATTGATGATATATCAAACTTATATGTATCTAACTATAAAGCTAATTATGACAAGTGAAAAAACATTGCTCCATACATTGAAGAAGAAGTTAAGAAAAATGAAAATAATAAAAACCCAAATGAGACATCTAATTATGATGATTTATATTATGCTATAAAATCAGAAGCTAATTGAGGTTGCACTACTCAAAAAGAAGCAGCTGATTATTTAAAATCATGATTGAAAAATAGATTTGATACTTTAGATTCAATTTGAAAATAATTTTTTAATTAATTATTAATTATTTTTTGCTAATAAATTAAAACTATTATTATCTACTTTTTAATAAAAGTTTTTTTAATAATAAAACATCACATTTTAATGTTTCAATGTTTCTCTCATTTTTTTCTACTTTTAGTTCTAATTTTTTATTTAGCTTTCTTTGCTCTTTGATAAAAGATAATAATAATTTATTAAACTTGTTTTGATTTTTAATAAATTCATTAGTTTTTAATCTGTCTTTCATAACTTCATTTGCCTTTTCAGTATGAGTCATACTTCTTTGATAAAGATTAGTAGGTCTATTGATATTCATATTTATTTGTAAGTCACTTGAATTATTTAGTGTTTTCTTACTATTGTTTTTAACCATAATATTTAATATTGTATTAAATATTTTCTTAATTTTGGCAAAATAAAAATTGTCAGTTTTTTTGACAATTTTTACATATATAATTAATTTTTAATTTAAGATTATATTTCTTTAACTTCAACATCATCAATGTATTTAGTTTGATCTTCTTTTGAAGCTAAAAATCTTGTACATGAAGTCCCGATTGATAATGATGTAGCTTCTTTTAATGATCTTATTACATCATTTGATTTGTAATATATTGATGTAAAAGAAGAAATTAATGTATCTCCAGCGCCAACAGTAGAAACAATGTCAAATTTCTTTTTAAGTGTTATTTGATAACATTTGTTATCTTCACTAATGAAATATGATCCTTTACCACCATCAGAAACCATTAAATTTTGTAAACCTTTTGATTTTAATGAAATCATAGCTTTTTTCATATCTTCAATAGAATTAATTTTAGTATTTAGAAGTGATTCTAATTCACTTCTATTTGGCTTAATGATAAATGGATTATATTTTAATAGATCAAGCACAACTTTAGAATCTATATCTAGTGCAAATTTAATTCCTTTAGAATGAATTTTTTCTACTAATTTTTTTAGGAATTCTTCTTCACATATTCCCATAATGAAAACAAAATCATTTTTATCTAATTTATCAATAAGGTTTAATAATTTCTCATATTCATCATTAGATATTTTTGCTCTTGTTCCATTGATTTCAAATGTAGAGTTATTTGCAAACATTTTTACATTTATTCTTGTATCATTAGTAGAATCAAAGTTAATAAAATCAACTTTTTCTTTATTCATTAAATCAAGAAATAAATTTTTTGTGCTACCACCTAAAAAAGTAATAGCTTTGTTTTCAAATCCAATTCTTTTTAAAACAATAGAAGCATTAATTCCTTTACCACCTGGTAAGAATTCATAATTATCAACTCGATTTAAATCATTTTGATCAAAATTTTCCTTGGTATTGATTACATAATCAATAGAAGGAGAAAAAGTTATAGTATAGATCATGATTTATATTTGATTAGATAATAATAAATTTGAGTTGAAATTATCATTTTTAATTTGTGCTTTTACTGCTCCTGATTTTCTTGCAAAAGATTTTCTTACTCTTGTTTTATTTTCAACATTATTTTCTTTTTTGTTGTTTGATTTATTTGAAAATATTTTGTTGAATAAAACAATAAAGAACATTTCTACAACTGAACCCACAACAATAGCAGCAATAAAGAATAATATACCTAATCCAATTGAAGCTCCACCTTGCATGTAGTCAGTTTTACATAAAGCAACTGTTAATATTCCACCATGAGGTGCAGAAATTCTAACACCTAAAGCTCCAATTAATAATCCAGTTATAGCTCCACCAATAACATTAGCAGGAATTATAACTTTAGGTTTACTCAATGTAAATGGAATAGCTCCTTCAGAAATAAATGTTAATCCCATAATGTAGTTTAACATTCCTGTTTTTCTTTCATCATCAGTTCACATTTTTTTGAAGAATGTACAACATAGAGCAATTCCAATAGGAGGAGTCATACCACCAGCCATTGCAGCAGCCATTGATATTGTACCTTCTCCTTTTGCAGCTTCTAATGATGTTATTGAAAATACATAAGCTGCTTTATTGATTGGTCCACCAAGGTCAACAGCCATCATTGCTCCAATAATCATTCCTAATAATCATGCTAAATATGGTCTACCATCCATTAATTCTAAGAATTTTGTAAATCCATAGTTTACATAAATCATTGGGATATTAACTATTCAAAATGCAGTAGCAATTGCTAATGTTCCAAATAGCGGAATAATTAAAATGTTTTTTATACCTGAAAGTGCTGCAGGTAAGTAAACAAAAACATATTTTACAAGTGCAATTAAAATAGCAGCAGCTAAAAATGCACCAACAATAGCTCCAAAAATTCCTGATGAACCCCCCCCAGATGCTTCAGCTGTTGTAAATCAATCAACTACACCAGTTTCAGGATTTAAACTAAATAAAAATTTACCTTGAGCCATTAATCCAACTATAAATCCTGGTAATAGACCTTGACGACCAACAATAGCAAAAGTAATGTAAGCACCAATAATAGGAACCATCATTCCAAATGATAAGTCTCCTAATGTTTTAAATCATTTAGCAGCAGGAGAAACTGAACCAAAATCACTTTGACCTGAATTTGCCATATCAAATAAGAATGCTATAGCAATTAGAATTCCACCAAATACCACAAATGGTAGCATATATGAAACCCCAGTCATTAATGATTTATATAATCTTTTACCAAATCCATTAAATGACATTTCTTGATTATTATCATCTGAAGAAGATTCTTTTTGTTTTGAATTTCCTTCAAATTTCACACCTTGACCATCTAAAAGTTTTTGAATTTCTTTTTTTGCATCTTTAATAACAGGTTTGGTACCCATTTCTAATACATTTGGGTGACCTGAGAATTTAGATAATTCTACAACTCTATCACAAGCAATTAAAACACCTTTAGCATTTTTTATATCTTGATCTGTTAAAACATTTTTAGCACCATCAGCACCTTGTGTTTCAACTTTAATTTTAATATTCATTTCTTTTGCAGCTTTTTCAAGCATGTCCCTTGCCATAAATGTATGAGCAATTCCAGTAGGACATGCAGTTACAGCAACAATATCATAGTTACCATCATTTGAAGAAGTAGCTTCTTTTGCAGCTTCTTTTTCTTCTTCTTTATTAAATTTATTCATTAGTTTAACTAATGCAGGAATTGTTTTTACTTTTTCAAGTTCTTTTTTGAACTGTTCATTCATGAACAATTTCATTAGTGCAGCTAATATCTCAACATGAGATCCACTACTGGTGGGATTTAGTGCAATAAAGAATACATAATTAACTGGTTGACCATCTAGTGAATCTCAATCCATAGAATTAACTCTTGCAAAAAATATTACAGATTCTTTCATAACATCATCTCTGATGTGAGGAATAGCAATACCTTCACCTATTCCAGTTGAACTCTCTGCTTCTCTTTTCATTGCCATTTCAACAACACGTTTTTTATCAGAAGCATAACCTTTGTCAACAAGAATTTTGGCAAAACTTTCAAGAGCTTTTTCTTTTGAACTATATGATTTATCTAGGACAATCAAATCATTCTTAAAAAACTCATTAAAATTCATTTTTAATCCTTAATCCTTTGTATTTATTATTTGAACATTTTCATTTTCTATTTTCTTGTTTTTAATATTTGAAACAATAATAATTTTTGAATCATCATCATTAAATTTAAATGTTGATTTAAAACTAAATTTTTCTTCTTCGGCAAGAACAATAGTAATTAATGTTTTTTTGATTATATTATTTTTAGCTTTTGCCTCTCTTTTTTCAGGTGTATATAAATTCCCTTCATCATCAATAGCATTAACACCTAAGAAGGAAATTGGAAATACTATTTTATTTAATTCTTCTTCATTAAATTCAACTATTGATTTAGTTTCAGGTTTTATTACACCTCCAAGGATATTAACATTTTCAAATCCTAAATCAATTGCTCTTTTAGCGTTTGATAATGAATTTGTAAATAACTCTACTTTTTTATCTAAGTATTGAAGCAAAAAGTAACATAGACTTCCTGAGTCAACAAATACTGTTTTATACCCTAGAGATAATTTGGATGCATATTTAGCTATTGACTTTTTTACATTCAAATTGGAGTTAATTTTTTTTTCAAAATCTTGATCTTGAAAACTATGATTGTCTTTTAAAATAATTTCACCAAAAGTTCTATTGATATAACCTTGTTCTTCTAATTTAATTAAATATCTTCTTGCTGAAGATTGAGTTAAATTAAAATATTTTTCAATTTCTCTTGATTTGACAATTTTATGTTTTTTAATGTAATCTAAGATTTTGTTTTCAATTATTTTGGGCATTTTAACTCCATAAGAATTATACTTATTTTTGAATAAAGTTGAATAAATTTAAATTATTTTGAATAATTTAATATTAATTAAATAATGTATATATCTTGGTTAAAAAAAAGTAAAAAAAATAAAAACAATTTTCTTGTTTTTATTTCAATATATACATAATTAATATTTTGATTTATTAATTTATAATCTTATTAATCCTAAAGCATTTAATCATAGGAATATAGCAGCTATAAATCCAAATGGAATTGTTAGAATAAGAACTATTAATTCCATATATGATCAATTTCCTTTAAGCATATCCATAGCATATATAATAACACCTAATATAGATATGATAGGGAATAAACATAAAATTAATGCCACTAATTTTTTGGTCTCAATTTTACTTTTCTTAGCCATAAATTAATCTCCTTTAGTTTTTTAAATAAACAATTAAATTATATCATGATAAAACATGATAAAAAATGTTAAAAATTTAATCAAAAATTGACAATTTAAAAGTTATAAATGCTCTTTTATAAAAATAAATATGAATTATTCTTCCTTGATCATTAATAATACATATAACATTACTCTTTTAATTCTGCTTGATGTATATCTTTTAGAGTTAGTTCTATTTACAAATTCATCATAAGTTCTAGCATCAATATTTTTTTTAAATAGATTTTCCATTCCCTCAGACATCATTTTAATTTTTCTTAATTCTTCAACTGAAGAACTTTTTACAATTTCTTGGAATTTATCATAGTAATTTTCAATCCTATCCGGCATTTTATCAAAAGTCATAGGTGTAAATTTTTTGTATAAAGGATCATTGTTAAAGATTAGTTTTCTAATATTAGTAGCACTTGTAATGTTATCATTAATTTCACTAGAATGGAATCCAATTGTTCGCTTCAAACAAAAAGCTTTAATATTTAAGTTATTATCAATAATTGTTTTAACATACTCCAAACCCAATATATCATTTGGTAGTGTAAACGATTTTTGAATTAGATTTTCAAGAACAATCTGATTAGCCTTAGGAAATGAAATTCCAGTTTTCATTTCTTGTTTTATTAATTTAAAATAATTTTCTTTATTTTCTTTTATGGTATTAGCTACTAAATAAAAATCATCTATATTATTAGTTTCTGAACCAAATACAAGGTAATCAACATTATGTTTTGCTAATTCCATAATTGCACCTTGGGCAAATATATGTGCTGCTTGTGTGGCATATAAAAATGGAAGTTCATAAATTTCATCTACTCCATTTTTTAACGCAATTTCTTTTCTTAAATCAAAAGAAGCGATTGCAATTTCACCTCTTTGTACATATTTACCTGATAGGATAACAATGATTTTAGAATTTGGTCATTTCTTTTTAATTTCATTTATTTGATAAATATGTCCATTGTGAAATGGATTATATTCAGCAATAATACCAATTCTAATTTCTTTGTTTTTCATAATTATTAAACAGTCATTTCAAGTTGATTATTAGGAAGTCTATATGGACATATTTTTGTTTTTCCATTAATTTCTAATGAGCTTTTTAATTTAATTGTTAATTTCTTAGTTTGTTCATTAATACTTATTGATTCAAATCAACCTTCACTTATAGCATTTGAAGTATAACGGTCAAGATCATATTTATTATCTTGAACATTAGTTGCAATTTTAATGATCTTTTTTAATTTATCAGCTGAAATAGCTTCAGAGTTAAATGAATTTATTGAATCAGTATTAGTCATTAGAATATTTACTTTTTCAATATCAATTGTTCAAGACATTGTCTTAAAATCTGACTCTGAACCACCACATGATGTAACTAATGAAATTGTAAAAGTGCTTAGTAGAAATGGTGATGACATTATAAGATATTTTTTCATTATTTTTTAATTCTAATTTCTTTAAGTCTTGCTGATTTACCTTTTAGATCTCTCATGTAATATAGTTTTGCTCTTCTAATTTTATTTCTTCTTAAGATTTCAATTGAAGAAATATTAGGATTATGAACAGGGAATGTTCTTTCAACACCAATACCATAAGATATTTTTCTTACAGTAAAAGTTTCTTTTGTTCCAGAATGTTTTTTAGCAATAACAAGACCTTCAAAAATTTGAATCCTTGATTTATCTCCTTCTTTTATTCTTACATGGACTTTAACATTATCACCTATTTCGAATTTTGGTAAATCACTACGTTTTTGTCTATTTTCAATTTTACTAATTAAATTATTTATCATGTTTTATCCTTTCTAAAAGATCAGGTCTTTTCTTTTTAGTATTTTGTAAAGCCATTTCTTTTCTTCATTTTTCAATTTCTTTATGATTTCCATTTAATAATACTTCTGGTACTTTCATTCCTTTATATTCAGCTGGTCTAGTATATTGTGGATAATCTAATAGATTATTTTGAAATGAATCATTTTTATAACTTTCTTCTTTAATAACATTGGGGATTAATCTAATGACTGAATCAGCTACAATCATTGAAGGTAATTCACCACCTGTTAATACATAATCACCTATTGAAATTTCTTCATCAATTAAGCTTGAAATTCTTTCATCAAAACCTTCATATCTACCAGCTATTAGTGTTATTGATTTTTCTTTAGAAAGTTCTATAGCTTTTTCTTGAGTAAATGGTTTACCTTGTGGTGACATTAGAATTACTTTAGTTTTTTCTTTAATTGAATTAAGTGCTCTATCAATTGGTTCAATCATTAATAACATTCCTGAACCACCACCATAGATTTCATCATCAACTTTATTTTGTTTGTGTAATGTAAAATCACGAAAATCAATTACATTTATTTCAATAAGGTTTTTTTTGATAGCTTTTGCTATTATTGATTCACTTTTAAAAGCATCATAGTATTTTGGAAATATTGTTAAAAAATTAATTTTCATTAATATTTAACTATTTTTCTTTTTTGTTTTCTTTTACTTTTGATGCTTTTTTAGGTTTAGTTGTTTTTGCATCATTTTTAGATTTAGATTTTCTATTTTTAGATTTTTTAACTACTTTTTTAGGTTTTTGTTTGTTAAATTGTTCTAATAATTTTTCTTTTGTAAAAAGGTCCTTTGCAGTATCAGTTAATTGAGCTCCATTAGATAATCATTTAAATGCCAACTCTTTGTCAATTTTTAATTCTTTACTATGTGGATTGTAGTAACCTAATTCTTCAATAAAACGCCCATCTCTAGGTGCTTTTGCATCAGCAGCAACTATTCTGTAAAAAGCATTGAATTTGCTACCCATTCGCTTAAGTCTAATTTTTACCATTTTTCCTCCTTCTTAATAATCATTATTTAATGTAATTAATTGTATCATTTTTTAATTAAGTGTCAAGCATTTTTGCTTGATAGGTAAATTACAAAAAATTCATCAATATTATCACTTAATTAACTCCTAATTATGGATTAATTCAATGTTGTGATAAATGTTCAAATTCATGGATAAAAATTTATTTAAAATATTTGGAATAATTCATTTTATCTTTTATTTTAAATTCAATAATTTCCTTTAATAAATTAAAATTTATTGGTTCATCATAATTTAATTTAAAAATATTGCTACTAAATTGAATATTATTTTCTTTAAATAATTGGCTATATAAATCAATTGCATATTTTTCTGGAGCTATTGATATGTGTTTTTTGAATGGAGATAAAGCAATAATAAAAGTTTTGTTATTAGCAAACATGGCTTCATTCCATTTTATTTCTAAAATTAATTTAGGGAATTCTTCGTTAATGAAATTAAAAATTGAATTTAAATAATCTTTTTGTTGATTATCTAATTTTTTAGTTTTAATTCATTCATTTCAAATCATAATATTAGACATACTAAATTTAATTTTAATATCTTGAATTTAATTTGTTTATATATTTTAATATTTATTATTTTTTTTAAATAATTTCTAGTATTATGGTTTTTAAAGAAAAATAAAAAGCAAGTTGTTCTTCTTGCTTTTTTCTTGTTTTTAATAGTTTTATTAAATGTGTTTTTCTACTTCTTTAACAATTTTGTTGAAGATCTCAGGTTTTTGAATTGCTAATTCAGATAACATTTTTCTATTTATTTCAATATTAGATTTTTTAAGTCCATTAATAAATCTTGAATATGTTAATCCTTCATTTCTAACAGCAGCATTGATACGAGCTATTCATAATTTTCTAAAATTTCTTTTAACTTGTTTTCTGTCTCTAAATGCATATGTTCAAGATTTAACAACTTGCTGTTTAGCAACTTTAAATCCAATTGATTTATGACCTCAGTACCCTTTAGCTAATTTTAATCATTTTTTTCTTCTTTTATGAGTTACTATTCCACCTTTTACTCTCATAATTTACCTCTTTTAGAACATTCCTTTAAATCTTTTTAAATCTGATGGATGCATTAATTCAGATTTTCTTGATTGTCTTTTTTGTTTTGTAGTTTTATTTTGAGCTAAATGAGATCTAAATGCTTGAGATCTTTTTACTTTTCCAGTTCCAGTAACTTTAATTCTTTTGGTTAAAGCACTTTTAGTTTTCATTTTAGGCATAATTCTCCTTAATTAACATATAGTTTATCTATTGTTGTTCTTTAATTTTTTTGTTGTATTGGATTATTTTCTTTTTATCTTGTTGTAAAAACATATCTAGAAACTTACCATTTAATATTGGTTCTTTTGAGATAAAAGATATATCCTCAACTTCTTTATAAAATTTCATCAAAGTTTCATGTCCAAACTCTGGTCTTTGAGCCTCTCTCCCTTTAAATTTTAATGAAACTTTAACTATATCACCATCTAGAAGGAATTCTCTTGCTTTTTTAGCTTTTGTTTTAATGTCATTATCACCAATAAAAGGTGTTAATCTAATTTGATGATTTTCAACTCTAGCTTGTTTTGCTTTTTCTTCTTTTTTTCGTTTGCTTCTTAAGTATTTGAATTTTCCATAATCTAAAATTTTTGCAATTGGTTTAGGATCAACAGATATTAAAACTAAGTCCATTTTCATATCCGAAGCTCTTTGTAGGGCATCAGCTCTTGTTAGAACACCAATTTGCTCACCATCTGGCCCTATTACAAATAATTTAGGATGAGGAATATTTTCATTAATTAAATGCTCACTAGTTGGTTTTTTTCTTTTTTGAAAATTTTGATTAGACTGAATAACATTCTCCTTTTGTAAATTTCAGTTATACACTCTATCTGTGTAATATTTTTTAAATTATTTTTAAAGAAAGCAATTTAAATTTTCATTGATACCACAAATTAATAACATAGATATTTTTTGTTGTAGCAAAACCCAAAGTAATAACAATCAGGTGAGAAAAAATTCTACTTTCTGCAACATAAAATTGCAATAAACATTTTAACATGAAAAATTAATTATTTTTTTAAATTTATTTAAAACTAAATCAAAAACATCATCTTCTGATTTTGAAGCATCAATTATAATATATCTATTTGGATACTTTTTTGACAACAAATCATATGCCTTAATTGTTTCTTCAAAAAACTCTTTTGATTCAATTTCTAAACGATCTAAATTTTTATTATTTAATTTCATTCTATTCATAGCTGTATTAAAATCAACTTTAAAATAGAAAGTAAAATTAGGCATAAAATTATTAAGAACTTTTAAATTTAATTCTTCTACAAAATTAATCCCTAATTTTCTACCACCACCTTGGTAAGCAAAAGATGAGTCAAAAAATCTATCAGATAATACAACTCTTCCCTCATCTAAACGTGGTTTTATTAATCTATCAACATGAATTTTCCTAGATGCTAAATACAATAACATTTCAGACATATTATCTAGTTTATTTTCTTTATTTAAAAGAATTTCTCTTATTTGCTCACATTCTTTTAAATTATATCCACCTGGTTCTCTTGTAAAAACAAAATTATCTTTATTGCAGTTTTTTTCAATAAATTCTTTTAATTTTTTTATACATGTAGATTTCCCACTACCATCAATTCCTTCAAATGTTATAAACATTTATTTTATGTCCTTTCTATTTTGTATAGCATATGACATTGTTAATTTATCCATATAATCAACTGATGTTCCTAAAGGAATACCAATTGCTAATTTAGAGACCAAGATGTTTGGTTTCTCTTTTTTTATTTTATCAAAAACTAAATTTGATGTCAATACTCCTTCAGGAGTTGGACTTAGACCAATAATTATTTCATTAAAATTATCAACATATTCTATTAATGAAGAAAAATTATAATCGTCTTTAGTTCTTTCAAAATTTTTAGAAAACAATATTGGCACTAAATAGTATTTACCATGAAATATTCCTCAATCTTCATATTTTTGAATTTGGTCAACATTTTCAACAATCATTAATTTTTTTTCTCTATCATCAGAATTACAAATATTACATAAATCATCTATACTAAAATAAGAGCATAATTTGCATCTTTTTATTTTTTTTAAGTTATCAATAAAAATATTCACATCATTCTCAAACTTGTCTATTTTTTCTTCAAAAATGAATTTAATAATTTTCATTGCCTGTTTATTAGAAACATTAGGATATTCTCTTAAGATATCTATTAAATTTTCAAACTCCTTAGGGAGCATTAAAACATTCCTTTTGTGATTGAATTGGTAATAGATTTTTTCTTAGAAGATATTTCTTCAATAGCTTCATTCATAATGATGATAATCATATCTTGTAAAGTTTCTTTATCATCTGGATCAATTAATGCTTCATTTATATCAATAGATTTAATATTTAAAGATCCTTCAATAGTTAGTTTTATCCCTTGTTTTTCAAAAGTAAAAATTTGTGAATCAAATTCTTTTTCTTTCTTATCTAATTCTGATTTCATTTTATTAGCTTGTTGCATTAGTTTATTAATATCCATATTTAACTCCTATTCTTTCTTTCTTGAAAATAAATTACCAAATAATAATTTGGATTTAGTTTCTACATCATTAATAGCACTATCTGATTTAGAACTTGATAAATGATTAATTTGTTCTAGTGGTGTAGGGATAGGTAATTTATCATTTTTCTTCAATTCATTTAATAGTTCTCTAGATAAAATATAGTCATTTTTTGTTATTGCAAAAAAGTGAACATTGTTGCCAAAATATTTTACAATAAATGATTTAAATTTAGGTTCATTGTATTTACTATTAATATCATTAATAACTCAATCCTCATTTGAAGAAACTAATATAAAATCATTTGAAGAACAAACAAATTTTACTTCTTTTATTAAAACAGAGTAAACATCATATTCTCCAGTGTCATCACAACTAGATTTCTCTAATTTATTTTTAAAAATTTCAAATGTATCTTTTTTGGCTAATAAAAATAAATTAACAATTTTGTGTTGAGTTAATTCATTTCTAGGAGCGATTGATTGTTCCATAGGTAATTCATCATTTTTTTGATTTTCAATAAGATTAAATTCTTTTGTTTCATTTTCTTCAACATCATTTTTATGATCAATAGGAGTAGTTTTTTCAAGTTTTGAAGGATTTAATGAAATTTCATTTGTATCAAAAGTTTGTTTTCCAGTATTGTAATCATTTAACAATGTTTCATTTAATTCTTGTCCTGAACCATCTTCTTCATGAGATATATTTAATAATTCTGTAGTTCTATCAATTATGTTTTGATCTGCATTGTCATAGTTATCAATATTTTGTTCACTTGTTTTTGCATTGATTTGATTATCATTTAATTTATTTTTATCAAAATCATTATTAGATAAAGATTCATCAACCATATTGCTAAAATTATTATGAATTTGTGTTTTTGAAAAGTCACTTAAAATTGTTTCTGTTTTGTGATGAACTTCTGGGAATTTAACATTAGGCATTACATCTTGTGTATTTAGATGTGATTGCTCTTCAACTAGATCTTTTGTTGAAGCAAAATATTCATCAGTAATATCTCTATATTCACTTTTTGTATTATTGTTTATATCAATCTCTCTTGTATTTTTTGAATTATTATTAATTGTTGATTTATTAACAAATTCTTTTTTTTCTACATCAATTAAAGATTCATCAAATGAACAAATTTTAATAATAGCTAATTGGAATAATTGTGAAGGAATATCTGAATATTTGATTTCATTTAATAGAGAAATGAAGATATCTAATATTTTATAAATACATTCAGGTTTTAAAATGATATCTTCTAATATTTTTGGATTTTTTATATTAATCAAGTTGCTATTTTGACTATTTTTATAAATGATATAGTACTTTAAAAGATTAATTAATGAAATTATTAATTTAGAAATGTCAGCACCATTATTAATTAATAGATCAACATATTCTAAAGAATCAGAAATTGATTTTTGTGCTATTAAGTTTAATAAATGAATTTGTGATTCTAAAGTACTTAAACCAAATATTTCAATAATTTTATCAATGGTTACATTTGAATTTGAATATGCATTTACTTGATCTGCAATTGATAATGCATCACGCAATGATCCATCTGCTAAAGATGCAATCATACTAATAGATTCTTCATCATACTTGATATTTTCTTTTTTAAAAATATTTCTTAATTGATCTTCAAGAAGATTTTTAGATATTCTCTTAAAATTATATCTTTGAACTCTAGATAAAATAGTATCAGGAATTTTATCAGGATCAGTTGTAGCTAAAATAAAAATAGCATGTTTTGGAGGTTCTTCTAAAGTCATAAGTAGGGCATTAAAAGCACCTTTAGATAACATGTGAACCTCATCAATAATATATATTTTATATGGACTATTTGTTGGTGCAAATTCTACTTGTTCCCTAATTATTCTAACATCATTAACACTATTATTAGATGCGGCATCTATTTCAATAATATCTAATGTTGTATTTGAATTTTCTTTGCATCTTTGGCAAATATCTTCTTTTTTTTCAGAGTGTATACAATTAATTGCATTTGCAAAAATTTTAGCTATTGATGTTTTACCTGTTCCTTTTGGTCCACAAAATAAATAACCATGGAATATCTTATCCATTTTTATTAAATTTATTAAAGTTCTAACAATATGATCTTGTCCAACCACTTCATCAAAATTGGTAGGTCTATATGTACGGTAAAACACTTTATAATTCATAATGACTTATTTTATCATTTATAATAATAGAATATTATAAATAATGATAGATTTGTATTTAAATTTAGTGGGAGAAAACATCTATGGGAAAGACATTTAAAGAAATAATTAGCTATTATGAAAATTTTAAAGAAATTATTATCAATGGTTGATTAGTTTCAAATAGAGGTAATACAAAAATTAGATTTATTACATTAAATGATGGATCTACAATAGAAAATATTCAAGTAGTTTTAAATGGTGAAAGATTTGATTTAGAGGAAATATCAAAATGAAAAATAGGTTCTGCTATTAAAGTTAAAGGTATATATAAATCAACCCCAAATGCTAAACAATCATGTGAAATTGAAGCAATTGAAGCTCAAAACATTAGTCCAACTGATGATTCATTTCCAATTCAAAAACAAGAAATTAATCTTGAAACATTAAGAGAAATGCCTCATGTTAGACATAGAACAAATTACTTTAGAGCTGTAATGTTGATTAGATCTACTCTTGCAAAAGAAATTCATAATTTCTTTGATTCAGAAGATTTTTTATATGTTCATACTCCAATAATCACTTCAAATGATGGTGAAGGAGCTGGTGAGCAATTTGTTGTTGATGATGAAAATAAAGAGCCATTTTTTTCTAAAAAAGCCACTTTAGCTGTAACTGGTCAATTACAAGGTGAATCTTATGCTACAGGTTTTAAAAAAATATATACTTTTGGACCTACATTCAGAGCTGAAAAATCTAATACAAAGAGACATGCTGCTGAATTTTGAATGATTGAACCTGAAGTTGCATTCTATAATTTAAATGACATAATTGGTTTAGCAGATAGAATGTTAAAATATGTAATTAAAAAAACTATGGATAAACATCCAAAAGAATTTCAATTTCTAGATGATAAATCTGATAATAAATTAATAGCTCAATTAAATGATTTCTTAAATTCTGATATTAAAATTGTTGAATACTCAGATGCTATTGAAATATTAAAAAAAGCTGATGTTAAATTTGAAGACAACAATATTAGATTTGGTTTAGATTTAGCCACTGAACATGAAAAATATTTAACTGATATTTATTTTAAATCACCAATTGCTATAATAAATTATCCAAAAGAATTTAAAGCATTTTATATGTATTTAAATGATGATGAAAAAACTGTTGCAGCATTTGATTTATTAGTTCCTGGAATTGGAGAATTGATTGGCGGTTCTCAAAGAGAAGTTGATATAAATAAATTGATTTCTAGAATGGAATACTACAATATTTCAATTAGTGAAATGCAATGATATTTAGATTTAAGAAAATTTGGAGATGCAGGTTCTGCTGGTTTTGGGATTGGATTTGAAAGACTAGTTATGTTTGTAACTGGTGTTGAAAATATTAGAGATTCAATACCTTTTCCAAGAACATTTGGAAATCTTAAAATGTAAAAAATGTGATATAATTCTAATTGTTAAAAATCTTTCTAAAAAAATAATCAATATTTATTATCAAATTTATAATTTGTTCTTCATCTCATTGTTGAATTGATATAGAAAATATCTAAATTTATATAGGAGAATTTGAATGTTGAATGAATTTGAAGGTTTTAATAAAGTATCGCAAGAAGAGCAAAAAACAATTTCAGCTGGAATGGGTATAAGTGACATAATTCCAATTGCTACATCTGGTTTATCATCTATAGCAAATATTGCTGATGATATATCAAATACTGTTATCAAAAACAAAATAGTTAATAAAATGGATGAAGTCCAAAAAGGTGAAATTGAGCTAGGAAAAGATGGTCAAATTAGACTAAAATGAGATTCATTAAAAAGTTCTGGTGATTCAGTAGTTCCAAAGATTATTTTTTAATTAAAATTTAATCAAAACATATATAAAGATGTAATTATTTAATTTAAATAGTTATATCTTTTTTATACCTAATTCTTTTAATTGTTGATCATTAACATTAGATGGTGAATCCAACATAACATCAATACCATTTGCATTTTTAGGAAAAGCAATGACATCTCTAATTGAGTTTTCTTTAGCTAAAATCATTATTAAACGATCAATACCAAATGCTAGTCCTCCATGTGGTGGTATCCCATATTGAAATGCATTTAAAAAGAAACCAAATTTATCTTCAATTTCTTGTTGAGATAAATTCAAAATTTTAAACATTTTATTTTGTAGATCTCTATCATGAATTCTTATTGATCCAGAAGATAATTCAAAACCATTTAATACTAAATCATATGAACAAGCTTTCACTTTTTCTGGATTTGAATCTAAAAATTGAATAGTTTCATTAGTTGGTGCTGTAAATGGATGATGAGCTGGAACTAATAATTCATTATCATATTCAAACATTGGTCAATCAATAATTCAAATAAATTTATATTCATTCTCATTAGCTAAATTAAATAATTCATTTAACTTAACTCTAACTGCTCCTAAAGATTGTGTTGTTTGATTATATTTACCTCTTGTAATAAATAAAGTAGCATTTTTTATTTTAAAGTCACTAATTATATTTTTTAAATTAGAAGATATTGAATCATTTAATTTATTTGAATTAAATTCTCCATTTGTTATTTTGATTGCAATTAATTTATCAGTTTTATTTTTTAAAGCAATTTCTTCAAGAATTTTTATTTCTTTATTTGATATTTCTTTATCAAAAATTAAACCTTTAATTGATTCTTGATTTTTGAATAATTCAGAATCAGAATTAGATAGATACTTTGTTAATTCAATCAGCTTATATTCATATCTTGTATCAGGTTTGTCTGTTCCATATAAATCAATAGCATCATCATATTTCATTTTTTCAAATGGAGTTTTTATTTCTACATCAATAGTTTTTTTCATAATTTCATGATATAAATCTTCCATCATTGAAAATATACTTTCTTCACTAATGAAAGACATTTCAATATCTAATTGTGTAAATTCTGGTTGACGATCTTTTCTCATATCCTCATCTCGAAATGCTCTTGATAGTTGAAAATATTTTTCAATACCAGAAATCATTAACAACTGTTTATATAGTTGTGGAGATTGTGGAAGTGCAAAAAATTTACCATTATTTCTTGTTGGCACCAAATAATCTCTAGCTCCTTCAGGTGTAGATTTAGAAAGTATAGGTGTTTCAATTTCTAAAAATCCATTTTTATCAAATCAATCTCTTGCTATTTTTACAACTTTGTGTCTTAACAATAAATTTTGATACATTTTTGGTCTTCTTAGATCTAAAAAACGATATTGTAATCTTGTATCTTCTTTAGCATTGATATCATCTTTAATTTCAAATGGTAACTCTTGTGACTTTGATAATATTTCATATTCTGTTACTTCAATTTCATATTGTCCAGTAGCAATATTGTTGTTTGGGCTCTTTCTCTTTTTCAAAATACCTGTTACTTTTAAAACTGATTCTTTTGTAAAATCAATTTTAGTATTAAAAATTAATTGAACAACTCCACTTCTATCTCTTAGATCAACAAAATTAAAATTACCCATTTTACGGATATTTTGAGCTCAACCATAAAGAGTAACTATGTCATTTTCATTAAAATTTAATATATTGATATTTTCATATTTTTTCATTGCTTCACCTACAACATATCTTTTATTTTATAATTTAGTTCATTTAAATTAAATATATTATTATTTTTATCTTTTTTAATTGTTCAATTATTAGTTCCTTGCTGATCTAATTGTTGGAAAATAATTAATTTTGCATTTGCTTTGGTAGCATCAACTAATAATTTTTTAAATTTTTTAGTTTTGTAATTATATTCTGTACTAATATTTTGCAATCTTAATGAATATATAATTGGTCTAATAGTTTCATATTGTTTTTCATTTTCAATTAAAAAATAAACATCAATATCATTTTCCATTGATTCACATTTTTTACTATTTTTTAATATTTCAAATATTCTTTCCACTCCTATTCCAAAACCAACACCATTAATTTTGGTAGTATCATCATTTTTCATTAAATTTAAATAACAACCACCACCAATTATTGTTGTTTTAGAACCTAAAAATTCAGAAGTAGAAATAAATTCAAAAACAATATTAGAATAATAATCTAGTCCTCTAACCAGTGAATAATTAATTTCATAATTAATATTTAGTGAATCCAAAATCTGTAATACTTCATCAAATTCTTTTTTTGTTTCACTAGATCAATATTGACAAATTTTAGGAGCATTTTTAATAGCATCTAAATTAGCATCATTTTTATCATCTAAAATTCTTAGTGGATTTGTTTCAATTCTTTGTTGTGATTTTTCAGATAATTCATCTTTGTGTTTTTTAAGATATTTTCTTAATTCATCAACATATAATTTTCTTTCTTCAACAGTGCCTATATTATTAATATTTACAACAAAATCATTAATGTCTAACTTTTTTAAAAATGAATTAGCTAAAACAATTACATCAATAATGGAATTAATGCATAATTCATTTGTAAATTCAACACCAATTTGATAAAACTGTCTTAATCTTCCTTTTTGAGGTCTTTCATATCTATACATAGAATCAATATAAAAAAGTTTATTATATTGAGACTGTGAATATAATTTGTTTTCTATTATTGCTCTACCTATTGATGCTGTTCCTTCAGGTTTTAGAGCAAATTCTCGATTACTATAATCAGTGAATTTATAAATTTCTTTAGATACAATATCGCTATCTTCTCCACTTGAATCTCTAAATAATTCTAATGATTCAAATGTAGGTGTAATTATTTTTTTTAAATTATATGAATGAGCTAATGATTCAAATGTATCAAAGATAAATTTATATATCTTTTCATCATAACCAAAAATGTCTTTTGTCCCTCTTGGTCTTTGAATCATTATTTCTCCTTCCTTTTAAAAATCCATATAAAAAAAGAAACTCAATAAAGAGTTTCTTTGCTCTTTAAAGTGTAATTAAATTATACATTTTAAAGAATTATTTTATATCATTAATACCTTTAAAATTTTGTTCCTTAATTTTTTCAGTATCTCAATAATTATCAAGAATTATTTTTCTCTTAAATTTAGCTCTAAGTGTTTCTAATCAAATTATTATTTTTGGTAATAACAACATAGTAAATATTGCATTTATTATAGTAGCAATGATCATAAATAATGCAAATCCCAATGGAATAGAACCAGGTAAAATAGCAAGTATTATAAATGAGATAATAATTGATAAATTAACAATAATAAAAGGTTTAATCATTTTATAGAATTGTTTGTAAACTAATTCTTTAATATTATCTGAAGTTAATTGTTCAATTCTTGTGATTTTTAATTTGTAATTAATTCTTGATAATGAACTTATGATAAACATAAAGAAGATAACAAATACAAACAATGCAGCTATTGATAACATTTCTCCAAATTGAATTAATCCAAATAAAGCCATAAAAATAAAAGTTAAGAATACAATGATTGAAGAAATTAATAGAATTAAAGCATGTGATCAATTCATTCATAATAGAACAAATACACACATTAAAACCATAGCAATTAATATTCCATAAAGTGTATATAACATTACTTTATATGTATTTGAACTAATTAGATTTGATGGAATTATTATTAAGTCATATAAATTAGTTAGTTCTTGAGTTATTTCATTAATTGATTGTGAAGAATAATCTTTACTTACATGAACTTCAATTAATTTGTTATTTTCTACACTAATTTCCTTGTTATTAATATTTTTACTTTCAAGAATCTCTTTAATTTTTGAAACTTCATCATTTGTAAAATATTCATTTTCATTTTTAGAAATTCTTAAAACAGTTTGCTCTTTATCATAACTACTTATGTTTAAACCACCTAATAGTGTTTTTCCATTATTAAAGAAGTTAACTAAGAATACAACTAGACCAACTATGAAAACAATTATGTAAGTAGATACAACAACAATTCAAGATTTAGATTCTAGACTTCTTTTAAATATTCCATATCTGTGTAAATCTTTTTCTCTATGTTGATTTACATCATGAGAAATAGATTTTACATCTATTTTGTTATTATCAAGTTCATCATATTCTTGATTGATAACACTATCATTGTTAGAAATATTAGTGTTGAAGTGAAGTTCTTTGTATTCCTTTTTTCATAACCCTATTAATTTTGGATTAGATTCAAACATTGGTAGATTAATCAACATATTTGAAACACCAATTAATAGTGGAATCAATAATATTAATATTGAAGCACATGATATTAGAGCAATTAGTGAGAATTGATTAAATATTGCTGAAATCACTGAATAGAAGACACTCACCACTAATACCATTAATATAGCTTTTAGATATGTTGCTTTTTTTGAATTTTTGGTTACATTTTTTATTGATTTAGATATGCTATTTCCTTTAAAAAATTCATGTTTGATTCTTTCTAAGAAAAATACAACAAAGTCTAAACAAATAAATAATGTGAATAATATTGAAATTATTGAGATGGAGTCATAATCACCAAAGAATACACTAATCATTAACAATGCTAAGAAAATAATGGCAGCCATAATAATGATTGAGAAAATACCTAAATATCCATAATTAATAACTACAAAAATAGATAATAATAAGAATATTGAAGTCAGTGCAATTATTAAGAATAAATATGAATTTGAACCATTTAAAGCACTTTTTTCAGAAATAATATAATTGTTAAATTTGTATGTAGATATTCAGAAAGAAATGTTGTAATACTCATTTTGAAGTTCCTTGTTTGAAATGCTAAAATTAATTACTCCAAAATCTTTGCTAATTCTTAGTGTTTGAATTGATGATGAATTAGATGCATTAAAACTAGATAAATCATTTTTTGAAACAATAAAATCACTTGGTTTATATATTTTTCCTTCAAAATTAAATTCTTCTTTAAATAAATATGAATCTAATGTTGTTCCATTTTCACCATCATTTTGAGAACTATTTTCAGGTGTTCTTCTATTTACAAATAGATATTCATAGATAGTACCAGAGTATCCCTCTTCCTCTTGTGCTTTTCTAACAATATTATTTAAGATATCAAAATTTTTTCAAATTATTACCTTATCACCTAAATTTTCCTTATTAGCTCAACTATAAAATTCTTTTGAACTTGATGAATTCATTGTTAAAGAAAAAGAATCACTTGACAATGATGAAGTATTAAATAATGAATTGTTATTTATAGATGATTGAAAAAAAGAAGGATCAACTTCAGCATTAATTGGTAATAACGTTAATGCTTGTTTGTTAAATATATTTGAAACTACATCATTTAATTTATTTAAATCAATATTAGTTATGTTTATATTTCATACATCATTATTTTCATATGAAGTAGATATTATAGAGTTACTAAAATCATTTTCTAATTTACTCTGCAAGTTAAAAAGTAATTGTTTAGAATAAGTTTCATTATTAATTGGACTACCATCACTATTTGTTGGATTAATAGTTAGGGATACACCATTTTTATAATCATTAGAGAATTTAGAATCTTTAGATTTTAAACCAAATGATAATCCAATAAACAAAATTGATGAGATAACAATAAAAACTAAGATAAATCATCTTTTTCAAGTAGTTATTTTAAAAAAGTTTTTTAATTTACTTAACATTTATGTTAAAAATTTTACCAAAACATTTTATAATAATCATAAAAGTACTTTTTCTAATTATTTAATTAGTTTATATAGAAATAATAATATGTGATTAAGAATAATTTTTAGAATATTATATTAACTATTATGAGTGAAAAAAATTATTATGATGAATTAATTGAAAAAATAGAAAATTTTATTAAAAACAATAATAAAATTGGAGCTTTAAAATTAATCAAGGAAGAATTATCATTGCCATATGTTCCAAAGAAATATGAAGAAAAATTATATGTGTTTCTTGAACAATTAGAAATTAAGAATGAATCAAAAAAGACATCATATTTTTCAAGAGATGAATTAATTCAAATAATCAAAGAATATAAGAAACATAACATTGATTTTTTATTAGATATCTCATCTAAGTTTGATGAAAACAATTGAATTGGTTATGAAAAAGAAATAAATGAAATATTTAATTATGATGATCTAGATAAGAAAGTTAAATCAATAATTTACAATACATTGGTACTTCAAAACATAAATTATGATTTTACAATAGATAAATTAATAATAAATCCAGTTAAAAATAAAACAATTTTTGAAACTGAATTTGCTTTACAAAATTTAACAAATTTATCTAAACAAAAATATGAAGATCCCTCAATTTTTTCTATTTCTCAAAAAATATTTTTTATATATTTAATGAATTGTTTCCCAAATTGTTTATTCTTTGAATTTAAAGATATAACTAAAGAAATAATTAATATATCTAATGTAATGCTAGGAATTAAAGATAAGAAAGACCTAACTAAAGAAGAAACTGAAATTTTTACAATTATAAATAATAAATAAGATTTCTATAATGTTATAATTAAACATATAAAATGATGACATTAATTGCTAGGAATTATGTTATCGTGTTAAATTTATTATAAATACTTAAGGATGTCAAAATGGATTTAAAAATAGAAAAAAAATATGATGCTAAAAATTCTGAGTTAAAAATTATTGTTCCAATTGATAAAAAAGTTTGAAAACAAGAACAAGAAAAAGCATTTAATAAATTGGTAAAAAATGTAAAAATAAAAGGATATAGAGCAGG
Organism: Mycoplasma sp.; assembly: GCA_014803855.1. Classification (GTDB taxonomy): domain Bacteria; phylum Bacillota_I; class Bacilli_A; order Mycoplasmatales; family Metamycoplasmataceae; genus UBA710. The sequence continues at coordinate 29,396 of JAAVAX010000001.1, read as the reverse complement.
TAAAGCTCCTATTGAGGTTGCTAAAAAAGCTATTTCTACTGGTCAAATTTGAGAAGAAGCAATTTCTAAATTATTAAATGTTGCTGTTAAGGATGCTGCTAAAGAAATTGATGAGAAAAAAGATATTATTTTAGATTCTCCTACATATGCTGTTGAAAAAGTAACTAATGATGAATTAGAAATAACTTTTATTTATCCAATTTTCCCTGAATTTAAAATCAAAGATTGAGAAAAATACAAAATTGAATTTAAATATCCAAATGAAAAAGAAATTAAAGAATCTGTTAAGAAACAAATTGATGATCTTTTATCTAGAGGTACTTTGCTTTTACCAAAAGAAGGAGAAGATGCAAAAGTTGAAAATGGAGATATTATAATTTTTGATTTTAAAGGTTTCATTGGTGATGAAGCTTTTGAAGGTGGAGAAGCTGAAAAATATGAATTAAAAATAGGATCTAATGCATTCATTCCTGGTTTTGAAGAACAATTAGTTGGTAAAAAATTAGGTTGAGATGGTGAAATAACAGTTAAATTCCCAGACAACTATTATAAAGAAGACTTTAGAAATAAGGATGCTAAATTTAAAATAAAAATTCATGAAATTAAACACCATGATAAACAAAAATTAGATGAAGCTTTTATTAAATCTTTAAATATTAAAAATGTAACAACTGAAAAGGAATTAAATGATTATTTAGATGATTTAACAAAAAGAGAAATAACTGAGAAAAACAGAATGAAATTCATGGATGAATTTGTTAATGAAGTTATAAAAGACAATGAAATTCCAACACCAAGAACAATTGTTTTAAAAGAAATGCAAGCATTAATGAAAAAATTTGATGAGAATTTAAAAAATCAAGGTTTTTCTAAAAAAGATTATTATGATGTAACCGGCTATACTGATGAGAAAGTAAAAAAAGAATTAACAGAAGAAGCTAATAGATCAGTGAAAAAATCATTTATCTATACTCAATTATCAAAAGATTTGAACATCAAACCTAGTGATGAAGATTTCAATAGACAATATGAAAAAATAGGTAAACTTTACAATATTGATCCGCAAGTTGCATATCAAATGGTTAAAAAGGAACAAATTGAAGCTCCTTTAGTTAATGAATTATTGATTGACAAATTAATAACAACTCTTAACCCTGATATAAAAATAGAAAAAGAAAAAGTAACTTTTAAACCTAAACCTATTGAAAAAAATGAAGATAAAAAAGATAAAGTTGAAAGTAAAAAAGAAGAGGAGAAATAAGACAAGTTAACACCATGAATAAAAAACTTGCAATTGTTATTTCATCTTTTTCTGCTTTATTGGAAAAAGACATAGAAAAATATGATGATATCTACTTAACTCCACTACAGTTATTTATTGAAAATGAACAATGATTAGAGGGTTTTTATGATGATAAAACAAAATATGAAATTGTTGAGAAATTTAAATTATCAGAAGATTTTAAAACTTCATTAGCACCAATTGGTGTTCTAGAAGAACAAATTAAAGAATTATCTTCTAAGTATGATGAAGTAATATATCTACCAATTAATTCTTATTTATCATCTTCACATAATACTATTTTGAATTTATCAAAGAATTTTAAGAATGTTCATGTTATTAATAATAAATTAGTAGGACATGCTTTTTTAGAAATAGCTTTAGAAGCTAAAAAACTTTATGAAGAAAAAAATTATTCTATTAATGAAATAATTGAAATTATAAAATCATATGATCAAAAATCTATCGGTTATATTATTCCTCATGAGTTAAGAACATTCATTAAATCTGGGAGATTAAAAGGAATTAAAAAAACAATTATGTCTTCATTAAAACTATCAACTATTGTTGAATTTGATTATGAGCTTAATTCAGTTGGTATTGTTGCATCTAGAAAACTGGGAGCACAAAAAGTAATTCAAAAAATTGAAAGTTTTATTAAAAAACAAAAAATGAACATTGATGATTTTAAATTTACAATAATCTATGCTTTTGATAAAACAATTGCTAATGTTTTTAAAGAAGCTGTTGAAAAACAATTAGGTAAAAAAATAGATGATATGTATGAATCTTCTTTAGCTACAATGTTTCACACTGGGTGAGGAGCCTCATTTTTAGGTATAAATCCTAAAATTAAATTATCTTTATTAGAGAAAAAATAATTAAATCAAAATCAACAAGGAAATAAAAAAACAAGTCATATTAAGACTTGATTTTTTTATATATTACATTTACATACATAAAATGTTTTTTTAAATCACTTTTAAACAGTAAAAGGCATCTGTGATGATATGGCTGCCCCTGTAGGATTCGAACCTACGCGTGTCGGAACCAAAATCCGATGCCTTTCCGCTTGGCGAAGGGGCAAAATGGTGGAGGGGGAGGGATTCGAACCCCCGAACTCGAAAGAAGTGGGTTACAGCCACCCGCATTTGGCCGCTTTGCTACCCCTCCATTTTTTTATTGCATACTTTATTATATATAAAAAAAAGAAATATCATTAAAAAATGATATAATTAACTATGAGATTTGAGTAATTAAAATTTATATCTTTCATTGAAATAATAATATGAAAGGTTATTAATTAAAATGAATAATAAAACCATTAATAATAGTGAAATAAAATTTGATTATTACAATGAAATAAGTGTTGGTGATTTGATTTATGAAATAGATAATTCAAAAGAAATCAACTTATATAAAATAAATGAAAATAGTGAAAATGTTTTAGAAAAAAATATTTTAATAAGAATTAAAAAAGAATCTAAATAATTATTTTGTTATACAAAGTAGGCAAAGTAATTTCTAAAACAAAAAAATCACTAATTTTTGAATCAAATTATACTGGTTATACAATAAATGTATCTAATGTAGATTTATTTGAATTAGATAAATTTCAAAAAATATTTTTATATGCATATGAGAATGACTACACAAGAACAATGTATGGATTTAAAGAGTTTAAAGAAAGAATACTTTTTGAAGATCTTTTGTCAGTTCAAGGAATAGGACCAAGAACTGCAATGTCTATAATTTCAAATAATTGAAAAGAAGTAATTGATTTCATTGCAAATGGTGATCATGAAAGTATTGCAAAAATACCTTATGTAGGAGCAAGAGTAGCAAGACAAATAGTTTTTGATTTTCAAAAGAAATATAATTCAATTATTTCGAATAATACTGAAAGTAAAAATAAAATAGAAGTATATAAAACATTAAAAATATTAGGTTTCAATGACAAGCAAATTAATTCAATTTCATCTAAATTGATAGATACCAATAATATTGATCAAATGATTGAATCAGCAATAGAACTTATTTCCCATGAACAGCAAAAACAAGCTAATATCATTAAGACCTAGCAATTTTGATTCATTTATAGGTCAAGAAAAAATAATTAAAACAATTAAAGTTGTAATAGAATCATCTAAAAAACAAAATAAAACATTAGATCATATTATATTCTATGGTCCACCTGGTAGAGGAAAAACTACCTTAGCAACTATAATAGCTAATTATTCAAATAGAAAAATAATTTATGTTCAAGGTGGTCTAATTGAAAAGAAATCAGATATTTTATCTATCTTTACTGGGATAGAGAAAAATGACATTATATTTATTGATGAGATACATTCAATAAATAATAATTTAGAAGAATTAATATATTCTGCTTTAGAAGATAATGTAATAGATATTCAAGTTGGCCCAGAAGGAGAGAAGAGAATTTTAAGAATGAAAATAAAACCTTTTACACTTATAGGTTCAACAACAAATTTTTCAAAAATTTCTCAACCTATTAGAGATAGATTTGGTTTAGTTTTTAAATTAAATAGTTACTCTAATGAAGAATTAGCAAAAATAATTATGCAATCAGCAAATACTTTAAAACATAAAATAGATAATGATTTAGCACTGATGGTAGCATCATTTTCACAAGAGACACCAAGAATTGCAAATAGATTAATAAAAAGAATTATTGATTTTGCAGATTATTATAATAATGGCTTAATAACTAATGAAATAATTTTTAAAACGCCGAAATCACTTTCAATATATAAGGAAGGTTTAACTGAAACACACATTGATTATTTAAAAATATTGTTTGAAACATTTGATCAAAAACATGTTTCATTAGATGTGATAATTTCACTATTAAATGAGAATAAAAATATGATTAAAAATGAAATAGAACCTTTGTTATTGTCTAAAAAATTAATAACAAAATCATCTAGAGGAAGATCCATAACTACTCTTGGTGTTGAATATATGTTAAAACATGATTTAAAAATTGTTTAAAATTAGTTGCAACTCATCTTTAGTAATTATTTTAACTTTTAAATTTTTAGCCTTTTCTTTTTTACTTCCACCATTATCACCTAATAATAGTGCATAAATTTTTTTTGAAACACTTGATGAAACAGTTCCACCATTTTCTTCAATAATTTTTGTTAATTGATTCCTAGGAATATCAAAGGTTCCACTGATAACAAAAGTTTTACCATCAAAAAATGGAATTGATTTTTCACTATTTTTTTCATATTCAGGATTGATATTGATTGAAATTAAGAAATTAAACAAATCAATATTATTTTCTTTTTTAATGTATTCCTTAAATTCATTTATTGTTATTTCTCCAATATCATTTATTGATGCAAGACCTTCATTATTTATTGAAAATAATTTATCAAACTTCTGAATTTTTTTTGCCAAATTTTTAGCATTCCTTGAACCTAATTGTGGAATTCCTAATGCAAAAATAAGTTTTTCCAAACTGACATTATATGATTTGTTTATTCCATCTTTTAAATTAGATCAAAATTTCTTTCCAAATCCCTTTTCTTCAATTATTTGGTCTTCAAATTTATCTAATAGAAAAATGTCTTCAATTTTCTTTAAAAAACCTAGTTCATAAAATTTTCTAACTACTCCTTCACCAAGACCTTCAATGTCCATTGCCCCCTTTGAAGCAAAGTGAATTATTTTTTTAATATTAATCTCAGGACAATTGCTATTAGCACAAACTTGATTGTTCATTGTTTTTGTATCAATTAAATTTGATTGACAATATGGACAAATTAAAATTTTATTAAAAATACCATTTGATAGTTTCTTGCTTAAAGAAACTACTTTTGGAATGATTTCACCTGCTTTTTTTATTGTTACTTCATCATTAATATTTATACCTAATTCTTCAATGTAATTATAATTGTGCAATGTAGCCGCAGATACCATTGTTCCTTTTAATAATACTTTTGTTAATTTTGCATTATAAGTAACAATTCCAGTTCTTCCAATTGTTATAAAGATATCTTCTAAAATTGTTTGAGTCAATTCCTCATCAAATTTATATGCAATCATAAATTTAGGGAATTTAGATGTATATCCAATTTCTTCATAATATTTATTTTCATTTAATTTTAATACCATTCCATCAATGTCATATTCCAAATTATCTCTTATGTTATTTTCAAAATCTTTTATAAAATCAAATATTTCATTTTGATTTGAGACATTTGTTATTAAGTAGTTTGGTAGTGCTGAAAAATTATTAGATTGCAAAAATGGTATAACTTCTTCCTGAGTATAAATTTTGTGTTTTTCAGGATCTACTAATTCATAAATAAATGATGATAAATTTCTTTTTTCTACTACTTTATTATTTAGTTGTCTAAGTGTACCAGAAGCCAAATTTCTTGAATTAGCATAATCAATTTTTTCATTTTCTATAACTTTTTTGAAATTTGATTTACTTATGTAAATTTCACCTCTTACTTCCATTTCACCTTTATAGTTAATATGAACAGGTATATCTTTGATAATATTTTTTATATTTTGTGTTACATCTTCACCAACACTTCCATCACCTCTAGTAATAGCTTGAATTAGTTCGCCATTTTTATATTTTAAAGATATTGATAATCCATCAATTTTAGGTTGAATTAAAAACTTGATATTTTTATCATTTGTCATTTCTAATATATCATTAAAGAATTTTTGTATATCAGAAAAACTATAGGCTTTATTTAATGAAAACATTTGTTTTTCATGTTTTATTTTTTTAAATTTATTCTTAACAAGAGCACCTATTTTTTTAGTAGGAGAATTATCTAAAATAAATTCAGGAAATTTAGATTCTAATTCAGTTAATTCTTTTAGGTGAGAATCATAAACTCTATCACTCACTGAAGGATTATCATTATCAAAGTATTCTTCATTTCATTTGTTTATTATTTTAACTAATTCTTTAATTCTATTTTCAGCATCTTTTACATTCATATTTTATATCCTTTATACAAATGAGCATCTAGCTGCATTTCATCAACTAGGGAATGAAAAAATTGAATTAGGATTATATATCAATAATGACAATAAAACAATTGCTGCTAAAACAACAATGAAAACAACAATGTTAAATCATCAAAATTCTCATGATCTATATGAAGTTCTTTTAGCATAAGGATTGTATCCTCTAGTTTCCATGGCATTTGATAAATCATCAGCTTTAGAAAATGAAGAGACAAATAATGGAATAATTAATACTATTAATGATTTTGTTTTTGTTTTAAGTGAACCATTTTTAAAGTCCATACCTCTAGATGCTTGAGCTTTAAAAATTCTAGATGCTTCATCTACTAATGTAGGAACAAACCTAAATGCTATAGAAATAATCATAGTAAAAATATGTGTAGGTATTTTTATTAATCTAAGTGGATAAAAATAGAAATCTAGTGCTTTGGTGATTAAAACTGGTTGTGTTGATAATGTAAATATTGTCATTGTCAACATAATTCCATATATTCTAATTACAATAGAACAAGTTGTAATTAATATTACATAGTTCATTCTCAATATATCTAAAACATTTCATCATTCAGTTGTTTGTCATTCAGGAGCATTGCTACCAACAAGATTATTAATTTCTAATGATGTATCTAGTACAAACATATTAATTATTCACATAAAAATACCAACTATAAGTGGCATTATCATCATTTTTAATAGATATAATGGCTTTTTAGTAGAAATAATAAAAGAAAAAATTAAGGGCAATAAAATAATTCCTTGAATAATAAAATTATTTGCAAGAAAAAATAAAACAATGAAAGCAATATTTGCAAAAAATTTAATTCTTGCATCTATTTTATGAATTAAGGAATTACCTGGCAAATAACGACCTAAGGATACTTTCATTAGTTCTTACCTTCCTTTATCTTATTAATTTTATCTACAAATTGATTTATTGTTCTACAATAAGGGATATTCATATTATATTTTTTATTTATTTTATTGATTAAAGAAATTAGTTTAGGTACTGCCATTTTGTTTTCTAATAAGAATGCTTCATTAGATAATATATCTAATGTTTCTCCATCTTTAATTATTTTTCCACTTTTTATAAAAATTGTTCTTTTTGTATGTTCTAAAACATGATCTAAATCATGTGTTACTAAAATGATAGTAGTACCTTCTTTTGATAACTTATCAAATAATGATAATATTTCAATGCAGCCTTCAGGGTCTAATCCTGCAGTAGGTTCATCAAATATTAAGACTTCTGGTTTCATTGATAATATTCCAGCAATAGCAACTCTTCTTTTTTGCCCACCAGATAGTTCAAAAGGACTTCTATTTAAAAAGGATTCATCAAGACCTACTTTTACAATCATTTCTTTTGCTATTTTTTTAGCTTCTTCTTTTGATATGCCTATATTTATAGGTCCAAAAATAATATCCTTTTCAACTGTCTCTTCAAATAGTTGATATTCTGAAAATTGAAATACAATACCAACTAATTTTCTTATCTCATTGACATTCTTTATTTTTCTTCATGTTTTTTTAATAACACGAGTTTTATTTAAAATAACATCTTTTTTTAATTTTTTGTCATATTTTGAAATCTCATAGTCAAACTCAACTATTCCTTTAGTAGGAATTAATAGACCATTTAAATGTTCTATTAGTGTAGTCTTGCCACTACCTGTTGGACCTATTATTCCAATATATTCATTTTCGTCAATTTTAAAATTTATATTAGAGACAGCATCAAATTTATCAGTAATATTAGATTCAAATGTATGAGTAACATTAATTAATTTTATTTTCATATGTTCTCCAAAAATTCATCAATGTCATATGTAGGTTCAATATTTTTAATATTTGAAGATATTTTGTATATAAATGGAAAATCAATTTTAGCCTCTTCAATTATTTTTTTATTGTTTAGAATATCTTTAGGATCACCAAAAGCTATAATTTTTCCTTTAGAAAAAATTAAACAATAATCAGCCATAATTGCTTCATCCATATCATGAGTTATTGAAATAAGAGTTTTAGTTCTAGTTTTTTTAATCTCACTTATTATATTAAGAACATCATGTTTACCTTTTGGATCAAGCATAGATGTTGCTTCATCAAAAATTATTATTTCAGGATTAAGTGCTAGGACAGAAGCTATAGCCACCCTTTGTTTTTGTCCACCACTTAATGTGTTAGGTTCTCTTTCTAAAAATTCTTCCATATCAACTTTTTTAATCAATTCATGTATTATTTTTTTCATTTCATCTCTATTCATATTTGAGTTCTCTAGACCAAAAGCTAAATCATCTTCTACAGTAGAACCTATAAATTGATTATCAGGATTTTGAAAAATAACTCCTATTTTGTTTCTAATTTCTCTTAATGATGTTTTTTTTATCATTATTCCATCAATGTATATTTGTCCACTTGTTGGTTTATATAAAGCAGAAATTAACTTAGAAAAAGTGGATTTTCCACTACCATTATGTCCTAAAATTGCAACATAACTTCCACGTGGTATTTCAACACTTACATCATCTAAGGCTAATTTATCAGAACCTTGATATTTGAATTTCAAATTCTTTACTTTTATCATATGTTAAATATTATATTAATTAAAGTGTTAAAAAATAACATAAATAATATAAAATGTAATAAGTTATAGATATTAAATGAGTATATAATGGCACTTAAATGGATTCAACTGAGTGTGTCCTGATAATGTTGGATGGGTTGTTAGAAGTTTAAGGAAGTAAATAACACTTAAAATTAAAATAAAATATGTAATAAAAGTTAACAGGAGATTAATTGTATTATGTCTAATATAGAAGAACAAAAAAATGAAAAAGAAAAAGAAGTTGTTTCGTTAAATAAATTATTAGAAGCTGGTGTTTATTTTGGTCACAAAAAAGATAAATGAAATCCAAAAATGAAACCATTTATCCATGGTGTTAAAAATGGAACACACATTATTAATGTTTCAAAAACACACAAGGCATTAGAACTAGCATTTAAATTATTATCAAAAGCTGCTGAAAAAGGTTCAACATTTATATTTGTTGGAACAAAAAAACAAGCTAGAGATATCATAAAAGAACAAGCTATTAGAACAAATAGTGCTTATGTTAATGAAAGATGATTAGGTGGTACATTAACAAACTCAAAAACTATTTTTTCACGTTTAAGAGTTATGGCTGACCTTGAAGAATTAGAAAAAAGAAACTTTGAAGGTTACACTAAAAAAGAAGGAATTCTAATGAAAAAAGAATTAGAAAAACTTCACAAAAACTTAAATGGTATTAAACCATTACAAAGAACACCTCAATTTATGATTGTTGCTGATCCTAATGAAGATTTAATAGCAATTAAAGAAGCTAAAAAAAGAAATGTAAAAGTAATTGGAATTATTGATACTAACACAGATCCTGAATTAGTTGATTTAGGTATTCCAGGTAATGATGATTCAGTTAAATCTTTAAATTTAATTATTACAATCCTAGGTGATGCTATTGTTTATGGTAAAGGTGGACAAACAAAATATGCATATCAACCTGATGAGTTAATTGTTTTACCTCAAGAAGAAAACAAAAGCAACTATGTTTCAAGAAATGCTAATAATGGTGAAGCTGGACCAAAAAAAGTTTTTGTAAAAAAAGCTGAAAAACCAGAAGCTACAAAAATTAAAAGAGGAGAATAATATATGGGTGATTTAATTAAAAAATTAAGAGAAATGACAGGTGCAGGGTTTGTTGATTGTAAAAAAGCTCTTGAAGCATCTAATAATGATATTAATGGTGCCATTGAATGATTACAAAAAAATGGTGCTGCTAAAGCTATAAAAAAATCAGGTAATATTGCAGCTGATGGTTTAGTTGCTGTAGCTAAAAATGATAAAGTTGCAGTTATTTATGAAGTAAATTCTCAAACTGATTTTGTTGCTATGAATGATGATTTTAAAAAACTAGTTATAGAAATTGGTCAAATTCTTTTAAACAATAAATTTGATGAAAATAATTTTTTATCACTTAAAGATAAAATCACTGGAAAAACCATTGAAGAATTAACAATGGAAGCAACTGCTAAAATTGGAGAAAAAATTGTATTAAGAAGAGCTAGACAAATTGATATTAAAGACAATATTCATGTAGGTGCTTATGCTCACTTTGATGGTAAAAAAGCTGCATTGTTTGTTGCAGATGGTGGTGATGATGACAAATTAAAAGGTATTGCTATGCATATTGTTGCCATGAACCCTGAGTACTTGAATGAACAATCAGTTCCAGCTAATAAAATTGAAGCTTTAAAAGAAGAATTTTTAAAATCACCTGCATTAGTAGGTAAACCAGAAAAAATACAACAATCAATTTTAGCTGGTATGTTAAGAAAAGAATTATCAAACTATACTTTGACTGAACAAGATTATGTTATTGAATCTGGAAAGACTGTTGGTCAATATCTAAAAGAAATCAATGCTAAAGAATTAGAAATGATTAGATATGAAGTTGGTGAAGGAATCGAAAAACAAGAAGTAGATTTTGCTGCTGAAGTTGCTGCCCAAATGAAAAAATAATTATTATTAATAAAATATTTGGATTAAAACATTATGCTAGATATAAAAATTTTGCAAAAAAATATTGACTATATCATAAATAAACTTGAGTCAAGAAATGTTGATAAGAATTTACTTAATAAATTGTCTGAAAATATTAACAAGAGAAATAAGCTTATTGTTCAACTTAATGAAAAACAGGAAGAAAGAAACAACATTTCATCAGAGTTATCAAAAAATAGAAATGATGATTTATTAAAAAAAGCTAGCATAATAAAAAATGATGTTAAAGAATTAGAAAAAAAAGTAGAACTAATTCAAAATGAATTAGATGAAATATTACCATTTTTACCAAATATTCCTCTTGATCAGGTACCAATTGGTCAAGATGAAGAAGATAATAAAGAAATTACTAAAAATGACTCACTAGGTAGAGGATTAGTTAAGAATGTAAAACCTCATTATGAAATAGGTGTTCAAAATGATATTCTTGATTTTAAAAGAGCTGTAAAAATGAGTGGTTCTAGATTTGTTATTTTTAAAAATAAAGGTGCAAAATTAGTTAGAGCTCTAGAGAATTTCATGATTGATGTTCATACTAAAAATGGTTATGAAGAAATTCTCCCACCTGTATTAGTTAATACTAATACAATGTTTGGTACTGGACAATTACCTAAATTTAAAGATGACTTATTCAAGATTAATGAGGAAGATTTATGATTAATTCCTACTGCTGAAGTTCCAGTAACTAATTACTATAATGATGAAATTATTAATTTAACTAAACCTAAAAAAATGACTGCTTATACTTTATGCTTTAGATCTGAGGCAGGAAGTAGTGGTAAAGATACAAAAGGTTTAATAAGATCAAGACAATTTAATAAAGTTGAACTAGTTAAAATAACTTCAAAAAATGATGCAATAAAAGAATTTGAAAGTTGTGTTAGTGATGCTGAAAAAATACTTGAATTGTTAGAAATTCCATATAGAAAAATATTATTATGTACTGGTGATTTAGGTTTTAGTTCATCAATTACTTATGATTTAGAATTATGAATGCCATCTGAACAGAGATTTAGAGAAGTATCTTCAATATCTTATTTTGGTGATTTTCAAGCTAGAAGAGCAAAAATAAGATATAGAAATGAAGATGGAAAAATAGAATTTGCTCATACAATAAATGGTAGTGGTTTAGCTATTGATAGGATAATAGCTGCAATTTTAGAGCAATATCAAAATGATGATGGTTCAATAGATATACCTGATGTATTAATACCTTATATGTCTGGAATTAGCAAGATATAAGTTATTGATAAAATATAAATTTGATAAAATTAAAAATAATAAATTAATAGTTTAAAAAGGAGATTTTTTATGTCTACAACTGATAATACCAAAATTTTATTAACAAAAGACACCATAAAAGAATTGAAAGAGGAATTAAAACTTTTAATTGAAGTTAAAAGACCTGAAGTTATTCAAGAAATTGTAGATGCAAGAGCTCAAGGTGACCTTTCTGAAAATGCTGAATATGAAGCAGCTAGAGAAAAGCAAGGTTTAATTGAAGATCGTATTGCTGAAATAGAAAAAACATTAGAAAATGCTCAAGAAGTTAAAACAAATAAAAAAGATATTATTGCAATTGGTTCTGTTGTTACTATTAAAAACAAATTTACAAATGAAAAAGAAACATATTCAATTGTTTCTACATATGAATCTGATCCATTTGAAAATAAAATATCTAATAAATCTCCTTTAGCTGTTGCTTTAATTGGTAAGTCAGTAAAAGATGTTGTTATTGTTGAAGCTCCAACAAAATATGAAGTTGAAATTCTTGATATAAAATAAAAAAAATATGACAAATGACAAAAAAGATATGAATTCTATAATAAACCATTTGAAATCAACTGGTTATGTTTTTCAATCATCTGAAATCTATGGTGGATTAGCTAATACATGAGATTATGGTCCACTAGGTGTTTTATTAATGAATAATATCAAAAGACATTGATGAAAAACTTTTATTACAACTGAAGAAAATAATGTAGGTATTGATTCTAAAATTATTTTAAATTCAAAAGTATGAGAATCATCAGGTCATTTGTCTAATTTCTCTGATCCATTAATTGAAAATAAAATTAATAATAAAAGATATCGTGCAGATCATATTTTTGAAGAAATCACTAAGAAGAATGCTTCTGAATTAACTAAAGAAGAATTAGAAAAATGAATTAAAGAAAATGTTAAAGAATATGATAATTCAAAAACTGATTGAACTAATATAAGAAATTTTAATTTAATGTTCCAAACATCTCAAGGGGTTGTTGAAGATAAAAAAAATTCAGTTTATTTAAGACCTGAAACAGCACAGGGGATATTTATTAATTTTAATAATGTTCAAAGATCAATGAGACTTAAATTACCATTTGGAATAGGACAAATAGGTAAATCATTTAGAAATGAAGTTACACCAGGTAATTTCATATTTAGAACTAGAGAATTTGAACAAATGGAATTAGAATACTTTACATTTCCTGATAAAGATGAAGAAACATATAAATATTATGTTGATAAATCAAAAAAATTTATTCTTTCTTTAGGTATTAAGGAAGAATCAATCAAATTAAGAGTTCATGATAAAAGTGAACTAGCTCATTATTCAAAAGGGACCACTGATATCGAATTTATTTTTCCATTTGGACAAGGTGAATTAATGGGAATTGCAAACAGAGGTAATTATGATTTAGTATCTCATAATAAAAATTCAGAAACTGAATTGAAATATTTTGATACTGAAAGTAATCAAAAAATTATTCCACATATTATTGAACCATCAGTTGGTATTGATAGATTGATGTTAGCTATTATTGTTGATTCATATGAAGAAGAAAAAATAGATAATAATGACACAAGAATTGTTATGAAATTAGACTATAAAATTTGTCCTTACAAAATTTGTGTTTTACCACTTGTTAAAAAACAAACTCCACAAGCAAAAGCTATTTGGAAAAATTTATTAGAAAATAACATTGAAGCTACTTTTGATGAATCAGGTTCTATAGGAAAAAGATATCGTCGTCAAGATAGTATTGGTACATATTGATGTCTAACATATGATTATGATTCTGAAGTGGATAATTGTATAACAATTAGAAATAGGGATACAATGAAACAAGAAAGAATTAAGATTGATGAAATAATATCATATATAAATAAAAATATATAAGGAGATAAAATGAAAAACATCGACATTAATGATTTAATTTCAAAAGTCAATATTGTTGATGTTATTTCTAATTTTTCTACACTAACTAAATCAGGAGCTTCTTTAAAAACACTATGTAATGTTCATGGAGATAAAACTCCATCTTTATCTATTAATCCTAAAAAACAAATATATAAATGTTTTGTTTGTGATCATGGTGGTAATGCACTAGATTATTTAATTTGAGCTCAAAAATTTTCATGAAATGACGCAATTGAATTTTTAATCAAAGAATCAGGTGAAAATATTGAAGATTATAAAGTATTAATGAATAAAAAAAAATTATCAGCAAATGAAATGAATTTGTTAAAAGCATTTAAAGATTCTTCTGATATTTTTAATTATTACCTAAACATATATTTAGATGAACAAGATAATGAGATTTCTAAATTTATTAATAATAGACATTTAACAAAAGAAATAATTAGTAAGTTTAAATTAGGTTACTCTCCTAATTTTGATGAAGAAAATGATTATATTAGTATTTTAGAAAAAAAAGATAATTCTAGATCTACATTAATTAATGCTTCATTATTAAATGAAAGTGGTGAATATCCTTTTTATAGTAATAGATTAATTTTTCCTATCTTTAATGAAGAAAATGAAATTGTTGCATTTAGTGGAAGAAAAATAAATGATAGTGATAATTCTCCTAAGTACTTAAATTCAAAAGAATCATTAATATTCAAAAAATCTTCTATTATGTATAACTACAACAATGCAAGATTTCATGACCAAATTATAATTGTTGAAGGATTTATGGATGTTATTGCATTTTCTAAGATAGGTAAAGATAATGCAATTGCACTTATGGGTTTATCGATTTCTGAAAATATAGTAAAGAAATTAAAGAAACATAATGAAATACTATTATTTTTAGACAATGATAATGCTGGTGAATCAGCAACTCTAAAGTTGATACAGGTATTTATTAAAAATAATGTAAATGCTTACATACTAAACAACAATGATTCCAAAGATGCAGATGAGATATTAAATGATGATAATGGAATTGAAAAATTAGAAAGCATTTTAAATGACAAAGTTAAAATGATAGATTTTATATTTAATTACTTTACTTCTAAAATTGATAGCGAAAGTTTTGAAGATATAAAAAAAGTAATAATTGATATTTATAAGTATTCTGAAAAATTTGATGAATTTGTTAAATTAGATTTAATATCAAAAATATCTAAAAAATTTAATCTTGAAAAAGACATAATCACTAATTATTTTCAATATAAACCAAATGTGATAGAATTAAAAGAATTAAATAATAAGAATATACACACCAAAAATACATTGGAATTTGAATTGAATCAACCAATAAATATTAATAAAATATTAATATCTATTTGGCAAAATCCTTCATTCTTGAAGTCGCAAAATATTGGCAATATTGATTGACCAAAAGCAGAATACAAAAAGATATTTGAGGAAATAAAAAATTATCATCAACAACATTCTTCAATGTCTGATAGGTCTTTACAGTTTATTGATAATTATTCAAAGATGTTTAAATCTAATGAATCTTTACCAAAAACCATGGATTCATTTGAAGAACTTATTTTAAGATCTAAAAAAGATTCTAAAAGAAGTAAATTAAATCATATCGATAATTTAATTAATAAATCTAACGATGAAAATCACAAAGAAGAATTAGTGAAAATGAAATTAAATATAAAATCTAGAAAGTGATAAATTAAAATGAAAAATAAAAAATCTGAAGAAAAAGTTACAAAAAAAACTAAAAAAAGTGAAACTAAAGTTGTTAGTTCTGAAAAAACTAAAAATACAAAAAAAACTAAATCTAGTGAATCAACTCTAAAATCTGAAGTTAAAAAAAGCAAGACTCAAAAATCAACTAAACAATCAAATAAGAAAAATGATATCAATATTGATACCATGGATATTGACTATGAAAAAGATTTTGGTAATTTAGAAATGAGCTTTAATGATATTGAAAATAAAAATATTGCTCTAATTATTGATTTAGTCTACAAGGAATTAAAAAATAAACAAAAGAAAAATAAAAATAAAAAATCATTAACTCAAGATGAGGTTATGAAAATATTTGAAAAGAAAAAAATAGATATATCTGAAGAAATTGATGAAATTTTTAGTATCTTAATTTCAAAACAAATAATAAGTGATGAAATAGAAGCAGACTTAAATGATTTTGTAGATGAAAAACAAATTTATAAGGAATTATCAAAAAAATCAAAACAACTAGATACTGATACATCTGAAAATGATTTTGTAGAGGATTTTACAGATGAGACTGATTTAGTTGAAATTAGTGAATTAATTCCTGAGGATAAAAGTAGTAATTTTGAAGAAGATTATTCAAATGGTGATGAAGAGTATTACTATTATGAAAGTGAACCTGAAGAAGAAAATTATGAAGAAGATGAATATAATGATCAAAATGAATTTGTTTTTGAAGAATATTCAAATTTAGGTGAAAATAGTTTTTCTAAAAAGGAAAGAAAAATACAATCTTCAGATCTTATAAATAAATTGTCAGAAACCAATGATATTGTTAAATGATATATGAGATGAATTGGTAAATATGGTAATTTACTATCTGCAGAAGAAGAATTAAAACTAGCTAAAGATGCTGAACTAAAAGGTCGTAAAGGTAAAAAAGCTAGAGATGAATTGATAAAACGTAATTTGAGATTAGTAATTAATAATGCTAAAAAATATAAAAATAGAGGTTTATCATTTATTGATTTAATATCTGAAGGTAATTCAGGAATTATGAAAGCTGTTCAAAAATATGATTGAAGAAAAGGATTTAAATTTTCAACATATGCTACTTGATGAATTCGTCAAGCAATAACAAGAGCAGTGGCTGATCAAGCTAGAACAATTAGGGTTCCAGTTCATATGGTTGAAACAATAAATAAAATTATTAAAATCAAAAGAGAATTACAACAAGAACTAGGTACCACACCTACTGATGAACAAATTGCTCAAAGATATGGTGGAGATTTTACTGCTGAAAAAGTAAGATATATTAGAAGAATTAATAATGATCCAATTTCACTTGATAAAACAATTGGTAAAGGTGAAGATTCATCTATAAGTGATTTTATTAATGATAAAAATGTTATCAATCCTGTTGATTATGCTGCTCAAGAACAACTTTCTGAAATACTTAATGAACTAATGGATAGTACTTTAACTGAAGATGAAAAGAAAATAATTCAAATGAGATTTGGTTTTGGTGTAGATAAAAAAGGTAACAACATCAAAGTTCACTCATTAGATGAAATAGCTAAAATTCAAGGTACTAATAAAGAAAAAATTAGACAACTTGAAGGTAAGATATTACGTAAGTTAAAACAACCACAAAAAATTAAAAAACTTAAAGAATTTTATAAATACGAAAATTAATAAAAAAAAACTTGACTATCACTAGTCAAGTTTTTAATAATAAAAGAATTTAAGATTTTAACTACATTTATTTTTTAAAAAATAATGAAATTTTCGAAACATCAATGAACATTATTTTAAAAAGAACGGAATGTCATCATCATCTTTGTTTTCATCACTTATAATAATTGAGTCATCTTGATCTTTATCATCAATTTGATTGTTTATCTTTTCATTACTAAATAAAGATAAATCAAGTTCTCCAGTAATGTAACCATTCATTTCATTATCCAAAGTATTTCCAATTTCTAACAATAATTCTTGTGATTCTTGTAAGATTTTTTCATTTTCAGATTTGATCTCACTATCATGTTTTGATAAAAATGTTGATATTAATGATATTCTTATTTCATTTACTAAACTATCATCAGTTTTAAATGAAAAAATAACATTTAAATTATTATTTTTTGATCTCAACTTAATTTCATCAACAATACTATTGATTTGATTTAGTGTAATTGTTGGATCTCCAACAATCATCATTACTGCATTTGTCGATTTGTTAAATTGTGTTTCAATTATTTTTGAATTAACAACTTCATTTATAGCTCTAGCAATTTTGTTTTTACCAACTCCAGAACCAAATCCGATATATGATTCTCCTTTGTTTTTTAAAGAATTTATTAAATCACTTTTAGAAACATTGATGGAGTTGTTTGAAAATAAATTAATGAAATAATTTATTGAATTTTTTAAAACTTTATTAATTAATTTAAAAACATCTGATAATATGATGTCTGGATAATTGTTGATTATACGATTATTAGAAATTCTGATAATAACATCAGCATTTTTATTTAAATCTTCTAATCCAATTTTAGCATTAAGATCTTTTGCTATACCTTCATAAGAAAAAGGAGTTGTAACTATTGCTATAGTTAAAATTCCCATTTCCTTTGCAGCTTTAGCAATAATTGGTAATGCTCCAGTTCCAGTTCCACCACCAAAACCAGCTGTTAAAATTAATGATTTAGTATCTTTCAATTTACTTTTTATTAAATCTAAAGAACTAAGGGCAGCAGTTTTTCCAACAATTGGATCACCTGAATTTCCTAAATTATTACCATTATCATCATTCAATAAAATTGAGTAGTTTTCATCATAATCTTTTAATGAATTTTTATTAGTATTAATATACATACACTTTATTCCATCAATATTATCTTTTGAAATGGAATCAACTGCTTTACATCCTGCATCACCAACACCAATTACTGATAAATTCATTAAATCATCTGATAGTATCAACTTTATCTCCTTAAATAATTAGACTAATAATAATGAAGAACTTTGTTTTGTTGTTGATTCAACAAATAAATGATCTCTTTTGTAATTATTATTTACATAGTTACTATTGTAATAAAAACTTTCTGATTTTAAATTATTTAGAACTTTAGTATAAATTAAATAATTTCTAATACTCATAAATGGTTTATTCCACTCATAAATTGATTCATTTTTATTATCTAAAGCAATTTTAACTTTTTCAAAATACTTTGAGCAATAATTTGTAACATTATTAATTTTTGATAATTGTCCTACAAATTTTAATTCAACACTTGAAAATAAATTCGACTTATTTATTCTTGATTTTATTAAATCATTAGCTTGTATACAGATAGATTTTAGAAATGATTTTGTTATATTTATAACATCTAACACTTTAATTGATTTTGAGATTTCACCATTAGATGAATGTGAAAAGTAAATAATTTCTTTATTGTTATCTCCATTGTCATTCAATTTACCATAACAATTTATTATTTTTTTTGCCTCATATGTTGAGATACCAAAATCATAAGCAATTTTTTTAATTAGATTTGAAAATGAAAAGTTTAAATTGTCAGTTTTAATAACAATATTATTCACACTAGTTATTAACATAGTTTTGTTATTTTCAATTGCCAATGTAAAACTTGTTTCATTATCACTATTTAAAATAGCATTTTCATTATTATCATATATTGCAATTTGTGAATCCAATATAATGTCTTTTATTTTAATGTTTAATAAATCAAACAAATCAATAGAAGCTAAATAACTACTTTTATCCATGTATCTAATTGAAAACAATACTTTTAATTTCTTAATCCTTTTATCCACTGGAAAAGATGGAGATTCTTTTTCAAAAGTTTCAACATCTTCTACATAAATAAATTTAAATGGTGTAATTGAAATTAGCTTTTTGTCAACTTCGGCATTTTTTGACTTTTCATACATATCATCAATGATTTTGTTGCAGTCATTTATGCTTAGAAATTTATTATTACTAAATTCAATTTTTTCTTCAACTATTTTTGTAGAAAATTTTAAATGTTCAGAGCTTTTCATAAAATCATCAAATATAATGTTTATTGAATTAATTTTTTTTGATAATTTCTCTTCAATAGCATTTATAGCTTTCTTAATAGAAACTTTTATGTCTCTTTTACTTAAACTATTATTTGATGAAATGGATTCTTCATGAATATTAATAATATTATTGTTTTTTTCAGCAACTGCAATAATTTTTATATTGTCATAACTAATTAAAGCATTAACATTTATATCATTCATAAAAAACTCCTTTATATTTTTTTTAAAACTCTTAATTTTGCACTTCGTGATCTTTTGTTAGATTGAATTTCATCTTTTGTTGGATATATAGTTTTGACAAAAAATTTCTTTTCTTCTTGAATTGGAATTTTTGGATCAATTTTACTTTTGATTAATTTACCAAAAAACTCTTTAACGATTTTGTCCTCAATTGAATGAAAGGTTATTATTGCTAACACCCCTCCATCATTAAGAAAATCTATTGAATCTTTTAGAACAGTACCAAGTGATTCAAGTTCATTGTTAACAGCTATTCTTATTGCTTGAAACACAGTTTTTGCCGGGTTTTTTTGCCTAATAATTTTCGCTGGTAAACAGGATTTAATAATGTCAACAAGTTGTAATGTAGAATTTATAGGTCTATTTTCAATAATGGCATTCGCAATTACTTTTGGTAATTTTACATCTGCATAACTAGTGAAAATATCTATTAGTTCTTCTGCACTTCAATTATTTACAATATCTCATGCCTTCAATGATTGATCTTGGTCCATCCTCATATCAAGATAACCATCCTTGTTATAAGAGAATCCACGGTCCTTATTATCAAGTTGAGGACTTGAAACTCCTAAATCAGCAATAATACCATCAACTTTTTTAATTCCAAGTTTACCTAATTCATCCTTAATGTTTTTAAAGTCCGAATGAATTAGTACAAAATTATCACTAACTTTAATAAGACGGCTTCATGATTCATTGATAGCAATTTTGTCTTTATCAAAAGCTATTAGTTTTCCGTTTTTGATATTTTTAAGTATAGCTTCTGAGTGACCTGCTCTACCTAAGGTTAAATCAACATATATCCCATCTTGCTTTATATCAAGTGATTGAATCACTTCATTAAGCATAACAGGCACATGCATTATAATTTAAATCCTTTTTTAAGCATTTCAGAAGCTAAATCATCAATAGTTGATTCATCCTTCAATTCATCAAGTTGCATTTGAAGAACTTCAGAAGCTCACACTTCTACTATTCTTCCCATACCAACAAATGAAACTGTTGTTTTGACAGCAATAGCTTTTAGAAAATTATCAGGAATTAAGAATCTACCTAATTTATCTGTTTCAATCCTTACAGTTTGAGACATAATAAATCTTTTATATTTTTGAATTAATGGATCTAATTGATTGTTTTGATCAATTTTATCTACAAAATTCTCAAATTCTTCAGTGCTTCTTATTTCTAATTTTTTTCCAGAAGAAATGGTTAAGTAAAAAATGTTTCCTAAAGAATTTTTGATATTTGGAGGTAGGACTACTCTATTTTTAGAATCGACACTACGTTCAAATTGCCCTGTAAACATTTTTCACCCACTTTCTACCACTGTCACCCAAAATTATACATTATTTATGGTTTTAGTTCACATTTTTTACAAAATCTAGCTGAAATTAAAGAGATTTTTTTGCAGTTTTTAACCTAAATTTAGGCCAGTTTTGGCTAATGATATTTAAATTTATATATAGAATGTATATAAGTTAAATTTAGTAAGGATATTAAATATAAATTAAATGTAATGTATAATTTAGAAATATAAAAATTGAAAAATAAAAAATAATGTGTTTCAAGTTAAAAAAATAGGAGAATTGTATGAAAAAACCAGTAGTTTTATGTGTAATTGATGGATTAGGATTAAGAGATGAGATTCAAGGTAATGGTTTTAAACAAGCAAATACACCAACATTTGATGATTTATTTAAAAATTATCCAAATTCTGTTATTGAGGCATCAGGTAAATATGTAGGATTACCTGAAGGACAAATGGGAAATTCAGAAGTTGGTCACTTAAATATAGGTGCTGGAGAAATTGTTTACACCGGTTTATCATTGATAGGTAAAGAAATTGAAGATAATAAATTTAAATCTAATAAATATTTCAAAGAGGCATTTGATGATGTAAATAAAAATAATTCAACATTACATTTAATGGGTCTTTTATCACCTGGAGGAGTTCACTCATTAGAAGAGCATTTATTTCTTTTAATAGATGCAGCTCATGAAAATCACGTAAAAAATGTATCAGTTCATGTTTTTGGTGATGGTAGAGATGTTGCACCTAAATCAATTTTAAGTTCAATGGAAAAATTAGAAAAACAATTAAAAAAATATAACTATAATTTAGCTTCTATTTCAGGAAGATTTTATGCAATGGATCGTGACAAAATGTTTGATAGAAATGAAAAAGCATATCAAGCTATTTTAGGTAAATCTGATAAAACCTTTACATCTGGTGTTGATTATGTTAATTCACAATATAGTGAAAATATTACTGATGAATTTTTCATTCCAGCTATCAACCCTAGTGCAAATTTTGTAAAAGATGGAGATTCAATAATCTTTTTCAACTTTAGACCAGACCGTGCAAGACAATTAACACATTTATTTATTGGTTCTAATGTTTATGATGCTAAACCATCTACACCAGTAAAAATCAATAAATTCGTTTCAATGATGAAATATGAAGGTTTAGATACAATTGTTGCTTACTCTGAAATGGAAGTTAAAAACCCTATTGGTAAAGTTATTTCAGAAGCTGGTTTAAAACAATTAAGATTAGCTGAAACACAAAAATATGCTCATGTTACCTTCTTTATGGATGGAGGAATTGATATTGTTTATCCTAATATGGACAAGAAAATGATTGAATCATTAAAAATTGAATCATATGCTGATGCTCCACATATGTCAGCTGAAGGTATTACTGATTATTTAATAGAACATGGAGCAAATTATGACCTTGTTATTATGAACTTTGCAAATCCAGATATGGTAGGTCATACAGGAAATCTAAAATCAACAATTGAAGCAGTTTCTTTCTTAGATTCACAAATTAAAAGAATTAAAGATTGAGTTGAATCAATTGGTGGTGTTTTATTTATAACAGCTGATCATGGAAATGCTGAAATAACTGAAGATAAAGATGGTAATCCAGCTACAAAACACACCTCAAGTCCAGTTATGTTAATATCAACTGATAAATCAATAAAATTAAAAAATGGAAAATTAGCTAACATTGCTCCAACAATATTAGATTACATGGGTATTAAAAAACCTGCATCTATGAATGAAGAATCATTAATTGTAAAGTAGTAAAAGAAAATTAAAAATAAGTATTAATAAAGATATAGAAAAAGTAGAAATGTCATTATCTAAATTTTTTTCAAGAGTTAAGATGAATTTACCTGAAAATAAACAGGTATGATTGGCTTTTACCAAAACAGCTTTACCTGTTATATTATCATCTTTAATTTTTTCTCTTAATGCATTTGTTGATAATTTTATGGCAATTAGTCAACAAGGAGGAAATGAAGCTTTAGCTCATGCTAATGCTTGAACAGAAATTCAACTTGGAATAGTTTCTACTACAACCATCATTGGAACATCATTGTTTTCACAATATGTTGGTAAAAAGGAATGGGATAAGGTCAAGGAAGTAATTAATTTAAGAATGCTCTTTGCTTTAGGAATAGCATTGTTTTTTGCTATCCCTTGTATATCTTTTCCTGATTTTATGATTAGACTTATTTCTAGTTTTGATGAAGGAATGTCAGATAATGTTAGAGAGAATTCAATTAATTATTTAAGAATAATAGCAATATCATGAATAATAAATGCTTGAGCTTTTACATTGCAAATGATTATTAGAGAAAAAAATCATGGATTTATTTCATTATTAGCTGCTGCTTTAACATTAGTTGTTAATATTGTTTTAAATTCAATTTTCATTTATGTTTTAAAAAACAATATTGAATTTCTAGCTTATTCAACACTTATTTCATTATTTGTTGAAATATTATTTTTAACTATTTGAATTTGATTTAATGAAAAACATCTATTCATTAATATATTTAAAATATTTCAAATATCTAGAATTATTTTTAGTCAATTTGGTAAAAGAATGCCATCATTTTTATTGTTTGCAATTGGTTCAATAACAGTTAATCTTAGATTTACATTGTGAAATTTAGGTTATCCTGTTGGATCAATTGGAGAAAATTATTTAAGAATATCAGCTGCTACTATTTTGGGTATAACTGGTATGTTTTTTAATATTTTTTGAACTACATTTGAGGCATTAAGTGCAACTGTAGCTGTCTATGTTGGTAAAGAGTTAGGTAATAATAATATTGAAAAAGCTAAAAAGAATGCCAAAGAATTACAGGGGTATCATTTTATAATAGGTTTAATAATTGGTTTAATTGCTCTAATATTTGCTTTTACTACAAAATATATGACATTTTTATCTGAAGGATACATTAAAGATTTAGAGCATTATTACAGTTTAAATATTGATACACTTCCACCAGGAACTGATATTAATCAAATTATCAATGAAGGTAGAGCTATATTTTTAGATAATATTAGAAATACTTTAATTGGAATAGTTGTATTTATTCCTTTGTTTGTATGATTTGTTTCAAGAGATAGAATCATTTCAGTTGGTGGTTTAACAAACATTGCTGCTTTAATTGAATCAATTGGTGGATTAATTCAAATTTGTTGATTAATAATGATAGTATTAGGTCTAACAAAACTTGATACTGCTTTTGCTTGATCATATTTTATTTTCTATATCTCAGATATATTTAAAATGATTGCTTATGAAATAATTTATCACAAAGTAAACTGAGCTAAAAATGTAACAATTGAAAATATTCATTAATAGCCTTTATCATGATGTTTTTGCAAAAATGATATTAAATTTAAACTTATTATTTTAAAATTATGTTAATTAGCGATTTTTATAAGTAAGCGCTAATTAATTTAATTGTTTTATATAAAGTAAGCATTTTTTTTATTAAAATTTAATTAATCTAAAAGGAGTAATTGGATTATGCCTAAAATTGATAAGAAAAAGGCTAAAATTAGACAGGTACTTTATGCAGGTGGTTTTCTTTTAGTTTCAGGAATATGTATAACAAGTGTTTCTTTATCATCAATTTTGTCTAAAAATAGAAATTATTCTAATACTAGTTTTTATTTTGATGATAATGTTTTTAGTAGTTATGGTGATTTAGAAAATTATGTTCAAAGTAATTATTTTGTTGAAAACCTAAATGTTGAAAATAGGGATAAATGATCAATTACTAAAAATGGTAAAACATTTTATTATAATGATCCAGCATTATTGAGAAAAAATGTTGCAAATGAAATTAAGAAAATAAATGGTAAAACTTCATTACCAAATATAGTTTCAAATGATATATCAGGTATTTCAGCCTCTGATTTATCAAAAATATATTCTGATAATAATTTAAAAACCAAAACAATTTACAAAGGTAAAAATGATTCCATTTTTGAAAATAGTCTAGATGCTCAAAAATCTTATTTTTCAATCCATGATGCTTATTATTTCAATGGTATATATTTTAAAAATAAAGAAGATTTATCTTTATATC
This sequence comes from Mycoplasma sp., assembly GCA_014803855.1. Classification (GTDB taxonomy): domain Bacteria; phylum Bacillota_I; class Bacilli_A; order Mycoplasmatales; family Metamycoplasmataceae; genus UBA710. The sequence goes on along the minus strand of JAAVAX010000001.1, from coordinate 3,849 downwards.
TAAGTTCTNTCTACTATTCAGAAAAAGGTGATGGAATTAAAAATGGCACCAATATCAGTGATGAAGATGTAATTGCAATCATTGATGGTGATAATAACTATTCAAGTGGTATTAATAAAAAAGATTTAATTAGNAATATAAGCAATCCAAATGATTCAAAATGAGAAAGNTCAATTACTGCTAAAAAAATNTTTNCAGATTATATTAAAACNAATTCTAAAAGATATTTAGAATTAACTTCTTCTATAGATNNTTCAATAAATTACTTTTCAAAAGATGAAATTAATATCAANAATATAAGNAATGTAATGACNGATTTTGATTATACTAAAGTAAATAATACTAATGGTAAATCATCTTATGTTATTGATTTATCTCAAGATGATGAAAATACATTATTTGGTCCTTATTATATTCAAACCACTGATGATATTAGATCTATTACAGATACTAAAAACTGAAAAAAAATAGATTCTGATGATCCATTAATAGCTGAAGAAAAAGATGCAAATCAAATTGCTGGTTTTTTAGGCATAATCCTTGTTGAAGAAAATACTTCTAAAACAAATGATGAAACATCTTTACCACCAATTAATATTAGAGAACTAAATGATGAACTAAATAAATATTTTGATAAGTTAAAATCATTTAATTCAAAACTATATGATAATTACCTTGAATTTTTAAATACTATAAAAGACGGTAAGAACTTTAATAGTTTTTATAGTGTTATATTATCTTATTCATGAATTATTGATAATTTAATTAAATATGGAGCAAAAGAAAGTTTAATTCAAGATACAAGGGATATTTTTGACAAAATAGCCAAAGAAATTGATGACAAAATTTATAAATTAATTCCTGAAGCATTGTTGTATTCAAATAATGAAGATCTTAAAGGACAAAAAATATCATTCCAAAAAATATTAGATTTTAAATCTAATACAAAAAATATTAGTGTTGATATTAAATACTATACAGATCAAGTAAGACATTATTCAGAATTTATTAATGCTATTAACATTGTTAATTTAGCAAGCACAAATAGTGTAAATGCATCTGGATTAATTCCATTTGATTTTAATATGATCAATGTTTTTGTAGAAAATCAAAGAACATATTTAGATACTTATCAAGCTTTAAATAGAACTTATGAAAAAGAATATGAAAAATTATGAAATATGTTTTCATCAACTTCTACTGATAAGTTTTATGAAATTTTAACTGGAACCAAACCTGATGGAAGTGAAAATAGTCTAATACTTTTAGATTTAGCATCAAATTTAGTAAATTCTTCTTCATTTTTCAATGTTTCATATGAACTATTATTTGATGATGTTAANTCTAAACTAAAATCTATTCTTGATANTGATACTNNTAATNCATTTTATAAATCAGAACAATANAGAGNTGTTTTTGAAGATATAAGTTCATCATCAAATCTATTTCAAAAAATTAAAAANTCAATCAATAATATTACTTATGAAGAATTTGTTTTAATTAGATTGTTAAATAAATTAGGTNATTCANNTTCATTAAATGATTTAGATTTTAATAAAGCAAATNTAAATNGNGAACTTAAAAAAATNTTAGATGAAACNATTTTTAATNCTNNTAATAATAAAAGTAAATTAGCTAACATAATTTATAAAGGACTAAATACAATTAAACCTNTATCATGAATGAGTGCTTACTTTAATTTAGATATAAACACTCAAGAATTAGCTAATAAAGTTATTGCAAAAATTGAAGAAGGATTACCATTATATGATTCTTCTTTATATAACAATAACAGTATTANGTCAATATATAATAACTTCAAAGACTTTACTNGTAATTTAAGAAATATATTAGAAAATAATAATTTCTTAAAGAATTTAAGTAATGGTAATTTTAAAAACCTTATAAGTAAGATGACTACTTTATCAAAAAATATTGCTAATTCAATTCCATACATTAATATTGCTTTTATGGCANTAGATATGTTAATTGNTGCTTTTGTTCCTTNNACANATTATTATTCATATNTCTATACTGTTAGTGATTCATCAACCCAATATATTTGAAATGGNGGNAAAAAAACAACAATGTTTTGAGGTTTATNGTCATTAAAAGAAACTACTATTAAGGACATGAAGATGATTAGTCCACAAAAAATTACATCTTCATATTCAAAAGATCAATACTACTATAATGGTAGATTTTATGAAGANCTAGATAATTTAAAATATGTTCAAGCAAAAGATATTGTTAATAATGCATANCAACCAACAAAATCTAATATTAANAATGTATTTTCTTTTGAAAAAATTACAAAAACTGNGGATCAAAAATCAAGACCACAAGGTGTATTTGAAACTATAGGTACTTATGAAGANTTAATTAGTAATAATTCAAATACTTTAGTAAATTATGTATTTAATAAAGTTAAAAATGAAATTGAAACAAATGTAACCAATCCAAAAACATTTATTAATCAATTTATATTTGGNAATGGATACCTTATTGATTCCAATGANCCTTCATTAGTTCAGAATGCAGTCAATTTAGTTGTCAATGACATTAAAACTACTAAAATTGTNCAATTACCTAATATTNTTAATGGAAAAGTAAATCCAAATAATGAAGAAAATGAATACATATTACCAAATAATTGATGATCAAATAATGAATCAAATGTAAAATATAACACCACCAATAATGAATACATTATTTATGATCCTAATGTTGAGATTAAAGATGGAAGTTTATCTTCACTTAATTTTGATGTNAATGATTATTTATTTAAAACATTTTCATCTTTATTTGAAGTAGATTATAAATTAGTTATTGAAAATGAAATTAGNCAAACTAAAAACTTNTCTGATTTTNGTGAAATAANAGATATAGAAATGTATTNTGTAAATTCAGAAAATCAACCTGGACTAAATTATTTCTTTTTAGATTATGATCAAGCTTTAAATTATTTATTAAATGAATATGACTTTATTGTTTATACAAGTAATAATTTAATATCAAAATATCAATTACCAAATAATGACATAATATTTTATTCAAAAAGTGAATTGATAGAATGAGCTATTAATAATAATGTCATAACAAGAGGTGGTAAATAATGAATAAGAAAATGAAAAGAATAACATTGATAGTTGCTTCTTCAGCTTTATTAGTACCTACTATTGGTGTTTCTACTTTAGCTTTAACTAATGCAATTATTAAGAATAATTCAACTCATGATAATGCTTCAGTTCTTGATACTTCTCAAGATATTTATAAATATTTATATCAAGGTAAATATTACAATTCATATGATGATATTGTTCAAAATATTTTATGATCAAATAGAGATACAATAAATCAACAAATGTATTATGGCAATTTGAATAAAGCTATCTTTGATTTAGAAACAAAAAGAATTGATATTGGTCAAATGAGGCCATTTGAATGAGCAGACCAAAATGGCCGTTTAGAAGCTGCTTGAATTAATGCTTTAGGTCAACATACCAGAAGTTATGAAGAAGCTAAAAGTTCATTTATAAATAAAGGCCTAGTAAAGCATGAATATGTTGATATGTTTGGTAACCTACATTATACCTATGATAGTGCTTTAGCTTCCAATCAAAGAGGAGTTAAGTTTGATGAACTTGCTTATTATAAAATCAAAAATGAAAAAAATGAAACTATTAATATCAATCCTTTAAATAAAAAAGATATTAAAGAATTTACAAGAATTGCTCTAAATTCTTTAGGTAATAATTCAGAAAGTAATCCCTTTAAACTTATTTTTTTAGAAGAACAAAAGAATCAAAAAAATACTAATACAAAATCATTTGTTAATGTTTCCAATGA